>JBBDNK010000001.1:0-176244 GCA_040877625.1 Aquisalimonadaceae bacterium
TTGCCCCCGGGCACGCTGCAAAGCCAGAGCTCCATGGGAATACATCAGTGTCTCCCTAGCAGAAAGCCCCGCAATGACGTTCGTTTAGCGGGCGGTACCGTCGATCGCCTCCGGACCCTTCTGCATCATGCGCCGTGCTTCCCAGCGCAGGCGCTCTTCGAACTGTCGATTGTCCAGCTCACGTTCCACCGCTTCCTGCAGCGCCAGCAACTGATCCCTGTCAAGTTCACGCAGATTCAAACCCTTCATCAAGGATATATCCTCCAGCAAAATGCTCTGTACCACCGGATTGATTAGAAAAACCTAGTTGATGGAGGCTTTCATTCAGAATTCCAAGTGGGCAGAGCACAATTGATTACCCCACGATCAGGTCATGGGTCCAATACGCAACCATACGTACGCCTATCCCCGGCCATTGCTGTCAACATGACCACGGTTGCAGAGAGGACAGACAAAATGCAGCGACGGTTCCGGACATCAGCGCTAATCGTTCTACTGAGCCTCTACCTGCCGGTAACGGCTGCCGAGCGAGTAATCGGCGCCTTCAGTGACAAGGATATCAGCGATTGGGAGCCGCATGCGTTCAAGGGTGAGACCGACTACCGACTGGTGGAAATCGACGGACGCAACGTTTTGAGCGCAGAGTGTAACAATGCTGCCTCCGGCCTATTCTATCGGCAAACCATCAATTTGCGGCATACACCGATATTGCGCTGGAGTTGGCGGGTGGATAATACATTCAATCATACCGATGAGACCATACGTACAGGCGATGATTTTGCCGCGCGCATTTACGTGGTCAGGGAAAACCCCATACTGCACTGGCGGACACGGGCGCTAAACTACGTATGGGCGAGCAGAATGCCCCGCGGTAGCGACTGGCCCAATCCCTTCCTTTCCCAGGCACGCATGATAGCAATGCGCTCCGGCTCCCCTGCCGAGCCCGGCACCTGGCATACCGAGGAGGTTAACGTGCGCGCGGACTTCAAGCGGTTTCACGGCGTCGAGACGGATACCATCAGTGCGGTTGCCATCATGACCGACTGCGACAACACCGGCAAAACCGCTCGGGCCTGGTACGGCGACCTCAAATTCACCGCGGCGCGAACCGGCGCCGTGGACGACGACGAGGACTGACCGGTGATCCGCACTCGCATTCTGCTCGCCGGCGCGGTTGTGGCGGCCATCGCGCTGTTTTATATCCTCGATCTCGGCCACTTCCTGAGCCTGGATTATCTCAACGAACAGATGACGCAGTTGCAGAGCCGGGTTGAATCCAATCCGGCGGTAACCGCCACCGCCTTTTTCCTGGTCTACGTTATCGCCACCGGCCTGTCCCTGCCCGGCGCGGCGATTCTGACTCTGGCCTCGGGCGCGCTATTCGGGCTCTGGTGGGGGACGCTGCTGGTATCCTTCGCTTCAACAATCGGTGCGACGCTGGCATTCCTGACCGCGCGGTTCCTGTTGCGGACATTCGTTGAACGGCGCTTCCGCTACCGCCTCGATGCCATTAATCGCGGCATCAACAAGGACGGCCTCCTTTATCTGTTCACGCTGAGGCTGGTGCCGGTTTTCCCGTTCTTCGTCATCAACCTGGTCATGGGTGTGACCCGCATGCGGGTGCTGCCCTATTACCTGATCAGTCAGGCCGGCATGCTGCCGGCGACGCTGATTTATGTGAATGCCGGCACTCAACTCGGCCGTGTCGACTCACTGGGCGGCATACTCTCGCCAACCCTGCTCGGCTCCTTCGTGCTGTTGGGGCTGTTCCCGCTGCTCGCGCGCTGGACCGTCTCGCTGATACAGGCGCGTCGCATCTACAAGGGCTGGCCCAGACCTCGGCGCTTCGACCGTAACCTGGTAGTCATCGGCGCCGGATCCGCGGGGCTGGTCTCGGCCTACATCGCCGCCACCGTCCGCGCCAGCGTTACCCTGATCGAACGTGAGCGCATGGGGGGTGATTGCCTGAATACCGGCTGTGTCCCCTCCAAGGCCCTGATCCGCACCGCCAGGTTTCTCTCCGACGTGAAACGCGCAAAGGAATTCGGCGTGCATACGGCATCCGCGGAGTTCGATTTCGGCGAGGTCATGGACCGCATTCAGACCGTCATCAGGGAGATAGCGCCCCACGATTCCGTAGAACGTTACACGGCGTTAGGCGTGGACTGCGTCGCCGGCGATGCCAGAATCACGTCGCCCTGGACGGTGGAGGTTGGCGGACGCGTCATCACCACCCGGTCCATCGTCATCGCCACCGGGGCGCGGCCGCTGGTCCCACCCATACCAGGCCTGGCCGAAGTCGATTACCTGACGTCGGACACTCTCTGGGGGCTGCGGGAGCTTCCAAAGCGGCTGGTGGTACTGGGCGGGGGACCCGTGGGCAGCGAACTCACCCAGTGCTTCGCGCGTCTCGGCAGTCAGGTTACGCAGGTGGAGATGGCACCAAGGCTGCTGATGCGTGAGGACCGCGAGGTATCCAATCTGCTGCGTGCCCGATTCGAAGCGGAAGGCGTGCGCGTGCTGACGTCTCATCGGGCGATTGAGATTAAACGCCAGGACAATGCCTCAATACTGGTGTGCGAACATAACGGCGAGCAGGTGCACATTGCGTTCGACCGCATTCTGGTCGCCGTGGGACGTACACCCAATACCGAGGGCTTCGGCCTGCAGGAACTGGGGGTTCCAGTCACGGATCGTGGCACAATCGCCGTTGATGACTATTTACAGACCAGATTCCCCAACATTTACGCCTGCGGCGATGTGGTCGGCCCCTATCAGTTTACCCACACCGCCGCCCATCAGGCCTGGTTCGCCAGCGTCAACGCACTGTTCAGCGTATTCAGGCGCTTCAAGGTCGATTATTCGGTGATCCCCTGGGCCACGTTCACCGAGCCGGAGGTGGCCAGAGTCGGCCTGAACGAGCAGGAAGCCGAAGCGCAAGGCATCGCCTGCGAAATTACGCGCTACGGCATTGATGACCTCGACCGAGCCATTGCCGACAGTGCGGCGCAAGGCTTCGTGAAGGTACTTACGGAACCGGGACGGGACCGCATTCTCGGCGTTACCATCGTCGGTGAACACGCGGGCGAATTGATAACGGAGTACATCACCGCCATGAAGCACCGGATTGGCATGAACAAGATTCTCGGCACCATTCACATCTATCCCACGCTGTCGGAAGCCAACAAATTTGCCGCCGGCGAGTGGAAGAAGGCGCACGCCCCCGAAGGCGCGCTGCGCCTGCTGGGGCGCATGCATCAATGGCGGCGTGGCAAGTCCGCGGCATCCCGTGGCGAGGCCCGCGCGTCATGACGGAAACAGGGCCGATAATAAGTCGAGGAACACAGAGCTGAACATGTAAGCGAGCCAGGAGGACGTGGTGGCGAAGAACACCCTGAAGCGCAATAACGCATCCCCGGACCGGGTTGCCGTGGTGGCGGGCCTGAGAACACCGTTTGCCCGCCAGCTCACGGACTTCCGGGACCTGAGCGCGATCGACCTCGGCATCATGGTCACAAACGAGTTGCTGGCGCGCATGGATATCGACCCAGCGCTGATCGAGCGCATGGTTTACGGCCAGGTTGGCATACTTCCGGAAGCGCCGAATATCGCCCGTGAGGTGGTTCTGGGCACCGGCATGAGCCCGGCCACCGACGCCTATTCGGTGTCCCGGGCCTGCGCCACCAGTTTTCAGGCCACCGCCGACATTGCCTGCGCCATCCGTCAGGGCGAGATCGAGATCGGCATGGCCGGCGGCGCGGATTCCGCGTCGGTGCTGCCGATCCAGTTCAGCAAGAAGCTCTCCCGGGCGCTTATTCATGCCAGCAAGGCGAAAACGCTGTCCGAAAAGATCAAACTGTTCCGCGCCATCAGGCCTCGCGATCTGGCCCCAAACCCGCCCGCGGTCAAGGACTTCTCCACCAATCTGGGCATGGGCGATATCGCCGAGCAAATGGCGCGTAATCACGGCATCACCCGCGAGGAACAGGACCAGTTCACGCTACGCTCCCATCAGCGAGCCCATCAGGCCTGGGAAGACGGCAAACTCGACAGCGAGGTCATGACCGCCTACGTGCCGCCGTACAAGAAAGCCCTGCAGCGAGACAACAACATACGCGGCGACTCCGGCATCGAAACGCTTGCAAAGCTGCGACCGGCGTTCGACCGCCGCCACGGCACCGTTACCGCGGCTAACTCCACGCCATTGACCGACGGCGCATCCACCCTGCTGCTGATGAAGGAAAGCCGGGCGCGGGCACTGGGCCACGCGCCGGTCGGCTTCATCCGCTCCTGGGCGTTTACCGCCATCGATCCCTTCAACGACGCCCTCATGGGGCCCTCCTACGCCACACCGCTGGCGCTGGAGCGGGCCGGGCTGCGATTGTCCGATCTGACCCTGGTGGACATGCACGAAGCCTTCGCGGCCCAGACCCTGGCCAACATCAGGAACTGGCCGTCCAGAGAGTTCGCCGAAAAGCATCTGGGCCGCGGCGAGCCGATCGGCGAAGTGGACCCCGATACGTTCAACGTACTCGGCGGCTCCATCGCCTACGGCCATCCCTTTGCCGCCACCGGCGGACGGATGATCATGCAGACACTCAACGAGTTGCGCCGCCGGGGCGGCGGCACCGCGCTGACAACGGCCTGTGCGGCCGGCGGACTGGGTGCGGCAATGGTACTGGAGGTGGCGTAATGGGGACGCAGACGACTGCAAGCGCAACCGCGGACAACGTCTTCAGTCTCGCTATCCGCAACGACGGTATTGCCGTCATCACCATCGACGTCCCCGGCGAGAGCATGAATGTGCTGCGTGCCGAGGTCATGGAGCAGGCGCCCGTGCTGTTCGACGAGCTTGAGCGAAACGACCAGATTCGCGGCGTCGTCTTCATCAGCGGCAAGGCGGACTCCTTCATCGCCGGGGCCGACGTGCACATGCTTGCGGCCAGCCGCTCGGCACAGGAGGCAACCGAGCTGTCACGAGCCGGCCAGGCATTGTTCGATCGGCTGGAGCATTTCCGGGTCCCGGTCGTTGCCGCCATCCATGGCATCTGCCTGGGCGGTGGCCTGGAACTGGCCATGGCCTGCCGGGGCCGGGTCGCCAGCAATGACCCGAAAACCACCATGGGCCTGCCGGAAGTGAAGCTCGGCCTGCTCCCGGGCAGCGGCGGAACACAGCGCCTGCCGAAGCTGACCGGGATTCAGGCCGCCCTGGACCTGATGCTGACCGGCAGGCAGGTGAATGCTGACCGTGCACGGCACCTGGGGCTGGTGCACGACGTCGTGCCGCGGACCATCCTGCTGGACGCGGCGGTGAAACTGATAGGCGAACTCGCTGCCGGCACGGCGCCGGGCGGACGCAGAGCCACACTGCAGAGCCGGCTGCTCGAGGACAATCCTCTGGGCCGCAGATTCCTTTTCGATCAGGCCCGCAAGCAGACCGAAGCCAGAACCAGGGGCAACTACCCGGCTGCACCCGCGATTATCGCGTGTGTGGAGACCGGCATCAGCGAAGGCAGAAAGCGCGGCCTGGAACTCGAGGCGCGACGCTTCGGCGAGCTGGCCATGACGCCTCAGGCCCGCCAACTGATGCAGCTCTATTTCGCCACGGTGGCGATGAAGAAGGGTTCCGGCACCGATACCGAGGCGCAACCGCGCAAGGTGAACAGGGTCGGCGTACTGGGTGCGGGGTTGATGGGTGCCGGCATCAGCCTGGTCACCGCCAGCCGCGCCGGAATGCCCGTGCGGCTGAAGGATGTTTCAACGGATGGCCTGAGCAAGGGCATGCAGTACGTCGACACGCGCATCGGCGAACGCGTCAAACGCCGCTCCATCTCGCCGTTCGACGGCAAACTGCAGCTCAACCGCGTTACCCCCACTCTGGATTTTTCCGGATTCGGCAGAGTGGATCTGGTGATTGAGGCGGTGTTCGAGGACGTCGAGCTCAAGCACGGCATGATTCGCGATATCGAGGCGCATTGCCCCGAGCACACCATCTTCGCCAGTAACACATCTTCCATACCGATTGCCGAACTCGCCGAAGCCGCCAAGCGCCCCGAGAACGTGGTCGGCATGCATTATTTCTCGCCGGTGGAGAAAATGCCGCTGCTGGAAGTTATCGCCACCGACCGCACCGCGCCGGATGTCATCGCCACCGCCGTTCACGTCGGCCGGCAACAGGGTAAAACCGTCATCGTCGTCAGGGACGGCGCGGGCTTCTACGTCAACCGCATCCTCGGCCCTTACATCAACGAGGCAAGTCATTTGCTGCGGGAAGGCGTGGCAATTGACCGTATCGACAAATCGCTGGTTGACTTCGGGTTCCCCGTCGGCCCGTTCGCGCTGCTTGATGAGGTGGGGCTGGACGTCAGCGCCAAGGTCGGCGGCATTCTGCACCAGGCCTTCGGCGAGCGGATGCAGCCTGCCGGCGCCGAGAGCGTCTTGCTCGAAGACGGACGCCACGGCAAGAAAAGCAACAAGGGTTTCTACGTGTATGGCGGCAAGAAGCGCAAAGGCGGGAAGCAGGTCGACGAGGCCGTCTACACGCTGCTCGACGTACAGCCGTCATCCGCCATGGACGCCTCCGAAATCATCGATCGCACGGTTTTCATGATGCTCAACGAGGCCGCCCGCTGTCTGCAGGAAGGTGTTATCCGCTCGGCTCGGGACGGCGATATCGGCGCCATCTTCGGTATTGGCTTCCCGCCTTTTCTGGGTGGTCCTTTCCGCTACATGGACAGCTACGGTATCGACAGGCTGGTGCAACGCCTGGAGGAGCTGCAACAGCGTCATGGCGACCGTTTTGCCCCCACGGCGCTACTGCGGCAGATGGCGGGCAGCGGCAAACCCTTTCACGACACCTGAACCGGCTCCGCAATGCCGCAGGCTTTTCTCGAATGCCGGGCGACGCTAGTGTGGTAATGCTGACAATTAACCCTATGGTTACCTTGCAATGAACCGACGCCAGTTCCTTCGGCTCACTGGGATGTCCGCCACCGGCCTACTGCTGCCCCACACCCTGCTCGCCCGCAACGCCGGGCTCGATGCCGCCGTACTGACCCTGCGACCCGCCCCGGCCACGGTCAACCTGGTCGGAGCCTACGGGGATACCGACGCCTGGGCATACAATGGCACGGTTCCAGGCCCGGAGATTCGGCTTGCCCAGGGCGCCACGCTGCGGGCCTCGGTGGAAAACGGCCTGCCCCAGGACACCACGGTGCACTGGCACGGCATACGCCTGCCCAATGCGATGGACGGCGTGCCACACCTGACCCAGCCTCCCATTGCGCCGGGCGAGTCCTTCGATTACCAGTTTGCGTTGCCGGACGCCGGCACCTATTGGTACCACCCCCACACGTCCGGCAGCGAACAGCTTGGCCGGGGTCTGAGCGGGCCGTTGATCGTCGAAGAAGTGGAGCCGGTTGCGGCGGATCGAGAGCTCACCTGGATGCTGGATGACTGGCGGCTGGAAGCAGATGCCGCCATTCGCGAGGATTTCGGCCGTTTTCATGATCTCAGCCACGGCGGCCGCATCGGCAATACCGTGACCATCAATGGCGCACTGCCCGACGGCCTCGACGTACGCACTGGCGAGCGTATACGCATCCGCCTGATCAACGCCGCCAATGCCCGGATCGTCGCACTCAATTTCACCGGCACCGAGGCCTGGGTGATCGCCACCGACGGCCACCCGGTGAAGCCATTCCGGCCCGAGCGCAACCGCGTGGTGCTCGGTCCGTCGATGCGCGCCGATGTGCTTGTCGACATTACCGGCGACCCGGGCAGCCGGCTGGACCTCATCGACGATTACTACCCCGGCCGCGCCTACCGTCTGCTCGAGCTCGTGCATGCGGCTGCGCCGCTGCGCGACCGGATGCCGGAGCGCTCCCGGACACTGCCGCCGAATCCGCTGGCGGTACCGGACGCCGCCACTGCGGAAACCCACACCATGACCTTCACCGGCGGCGCCATGGGCGGCATGCATACCGCGATGCTGGACGGAGAACGGCTCGCGGTTCGCGAACTGGCGAGACGCGGACGGTTCTGGGCCATTAATGGCGTAGCCGCTCACGGCCACCAGATGCCCGCGATGCTCACCCTGGTTCGCGGCCGCAGCTATCGGCTGCGGCTACGTAACGAAACGTCCTGGCCGCATCCAATCCACCTCCACGGCCATGTATTCCGAGTCGAGCGCCGTAACGGCGAACCCCTTGCCCATGAGGAATGGCGGGACAGTGTACTGCTTGAGGCCCGCGACGCGATTGACATCCTGCTGGTCGCGGACAACCCCGGTGACTGGATGTTTCACTGCCACATCATGGAGCACGAAGCGGCCGGCATGATGGGCGTGATTCGGGTCACCTAGGGAGACACTGATCTATTTCCATGGAGCGTATCGCGATTATCCGCCTTTTGCCGCTGCAGACAATCCAATAACAGGCGTTCGATATCGTCCCAGTCCGGTGCCTCTCCGGCGGTGGCAAGCAGTTCCACTCGACTATCCCGGCGCCAGGCGCAGGCGCGATGTTGCAGTGTCTCTCCCACCCGGTCGACCAGCAGCCAGTCACGTCCGCAGTGGAACACGCCCTTGATGCGGCTCGGCCCGTCCAGCGCCGCGAGCATGTGGAGCAGGCGGACCCGGTCAAAACTGTCATCGGGGCTGAAGATCCAACCACAGGCCTGAAGCCCCTGCCCGGCGCTTGGCAGACGCACCGGCCGCGCCGGAGGTGGTGCCTTGAAGGACACCTCGGGCTCTCTGACGGCGGCGTCCACCTCATCGTGCAGGTGCGGAAAATGCGCACGCCTCGCCGAGTCTGTTTCCACATCCAGCCAGGGCAGCTTGATCCAGCCATGACTTACGCCCGCGACCCGCGCCTTGGGAGGGAATTGCCCCATGGCCCAGGCATGGAATCCCGCCAGCGTCTCCGCGTCGGCCAGATCCTGCTTGTTGGCGACCAGCACATCGGCCAGTTCCACCTGATCCCGGAATACCGGGTGTTCGCTGACGCGCCTGTCCTGTAGCTGCCGGGGATCAACCAGGCACACCGTTGCCCGCACATCCAGCACCGACCCAAGCCCCTCGCCGCGCAGCGTATCCAGCACCCGGGCGGGATGACCAATGCCGGATGGTTCGATCAGCAGACGGTCCGGGCGCACCTCCCTGATCAGGCGGGTCAACGTAACCCGCAACGGCGCCCCCAGCACGCAGCACAGGCATCCACCCGGCAGTTCACGGATGGTGACACGATCTGAACCGGCGCCCGTATCGAGCGCCGCCGGATCCACCGCCACCTGCCCGAACTCGTTCACCAGTACCGCCCAGCGCTCGGATTTCGGGGCCGACTCCAACAGGTGGCGTATGGCGGTGCTCTTGCCCACACCCAGGAAGCCGGTAATGAGGTTGACGGGTATGGACCTGCGCTCAGTCATCGGTATCATCTCCGCGGAAAAGTCTTGAACCCGGCCTGGTTCACGCAAACGTGCGCACGGTGCGTATAAGCTTTTATCCGGCAGTGCGGATTCGGAGTCCTGAATGCTGCGTTTCGATCAAGTTGAACAACACTTCAGCAGCGGCCCGACCGTCCGAATACCGGACTGGCAAGCCGCGCGCGGCGAGCACTGGCTGGTACTCGGTCCATCCGGCGGCGGCAAAAGTACCCTGCTGCATCTCGCCGCCGGCCTGCTGAGCGCGACCACGGGCCGCGTATCCGTGGCGGACGTGCCTCTCGATACGCTGCGAGGCCGTACCCTGGACCGATTCCGCGCTCGCCATGTCGGGCTGGTTTTCCAGACGCTGCACCTGGTCGAAGCCCTTACGGTACGCCAGAACCTGGCGCTGGCACAGTACCTTGCCGGCCTGCCCGTCGACCAGGCGCGCATCAGCGCACTGCTGGAGCACCTGGATCTGCCGGGCCAGGCGGCCGCCTATCCGCGCCGATTAAGCCAAGGGCAGGCCCAGCGGGTTGCCATCGCCCGGGCGGTACTCAATCGCCCTGCCCTGATCCTGGCTGATGAACCCACGTCCGCCCTCGACGACCATAACTGCGAGCGCGTTCTCAGCCTGCTGGTGGACCAGGCCGCCGCCTGCGGCGCGACGCTGGTAATCGCCACCCACGACCGGCGGTTGGCGTCGAGAATTCCGCATCGGCTCGAGATCGGGGCAGCCGCATGAACCTGGCTACGCTCAGTCTCGCCTATCTGCGGCGCAACGCATTGAGCGCCTTGCTGAACATTCTGCTGCTCGCCGTTGGCATCGCCACCATTACCGTGCTGCTGCTGTTCAATCATCAGATGGAACAACGCATGACCCGGGACGCCCAGGGCATCGACCTGGTCGTGGGCTCCAAGGGCAGCCCCATGCAGCTCATACTATCGACCATTTTTCACCTCGACACCCCAACCGGCAACATTCCGCTGGAGGATGCCCTCTGGGTCCAACGCCATCCGCTGGTTAGCGGCGTTATCCCTCTGGCCCTGGGGGACAGTTACGGAGGCCATCGGATCATTGGCAGTAATCACGCCTATGTCCGCCATTACGGTGGTACGGCCGTGGAAGGCCGGCTTTGGACCGCTGACCAGGAGGCCACCATCGGCGCAGACGTTGCCAGACGTACCGGTCTCGGCATCGGCGACACATTCCACGGCGTGCACGGCATCAGCGACGGTTCATCCGCGGCGGGCGGAGACGTACACGACGAGCACCCGTACCGCGTGGTAGGGGTTCTGGGACGTACCGGCACGGTTCTGGACCGTCTGATCCTGGTCACTGTGGAAAGCGTGTGGCTCGTACACGGGCATGACGATGACCATGATAATCATGCCGCGACCACGGATGACGGCCATCATGCGGGCCACGACCATGATCTTGATAACCACCATGACGACGCTGGTTACGCCGATGATCGCTGGCAGCAGCACGAGGGCGAGGAAGACCGGCAACTGACCGCCCTGCTGGTGCGCTACCGCTCCCCCCTTGCCGCGGTCACCCTGCCGAGGGTGGTCAACAGCCGTAACGCCCTGCAGGCGGCATCGCCGGCCTTCGAGACGGCACGCCTGATGCAGCTGATGGGCATCGGCATGAATGCCTTGCGCGCCTTCGGCTGGGTTCTGGTGGCCGCGGCCGGGCTTGGCGTATTCATCGCGCTCTATAATGCCCTCAAGGACCGCCGCTACGACCTCGCGCTGATGCGCTCGCTCGGCGCATCCCGCGGCACACTGGTGCTGCACGTGCTGCTGGAAGGCCTGTTGCTGGCGCTGGCCGGGGTCATGCTGGGCCTGGCCTTCGGTCATCTGGGAGCCGAGCTTCTGGGTCAGTCCCTGCGTCAGGCCCAGCAGCTGGAGATGACCGGCCGCCTGTTTATAGCCGAAGAGATCTGGCTGATCCTGCTGGCGGTAGGCGTTGGCCTGCTGGCCGCATTGATTCCCGCCTGGCAGGCCTACCGGACGGATATCGCGCCAACGCTCGCGGCCCGTTAGACATCGCGCCGGAACATCCGGCGCGGCAAGGCGTCTGAGGCATCAGACGGGGAGAAGGGGATTGAAAACGATAATCATACCGCTGCGGACCGTCTGCACCGGCATCCTGCTGACGCTGGTACTGGCTGGCTGCGGCGGCGAGGATGCCGCAGTCGACAATCAATCATCCCCGGCCCGGGTGGCGCAGCAGAGCGCGGCGCGCACGCCGGCGCCGTCCATCCGTATCTACATGACCGACCTGAAGCAATACGGCGAAGTGGCCGGCGTCACCGCTGCATCCGACGAGCTTGTGAATCTGACGCTGAGGCTGGAGACCGCGGGCGGCGAGGCCATGGGCAACCAGACGCTGGAGATCAGCTCCCTGGTCGGCAACGAGATCAGTGAAGATTCCCCGCGAACCGACGCCGACGGCTTCGCCCGGATCGATATCCATCCGAAGCTGCCCGGCGAGGACATACTCACGATCACCGGCGGCGGCATCAGTAAACAGCTTTCCATCTACATCACCGATGAAGCGTATGGCCGTCCGCTGGAACACCTCGAAACCCGCGCCACCGAGCTACCGGAGGTGGAAGGCGTTGTGCCCTGGAGCACCATGACGGGCATCGAAACACGGGAAGGCAACCATGGCCTGCTTGTGCCGGTATTCAACGATGAAGTGCGCTCCCTGAACGGCAAGGATGTGCGTATTCAAGGCTTCATGCTGCCGCTGGAGAACACCGAACAACACAGCCATTTCATGTTGACCAGCACACCGCCCAGCTGCTTTTTCTGCCTGCCGGGCGGGCCCGAGAGCATCGTTGAGGTCAAGGCCGACCGCCCCGTGGATTTCAGCTTCGAACCGGTGGTTCTGGCCGGCCGGATGGAACTCATGGAAGACAGCGACATGGGCCTTTTCTATCGGCTGAACGGCGCGAAGGTCGAGAAATAGGCCCCGGCCCCGGCGCACCCAAATCATGCACGACGCCGGCCGGGGCGCTCGCTTCTGGTGCATGCGCACCTCCGCAATAGCCGCACCCTGCATCGGTTAGCGTCCATACCTCTCTGCTTTTCTTGAAGTTACGCCATGCCGCGGGCCATTGGCCGGCCGCGCATCATTCGATGGCACGCCCCCTGCAATAGCCCTTCTGTCGATACGTTGGTTTCCAGCCCGGTGCCTGGCAAAGGGCCGGAAACCGTAGTCGTTAGCGCAGAAGGATTCTGAACCATGCTGGACACCCTGCTCATCGCGAACCGTGGCGAAATCGCGGTTCGCATCATTCGCACGCTCAAGGCCATGGGCATCCGCTCGGTGGCGATCCATTCGGACGCCGACCGTAACAGCCCCCATGTGGCCGAAGCGGACATCGCGGTCGGGCTGGGCGGCAACAGCGCCGCGGACAGTTATCTGCAGGCGGACAGAATCATCGCCGCCGCCGTTGAGCACGGCGCCGGCGGCATCATTCCGGGCTACGGCTTCCTGGCCGAGAACGCCGATTTCGCCGCGGCCTGCGAAAAGGCAGGCATCCTCTTTGTCGGCCCTACGCCGGAGCAGATCCGCAGCTTCGGGCTCAAGCACACGTCCCGCGAACTGGCCGCCGCCGCCAGCGTGCCGGTGACGCCCGGCACCTCTCTGCTGACCACCGTTGACCAGGCGCTGGCTGCCGCCGAGGAAATCGGCTACCCGGTCATGCTCAAAAGCACCGCCGGCGGCGGCGGCATCGGTCTGACCCGCTGCGAGGACCCACCATCGCTGGCCGGAGCCTTCGACCAGGTCCAGCGGCTCGGCCAGAACTTCTTCAGCGATGCCGGGGTGTTCCTGGAGCGCTATATCGATAACGCGCGGCACGTCGAGGTACAGATTTTCGGCGACGGCAACGGCGAGGTCATCGCCCTGGGCGAACGGGACTGCTCGCTGCAGCGCCGCAACCAGAAAGTGGTGGAGGAAACCCCCGCTCCCGGCCTGCCGGCCGCCACCCGAACCCGCATGCTGGAAGCGGCCGTCAGCCTGGGCCGATCGGTCAACTACCGCTCCGCCGGCACGGTGGAATTCATCTACGACGGCGAGCGCGACGATTTCTATTTTCTGGAGGTCAACGCCCGACTGCAGGTCGAGCACCCCATAACCGAGTTGGTTACCGGCGTTGACCTGGTGGAATGGATGGTGTCCACCGCGGCGGGTAGTCCACCGGATCTGGCATCGACGGACATCCGCCTGGACGGCGCGGCAATCGAAGTCCGCCTGTATGCCGAAGATCCAGTCCGCAATTTTCAGCCTTGCCCCGGCGTCCTCACCGAAGTCCGCTTCCCCGGCCATGCGCGTGTGGATAGCTGGGTGGCCAGCGGCTCCGAGGTTTCTCCGTATTACGATCCCATGCTCGCCAAGCTGATCGTGCACGGCAGAGACCGCGACGACGCCCTGGCCCGGATGGAGGAGGCCCTGGCGGCAACACGGCTGTCCGGCATCGCCACCAACCTGGATTACCTCCGTCAGATCATCGCCTCGCCGTTGTTCCGCCAGGGCAAGGTTTCCACGGCCGCACTTGCGAACTTCGACTACGCGCCGCCGGTGATCGAAGTGCTCGAGCCCGGCACGTACACCACGGTGCAGGATTATCCCGGCCGCCTCGGCTACTGGAATATCGGCGTACCACCGTCCGGGCCGATGGATGATTACGCCTTCCGCGTCGCCAACCGCGTTGTCGGCAACCACGAATCGGCAGCGGGCGTGGAAAGCACCATCCTCGGCCCACGTCTGCGTTTCCACTGCGCGACCGTGATCGCGCTTACCGGTGCCCCTACCAACGCCATGCTGGATGGCGAGCCGGTGCCGTTCTGGCAACCGGTCACCGTAGAGGGCGGCCAGACCCTGACGGTGGACAAGGCCCTGAGCGGCTGTCGAACCTATTTGGCCATCCGCGGCGGGCTGGACGTTCCCGAATACCTGGGCAGTCGCTCCACATTCGCCCTCGGCCAGTTCGGCGGCCATGCCGGGCGCCCATTGAAAGCAGGCGACATGCTGCCGGTCAGGCAGCCAGACCTGACCGGTGGCACCGCGCCCGCCCCGGTAACGTCGCCGCGTGCCGCGGCCGCCGAACTGATTCCGGACTACGACGACCACTGGGACATCGGCGTACTTTACGGGCCACACGGCGCGCCCGATTTCTTCACCGAGGAATCCATCGAGTCCTTCTTCGACACGGACTGGGAGGTGCACTACAACTCCAACCGCCTCGGCATCCGCCTCAATGGCCCGCGGCCGCAGTGGACGCGAAGCGACGGCGGCGAGGCCGGCCTGCACCCGTCCAACATTCACGATTGCGAGTACGCCATCGGCGCAATCAATTTCACCGGTGACATGCCGGTGATTCTTACCCACGACGGCCCCAGCCTGGGCGGCTTCGTCTGCCCGGTGACCATTGCCAGAGCCGAGCTGTGGAAGGTTGGGCAGGTCAAGCCCGGCGACCGTATCCGCTTCCGGCGCATGGACTTCGACCAGGCGCGGACCCTGGAAACGGAGATCGCCGAAACCATCCAGCACCTTGGACCACGGCCGCAGCCCGCCCCCGAAACACCCCTGCACGCGGCATCCAGCTGCATCCTGGCGGAGCTCGATGCCACCGGGAAGGTGCCGAAGATTGTCTATCGACAGGCCGGCGACGGTTACATTCTCATCGAATACGGCCCCAACGTTCTGGACCTCCGCCTGCGCCTGCGGGTCTACTCGCTGATGGAGGCGCTGCACGCCGATCCAATTCCAGGCGTACAGGAACTCTCCCCCGGCGTGCGCTCCCTGCAGGTGCGCTATAACAGCCGCGTGATTCACCAGCAGGCCCTGCTGGAGCGGTTACTGGAAGTCGAACAGCGCCTGCCCGGTGCCGACGCCATGCGGCTGCCCACCAGAGTCATTCACCTGCCGTTGGCATTCGAGGATTCAGCCACGCTGGACGCGGTGGCCAGGTACCGTCAGTCGGTACGCGACACCGCCCCATGGCTTCCGGATAACGTCGAATTCATTCGCCGCCTCAACGGCCTGGACAGCCGCGAGCAGGTCCGCGACATCATCTTCGACGCCAGCTACATGGTGCTGGGGCTGGGCGATGTCTACCTCGGCGCACCCTGCGCCGTGCCCGTGGACCCGCGTCACCGCCTGCTGACCTCCAAATACAACCCGGCACGCACCTACACCGCCGAAGGCACGGTTGGGATCGGCGGCGTCTACATGTGCATCTACGGCATGGACTCGCCCGGCGGCTACCAACTGGTCGGCCGCACCCTGCCCATCTGGAACAAATTCCTCAAAAACAATCAGTTCGAGGCGGACAAACCCTGGCTGTTGCGCTTTTTCGACCAGGTCCGCTTCTACCCGGTCAGCGAGGACGAACTGATTCCTATGCGCGAGGCCTTTCGCGAAGGCCGTCTGGCTATTCGTATCGACGAGGAAACCTTCGACCTGGCCGCCCACGAACGGTTTCTGGCCGACAACGCTATGGACATCGAGGTATTCCGAACGCGTCAGAAAGCAGCCTTCGACGAAGAGGTTGCCCGCTGGCAGGCGGATGCGGCGATGGACACGGAGGTGGAACCCAGGCAGATCAACGGCGCCGACAGCCTGGCGCCCGAGACCGACGGCCATGTGGTTTGCGCGGATATCAACGGCAGTGTCTGGAAAATGCTGGTGGAGCCTGGGCAAACCGTCGTCGCCGGCGACCCGCTGCTGGTGGTGGAAGCGATGAAGATGGAATTCCCCGTGCATGCGCCCGTAACGGGATCGATATCCCGGGTGCTGTGCGCCCAGGGACTGCAGATCGCGGCCGGCGATCCACTGATGGTGATCGAGTAGCAGGCAGCGTTTCCCAATGATCAACCACGACAGAGAGACCTATCCCATGATGAGCAGACGATTTGCAAGCAAGCTCCTGACCGGAGGCATGGCCCTGGGCCTGGGCCTCGCCTCTTTCAGCACGCAGGCCCAGCAGGGCGAGCCCATCAAGGTCGGCGTGCTGCACTCGCTCTCCGGCACCATGGCCATATCGGAGACCACGCTCAAGGACACCATGCTCATGCTCATCGCCGAGCAGAACAGCAAGGGCGGTCTGCTCGGCCGGCCGCTGGAAGCCGTGGTTGTGGATCCGGCCTCCGACTGGCCGCTGTTCGCCGAGCGCGCCCGTGAACTGCTGGAGCAGGAAAAGGTCGCCGCGATCTTCGGCGCCTGGACATCGGTGTCACGCAAGTCCGTGCTGCCGGTGGTTGAGGAGCTCAACGGCATCCTCTTCTACCCGGTGCAGTACGAGGGCGAGGAATCGTCCCGCAACGTGTTCTACACAGGCGCCGCACCCAACCAGCAAGCCATTCCCGCCGTCGACTACCTGATGAACGATCTCGGCGTGGAGCGCTGGGTGCTGGCCGGCACCGATTACGTCTACCCGCGTACCACCAACCGTATCCTCGAGGCCTATCTGAAAGCCAACGGTGTGGCCGACGAGGACATCATGATCAACTACACGCCCTTTGGTCACGCCGACTGGCAAAGCATCGTCTCGGACATCAAGCGATTTGGTTCCCAGGGCAAAATGACCGCGGTGGTGTCCACCATCAACGGCGACGCGAATGTTCCCTTCTACCGCGAACTGGGCAACCAGGGCGTCTCTTCCGCGGACATCCCGGTGGTGGCCTTCTCCGTGGGTGAGGAGGAACTCTCCGGCATCGATACCGGGCCGCTGGTCGGCCACATGGCGGCGTGGAATTACTTCATGAGCGTCGACACCCCAGAGAACGCGGCCTTTATCGAGAACTGGCATGCGTTCATCGAAGACACGGACCGCGTCACCAACGACCCCATGGAAGCGCATTACGTCGGCTTCAACATGTGGGTGAAAGCCGTGGAGAAGGCCGGCACCACCGACGTTGACGCGGTCATCGACGCCATGGTCGGCGTCCAGGTGCCCAACCTCACCGGCGGTATCGCCGAGATGCTGCCCAATCATCACATCACCAAACCGGTGCTGATCGGGGAAATCCAGGATGACGGCCAGTTCCTCACGGTCTGGGAAACCGACGATCTGGTGCCCGGCGATGCCTGGTCCAGGTTCCTGGAAGACAGCAAGAACATCGTCGCCGACTGGACCGACCCGATCCGCTGCGGCAACTACAACCCCGCAACCGAAACCTGTTCCGGTCAGAACTACTAAGGCTGACGTAGCCGTGGCCGGCGGCATTCACCGCTGGCCACGGCTCGACCGGACAACCCCAATCTCATGCCCGAGGTTCAATCGGTGAACTCCATGGAACGCAAACGCTTTCGGCACCTTCGCTTGTGGGCGCCGATACTGCTGCTCTGGAGCCTGGCGAGCGTACTGCACGCCCAGGACCAGCAGCCCGACGGCGAGGATGCCGATACGGCGATGATCGAGTCCGCGCCAACCGATGTCGAGCCCGGCACCCTGGCGGAACTCCTGCCGCTCCTCGCGAAAAGCAACCTCCGGGAACGCGCGCAGCTTGCCGACGCTATCGCAACCGCGGGCCACCCCCGCTCGGCCGCCGTGCTCGCTGCGCTGCTTAAAGGGCAACTGCACAGTATCCCCGACGATCCTCCCCGGGTGGTCATCGTCAGCGCCGTGGGAAACGATCCCGACGTGGTTGACGCCGCCACCGGTGAACCCCTGGGGCGCGCCAGCGGCGTCGACAGCAAACGCATCCCCGTCAACAACCTCATGCGCCGGCAGCTTCGTACCCTGATCGCACGAGCCAGCCTCGATGTGGCGGACCCCGCAGCGCGTGAAGCCGCCGTGCGGGAACTCATGGGCAGCGACATTGATGACGATGTGCGGCGCCTGCTGATGGAACGCGCGGCGGTGGAAGACAATGCAACCGTCAGGGAGGCACTGGTAACCGCCGTGGCCCTGGCGAAACTGGGCAACGAGGACCCTCTGGTGCGCATTGAGGCAATCCGCAACCTGGAGGGCTCGCTGCTCTCGGAGGCGCGCGCGAGCCTGGCCAGAATTGCCGCAAACGACCCGGACCCCTCGGTGCGGAAGGTCGCCGCGAGCGCGCTGCAATCGGTCCAGGCACGCGTGAATTTCTACCGCTTCCTGGAGAACGTCTTTTTCGGCCTGAGCCTGGGTTCGGTGCTGCTGCTCGCCGCCATCGGCCTGGCCATTACCTTCGGCGTCATGGGCGTGATCAACATGGCGCACGGCGAGCTCATCATGCTCGGCGCCTACACCACATGGGGCATACAGCAACTGCTGCCGGGGTACATCGACATCAGCGTGCTGATTGCCATTCCGGCCGCCTTTCTGGTCGCAGGCACTGTCGGCGTCGCCATTGAGCGCGGCGTCATCCGCTTCCTTTACGGCCGGCCGCTGGAAACACTGCTGGCCACCTTCGGCCTTAGCCTGATCCTGCAGCAGACCGTGCGCAGCCTGTTTTCACCACTCAACCGCTCGGTGTCCTCGCCGTCGTGGATGAGCGGCTCGCTGCAGATCAACCCGGTACTGTCCATCACCTACAATCGGCTCTACATCCTGATTTTCGGCCTGATGGTATTCGCGGCCCTGGTAACCGTACTCAAGCGCACGGACATGGGCCTGAAGCTGCGCGCCGTATCCCAGAACCGGACCATGTCCCGGGCCGTAGGCGTGCGTGCCAGCTGGGTTGACGCACTGACCTTCGGGCTTGGCGCCGGCATTGCCGGGGTCGCCGGGGTGGCCTTGTCCCAGCTCACCAACGTGGGTCCGAACCTGGGCCAGGCCTACATCATCGACTCGTTCCTGGTGGTGGTATTCGGCGGTGTGGGCAACCTGTGGGGCACGCTGGTCGGCGCCATGGGGCTGGGGATCGTCAACAAGTTCCTGGAACCCTACGCCGGCGCCGTGCTGGCGAAGATCGTGGTCCTGGTTCTGGTGATCCTGTTCATCCAGAAACGGCCGCGCGGGCTTTTCCCGCAGAAAGGCCGGGCGGCGGAGGGCTGAGCCATGCTAACCCGACGTCTGTTACTGAGCGACCCCGGCGGCATGGTCATCATCGGCCTGTTGCTCGCGCTGGCCATCGCCATTCCGGTGTGCAACTTGATGCTGCCGTCGGACTCGATGTTCTATATGTCCACCTACATGGTCACCCTGCTCGGCAAGTTTCTCTGCTTTGCCCTGCTGGCCCTGGCCGTGGATCTGATCTGGGGTTATTGCGGCATCCTGTCACTGGGCCATGGCGCTTTCTTCGGCCTCGGCGGCTATGTGATGGGCATGTACCTGATGCGCCAGATCGGCACCCGCGGTGTGTACGGTCATCCGGAGCTGCCCGACTTCATGGTGTTTCTCAACTGGGATGTCCTGCCCTGGTACTGGCAGGGCTTTGACATGTTCTGGTTCGCGATGCTCATGGTGCTGCTGGTGCCCGGCGTACTGGCGCTGATTTTCGGCTGGCTGGCGTTTCGCTCGCGAGTCACCGGCGTGTACTTCGCGATCATCACCCAGGCCCTGACGTACGCACTGATGCTGGCGTTCTTCCGCAATGAAATGGGCTTTGGCGGTAACAACGGGCTGACGGACTTCAGAGAAATTATCGGCTTCTCCATCCAGGCGCGGACCACCCGTGTCGGCCTGGCCGTGCTCTCGGCCGTGGTCCTCGCCCTCGCCTACCTTGCCTGCCGTTTCGTGGTCACCTCCCGGCTGGGCAAGGTCATCATGGCCGTGCGCGACGCCGAGGACCGGACCCGCTTCTCGGGCTACCGGGTAGAACATTACAAGCTCTGGCTGTTTGTGTTCTCCAGCATGCTCGCGGGTATTGCCGGTGCCCTGTACGTACCGCAGGTGGGGATCATCAACCCCGGCGAGTTCTCGCCGCTGAACTCGATCGAGCTGGTGGTCTGGGTTGCCACGGGTGGGCGCGGGACGCTTTACGGCGCCATCACCGGCGCATTCGCGGTCAACTACGCGAAAACATGGTTCACCACCGCTTACCCGGAAATCTGGCTGTTCGCCCTCGGCACGCTGTTCGTGCTCGTCACCATCTTTCTGCCCAGGGGCCTGGTGGGGCTGTTCCGGCGCTGGAAGAAGCAGGAGAGCGGGCAATGAGAGCTATCCTTGACGAAACCCGTGAGCTCATGCGGCGTGACCGTGTCTTCGATTTCATGCTACCGCGGCCGGATTTCTCCCGCCCCATCGATACCCGGCACGGCCCAATCCTCTACGTAGAGGACGTTACCGTCAGCTTCGACGGCTTTCGTGCGCTGGACGGGCTCACCCTGTACATCGACGACGGCGAGCTGCGCTGCATCATCGGGCCCAACGGTGCGGGCAAGACCACGATGATGGACGTGATCACCGGCCGCACCAGACCCGACAGCGGCACCGTGCATTTCGGCCAGCGGATCGACCTTCTACGCCTGGACGAACCGGAAATCGCCCAGGGCGGTATCGGCCGCAAGTTCCAGAAACCGACAGTCTTCGAGCAGCACACCGTATTCGAGAACCTTGAGCTCGCCATGGCCTGTAACAAGCGGGTATGGCCAACCCTGTTCCACCGGCTGTCGGCGGCGGAGCGACTGCAAATCGACGAAGTCATGGAGCTGATCCGTCTCAGCGCGCACCGGGAGCGCTGCGCCGGCCTGCTCTCCCACGGCCAGAAGCAATGGCTGGAAATCGGCATGCTGCTGATGCAAAACCCGCGCGTTCTGCTGGTCGACGAGCCTGCCGCGGGCATGACCGGTGAGGAAACCGAGCGCACCGCGGAACTCCTCACCTCCCTGGCCGGGCGGCATTCCGTGGTCGTGGTTGAACACGACATGGCCTTCGTGCGCTCCATTGCCCGCAAGGTCACCGTGCTGCACCAGGGCTCGGTACTGGCCGAGGGCACCATGGATCAGATTCAGAGCGATCCGCGGGTTATTGACGTCTATCTGGGAGAATGAGCATGCTGCGGGTTGAATCCCTTGATCAGTACTACGGCGGCAGCCACACATTGAGAGACGTCGATCTTGACCTTCCAGCCGGGCGCTGCAGTTGCCTGATGGGCCGCAACGGTGTTGGCAAAACCACCCTGCTCCGCTGCATCATGGGCATCCTCCCCGTTCGGGGAGGTCAGATTCGTTTCAGGGACAACACCATCACCCGGCATTCCACCGAGGCCCGCGCACGCGCCGGTATCGGTTATGTACCGCAGGGGCGGGAAATCTTCCCGCTGCTTTCCGTTGAAGAGAATCTGCGGATCTCCCTGGGCGCACGTCGAGACCGGATAAGGCGCGTGCCGGAGCATATCTACACACTGTTTCCGGTACTGAAGGAGATGCGTCATCGCCGGGGCGGCGATCTCTCCGGCGGCCAACAACAGCAGCTCGCCATCGGCCGCGCCCTGGTGCTGGACCCCAAGCTGCTGATCCTGGATGAACCGACCGAAGGTATACAGCCCAATATCGTGCGCCAGATCGGCGACGTCGTGAAACGTCTCAACACCGAACTCGGCCTGACGGTGCTGCTGGTTGAACAGAAACTGCCCTTCGCCCGCCGGGTCGCGGACCATTTTCTGATCATGGAAAAGGGCAGCATCGTCGCCAACGGCGCCATCGGAGAACTCAGCGATACCCTGGTTCAGAAGCATTTGAGCGTGTGATCGATACCGCCCTGTCCAGTGAAGGAGCCTCTGAAATAGTCCCATGGGGCTCTGCGGAGCCATCGGCCAACGCCATCGGATCTGATTGCAAAAATGTCGATCCAATCACACAATGCCATATACCCCATTCGGGTAATGACGGCCATCGTGATTTTGGCCGATGCATCTGCAGTCGCATTGCTCCAGGAATGACGCACGTGAATGAATAACCGGATCCGACGTCTGATGCATCCGACGGACTATCGCTACCGGGCGCTCTGGTATGCGATTGCCGTCGGGGTTCTGTATCTGGTGATTTCCATAGCCTGGATCACCTTCTCTGACGAACTCCTGCACTCCCGATTTCCCGTCGATCCCCGTGCCCTCTATCTTTCCAAGCTGAAGGGATGGGGATTCGTTACCGTCATGACATTTTTGATCGGCGGCCTGGTCTACACCCTGCTCAATCGTATCGCCCGGCTGCGAATCGCCATGGATCAATCGCGACGAGACGTGGTGACCGGCACCGGGAACCGGCTGGTACTGGTTGACGCACTGCAGCGTGCCATCGCGGAAAGCGCGCGGACGGGGCAGGACTTCGCGGTCATTTTCGTGGATGTCCGGAAACTCAACCGCATCAACCGCTCGCTGGGCCGCGCCGCCGGTGACGAGGTACTGCGCGAAATTGCCAGGCAGATCCGCGCCGGCATCAGACCCAGGGATGTGTTAACGCGCCTCGACAGCGACAAGTTCGCGGTGATCATGCCACCGCAGACCGATCCCGCATTCGCATACGGTGTCACCATTGCCCTTTCCCGAGCTTTTGAGAAGCCGGTGAACGTCTCGGGTGTCGATGTTCCCGTGCAGTTGGCCATCGGTCTGGTCGCCGGACCAGCCGACGACACAACCGAGGATCGGTTGCTGGACACCGCGGAAATGGCGCTTGCCCAGGCCAAGGAGTCCGGGGTCCCGGCAATGATCCGCACCGACGAGCCCATCACCATGAACGGCGATACGCTGCAGATGGAGGCGGAACTGCGCGCCGCCGCCGACGGCGGCCAGCTGGTCATCCATCTACAGCCGCAGTACGACATCGGCAGCGGGGCATTGGTGGGAGCTGAAGCCCTGGTTCGCTGGCAGCATCCGGCGCGTGGTCTGGTACTGCCCGGTGAATTCATTCCGCTCGCCGAATCCGCCGGCTTCATCTCCGACATCACCCGATCCGTCATCGAGCAGGTCTGTGCACTTTGCGGAGAATGGCATGGCAGGAACGTTCCCAGAATTCCGGTCTCGGTCAATCTCTCGGTACAGGACCTCTCATCCTGGCAAACCGTGACAATCATCAGGAACGCTCTGCGCTCAGCCAGCCTTCCAGCTGACTGGCTGAGCGCGGAAATAACCGAATCCGGCCTTATGGAGAACCCCGACATTGCCTTAAGGCTGCTCGACGACATGCGCTCCCTGGGCATGACGATTGCCATTGACGATTTCGGCACCGGTTATTCGTCCCTGATCTATCTAAGCCGATTCCGCGTCGACTACCTCAAGGTGGACCGCAGTTTTGTGACTGGCGTCGGTCAGAGTCAACGCGATATTGCTCTGCTGCGCGCCATAAATGACATGGCGCACGCAATGGAAGTACGCACGCTGGCGGAAGGCGTTGAGACGCGCGCGGATCTTGAACTGGTACAAGGCCTGCGGTTTGACGCGATTCAGGGATTTCTTGTCGGCCGCCCCTTGCCAGCGGAAGAATTTTTCGCCCGCCATTTTAACGTCGACAGCGGGACCTGGAAGAAAATGCGCAGAATCAGCCATCCGCAAACCGCGGCCGAGGCCGAAAATGCGGGCATCGAACACCCCGGACGCGCATGAGCAACGGTTGTACTTCAACGGCAAGGTCGGCATCCTCCATGGCTGTGTTTAACCAGGCGGCCCATCGGGCCGTCAAGAAAGAAATACAAGGCTCATGGAACCTCAAAGCATCCTGCTCGCTTTTATCTTCGGTGCGGGTATCTGGCTCGTACTCGGCTTCCGGCGCAAACGACGGGACGCAAGCCGCGGCGGCCCACCGCCTTCAACGAGCCCGGCTGAAACCGAGGACCGCGGTACAATGCCGCGTATCGGCAAACCCGGCACGTTGACCGCCGATCAGGTCAAGGAACTTCGGCGCAACGACTTCACCTTCGACAAGGGCTGGAGCAAGGAAGAAGCCGCACTGATACTCGACACACTGGCTTATCTTCGCGCGGTTTGCCGGCATGCCGCCGGAGGTGCCGACGCGCCGCTGGAAGTCCAGAACGAACTACTCAGCTTCATCCTGATCCGCCAGGACCTGCGTGACTATCTGCGCGAATGGGGCGCCGCGCGCCGTGCCGACCGGAAGCAGGCCTATATCGAGGCCGACGACAACGACCTTCCGGAATGCCCCGAGTTCGTCGAGATCACCACCGAAGCCCGGCGTCTCCTCGACATCCAGGTGAACTGACTCCACCGCCACACGGCCTTGCGCCGCTGTAACACGCGGCGGACAACGGCGCGTATTTACGTTCCTTTTGTCCTTGGCAAAATCTCGTTGATACTTCTTCAACCGCAACGCGCCCCGGCTACTCGCGGAAACCGCGGAGAGTTCGCTCTCCCTGGGTGATCTGCTTCGGCGCATTGATCACGCTGTACATCGCTCCCCCGCACGCACGCCGGGAACCCGCTCCGGACGGCTCCTGGCAAAGCTGGCGCCAGACAGTGTCAAACCGCGATTCCCGCCATCTCGGTGCGGTTTTTCTACTCAACGGCCTGGCGACGGCGGTTCCGGCAACCCTGGCCCATTCGCAGGAACAACGCCGCCGGCGCAGCCCGGCTTCGGTGGTGATAGCGACGAGGAAAAACATTTTTTCCTCAACGGAACTAATGATCACGCATTTTCCTGTATGATGCATCGCAACAATCCCGAATAGATTAAAGGAGAGCCAGACATGAATTCTGAACTCCGTATGCAGTTTGACGATGCAGACCAGGCAAAGAACCTCGCCAACCAGATCAACAGCTACGCTGATATGGACAGCCTTAAAGCGCGTGTTGAAGGGACGGAACTCGTTCTGACCCCGCCCAACCCGCTGGTGATGGATCTGATCAACGGCCTGGTATCAGCCGTGCAATGGGTGCGCACCCTGCTGCAGCGCGATGACAACGGCAGCGACGTCACCGAGGCGCGCGCCTGAACCGTCCTGTCTTCGGGGCCATCCGGTCAGTAAGAGCGATGCTGTTTCACTGACCGGGGATCCGACTCTCACCGACCCAGTTTGGTCACCACGGGGCTACCCTTCTCCTCAAGGGTCCCGTTTTGTAGTCAGCCTGATAGACTACATCTTCATTACACGGTGGGAGGAGACTTACGGTGAGCTTCCGTCTCGATCAGCACGGCATTCAGGTACCCGCACTTCGCAACCCCTCGCCCGCTCTCCTCTATGAGGAGGGCCTGGCCCACGAGAAAGGCACAGCCATCTCCGCGACCGGCGCGCTGGTTGCCACGTCCGGCGAAAAAACCGGTCGCAGCCCCAAGGACAAGCGCGTAGTCGAGGACGCCGAAACCCTGGACGACGTCTGGTGGGGCTCGGTCAACATCAGTCTGAACAGCACCAGCTTCGACCAGTTGCGGCAGCAGGCAGTTGATTATCTCAACACCCGGAAACGCCTGTACGTCATAGACGGCTTCGCGGGCTGGGACCCCGACTACCGTGTCAGGATCCGCGTGATCTGTGAGCGCGCCTACCACGCCCTTTTCATGCGCAACATGCTGATACGCCCCTCCGCCGACGAGCTGGCGGAGTTCGGTGAACCGGATTACGTCATCTATAATGCCGGCCGGACCAGCGCCGACCAGACCATCCCTGGCGTCAACTCCGATACCAGTGTCAGCCTGAGCCTGGCCCGCGGTGAGTTCGTGATTCTGGGTACCGAATACGCCGGTGAGATGAAAAAAGGCGTATTCACAATCATGAATTACCTCATGCCCAGACAGGGCGTGCTTTCCATGCACTGCTCCGCCAACGAGAGCAGCGAAGGAAACGTGTCCGTCTTCTTCGGCCTGTCCGGAACCGGCAAGACCACGCTCTCCGCCGATCCACGCCGGCGTCTCATTGGTGACGATGAGCACTGCTGGAGCGATAGTGGCGTCTTCAACATCGAGGGTGGCTGCTACGCGAAAGTCATTGATCTCGATCCCTGGGCGGAACCCGACATATACAATGCCATCCGCTTCGGTGCCGTACTGGAGAACGTGGTCCTCGACTCGGAAACCCGCGAAGTTGACTACAGCGATCGCTCCCTGACGGAAAACACACGGTGCTCCTACCCGGTGGAGTACATACCTAATGCGAAAATCCCCTGTGTGGGCGTTACACCGAGCAATGTCATCTTCCTCACCTGCGACGCCTTCAGTGTGCTACCCCCGGTCAGTCGGCTTACTGCAGCGCAGGCCATGTATCACTTCATCAGCGGCTATACGGCCAAGGTTGCCGGAACGGAAATGGGTGTAACGGAGCCGGAAGCCACCTTCTCCGCCTGCTTCGGCGCACCTTTCCTGGTCTGGCACCCCACGCGCTATGCCGAGCTGCTGGCGACCAGGATCCGCGAAAACGACGTGAAGGTATGGCTGGTCAACACCGGCTGGTCGGGAGGCCCCTACGGCGTCGGCAATCGGATGAGCATTGCCCATACCCGCGCCATCATTGACGCCATACATGACGGTTCATTGGAGAAAGCGGACACCGTCATGGATCCGGTGTTCGGCCTGGCCATTCCCACCAGCTGCCCGCGGGTGCCGCCGGAAGTGCTGATTCCGGAGAACACATGGGAAGACAAGGACGCCTACAGGGACGCGGCTGCCCATCTCGCACAGCTGTTCCACGACAACTTTCAGACCTATGCCGACCAGGCCAGCGACGAGATTCGCCGGGCAGGGCCGCGATTGTCCGAAGCTTCGGTCTCGAGGGCCAGCGTAACGTGAGCTCCATGTGAACTGAAAGACATCCCTGCAGGCGCGCGTCCGTGGCATCTCAGCCGCGGTACGCGCCGGGCGTTGTCCCACCGGCTTCGACGCTTCCGATAGCCTGGTGTCCAGACTTTGATAATGATGCGTAGTGCGGGACGGCACTACTCAATTATGATGTTCAATCAATCTCGCCAAGAGTCAGGCTGCTTGACCGTACAACGCGATTGGAAGCAGTATCTGGTCCTGTTTGCCGCGGTCCTGGCGATGGCAGGCCTGCCATTTGCCCACGGTCTTGCCCTGCCCCAGCCAGCGCATGCGACCGCCGTCGACCTGCACTCCGGCGACCGCGACACCGACAACGTAAGCCATCACGCGGACCACCACAGTCAGGCTCCCGAGGATTCGCATGATGGCTCCGGCCATTTCCAGGCGCATTGTGATTGCCTGCTATGCAAGATCTTGCAGTTGCCGGTTATTGCCGCGGATCCGCCCCCTGTCGCATCGCACGGCAACCGCCATGCCGCACCTGTCCTGCCCCCTGGGCACGTCCCCTGCCCTCGGCTCGGCCTACTTGGCCCACCGACTCGAGGCCCTCCCCTGCTCCACGGCTGACCCGCAGCACTTCACACCCATCGGCTCATCCCTGGGCGGTGGACGCGGCAAAAATATTCAAGCAGGGAACACATCATGTTCACGGAACTGCGCAGGGTTGGTAAGACCCTGGCCATGCTGCTGTGCGCCATACCCGCACACTTATCGGCCGAAGCTAGTCCGACAATTGCGATTCCGGCGTTGTCCGTAGAGGACCTGATGCCGGCAAGCACCATGGAAACACCGGACGAGGCCGAACATCGGCTCGATCAGATACCCGGCGGCACGACGCTCGTAGACGAGGCACGGATTCGAGACGGCCGCACCGCCAACCTGGCCGACGCGCTCGATCTGGCACCGGGCGTCTATGCCCGCAGCCGCTTCGGTCAGGTCGAGGTACGCCTGTCCATACGCGGCTCCGGCATTTCCAGAACCTTCAACAACCGCGGCATACGCCTGCTACGGGACGGTCTACCGGTGACCGAAGCGGACGGCAACACCCGCACGCAGTTGATCGACCCGCTCACCGCGCAGTACATGGAGATTTATCGCGGCGCCAATGCGATGGGATTCGGTGCGGCAACACTCGGAGGCGCGGTAAACCTTGTCTCCCCGACCGGTTACACCTCGCCCCGCATACGGCTACGCGGAGACACGGGCGGCTTTGGATATCGCCGGCTACAGGCCACGGGGGCCTGGCTGGGAGCGGAGAACCTGGACGGCGTCGCCACGATCGCCGGCAGCACCCAGCATGGCTTTCGGGACCACTCCGCGCAGCGGACAGCGCGATTCTACGGCAACATCGGCTTCCAGCACGGTGACCACCAGCAGACACGCATACACCTGGAGGCCCAGGACAGCCGCCTGCAACTGCCAGGATCGTTGACGCCGAAGGAGTACCGTCAAAACCCGCGGCTGGCCGCCCCTGGGCATGAAGATGTCGACGCATCCCGGAATATCACGCTGGCCCGCCTGTCGGCCCAGCATGCCATTCGATTGCGCGGCGACGATCAGTTGCAGTTCGGCGGGTTTGTACAGGATCTGCAAATGGATCACCCTCTGCCTTTCGCGCAAATCGACGGCGACCAGCAGGATGCGGGGCTTTCTCTCAGACACCGGATAAACACCCGACTGCTTGGCAGGGCCAACCACCTGACCTGGGGCATGCTGGGAATTGCCGGTCGGGAGGAGAACGTCCAGACGCTAAGGAGCAACGGCACGGTCATACGCCGGGATTATCAAGCCGCAACCCTGGAATTGTTTGCCGACAATACCCTTGATCTCACCGAACGCACCCGCTTCATTGCCGGCGTCCAGATGGCTTGGGCGACACGCCGGATCGAAGTACCCTCCAGCAATGCCTTGGAGGCTCGCCAGACCTACCGCTCCATCAGCCCTCGGGCGGGGATCACTCATCAGCTATCGCCGACAATCCAGTTGTTTGGCAATCTCAGCCGAAGTGTCGAACCGCCGATCAATGGCGAACTGATTACCTTCGGCGGCCAGATAGTCGATGAGCAGCGTGCCGACACGCTGGAACTCGGCATCCGGGCCCGTTATTCCCGGTTGCAATGGGAAGCCGTGGCCTACCAGGCCCGAGTGAGAGACGAAATTCTGATTTTCCAGGACCCCGGAAATCCCCAGCAGACAGCCTCTGACAACGCTGATCGCACGACCCATCAGGGCCTGGAAGTCGGCATGACGATAGCGCTGCCACTGGACAATCTCACCATTCGAGGGGACTCTCTGGAAGTCTCCGCCGTACTTAACTACAACCGCTTTCGCTTCGACGGCGATCCACGGTGGGGAAACAACAGTATTCCCGGCATCCCCGACTACGCTGGTCGTATCGAAATGCGCTACCGGCAGGCTCGTGGGTTCTACGCTGGTCCCACGGTGGAGATGGCCAGCAGCTACCCGGTCGATTTTGCCAACACCCTGGAGGTAGACGACTACACGATCTGGGGTGCGCGTGTCGGCTTTAAAAGTCAGCGCGGCTGGCGTGCATTTCTCGAAGGACGGAATCTCGGCAACCGGCGCTATGTCAGCAATACCGCCGTAGTGGCGGATGCAGGCGTTAATGTATTTGGCAGCCCGAACAACAGGGTGATCAACCCCGGCGCAACACGATCTATCCATGGAGGTGTGGAATGGGAATGGTAATACGTCCCCTGCTCTTGGGGCTGATAACCCTGGCCGCACCAGGATGCGGCAACCAGGCACCACCACAGCAGACGGTCACCTACCAGTATGCAGCCGATACCAGCATTGTCAGCCTGGGAGTGGCGACCACCGACGGCGTGCTGCATGTGGTCTGGGTGGAGGACAATGACGACCACCCTCGGGCCATGCACGGCAGCAGCTCCGACGGCGGCAAAACCTGGGCGAAGCCGACACTAATTAAAACCGGCCAACCTCCGCCGGACCGAGTCCATCGGAGTAATGATATTCGAGTGGCCGCCCGGGGTGAGAGCCTGGTGGTGGTCTGGCAGACCCAGGGTTCCGGCTATGGCGGTAGCGGCCCCATGGTCATCGCCCGCTCCGAGGACGGCGGCAGGCACTGGACCGCAGGTGAGCCCCCCGCCACTGTGGCGGAAAGCCCCAGTCATGGGTTTTTTGCCCTTTCCGCCAATGTGGACGGCCGCTTTCACCTGGCGTGGCTGGACAGCCGCGCTGGCCAACAGGGACTACATCATGCCACGAGCAGTAACGGCGGTGCGAGCTGGACAAACGCGGTCACCGTCGTCCCCGCCACCTGTCAGTGCTGCTGGAACACCTTGGCGCATGCCGAAGAACGAACCTATCTGCTCTACCGTGGCATCGCACCTCGGGACATGGCGCTCGCCACCCTGGAACGGGACAGCACCTGGCAACTGACGGAGCGGGTGGGCCAATTCGAATGGCACGTGGACGGTTGTCCACATGTAGGCGGCGCGCTGGCAGTCCAACGATCGGTTTCAAAACGCCTGCATGCTCTGGTGTGGACAGCCGAAGACGCGCACCTTGGCGTTCACCATCTGATCGGAGAACCAACTGGCGAAGGCTGGCAGCTCATGGACCGCATCGGTACGCGAGACGCACGCAACACCAGCCTTGCATCCGGTCTGGACGGCCGTCTTCTTGCCACATGGGATCAGAGCGGTGAAGACGCCGCCGTCTTCGCGGCCTGGAGCGAACGGGAGCGGTTCCGGAAGGTGGTCCGCCTAAGCCACAGCTCGCACCGGGCAAGCCACCCGTTTGCAGTCACCACAGCCGACGGCGGCTACGTATTCTGGACGGCGCGAGAGCCGAAAGGCGCATCGACGTGGTTCATGAGTCGCGTGGACCCCTGATGCCGCTACGCTCCGGGTCTCGAACCCGACTTGTTTGATTCCGTGGGTTCGAACCCCACTGTCGGCGTGTTTCCAATGCAAAGGGGCCCCCTTATTGGGGGCCCCTTTGCATTGGAATATGGCGGAGAGGGTGGGATTCGAACCCACGGACCCCGCGAGGGGTCACTCGATTTCGAGTCGAGCACATTCGACCACTCTGTCACCTCTCCGTGACATGTACTGCGCGTCGGGGCGGTAGTTTACAATAAAGCCGTTCCGGATACGAAGGCCATCGAATGCAACGTTGCTATCCGCTCTTACTTGCCGTGCTGCTGCTCACGGGCCTGCTGTTGCTGGCCGGCAGCAAGTGGTTCTATCAGCCGACGCTGGTGGAACGCGTACGCTCCGAAGGGGAGCTGGTCGTCGTAACGCAGCCCACGCCTTCTGCCGTGCAGCACTCGGCCAGCGGCCCGGCCGGCCTGGAATACGATCTGGTCAAGGCGTTTGCCGATGAGCTCGGCGTCAAGGTGCGGCTGATACTTGCACGCAATACCATCGAGGTCTACCAGGCGCTGGTAACGGGACAGGCGCATCTCGCGGCTGCCTCGCTGACGGTGCCGGATGCGCGGCTTGACCGTTTCCGCTTCACCAAACCCTACCTGAATGTCGAATCCCAGGTGATCTACCGTTTCGGCAACGCCGCACCCGCCGATCTTCAGCAACTGGCGGGCATGACGGGCCGCCTTGGTGTAACAGCCGGGAGCGCCAACGCGGCCCGGATACGTTCACTCGCCGGCGGCGTAAAGGAACTGCAATGGGAAGAACTGGATGAACCGGTGGAGGAACTGCTGTACCAGGTCTGGAGCGGCGAACTCGACTTCACCGTGGCGGATTCCCATGATCTCCTGCTGACGCAGCGCCATTATCCAGAGCTTCGCGTGGCGTTTTCTCTCAACGGTGCCGAGTCGCTCGCCTGGGCGTTCCCCAACGGTGAGGATCGCACGCTGTTCGACGCGGCGGAGCACTTCCTGGACACCATCCGTGAAAACGGAGGACTCGCACAGCTTCAGGAGCAGTATTACGGCCACCTGGGCCAGTTCGACTACGTCGGCATCAGACGATTTCTTCGCCATATCACCGAACGCCTCCCCGACTACCGGGAAACGTTCCAGGCCGCTGCGGAGGCCAATGGGCTGGACTGGCGTCTGCTGGCAGCCCTCAGTTATCAGGAATCGCACTGGGATCCCGGTGCGATTTCCCCCACCGGCGTGCGCGGCATGATGATGCTCACGCTGCCCACCGCGAGGCAACTGGGCGTAAACCGTCTGGACCCAACGGAAAGCATCCACGGCGGTGCGCGTTACATACGCTCTCTGCGCGACCGCATGCCGGATCGAATCGAGGAGCCGGTACGCACTTGGCTGGCCCTGGCCGCCTATAACGTGGGCATGGGTCACCTGCAGGACGCACGGATCATCACGGAAACCCAGGGCCGGAATGCCGATACATGGATGGACATCAAGGATCATCTGCCGCTGCTGGCCGACCCCAAGTGGCACAGCCAGACGCGCCACGGATATGCACGCGGCCGAGAGCCGGTAATCTACGTAACCCAGGTGAGATCCTATTACGACATTCTGGTACGCGTGACGGATCTTCCGGCGATGGAGATTGAAGACGGCGACATGCCCGGAACTCGGACCGTTCGGGAACTGGAGGCGCGCAGACTGCAGCTGGGAGCAGCTAGTGAAGCGGGCTTCTAGATTACGACGCAGTACACTAGTTCCCGGGAGCACCTGAGCCACGGCGGCTACGAAAGAATTCTCTCAGCATGCCAGCACTTTGCTCGGCCAGCACACCGCCGGTTACGACCAGGGAGTGGTTATGCAAGTCGGGCTCCAATAGCTGAAATCGGCTTTCCACCGCTCCGGTCCTGGGTTCACTGGCCCCGTACACGAGCCGGCCGACCCGCGCATGCACCATCGCACCGACACACATCACGCAAGGCTCCAGCGTCACGTAAAGCGTCGTCCCCGGCAAACGATAATTGCCGGCCGCCCGCGCCGCCTGCCGTAGCGCGTGAATCTCCGCGTGGGCGGTCGGATCCACGGCGCCGATGGGGTGATTCCAGCCGCAGGCCAATTCCCGTTCACCACGCACAAGTACGGCGCCGACCGGCACCTCACCCTCGGCTTCCGCCCGGCGTGCAAGTTCAAGGGCGCGCTGCATCCAGCGGTGGTCGGTTTCAGTCAGAGTCTGATCCAGTGCGATTACCATTCAGTGCGGCCGAATGCGCGGTCCAGCCTGACGCCATAGCGGGCCACGAACTGTCGCGTCCAGCTCAGAGCCTCGTTCACCGACTGGCTGCTTGTATTCGGTAATGGGTGCGCTTTCTCGGCCAGTGCGATAGCCAGGAGGATAGCCTCGCTCGGGCTTTGCTCGACCGGGATACTACCTCGCACCCACCAGACATAGGCGCCGGCGGAAGCCGCGGCCTCTCTCCCGGTACGATCCCGGGACAAGCCATCGAGCGTCTCCCAGTGTTCATGGAGCAGATGATCGAGCTGTTCAAGCGCAGCCTGTACGGACAATCTCTCCGCCTCGCGCACGGTTGCCCGATGCTGGATCTGTTCCGCCTGTCCCTGTGCCAGTTCAAGCACCAGTTCCAGGGCATCGGACGGGCTCATGAGCCGCATATTGTCGCTGTCGGCGTTTTCCACCATGACCATTACTCCCGATTGGCCCGGCAGCCTGTCGCTCCGGCGTGCGGCAGGTTCGATTACGGCTCGACTGACTCCCGGATTTTCATTCCCACTCTATGGTCGCCGGAGGTTTACCGGAAATGTCATACACCACGCGCGATACGCCTGCTATCTCATTAATGATACGCCTGGAAACCAGGTCCAGAAAATCGTATGGCAGTTGCGCCCAGCGCGCCGTCATGAAATCGATGGTTTCTACCGCCCTGAGGGCGATCACGTACGCGTAGCGGCGGCCGTCGCCAGTTACACCGACGGATTTCACCGGCAGAAACACGGCGAACGCCTGGCTGACCTTGTCGTACAGATTATGCCGCCGCAACTCCTCAATAAATACGGCATCCGCCATACGCAGAATGTCGGCAAAATCCTTTCTGACTTCACCAAGGATGCGCACGCCCAGCCCCGGCCCCGGGAACGGGTGACGCATGACCATATCCGACGGCAGTCCCAGTTCCAGGCCGATTTGCCTGACCTCATCCTTGAACAGCTCGCGCAAGGGCTCCACCAGCTTCATCTTCATGGCCTCCGGCAAGCCGCCCACGTTGTGGTGGGACTTGATCACATGCGCCTTGCCGGTGGCTGCCCCGGCGGACTCGATCACGTCCGGGTAGATCGTTCCCTGGGCGAGCCAATCCACACCCTGGAGCTTGCCCGCTTCCTCATCGAAGACATCGATGAACAGGCCGCCGATAACCTTGCGTTTGGCCTCCGGATCCTCCACACCGGCGAGCTCGGAGAGAAAGCGGTCTTCGGCGTCCACACGAATCACGCGCACGCCCATATGCCTGGCAAAGGTGGCCATCACCTGATCACCCTCGTCCTTGCGTAACAGGCCGTTGTCCACGAACACGCAAGTCAGCTGGTCACCAATGGCCCGGTGCAACAATGCGGCAACCACGGAGGAATCCACGCCCCCGGAAAGGCCCAGCAGCACACGGCCGTCACCGACCTGCTCTCTGACCCGGCTGATGCTGTCCTCGATGATGTTGCCGGGCGTCCAGTCCGTGCCGCAGCCGCAGATCTCATGCACGAACCGCGACAGAATGCGGGCACCCTGCGTCGTGTGAGTTACCTCGGGATGAAACTGCAGACCGTACCAGCCGCGATCGTCGTCGCCGATGCCGGCGATGGGTGCGGAATCGGTACTGGCGATAACCTTGAAACCTTCCGGCAACGTGCTTACCCGGTCACCGTGGCTCATCCAGACATCAAGCAGACCGTAGCCCTCCGGCGTGGTGTGGTCCTCGATGGCCCGGAGCAGACGGGAATGTCCACGGGCACGGATACTGGCGTAGCCGAATTCCTTGCGTTCGGAACCTTCCACCGCACCACCGAGTTGGGCGGCCATGGCCTGCATTCCGTAGCAGATTCCCAGCAGGGGCACGCCGAGCTCGAACACCGCCGCGGGCACGCGCGGCGTCTCACCGAAGGTGACGGATTCCGGCCCGCCGGACAGTATCACGCCGCTGGGAGCGAATGCGCGTATCGCCGGGTCATCCACGTCGCAGGCATAGATTTCACAATAGACTCCCGCTTCGCGAATGCGGCGGGCAATAAGCTGGGTGTATTGGGAACCGAAATCCAGAATCAGGATACGGTGAGCGTGAATGTCCTGGGCCATGGGCTGTTCCGTCGCTGCTCTGGGAATGAAATGTGACTGCCCGAAAAAAAGCCGGAGCCGGTGAGCCCCGCCTTCGAATAGAGGTCTCAGTCGGTGCGGTAGTTCGGCGCTTCCTTGGTAATCGTCACGTCGTGCACGTGGCTTTCGCGAACTCCGGCGTTGGTGATGCGCACGAACTCCGGCCGCGTCCGCATCTCCTCGATATCCTTGCAGCCCACATAGCCCATGCTGGCCCGCAGCCCGCCCAGCAACTGGTGAATGATGGCAACCAGGCTGCCCTTGTAAGGTACGCGCCCTTCGATGCCTTCCGGTACCAGCTTTTCCACGTCCTCGACCGCGTCCTGGAAATAACGGTCGCTGGACCCCTGGGCCATGGCACCCAGCGAACCCATGCCACGATAGGACTTGTAGGAACGGCCCTGAAATAGCTCCACTTCACCGGGGGCCTCCTCGGTACCCGCGAACATGCCGCCGATCATCACTGTACTGGCACCAGCCACGATGGCCTTGGAGAGATCACCGGAGTAGCGGATGCCGCCGTCGGCAATGAGCGGCACTCCGGTGCCGGCCAGAGCCGCGGCCACGTTGGCCACCGCGGAGATCTGGGGCACGCCGACGCCGGCCACAATCCGGGTTGTACAGATCGACCCCGGGCCTATTCCCACCTTGACCGCATCGGCACCCGCCTCCACCAGCGCCAGCGCCGCGGCGCCGGTGGCGATATTGCCGCCCACCACCTGCAAGTCGGGATAGTGCTGTTTAATCCACCGCACGCGCTCCAGCACCCCGCGCGAATGCCCGTGCGCGGTATCCACCACCACAACGTCCACACCGGCACGGTGCAGCGCTTCGACCCGTAGTTCGGTATCACCCCCGGTACCGACAGCGGCACCCACTCGCAGGCGGCCGTGCTCATCCTTGCATGCGTTGGGGTAGTCCTTGGCCTTCTGAATATCCTTGACCGTGATCAAGCCGCGAAGTTGAAAATCATCGTTCACCACCAGCACCTTTTCGATACGATGCCGGTGCAGCAGTGACTGGATCTCCTCGCGGCTCGCGCCTTCGCGAACGGTAACCAGTCGCCCCTTGTCGGTCATCGCCTCCCGCACCGGTGAGTCCATGCGCGTCTCGAAGCGCAGGTCGCGGCTGGTGACAATACCCACCAGCTCCTCGCCGTCCACCACGGGCACGCCGGAGATTGCATGGGCATGGGTGATCTCCAGCACCTCGCGGATGCTGGTATCCGGAGATACGGTAATCGGTTCCTTGATGACACCGCTTTCGAATTTCTTCACCCGCCGCACATGACCGGCCTGTTGCTCCACACTCATGTTCTTGTGGACAATGCCGATGCCACCCTGCTCGGCGAGCGTGATCGCAGACCGCGCTTCTGTCACCGTATCCATGGCAGCCGAGACCAGGGGAATATTGACGCGAATCTCACGGGTCAGTCGTGAAGAAAGCTGCACATCTCTGGGCAGCACATTGGAATAGGCGGGAAGCAGCAGAACGTCGTCGAATGTAAGGGCTTCCTGAGCAATACGCATAGACGGGGCACCTTGCTTGGCCGGTCAGTGAAACAGGACCGCCCTGGACTGGAGATAGCCGGACATTATATGGAGAATCCCCATGCAGGGTAAACCCGGATATCGCCGTCATGAAGACGAACACCCACAAAACCGCTTTTGAACTCCGCGAGTTGAGGTACGCCATCGAACGCCTGCTATGATGCCGCCATGCATACCCATACCAAGGAAGCCGACATTGCGACGTCCCGCGTCGTACTCAGCGTCTCGCAGCTCAACCGGGAGGTGCGCGGCATGCTGGAATCAGGGCTGCCGCTGCTCTGGGTGGAGGGCGAGATATCCAATCTCGCCCGGCCGGCATCGGGACACATCTATTTCACACTCAAGGACAGTAAGGCCCAAATCCGTTGCGCGCTGTTCAAGGCCCGCGGCCGATTGTTGTCGTTCCGTCCCGAGAACGGCACGCAGGTACTGGTCCGCGGCCGGGTCAGCCTTTACGAACCGCGCGGCGATTACCAACTCATCGCCGAGAGCATGGAGCAAGGCGGCGATGGCGCACTGCGCCGGCAGTTCGAGGTACTCAAGGCACGTCTGGGCGACGAGGGCCTGTTCGACCCGGAACGCAAACAGCCACTGCCGACCATGCCCCGACGCATCGGCGTCATTACCTCACCCAGTGGCGCGGCGATCCGGGACGTCCTGCATGTAATGAAACGGCGGTTCCCCGGTATTGCCGTACTGATCTACCCGGTCCCGGTCCAGGGCAAGGACGCCGCAAAGGACATTGCAGCCATGATCGGCTTCGCCGCCGAACGTGCCGAGGTGGATGCGCTGCTACTGACGCGGGGCGGCGGTTCCCTGGAAGATCTCCAGCCTTTCAATGAAGAAATCGTGGCCCGGGCCATCTCCGCTTGCCGGCTGCCGCTGGTCAGCGCGATTGGCCATGAGATCGACTTCACCATCGCCGATTTCGTCGCCGATCAGCGCGCGCCGACGCCCTCCGCCGCAGCGGAGCTGCTTAGCCCCGATGGCATTGAATGGCTGGCCCGTTTCCAGCGCTCCGCTACCCGCCTGACGCGGCTGGTGGCGGACCGACTACAGCGACTGCAGGTCCGGCTGCTGCAGGCGCACGGACGGCTGGGAAGGCAGCATCCTGGCCGCCGCATCAGGGACCACGCGCAACGACTGGATGAGCTGGACCTTCGTCTGCGCAATACCTGGCGTATCACCTCGCGTAACGCCGATCTCGCCCTTGCGCAGCTTCGCCGCCGCCTGGCGGCCCGCGATCCTCGCCAACGTATCCACCAGGACAGCACCCGCTGTCGGTCACTGCATCAGCGCCTACTCGCCGCGCAACGCCGGGAGCTGGCCCGCCATCGCCATGCCCTCGGCAGTCTGGCCCGGAACCTGGAGACAGTCAGCCCGCTGGCAACCGTCTCTCGGGGCTACGCGATCGTTCAGACGCCGGACGGGCGCGTGCTGCGGCGGGCAGACAGCGTCCTCATCGGGGATACAGTGACCGCCCGCCTGGCTAGCGGACGATTAAGCTGCCGTGTCGAGCGTGTCGAACCGGAGACCTGATCATGCGATTTCTGCTCCTTCTGATCGGCCTGGTCCTGACCCTGCCCGTGCAAGCGGACTGGGTGCCGAAACACCGCCCTGTTCCGGGCGGCGTTGCCGTCATCGACCTGGGCAGTGCCAGCGAAAAGCGCCCGCGGCAGATTACCTATAACGACCGTCCGGTGATGCTGCGCGTGAGTAACGACCGTTGGAAAGCACTGGTCGGGCTGGCGCTGGATGCAGACGTGGGCGGCCATCACATCATGGCCGACGGTCGCCGCCTGGCTTTTCAGGTACAGCACCAGGGCTACGATGAACAGCACATCACCCTGCGCAATGAGCGGCATGTCAACCCGAACCAGGAGGACCTGGATCGCATCGGTCGCGAACTGCAACGTATTCGCGCGGCGCTGGCTACCTGGAGCCATTCCGAGCCGGACTCGCTGAGAATGCCGTTACCGGTCGAAGGACGCTTCAGCAGTCCCTTCGGCCTGCAACGGTTCTTCAACGATCAGCCCCGGCGTCCTCACAACGGGCTGGACATTGCCAACGACACCGGCACACCAATTCAATCACCGGCAACGGCTACTGTTGTCGATGCCGGGGATTTCTTCTTCAACGGCAAGACTGTCTTCCTGGACCATGGACAGGGCCTGATAACCATGTACTGCCATATGGACCGCATCGATGTAGCACCCGGGGACACCGTCATTCTCGGCCAGAGCCTCGGCACCGTCGGCGCCACCGGCAGAGTCACCGGGCCGCACCTGCACTGGAGTGTGTTCCTCAATGGCAATGCTATTGATCCGGCATTGTTCCTCGCCGAGGGCGACGCCTGAAAACCCTCGCACCTTCAGTAACATCTGGTGTATTCCCACCGCCGCGAATCCGTTGTATATAGGAACCGCCGGGTCATTGCGCGCGCGCGCTCAAGGATGACACGGCCGGCCCGGGCTTCGCAGTATTCAGGCACCGGTCATGGGACTTGAACAAGAGGATCCGCACCTGTACGAGGACGACGATATCGAAGATCTGGGCGATCTGATCGATGATGAACCTGTACCCACCCGGCGCAGCGGCGTCAAGGCCGGCGGTCGCAATTACCGACGTTCCATCGAGGAACTTCACGAGGAGCGCCGGCTGCGTCGCATGCTGAGCGAACTGGACCAGGAATTCCCGGACTTGTGAACATACAACGGGGTCCATGGACCCCGTTGTATGGCATTCCCAGGCGGTTGACATCGGTCAATCGCCGAAGCGCCCTCTGTCATGCGAAGCATTGAAGTCAATCCGCGGCATCCGCGCGATTATCCGTGTCGGATTGATGAATGGATGGCTCACATAATAATGCTGACGGATCTGGTCCAGATTGGTGGTATCGCCAAATCCGGGGCGCTGATAGAGGTCTTTCAGATAATTCCATAGGTTTGGGTAGTCGACAATGCGCCGCTCCGAGCATTTGAAATGCACCGCATAGACTGCATCGAAACGCACAAGCGTGGTGTACAGACAGATATCCGCCTCGGTAAGACGATCACCACAAAGGAAGCGCCGCTCGCCAAGCACCCCATTCCAGTGATCCAGGCCTTCAAAGAGCGCGTCCGCTGCCTCATCGTAAGCATCCTGGCTTTGTGCGAACCCGCATTTGTAAACACCATTGTTGATCGGTTCGTAAATTGCATCGATGGTCTTTTCTATCGAATCCAGCAAGGTGCCCGGAGCGTAATCGGTGGTATCGGTGGCAATGCTGTTCCAGTCGTGGTCCAGCATGCGCAGGATATCCCTGGACTCGTTATTGACGATGGTCTGCTCACGCACATCCCATAATACCGGCACCGTTACGCGGCCGGTAAACCGCGGATCAGCAGCTGTATAGACTTCTCGCAGATAACGCGCATTGCGTATTGGGTCCGGCGTACTGCCCGGATAACTGCCGAACTCCCAGCCGTCATCAAGCATGTGCGGATGCACCACGACCACCCCGATTGCCGCCTCGAGGCCCTTGAGCCGACGCATGATCAGGGTGCGATGGGCCCACGGACAGGCAAGGGATACATACAGGTAATAACGTCCCGCCTCCGGCGCAAATCGTGCGTCCGACCGGTCCTCAACCCGGTCACGATACCTGGATTGCTGACGGATGAACCTGCCCTTGTCATCAGGTTCATACCCTTCCGCGTACCAGACGCCTTCCACCAACCTACCACCCATACCAAATCTCCCACGGCGGTCCACCGGTTCGGAACCCTGATCCGGCAGGCGACCACGCATTTAGTCCGATTTCGGACTTTAAAGCATGCAATGAAAGTATAAAGACATCAAGGCTGGATCCGGGAACGACCCGGAGCGTTCTCCATGTCACCAAGCTGGAGATTGAGAGCGTGCACGGAAATGTGGATCTCTCGAACCGATAACCCCAGCGAGACCATTAACAGGAACAGGCTCAAGCCAAACACGACCTTGCCGACAGTCAGGAAGCCTGCAAAAAGCAGAAACATGCACAACACGCAGAGAAACAGGCTCGCGGCTCCGACTTCCTGCATGGTGCGGATGAGATTCACGCGACGACGAAGATTGTCGATCTGTCCCTTGATAAGCGGGTCTGCCGCATCGCTATACCGAGCCTGCAGATCCCGTATCAGCGCGGCGAGCGCGAGAAATCGATTGGTATAGGCCAGCAACAGCAAGGATACGGTGGGAAACAGCAGGGCCGGCGTCGCAAGTGTCAGTTCCATGGGACGCTACCTGAATCATAGCGGAAGAAGTTCAGCGCAAAGTAACGGGCACAGACATTACCAGTACCCGTTATGCCGGCAAGAGCGACGCTTATTGTTGCGGCTGCATCTGCTGCTGCACCTGCTCGAAGCGCGCAATCAGATCATCCGTCTCCGGATCCTCCGCGCGCATCGCATCCATCAGGTCTTCTTCAAAATCTTCCTGAGCATCAATGATGACCTGCTCCTGCATGGCCACCTGCTGCCCTTCCTGAAGTTCGGTCTGAATCTGCTGTGCCTCCTGGAGCAACTCCTGGCGACGCTCATCGGCGGTTGCTTCATTGCGCATCTCGCCCTGAATCTCCCGCAAACGGGCCAGACCGCCTTCCGGATCGTAACCGGCGTCAGCCATGGTACTGATAAACAGGGTCTCCAGCGCCTGAGCCTGCTCCTGCAGCTCGGGGTTGTTCTCGAAAGCCTGCTGCTGAATTTGCGCCAGCCGCTGCTGTAACTGCTGCAGCTCCATCTGCGCGCCGTCGCCCTGCCCCTGCCCCTGCCCCTGCCCCGGTGCCGGTGCCGGTGCCTGTCCCTGCCCCATAGCTATCCCGCCAGAGACAAGCAATGCCGCCGTCAACACGGCCATGAGCGGGTATCTGATAAAGTTTACGACGTACATCATATTGAGGGTTCTCCATAATACGGGCCGAAATTTCCCCCTACGACCCGGTAGCTTTCGGTTAGCCTGCTAACATAACAGCCAGTCTATAGCCTGTGTCAAATTGACACAGGCTATAGACTCATCACCTGAAAGACCTCTACTGAGAGGATTTGTTCCAGCGCACGCTTGAAAAACCTTACATCCGGCGCCAATTTACCTGTCTAGGGAGCCTCTGATCTATTCCCATGGGGCTCTGCGGGGCCCCATGGGAATAGATCAGAGGCTCCCTAGTCATATCAAGTCTGGCACGGGACAACGGCCTGACCACCAGTCAGAATACGCTCCGGCATGATCCGATTACCGATGGAGAAGGCACGCTCCGAATGAAGGCACTATCGTTGCAGAACCTGAAAAAGACTTATAAGGGGGGCGTGGTCGCACTCCGGAATATAAACCTTGATGTGGAGGAAGGCGATTTTTTCGGGCTGCTTGGCCCAAACGGAGCCGGCAAATCCACAGCCATCGGCATCGTCTGTTCTCTCGTTACCAGAACGGGCGGTCGCGCGGAGACCTTCGGCCATGATATCGAAGAGCAACCCTGGGAAGCAAAACGCCAGTTGGGGCTGGTCCCGCAGGAATTCAACTTCAACGGCTTCGAGACTGTCGAACAGATCGTCATGAACCAGGCCGGTTACTACGGCATCAGCCGCCGTCACGCCCGGCCACGTTGCGAACGCTATTTGCGCGAACTCGGGCTTTGGGAGAAGCGCAAAGCCGTATCCCGGACCCTGTCGGGTGGCATGAAACGGCGGCTGATGATCGTTCGGGCACTTATTCACGAACCACGGCTATTGATTCTTGACGAGCCCACCGCGGGCGTTGATATCGAGCTGCGGCGCTCCATGTGGCGTTTTCTGGAGAAAATCAATCGCGATGACGGCGTGACCATCATTCTGACGACTCACTACCTTGAAGAAGCCGAGAGCCTCTGCCGCAACATCGCCATCATTGACGACGGCCAGATCATCGAGAACACCGATATGCAGTCGCTGCTGTCGCGCCTCAGCGTGCAGACCTTCATTCTGGATCTAAGCACCACGGTGGATCGGATGCCGGAAATCCCGGGATACGCGTTGATCCGCCTGTCCGATACGCGTATTGAAGTGGAAGTTCACCGGCATCAGTCGCTAACCGAACTGTTCGCGCAACTTGCCCAGGCCGGTTTGCACATTGTCGGCATGAAGAACAAGGCCAACCGCCTGGAAGAACTGTTTCTCCGAATTCTCGACAGAAACGCGCCCAAGCTCGCGACCACCGCCGTCGAGGCTTAAGGAGACGCTGATGTACTGGAAACGTACCCTGGTGGCCCTGTTCACCATTGCCCGCAAGGAGACCATCCGCTATCTACGGATCTGGATGCAGACCCTGGTCCCGCCCGCCATCACCATGACCTTGTACTTCGTCGTGTTTGGCAACCTGATCGGGCCGCGCATCGGGCCAATGAACGGCTACACATACATTGACTTCATCGTGCCCGGCATCATCATGATGTCCGTTATAACCAACTCCTATGCGAACGTCGTGTCTTCATTCTTCGGCGCGAAGTTCCAGCGCCACATCGAGGAGTTGATGGTTTCGCCGGCACCGAACGCCGTGATCCTTCTTGGTTATGTGGCCGGAGGTGTAGGTCGCGGCCTGCTCATCGGCCTCATCGTCACCGTGGTGTCTCTGCTGTTCACCCAGCTGCAAATCTATAGCCTGGCCATTACCTGTTCGGTGGTGTTGCTTACCTCAATCCTGTTTTCCCTCGGCGGCTTCATCAATGGTATTTTTGCGAGGAAATTCGACGACATCGCCATTGTTCCGACGTTCGTGCTCACGCCACTAACCTACCTCGGAGGCGTCTTTTATTCCATCGCACTGCTACCAGACTTCTGGCGCGCTGTCTCGCTCGCCAATCCTGTCCTGTACATGGTAAACGCATTTCGCTATGGAATACTGGGAGCATCCGATATCGACATCGGGGTGGCTTATGCGCTTATTTTCTTCTTTATTGCGGTGCTGGGTGGTTTCAGTCTGCACTTGCTGAATAGAGGCGTCGGTTTGCGGGGATGATTACTCGGAACCGTATGTTTTTCGGCGACAATTGTATCCGGAGGAGACAGTCTGACAGTAGAGAAAACCCCGGTGGACCTATTATGCAGCCACCGGGATGTACATACCGCTTATACCGGCGAATCAGTCAACTCGGAGGTCGTCGAGAGACTTGCCCCGGGCTTCCCATTCCTTGATCCATGCGGGCTTTCGGCCACGGCCGGACCAACCCTTGCCGGGATCTTCCGGGTGCCGAAAACGCACAGCCGTCTGCTGTTTCGCGGCCTTGACGCTTACACCGGATACCAGATCGGAAACTGAAAGTCCGTAGCGGTCGGCCACGTTCTTAAGTTCCTTCTGCGCTTCCTTCACATCCTGCTTGTGACGCCGACGCAACTCCTTGTCGATATCCTTCTTGAGTTGCTGAAGTTCCTGCGAGTTATGTCTGGAAAGGTCCATTAATCGCTCCTCTATCTGTCCTGCGCCGAACCGCCCCGTATGCGTGAGCGGGCGCGCACTGCCAATGATGTATCCAGTCCTTTGGATTCGTTCAAAAGTTTATAGGTTCCCCGGTTTATGCCTACGGTGGACAAGCAACCCAGGGACCGCTCCGCAACGGTTACTGTTCCATAAATACGACAATAATTCCTATTTATCTTCCTTGACACCGCGTGCGAGAAAGATAGATGAAAATGTAACTTTCTGCAAATGCATTTTCAAAATTTCATTACCAGGCTTTGGAGCGCCATCATAGCGCTGATTACCACTAAGGGATTCCAGAACGGAGACTGTCAACCACGCGTTACAACGGATCACTTGCGTCGTTGTCCTGCAGATTTTTCAGGAATTGCTATAGTGTTCCGCCTTAACCAACCAGCTATGGAGCTTGTTCCATGCACAACCGCGTTTCCGCAATTCCCGGAGTCCTCACCGTCGAGGTGGATCTGAATAGCGTCAGCGAGGGCCAAAAGCCGCCTCCGCCGCTTGACCGGCCAACCGCGGAGACACTCGGCTGGAGCATGGCGGAAGATTTGCGGCGCATGCTGGGCGAGCTCGACCGTTATGGTCTGGTTACCCTTGGCGGCCTGTACGACATGACCGAGCTGCTTCGTCCTGGATTGCCGATAGTGGATATCCTGCTGGAGCTTTACCGGCGCAGCTTGCCCGACACGCGTTTTCAGCCACATCTGATAACCATCGGCGCACAAGGTGACGCCTTCCCCATTGCCGAAATCGCGCCCAGACGTACACCCGGATCCGGACCATTGTTCCTTATCCCGTTCCTGTTCGTTGGTGAGCCGGACGCCATCGACACACTGGGTATCAGAATGGAGAAAGCGCTGCTGGAGAAAGGTCAGGCATCCATGAAGACCGGGACGATTATTCAGTCGGAATTCGCCATCAATCCGCTGAATCTGTCCTATGCGACCTTCAATGACCTCTACGCGCTACTGAAAATCCAACTGGAGAACAGCGGATTCGGCGAACTGTGGACACTGCTTGACGCTGCCCTATTCCCGCGTGGAACGCCTGCTCGCGTGCAGTTACGGGAAGGTAATCTGTTTCTGATCGACCAGAATATCGTCTACACCCGCTATCCCGGTTTCCCGGAATGGGCCGAACGTTTCAAGCCTGGTGATGACGTCCTTGCGGGATACGCAGACTGGCAACGCCTTCAACGTCAGTATACCGCCGGTCTGGAGGCCCATGGGCTTACGGTTAGGACGGTACCCGGAATTCAGGATACCCGCGCAATGGAAACGCTGGAGCCGGAGGCCGCCTTCGGATTGGCACAACAGTACTCCTTGCCCGATGATTCCGACCGGATGCAGGAAGTCCTCGCCGACACCGGCAACCTCGCCCAGTCGCACAGATTGACCGTGGTGGAACACCGATTGCCTCAACTCGGTCCCGTGGCGTTCACCGTCAGCGCCGAAACCGCGGACGGTCAAACCCTGTTCATGGCCAACGAATATCCACTGACACCAGCCGCCCTGCAGACGATTCCCGAAAGCTGGCGAAACCTGGCCTCGGAATACAATGCAACGATCGAGGAATCGAGACCGGGAACATTGCTTCACGCCAGCACCCCTCCTCGCCTGGTCACGGCACCGGAGGATAACGATCGGCAAAGTCACTGAACTTCCGTGAACGGTCTCCATAATCTGGTCGGCATTACGTTTCCCTCTGCTGGCCTGGACTTCGTTGCGGACTGTCAGCCTGTCGCTGGCCTTGTCGCCGCCGAGACTTGGCCTCCTGGCCGCACGACTCAGGGATTGACGAAATATTTCCGGGCCTGGCCATCCGCGGGGAGTTCGTAGCGTTCCCGTATATGCAGCCGACCCTCTCGGGAGCTCCAGAATTCCATTAACCGGGGCACGACCCGATAGCCGGACCAGTGGGGTGGTCGCGGCACCTCCCGGCCTTCAAAACGCGCTTCATACACGGCCGCCTGGCGGGTCAGATCATCCGGCGTTGCCAGCGGTTCGGACTGCTGAGACGCCCAGGCCCCTATCTGGCTCAGGCGTGGACGGCTGGCGAAATACGCATCCGCCTCGGCATCACTGACGTCGAACACCTCTCCCTCCACCAGCACCTGCAATGCCAGGGGCGCCCAATAAAAACACAAGGCCGCGCGCGGTATATGGGCCAGATCCTGGCCCTTGCGGCTGCGCCGATTGGTATAGAAAACAAAACCCCGGGTATCCACACCCTTGAGCAGCACCGTTCGGGCCGCGGGCTGGCCATCGGCATGGACTGTGGCCAGCGTCATGGCGGTATATTCGGGCACATACTCGCGGCGAGCTCTTTCAAGCGTTTCGGTAAAACGCCGGATCGCCTCTTCCAGTAGCGTCATGAATCATTCTCTCTTGCAATGTCAGGCCACGGCCCTGCGGCGGCGCAGCCGCTAATCGAGGCGGAACGGATGGATTCAGAATGCCCTTCAGTCCTGCACGTCCTCAACGGGCTCCACGGATAGCCACAGGCCGTCGAGGGCGGTTACACGGACCGTCTGCCCTCTGGACACAGCCACCGCGGCGCGGGCATTCCAGAGTTCGCCGTACAGATGGACCTTGCCCACACCATGCGCAAAATCGGACGCTGCCACGGCAGTTGAACCGAGCATCTGTTCCGGACCTGACACGATCTGGCGCCTGTGCGACTTCAACGCCATGGCTGCAATTCCAAACACCACCATGAAACTCACCGCCGAGACACCGATCACCAGGGACAGTGAGATCTCATACGCCTCGACGCCGGTGTCAATGAGCAACAGAGATCCCAGCGCGAAGGATACAATGCCCCCTATCCCCAGAATGCCGAAACTGGGAACGAACGCTTCCGCTGCCATCAAGGCCACACCGAGCAGCATAAGCGCCGCACCGGCGTAGTTGATAGGCAGGGCCTGGAACGCGAACAACGCCACCAGAAGGCAGATACCGCCAAGCACTCCGGGAACAATGCTGCCCGGATTTGCCAGTTCGAAAATAATGCCGTAGATGCCGATCAGCATCAGAATATAGGCCACATTCGGGTTGGTAATAATCGACAGGAACTCGTTGCGCCAGTCCGGATCCATGCGAACCAGCTCGAGCTCGGCGGTATCCAGGCTTACGGTACCTGTTGAAACCCGAACCTCTCGCCCGTCGATCTGCATCAGCAGTTCATCCAGATCATCCGCCACGTTATCGATGACATTCTGCTCCAGGGCCTCGCGAGCACCCAGGCTCACGGCGTCCCGCACTGCCTTTTCCGCCCAGTCGGCATTGCGACCGCGCATATCCGCGAGGGAGCGGATATAGGCCACGGCGTCATTGATCATCTTCCGCTCCATGGCGGTCCCGGGTTGCGATGCACGCTCTTCCTCGCCATTTTCGCTGTCTTCGTCGCCCTCCTCCTCGGAGCTGGGCTGCGGAGCTTCAGGTGCGCCCCCCATCTGCACCGGCGTAGCGGCACCAAGGTTGGTTCCCGGCGCCATCGCGGCCACGTGGGACGCGTACAGAATATAGGTTCCCGCGCTGGCGGCGCGGGAACCGCCCGGCGATACGTACGTTACGACCGGTATCGGGCTTGCGATAATATCGCGGATAATGCTGCGCATGGCGTCGTCCAGACCACCAGGCGTATTCATCTGCAGGATAATCAGTGAGGAGCCCTCGTCGCGGGCGTGCTGGAAACCGCGGCTCAGGTAATCAACCGTGGCGGGTCCGATCACTCCGTCCACCTGAAACAGCATCGCCCGGCCATTCCCCTCACTCGCCGGGGCGGCGGTAAATGACAGGATCAGGAGCATCAAAACAAGGACAATGCGGTGCGTCATGAATACTGGACCAGACTGCAGTAAACCTGACTTCAATCTAACGCAGGGGCATCCAAAACGCCATGAAATAGAGGCATGCGCAGCCTGCAGACCTTTGCATGCCCAGGGAACCCCTGATCTATTCCCATGGGGCTCCCTGGAGTAGAACCGTGGGCGGCTATAGGTTAACCGCTGAGCGCCTCGAGAATCCGGTCACGGACTTCGGACACCTCACCGCTGCCGTTCACGGCGACGTAATGCGGGGCATTGGGCTCACCGCTATCGGCAAGAGCGCGATAATACTCGACCAGCGGACGCGTCTGTTCGTGGTAAACGTGCAATCGTTTACGCACGGTGTCCTCACGGTCATCGTCGCGCTGCACCAGATCGTCTCCGGTTACATCATCCTTACCTGCAACCTTGGGTGGGTTGTGCTGAACGTGATATACGCGCCCTGAGCCGGCGTGCACCCGACGGCCGCTCATGCGGCTGACGATCTGCTCGTCGTCCACCTGAAGTTCCAGCACATGGTCCAGATCGACTTTTTCCTCCTTCAGGGCTTCGGCCTGGGCAATGGTTCGGGGAAACCCATCGAACAGGAAACCGTTACGACAATCTTCTTGCGTGATACGCTCCTTGACGATGCCCATGATGATATCGTCTGAAACCAGGCCACCGGACTTCATGACCCTGTCCGCTTCCAGACCAAGCGGAGTACCTTGCTTTACCGCCGCCCGAAGCATGTCACCCGTTGAAATCTGCGGAATGCCGAACGCCTGGCATATAAATCCGGCCTGGGTCCCTTTGCCCGCGCCTGGCGGCCCCAATAGAATGATCCGCATACCTTATTGCTCCCTCTCGGAACCAGAATGAAAAACCAAATCCGTTACCCGGCCAGATCGTGCACACTTGCTGGAATACACCGATGAATCGACGATTAAAGACATCGCACCCGCCGGTCAGCAAAAAAGCCCGTAGCGCGGCAGCGTGCTCCAATGCCTACCCTGGCGGCGACGTCAGGAGACCGTTGCCGCGAGGATGGCCAACAGCAGGCCAACGACGTCGCCGATTGTGGCCGATCTCACTGATCGGAGGCCTTTTTTTGGCGCTGAGCGTAGCACCTGCCATGGCCGACTGCAACGAGTCCCCCAGAGCCGGCGTGTCCTGGTATGGCTGTGATCGAGCAGGAACAGACCTCCAGGCCGTTGATCTTCAGCGGGCACTGCTTTCCCGTCTGAATGCCGCCGGGGCGGATCTCCGTAACGCCAACCTGGATGGCGCCGTGCTGACACAGGCCGACCTGACCGGCGCGGACCTGCGAGGCGCCACCATGCGCCGCACCGATTTTGGTGCGTCCGAACTGCGCAACGCTCAATTGTCCGACGCCATACTGCAGGGCGCCAGATTCACTTCGGCGCGGATGGACGGCACCGATCTAGCAGGCAGCGACGTCCGCGGAGGCAGGCTGGACGGCGCGAGCCTCAAGGAGGCTCGCCTCGACGGAGCCGATATCAGCGACGGCCAATTTTACAATGCCGATCTGACCGGCGTTTCCGCTGTTGGCACGAACTTCTCCGGCGGCAATCTCACCCAGGCCAACCTCAGCAACGGACTTCTCCACAAAGCGAATCTTCGGAACAGCAATCTGAGCCGTGCGCGGCTGGAAAACGCTGATTTGCGTGGAGCCAACCTGGGCGGCGCCAATCTCGACGGAGCGTCGCTTGCCGGCGCCGACCTGACTGGTGCCGATCTACAACGTGCCGACCTGCGCAATGCGGACATCACCGGCGCCATTTTTGACGATGCCCGCCTTGGCAACGCCACCTGGGTGGACAGAAGACACTGCCGGGTACGCTCGGTTGGCAGTTGCGACTAGTGTACTGCGTCGTAATTGGAGGCAGTACACTAGCCTGCGATCTGAAATCGATACGCCCGATCCGTGCACATCAGGCCATCGGCATCGAAAGTACGCTCATGGAAGGTTGTCAGCCCATCACGATCGACAATGACCACCGTGGATGCGCGTGTCCCGTATTGCGAGCTGCGGATAAACGCGGTGGAAAGCAGCCTCTCCCAGTTTCGGTCAATGCCCGTATCGGGCAGCGCGTGGTCAGGCGGCACCTGCCGATCTTCCAGAATGGGAAACAGCAACTTCGACGACAGCTTTCCATGCCGGACGATGATTTCGGACAATGCGGTTCGCGCCCGGACCAGCTTCGGCCACGGTGTATTCAGCAAGCCGTTACTCAGACCATAGGTACCCGGCTCCAAGGACCGAATCACCGCCTTGCCCTGATTATGGGCATACCTCATCCCGTCTCTGCTACCCCAGAGCAGATTGAAGCCATTGTAATCGGAGCCGGTCCGCACCAGCATCTCAGCCATCGATTCATTGTCCCGGCCTAGCGCTTCCACCACCAGTTGGCCGCGCGAGGGTGCATTATCGCGTTTGCTCTCCGGGTCACGGTAGTTGGTGACCGTCGCCAGGCGACCGCTGTCCGTCACGCCCAACCAGGTCCCACCCGCCGTCTGGTCCCGGCCGGCAAGCAGCCGCCGCGTATTCCACCAATGCGCGGGAAGTGCGGGCCTTTGGTGAAATTCATCCCGATTACCGATCAGCACCAGGGGATAATCGGGATGCGCCTTAAAGGCGAGCACGAGCAGACACATGATCCACCATACCGCGATCCGGGTAGATCAGGGGCGTGACAGCGACAGGCGCAACAGACGCCCCTGGTCGGTCAGCACCAGCAGATCGCCATCGACCACAACGGGAGCTCTACTGATTCCGCCACCTGATTCATATTCTATCCGCGCCAGCACTTCGCCATCCGTCGCGTTCAGAAACGTCAGACGGCCGCGATCATCGCCGATAACCACCACGTCATTCGTAACGACGGGCGCGGATCCGTGAATTCCCTCCAGGCTATCCTGCCGCCAGACGGACGCGCCGGTGCGACGATCGAGAGCCCAGATCCGGCCATTGGACTCGGTCACGTAGACGCGCTCGTCGTCTACCGCCAATCCGGAAAAGGACGAAAGATCCCGGCTCCAGTTAGTGCGGCCCCGATCCATGTCCGCCGACAGCACCCGCCCCTGGAATCCCACGACATAGACGTTGCTGCCGACGACCACCGGGTCGCCGTCGACATCCCGCATCCGCTCCAGGTCCGATCTGCCTGAAGCAACTCCGACATCCATCTCCCATGCCAGTGCGCCGTCTCGCAGACGAACGGCCGCCAACCGGCCGCTTGCCAGCCCCGCCAGCACCAGATCATTTAACAGTACCGGGCTGCTGGTGCCGCGCAACAACAATGACGGGATGGTGCGGTCGTAAATCCATCGTCGGGAGCCGTTGTCCTGACGGAGGGCGAACAGCCGCCCATCTCCACTCATTACCAGGACCGCCTGATCACTGATAGCCGGCACGGAAAGTACTTCACTGGTCACTCCCGACTCCCAGATGACTTCGGAATCCTCGGGGTCGATGCCCACCACCATGCCATCGGACGTGCCCACCACGATCAGACCGTCGGTCACCGCCGGGCCGCCGGAAACAGGGCGATCCAGTTCCATTCTCCATTGCTGCCGACCGTCACTCAATCGCCAGGCGCCAAGCCGGCCACGATGGTCCACGACGTAAACGTTCTCGCCATGAACGGCGGGAACAAGCGCATCGCCCTGGGCATTCTGTCCACGGCCAGCCCGGCTGGACCAGAGCGTGGAGACATCAAGCCCGCTCTGGCTATCCGCCAGGCTATCAACCGGCGACTCACGCACCGGCGTGCTGCTGCACCCCGCCAGAACCAGTGCCAGGACAACCGTCTGCAGCCAGCGCATCATCACGCGGGGGTCTCCCCGGCCAGATCATTGCGTTTCAGCCGGATCAGTGTGCGTCGGGTATTCGTGACCTCCTCCAACTCCAACACCTGATCGTAAGCCTCCTGCGCCTGTTCAACCCTGCCCAGCGCCGCATGCGCGTCGCCACGGCGCTCCAGGTACTGGGATCGATAGCTTCCCATGGAGGGAACATCCAGGACGCGCATTGCCTCCTCGTGGGAGTCCGAGGCGATCAACACCTGAGCGAGCCGCAGCCGGGCCATATGTCGGAAAGCGTCCTTGTCGCTGTTATCCACAATCCAGCGCAGCGCGCTGGCGGCTTCATCAAGGGCCCCGCGCCCGACATGGTAGTCAGCCAGTTGCAACCCCGCCATCGCTGCGTAGACAAACCGGCCGTGATCATCCATGACCACACGCCCCCGTCGATCAACGGTATCGGGGTCAGCGCCCGTCTCTCTGGCATCGATCAGCTGCAAATAGGCAATGGACGCCGATTCCGCGGCGCGCTCCTGATACGCCCCCCACTGCTGCCAGCCCACCACGCCGGCAACGGCGATCACCGCACCGGCCACCATCGCCTTGCCGTTTTCCTTCAGCCAGTCGCGAATGACGTCCAGCTGTTCATCATCGGAATTGTAACTTGCCACCCCTGTCTCCTCGGTCAGGCGTCGGTCAGCGCCCGGTCCAGCCACTGGGCCAGATCGGTTTGCTCGACTGCAATCTGATCTCCGCCGAGGCGGAGATCCTTGATACCGATCGTTCCGGCGTCCACTTCGCCGTCACCCAGCACGAGGGCAAAGCGGGCACCACTGCGATCGGCACGTTTGAACTGACTTTTGAAACTACCGTCGCCGCAATGCGTCATCAGGCGCAGATCCGGCAAAGCCTGGCGAAGTTGCTCGGCCAGCACCAGGCCAGCGGCGGCGGCGCGTTCACCCACCAGTACAAGATAGCTGTCCACTACGCGGGCGGGGGGAACCAGCCCTCCCTCCTCCAGTAAGACGGCCAGTCTTTCCAGCCCCATGGCGAAACCCATGGCCGGCGTCGGACGGCCGCCGATCTGCTCGACCAGACCGTCGTAACGGCCCCCGGCACAAACCGTACCCTGGGCCCCAAGCTTCCCCGTGATCCATTCGAACACGGTCCGGCCATAGTAATCGAGCCCACGCACAAGTCGCCGATTGACGGTATAGGCAACACCGGCCCGATCGAGCAAGGCACACAACGAACGGAAATGCGCCCGCGACTCGTCATCCAGGTAAGCCTCAAGGCTGGGAGCGCCGTCAAGCAATGCCTGGGTGCTCGGCACCTTGCTGTCGAGAATGCGCAGCGGGTTGCTGTCGAGCCGCCGCAAGCTGTCCTCGTCGAGAGCGTCCCGACGCTCGCTCAGCCACGCTACCAGTGCTTCCCGATAACATTGGCGGGCCGCCGCCGTACCCAGAGTATTGAGCTGCAACGCAATGTCATCAAGGCCGAGCTCCCGGAACATCCTCGCCGTCATGAGAATGATCTCGGCGTCGATATCCGGCCCTTCCAGACCGAACACCTCGGCGCCGATCTGATGAAACTGGCGCAGCCGCCCTTTCTGCGGCCGTTCATGGCGGAACATGCTGCCCATGTACCAGAGCCGCGGTTGCTGGTTGTGCAGCAACCCGTGCTCAATGCAGGCACGGACGCAGCCGGCCGTGCCCTCGGGCCGAAGTGTCAGGCTGTCACCGTTGCGATCCTCGAAAGTGTACATTTCCTTCTCGACGATATCCGTCACCTCGCCAATCGAGCGGGCGAACAGGTCCGTCTTTTCCAGCTGCGGAAGCCGGATTTCCTGATATCCATAGCGTTCCAGCACGCGTTTCAGCACGGACTCCAGATACTGCCAGGCCCGCGCTTGCGCGGGCAACGTGTCATTGAAGCCGCGTACACTCTGAATTGTCGTTGCCAATCAACTCTCCCGGGACTGATGGTGCATAAATCAGGGTCTCCTTAGCGGGGCACCTGCAGTCTGGCGACACGCCCGGGCCTGCGAATACCCAGGTCCACGCTTTCTCCGCCATGTTCCAGAGAAACATGATTGGTGTCGCCGATCACGACTGAATAGGGTGCTCTACCGGAGAGCGTGCGCTCGCCGGTTTCGTCAATCAGGCCGTACAGTAGCGGTTCTCCATCCGCATCGTACACTTCCACCCAGGAAGACCCTGAAAATCGCAGCACCAGCGTGTCATCGGCACTCGAAGCCGGTTCCAGATCCTGAGTCTCGGTCACGGGAGCTGGAGCGGAATCGGCTGCCTGCCCATCACCGCTCTCCGATTCCTCCCCGGCAGACGTCGAGCTACTTCCGCCGCGCTCATCAACCCGACCCTCGGGGGGGCCGGCAAGCTCATCGGTAAACAACGTTTCCGGATCCGGCTCCGCCACTTCGGGCAAGGCTTCGTCGGCCACCGGCAGCCCGGGCCCTTCCGCCGTGCCGCGAAGCGAATTATCAGCTCCGGACAGATCGTCACCGCGCTCGTCGACCTCGTCGGACAAGGTGATCGGCGCATCCACCGAGCCAATGCTGCGATAGTGCTCGATACCCCAGAAGCCGGACGCAATCGCTGCAAGTACAGGAAGCCCCCAGAGCATCATCCGTTTCATGCCACGGCTCATGTCCGGCGCCGTCTGCACGGGTTTGATTACGCGCAGCGGAGGAGCGTGCGGTACGCCATTGCGGCCGTTGAACGATTTGAGAAGTGGTTCGGCGTCCAGCTCCAGTAATCCGGCATAGGCCTTGAGGTAGCCGCGTACGAATATTGCCGGAGGCAGCGCATCGACGCTGTCCTGCTCCAATTGATCGATGATGGTTTCGGACAACCGCAATGACTCGGCAACGTCTGCCTGGGATAACCCACGCTGTTCACGGGCTTCACGCAGCCGCCATCCGGGTCCAGGCTCCGGTGTCTGACTTTCGTGGTCCTGATCTCCTGGCGTCGCCCGGGTTTTCTTGTGCAGGTCAGCGTCGTCCATCACGTTCCAGTTTCAGGTAATCCCGGGTTTCCTCGGCGTCCGGGAAATCGGCTCGCAGCCTTACCCCGTAACTTGAAACGTCATCCCGGTTTCCGAGTGCATGTTCGATACGGATTCCGAGCCACAGTGCGGCCGCATCCAGTTCGCCGACTTCGCGGTAGCGCTGAAAGTAGCCACGGGCGGAAAGATGGTCGCCGCTGTCATGGCGCAGTTCAGCCATCCGCCGCAGCGCCGGCGAGAATCGCGGCGACACTTCCAGCGCCCGGCGCAGATAATCGTCCGCGTCCTCCGTGCGCCCGGCTCGCAATGCGCACAGCCCGGCGTTGGCCAGGGGCAGTTCGCGACGCTGGTATAACGGATCCTTCAGCGCGATCTCAAACTGCTCATCGGCTTCCCTGAACCGGTCCCGATTACACAGGAACCGTCCGAAATTGTTGTGATAGGAGGGGTTGCCCGGGTCCAGGCGCACAGCTCTGCGGAAATGGCGCTCCGCGTCGTCGTACTGCTCCAGGCGATCCTTCAGCACCGCCATCGAGGCGTGCGCTTCAGCATTCGAGCTGTTCTGGTTCACCGCCTTGGTCAGGGCGTCCATGGCCAGGTTCAGATTATCCTGATGCATATAGCTGATACCCAGCTGGGTATTTGTCTCGGAGGCCTGCACCGAGTCGGAGGAAAAGAGCTTGTCAGGCGTCCCCGCACAGCCGACCAGTATATAAACGGAACACAGCAACACCGCCCATACTTTCATGGCTGCACTACCTGAGCACGTTGCTGGCGTTTCTGATGACGCCGGGTACGATCAGCGACCTTGCCGACCAACTGCCCGCAGGCGCCGTCGATATCGTCACCCCGGGTCTTGCGGGTGGTAGAAACCAGCCCGGCACGGCTGAGGACCATGCTGAAGGCCCGGATTCGCTCATCGCTTGATCGCTGATACGTCGTACCAGGGAACGGATTAAAAGGAATCAGGTTGATCTTCGACGGAATGTTGCCCAGCAGCCGCGCCAGTGCGCGCGCATGAGCATCGCTGTCATTGACACCGTCCAGCATCACGTATTCCCAGGTGATGCGGCGATGGGGTTTGTCCGAGATATAGTGCCTGCAGGCCTTCATCAGCTCCGCCAGCGGATGCTTGCGGTTGATGGGAACCAGTTCGTCGCGCAGGCCGTCTTCCGGTGCGTGCAGCGATACCGCAAGACTGATATCGCTTACCTCCGCCAGCTTGTAGAGATAGGGAACCACACCGGATGTGCTGAGAGTGACGCGGCGCTTTGACAGCCCATACGCGTGGTCATCCTTCATCAACTCCGAAGCCGGCACGACATTCTTGAAGTTGAGCAGGGGCTCGCCCATGCCCATGAACACCACGTTGGTGACCTGCCGCGTCGTGCCCTCTTCGGCCAGAATCTTGTTGACGTACCAGAGCTGGCCGACGATCTCCGCCGTGGAAAGATTGCGATTGAATCCCTGCACGCCCGTAGAGCAGAAGCTGCATTCCAGGGCGCAGCCGACCTGAGAGGAAACGCACAGGGTATCCCGTGCCTTTTCCGGGATCAGCACGGTTTCCACCGAGTTGGCGCCATCAAGCTGTAAAAGCCACTTACGGGTACCGTCGCTGGAGCGTTGATCCACAACCGCGGTGGGAACGCGAATCTCGGCGACTTCCCTGAGCTTGTCCCGCAGCGACTTGCTCAAGTCCGTCATCTGATCAAAGTCCGTAACCCGACGGGCATGCACCCACTTCAGTATCTGGGACACGCGAAAGGGTTTCTCGCCCAATTCGGCAAAAAACCCCTCCAGCGCCCGGCGATCGAGCCCGAGCAAATTGATCCTGCCACTGTCGCCGGCTTGTTCCGCGACGACCTTAACGGGAACAGATTTCATGATCCTTGAAGAAATAGCTGATCTCCTGCTGCGCGGTTTCAGGCCCGTCGGAGCCGTGCGCGGCATTGGCGTCTATGGATTCGGCAAAATCATGACGGATCGTACCGGCAGCTGCTTCTTTCGGATTGGTGGCACCCATGATTTCGCGATTCTTGCGAATGGCGTCCTCACCTTCCAGCACCTGGACCATCACCGGACCGGAGATCATGAAGCCAACCAGATCCTTGAAGAATGGCCGCTCTCGGTGGACGGCGTAGAAGCCCTCGGCCTCCTCCCGGCTGAGCTGGGCCATACGTGCGGCCACGATACGCAAGCCCGCCGTTTCAAAGCGGTTGTATATGGCGCCAATTACGTTTTTGGCGACAGCATCGGGCTTGATGATGGAAAGGGTGCGTTCTACAGCCATCCGTATACTCCGTCCTGGTCCTGAGAAATGAGGGAATGCATGATGTATCGGCCGCCTGTGATCACGGCTCGAGCGGCGCAAGTCTAACGCGTGGCATTACATCCGGCAATTTGCGTGCGGCCGATTCCCTGCCCGGACGGTATTGAGGCTCCTTAGGGGCCTCTGATTTATTCCCATGTGGCTTCCCTAGACGTTGAAGGATTCACCACATCCGCACTGATCCTTGACATTGGGGTTGCGGAAATCCAGCCGCTGGTTCAGTCCATCACGGACGAAATCAACCTCCATACCTTCCAGAAACGGCAGACTCTTGGAATCGACCACAACCCTGATCCCGTGCTGCTCGAAAACGTGATCGCCCTCGGCAACTTCGTCCGCGTAGTCCACGGTGTAGGAAAAGCCCGAGCACCCGCTGGTACGCACGCCGAGCCTCAGGCTGTCGGCATGGCCTTCACGAAGCGCGCGTGCTCGAACGTGCTGCGCGGCCTTTTCGGTCAGGATGACTGCCATAGTCCTACCTCACTTTCAGTTGTTGCCTCAATCTCCGGAACCCGCCTGCAGAGCAGCCCGGAAAGCGTCTTCCACAATCACGGCCCGCCCCAGGCGGTCCGGCGCGAGTTGCAGCGCGCGGCTGATCTGCACAGCGGTAACGGTTGCGACGTCCGATACCGACTTCCCCTGTACTTGGGCTGCCAGCCAGCTCGCCGCCGCCAGTGTGGACGGACAGCCATACGCTTGCCAACCCACCTCGGTTATCGTGCCGTCCGTACTCAGCCGTAACTGGAACTGGACCAATACCCCCGATTTTACAGCACCTGCAATTCCGCTGCAGACCATTCGCATATCGCCGTGCAATTCGCCCGCACAGCGCGGTCGGCGGTAATGATTCAGTACCGCGGCACTGAAATCGGACACCATAACCGGACTGTTTGACAAGGCTGTGGTCACGGCGTTCAACTCCCGTGCAGCCCGGCCAGGTCTTCTCCGGCCTGTGCCCTCCGCCACAGTGGCGACAGTGGCCGCAAGCGGTTCAGGGCCGCGCGGACTATCGTAACCGCCTGGTCAACATCCGCCGCCGACGTCCACCGCCCGAGACCGAACCTGAACGTGGCCAGTGCGAGGCTGTCGGGGACACCCATCGCCCGCAGCACGTGGGACGGGGCGGGGTTTGCGGAACTGCAGGCCGACCCCGCCGAGAGCGCCAGCGCGTTCATCTCCAGCGCCAGTGACTCTCCGTGAACACAACCGAATGTCACACTGAGGATATGGGGTGCCAGCTCACCATCACCATTGATCCGCAACGCGCCGGCGGCCTGCAGCCCCGAACACAGCTGCTCGCGCAGCGCATGCAACCGGGGAATGTCCGCTCCGTACTCTGCACTAGCAACCGCGAAGGCCTCTCCCATTCCCACGATCTGGTGGACAGGCAGTGTACCCGATCGATAACCCTTCTCCTGACCTCCGCCATACATCAGTGGCTCAAGGCGCAGACGTGGACGGGGCCGCACCCAAAGCGCGCCGATGCCCTTCGGGCCATAGAGCTTGTGTGCGGACACCGACAACAAGTCCACGCCCCATTCCGCCGCGCGGATCGGACAGCGACCGGCCGATTGCGCGGCGTCGACATGCAACATTGTGGCCCGGTCCCGGAGCAAATCAGCGACCGTGGGAATATCCTGCATCACGCCGATTTCATTGTTCACGTGCATGAGGGAAACCAGCACGGTGTCGTCCCGCAGCGCCGCCGCGACCTGCTCCGGGTGCACGCGACCCTGCGCATCCGGCTCCAGCAACGTGACCTCGGCGCCCTCGCGGGTCAGCCTTGCGCAGGCTTCGAGCACCGCACTGTGCTCGGTTCGGGAGCTGATCAGATGCCGCCCCCTGCCCCGATCCATTGCAAACCGCACCGCGCCCAGTATGGCGAGGTTGTTCGCCTCGGTGGCACCGGAGGTGAATACGACACCGGCGGGATCCGCTCCCACCAGCTCGGCCACTCTGACTCGGGCGGCCTCCACGGCGGCAGCCGCCTCATGGCCGTAGACATGGCCCGCCGACGACGGATTGCCGAATCCGGCATCCTGCCGCATCCATGGCAGCATGGCATCAAGCACCCGCGGATCAAGCGGCGTGGTCGCCGCGTAATCCAGGTACAGGGGCCGGGCATCAGCCTTCACGTGCCTTCTCCGGCACGTCCGCCGTTGTGGATTCTTCCTTGTGTTTCGGGCCGTGGCCGTTCTCCATTTCGCAGCCCGCGATGTCCGGAAGATCCACCTCGCCAAACTTGCCCCCGAGCTGTCGAATAGCCCTGCACATTTCCTTGAGCTGCTCATCCGTGGCATGGATATGGTCAAGCATGGAGTTGATGGCATTGCTGACCGGATCCGGCATATCGGTCTGACCGTAGGCATCGAAACCGATTTTGCGCGCCACCTCTTCCCGTTGTGGCGTCAGGCCCATGGGCCGACGGCCGGCCACCCTGGCGGGAATGCCCACCATGGTCGCCGCTTCCGGCACATCCTTCAGCACAACCGCGTTGGAACCGATGCGGGCACCATTGCCGACAAACACCGGGCCGAGCACCTTGGCTCCCGCACCCACGACGACGTCATTGCCAAGGGTCGGATGGCGCTTGCCCTTGTCCAGACTGGTGCCACCGAGGGTAACGCCGTGATAGAGGGTCACGTCATCACCGATCTCGGCGGTTTCGCCGATGACCACACCCATGCCGTGATCAATGAAAAAGCGCCGACCAATGCTTACCCCTGGGTGAATTTCAATCCCGGTAAGCCAGCGCGCCACGGTTGACAGGAATCGCGCCAGCCAGCGCAGCCGCCACTGCCAGAGACGGTGGTTGAACCGATGCCAGAGCAGCGCATGCAGGCCGGGGTAGCAGGTGAGCACGTCGAAGGCGTTACGGGCGGCGGGATCGCGGTCCATGACGGAGCGGATATCTTCACGGAGTCGGTCGAACATGCTGGGGTTTCCTGTCTTTGGTGCTAGAAACGGACCGGCGGCCCACGGTCGAGTCAGTTCTGCCCGGAAAGGCGGAACTTGGTACAGCGGCAACATGGACAGGACAGCATGTTCATTGTTCTGCAAGCTCTTCTGGTTACTTCAGGAGACACTGATCTATTCCCATGGAGCTCTGGCTTTGCAGCATGCCCGTGGGCAAGGCGCGGCTCGCCGGCAATGGCGAGCCCTTGCCAAGAGGCGCAACGCCGACCACGGGCATGCTGCAAAGCCCCGCAGGGCGGGCCATCCGGGCGCACTGGACTGCGTTGGCGTTCTTGCCAAGGGCGACGGCCATTGCCCGCGAACGCCGCCTTGCCAGTGCGCCCGGATGGCTCCGCAGAGCACCATGGGAATAGATCAGTGTCTCCTTCAATGGTAATGCGTGTGAAGCGCTGCTTCCAGACGGAAACGTCATGCATCCTTCCGCCCCGGCAATCGCCCATCCAGTCCGAGTTCCATGTGAGTCAGAATTCCTCTGAGGATCTGCATCTCATTGTAATCCGGGCGAGCGCGATTATAGAAAACCCGTAATCGCCGCATCAGCACCCGAGGGTTCTCGGCCTTTAGGAAATCGATGCGCTTGAGCACATTTTCAAGGTGCTGATAAAAACGTTCCATGTCGTCGGCGCCGGCCAGCGGGAATTCGGAGGGCGGTTGGGGCGCCGTTTGGCCCTCAACCAGCTGCCAGCGCAGCTCGTAACAGATGACCTGGACTGCCGCGGCCACGTTCAGCGAGGAAAAGTCTGGATTTGCCGGTATGTGGACCAGGCTGTTGCAGCGATCAAGTTCCTCGTTGGTAAGCCCGGTCCGTTCCCGGCCGAACAACAACGCCACCGGATGGCGCAAGGATTCCCCCGCGATGCGGGCTGCGCTGGGTCTCGGGAATTCCGCCGGGCACGAAAGGTTGCGCGAGCGCGCGGACATGCCTACCACCAGCCCGGCGCCGGCCAGTGCGCCGTCGAGGCTGGCATGCACCTGGGCGGCTTCCAGCACATCGCCGGCACCGGTGGCCAGGGTCTCGGCATCCGGGTGCGGCCACTGCCGGGGGTTGACCAGGTGGAGCTGAAACAACCCCATGGTTTTCATGGCCCGGGCGGCCGAGCCGATATTGCTGGCCAGCTGTGGCTCCACCATAACGATACGAATGTTTTTCATCTGCATGGGTAATTCCGCCGAGCGGCCTCTGATCTATTTCCAGCGGGCCGCCAGTTTAAGGAGATTCTGATTTATTCACACGACCACGTTAGGGTCCAGGGCGTTCCGGGGCAAGGCGCGGCACGCAGCGCCGTAGTCACTCTACGGCCAAGTGCCGCAACGCCGCACCGGGGCGCCCTGGACCCTAACCCCGTGGGGCTCGGACAGTTTTGGCCCAGGACTTTGTCGGGCGTTACCACAGGTAGAACCACTACCTGCGGCAACACCCTTCGCGTCCTGAGCCAAAACTGCCTCGAGCGTGGTCGCGTGAATAAATCAGAGTCTCCTTAAGGAAACAGGGATCCATGCGCTATGATGAGAGAATACATCCCCCTGCGTGTACACGGGCCCGGCCATTCCTGTTATCCTTGCGCGCCTCTGGCCCTGCTTTGTCGCGCGAGACGCACGGCATGCGGGCCGAACCGCCGCAGTCACCCGAGCCGAATTCAATGAACCCGATGGTCAACATCGCCGTGCGCGCCGCCCGCAACGCCGGCAACGTCATCGTCCGCAACATGGACCGCCTGGATCGGATCCGGGTGGAGGCCAAGGGCCTCAACGATTACGTCAGTGAAGTGGACCGCATGGCGGAGCGTGAGATTATCGACGTCCTGCACCGCGCCTACCCCGATCACCAGATCCTCGCGGAGGAATCCGGCGCCCAGGGACACAATGACCACGTCTGGCTGATCGACCCGCTGGACGGAACCACGAACTTTCTGCACGGGCTGCCGCACTTCTGCGTCTCCATCGCGCTTCAGGTCAAGGGCCGACTCGAGGTGGGAGTCATCTACGATCCGGTCCGCCAGGAACTGTTCACCGCCCACAAGGGCGGCGGCGCCGCACTGGACGGCCGCAAGCTGCGGATGCGCGCTCAAAAAAGCATTGAGGGTCGGCTGATCGGCACCGGCTTTCCGTTTCGCCAGCCGAAGAACATGGATTGCTATATGGAGATGTTCCGTGCCGTCAGCCGCCGCGCCGGCGATCTGCGCCGCGCCGGATCGGCGGCGCTTGACCTCGCCTACGTGGCCAGTGGCCGCCTCGACGGGTACTGGGAAATCGGCCTGGAGCCCTGGGATCTCGCAGCCGGCGCCCTCCTGGTGCGGGAGGCCGGCGGCATGGTTGGCGATTTCGATGGCAGTGAGCATTACATCAGCAACGGCAACATCGTTGCCGGCAGCCCCAAACTGTTCCACGACCTGCTGAAGGAAGTACAGGTCCACTGCACCCCCGCACTACGCAGCGGCGCTTTCTGAAGTCTCCAAGTTGCAATTCGCACTCCCAGACCGGACCCTTGAAGCACGGTGTGCGCGTGGCGCGTCAATGCCCACGCGATAACATCAACGTGACAATCAGAATCCGGAGGAAAGCAGCCCATGAAGCGGTTGAAACCCCTGTCCACAACCCTTGCAGCCTGTCTGCTTCTCCTGCTTGCCGACATCGGTGTCGCGATGGCCGGCGGCTGGCACGCCGTTGCTTTCATGTATCACCGCTTCGGCGAGGACCGCTACCCTTCAACCAGCGTGACTCTGGAGCAGTTCGATGCGCATCTCGATCACCTCGAGGAGGCCGGCTATAGCGTCTGGCCCCTGAAGCGCATCGCTGAACACGTCAGAAGGGGTGATCCGGTGCCGGACCGCACGGTCGCCATCACCATCGATGACGCCTATCGGTCCGTCTACGAGGAAGCCTATCCACGCCTGAAAGCGCGCGGCATGCCCTACACCGTCTTCGTGGCCACCGACGCCGTGGACGAAGGCCAGAGCAGCATCATGACCTGGAATCAGATGCGCGAGATGCAGGATAACGGCGCCACATTCGCCAACCACTCCGCCACGCACGACTACCTGGTGCGCAGGGAGAAGGGTGAGTCGGAAGGTGACTATCGCAAACGCATCCGCGCCGATCTGGAGCGCGGCCGAAAGCGCCTGGAGGAGGAGCTGGGCAAGGACAGCATTCCGGCGCTCTTCGCCTACCCCTACGGTGAATACAACGCCATCGTAGCGGGCATTGCGCGTGACATGGGATACATATCCTTCGGTCAGCATTCCGGCCCAATCGGCCCCGACAGTGACCTCCGAGCCTTACCCCGCTTTGCCATGGCGGCTCCCTATGCCGACGTCGGCGATTTCCGCCAGAAGGCTGCAACAAAGGCCTTGCCGGTAACTGACCTCAAGCCATGGGACCCCGTCATTGACCGGGAAAACCCACCGGCAATGCGCGTCGAACTCGGGGAAAGCGGCGCCCGCCTCAACCAGTTGACCTGCTTCGTCAGCGGTCAGGGACAGGTCGATGCGACGTGGGAAGATCGGGACGCAAGAATCTTCTCGGTAAAACCGCCGGCGGCACTGCCCACCGGGCGAAGCCGCTATAACTGCACTGTGCCCTCAAGCGAGCAGGGACGATTCTACTGGTTCAGCCAGCAATGGGTTGTACTGCCGGAATAAAGAGGCGCCATGAGCGTAGGGGAAGCGCGGGCACGGTCGCGGCTATCTCCACAACAGCCTGCAATTGTCGCCAGCGGCACCACCGCAAGCGCGGCGGATACGCGGCACGCAGAAGCTCCAGCAGCATGCGGAAACAGCTGCAGAGAACAATAAGTCAGCCTCGCCCGTTGATATGACGCCCGTCCAGCCGGCGCAGGAACTCCTCCAGGATGATGCGGTAGAGGTCGTCGCCCAGATAGGCATCCTCGACGCCGGCATCGAGGTTGGGATTGTCGTTCACCTCGATTACCACACGCCGTTCGGGAGTCTGTTTGATGTCCACCCCGTACAAACCGTCTCCAATCAATGAAGCCGCCTTGACCGCCAGGCGAATAACGTCCTGCGGCGCCTCGGCGGTTGCCATGGTACGCGCGCCACCCTCCTTGACCTTGCCGCTGGGGCCATGCTCGACGATCTGCCAGTGTCCCTTGGACATGAAATACTGACAGGCAAAGATCGGCTTGCGATTGAGCACGCCGATCCGCCAGTCATAGTCGGTATACAGGTATTCCTGGGCCAGAATCAGATCGGATTTTCGAAACAGTTCCTCCGCCGCGGCCCGCAGCCTGGTTGGCTCATCGACGCGAATGACACCCCGGGAGAAGGATCCGTCGGGGATTTTCAGCACCATCGGATAACCCATCTCGGCACCCAGATCCTCGAGATCGGCAGGCCGGCCCTTATGCAGGATGCGGCTGCGCGGCGTAGGCACATTGTTGGTGCGCAGGAGATCCGCCAGGTACACCTTGTTGGTGCAGCGCAGGATGGAATTGGGATCATCCATCACCACCAACCCCTCGCTCTCGGCTTTCTTCGCGAAGCGGTAAGTGTGGTCGGATATTCCCGTTGTTTCACGAATCAGCAGCGCATCATACTCGCCGAGCTGGGCGTAGTCCCTTGGAGTAATCATTTCCATGTCCAGACCCAGGCCACGCCCCACACGCACGAAATTTTTCAATGCGCGCGGATTCGAGGGCGGCAGCTTCTCGGCCGGATCGTGGAGAATGGCCATATCATACCGGTAGCGGCGGCGCTGCCGCTGCTTGCGCCAGACATGGCGGCTGAAAGCGTCCAGTGCTTCGGCGAACGCGTCTTCCTGTTTCTCGTCCAGACGATGCAGCGCACCGGCCTTGATACCGGTGATGCGCCAGCGGTCCTGATGGCGGAACTCCACCCTCAAAAGCGGCGTGGTCAAGGTCTCGAAGATCTGCCTGGCCAGATCCGCCAGTGCGGGGTTGGCCGCGCGGCCGAAGTGAATATCGAGCACAAAGCGGCTATCTCTGGACGTTCCGGCCTTTTCCAGCTGCTTTTGCAGCATGGTGTCCAGGTCTTCGGTTTCGAGGCTGTAAATAGCGCGATGACTGAGGTCATTTATGGTCCGGACCGTGGGAATGACCTTGTGGCCACGGGCCTCGGCCAGCAGTGAACAGTAATAGCCCAGGCTCAGGTACTTATAGCGGCGACACAGGTTCAGCACCCGGGTACCGGCGGGCGCGAGACGGTGATTACCGAACAGATAATCATCGGCCGTAACAACCTTTTCGCTGGGATAATACGGCTTCCAGTCTTTCAGATCCTCGACGACAATGATCACCTCGGCCATGGATTACTGACTACTCCTCTTGTAATGGCGGCCCCGTCGGGCACGCGACACGATGATGACCGCGCGCTGGCCCGATTTACCGTACCGGGCCATGCGATCGAATACTTCCCGAGGAACCGGCATGTTGATGCCGTCGGTCTCCGTCTTGCCGGCTTCTTCGTCCACATAGGGATCGGTCATGTAGACGAAGCGCGCATCAATACCGGTAACGACAACCCAATGCGGAAATTTCTCCCGATAAATTCGGTAGGAACTGATCAGCACAAGGGGAATCCCGCCAGCCGCCACGGCTGCTTCCAGATCCGCCACGCGCGCGCTGCCCCGGTTCACGGGGATGTCGAGGGCATTTACCTGCTCGATGAAATCCTCCTGGACCAGTTGCATGACCGCCTTCTTCTCGGCACTGCGCACGGAGTCGATGAACATGGGGCCGTCCTGCTTCAAAAACAGCTCCACGCCAAAGCCTCGGGCTCGGGCGGCCAGTGCCAGCCCGTGCGGCCCGCACCCACCGTGGCCCGAGGTCATGAACACGGTCGTGGATTCCCGCCAGATGCGTAATTCAAGGCGGCGATCGAGCACCATCGCCGAATCCAGCGATTTCATTGCCATCATCAGCGTGGCAGGGCCGCAGGTGAACTCCAGGGTTTGTCGGTAGAATGGAATGTGCAGCAGCGGGACATCCGGACGCGGAGCCAGGTATCGGTGATAACGAATTGCGTCTGCTGCATCTTCATAGTAATCGGGGTAGTTGCCGAAACTGCTGTATCCCAGCGCCTTGAACAGTGCGTGGGACGCGTCATTGTCCTCGCGGATCTCCAGGCGCATTTCAACCGCGCCTTCGTCAAGCGCGGCCTGTTCGGCCGCCCGAACCAGCGCGCTACCGACCCCCTGCCCCCGGAACTCCGGCGATATGGCAATAGAATAGAGCCGCGCCAGCGACACGCCGTGCCGGAACAGCACCAGCGCATACCCGGCAAGTTCCGACTCACGCCTATCGAGCAATATGGCCGCGTGGCCACGGGTCAGCAGATGTCGGAAGCTGCGCCGGCTAATGCGATCAGTGACAAAGCAGCGGTCTTCAAGGGCGGTGAGATCGGGCAGGTCGGCAAGTGTGGCGGCACGAATCATCCGGGTTCCAGAAGCCTCAGAACCCGAGGCCGGGGGTGCTTTGGTCAGGCTCTGCTCCATTCTCATGCGCTCGGGAACCGAGCAAAGCCCATCATGCCAGACATCAAGCCCCGGTTTTACAGGAAATCCGTAACAAGTCAACGGCGTTGCAGGTTATCGCCCGCAGGCTCGCAGCGAACTCCCTGATTGCGCTTCAGTAACCGCGGTGGTCGCCTTGTCAGATGGCGCGGCGATGATGCCGCGGGCCACCGCCGGCTCGTGCACGTGCTTCGTTAATCCGCAGCGTGCGGCCGCCGAATTCCTGTCCGTTAAGAACCTGAATGGCTGATTCCGCAGCCGCGGAATCCATTTCCACAAAGCCAAAACCTCGCGGACGACCGGTTTCCCGGTCACTGATGAGTTTTACGGAACGTACCGCACCATGAGGCTCGAACAGATCACGGAGCTCGTCCTCCGTAGCACTGAACGGCAGGTTTCCTACATAAATCGTCTTCACCACGTTGCTCACTCCATTAGATGGCAACAACGGACCATCCCGGTCCGATGCTTGTATGCGGGAAGCGGATCCGGCATGGATCCACTGGTAGCTCAGGGGCAGCTGTCGGACGGCCTCGATCCCTGTGACTGATTGCGAACAATCAACAAAGTAATGGGCCATGATCCGGGTTCCGTCAAGGCTGGAACCGGATGGATAAAAGCCTGCCTGAGGGGGCAATAAGCCCTGACCAAAGCCATCTGGAGGTGGGATTAATTCTGCCGGCGGCAATGACCGGCCTCACTTCGGTGCACGTGGTCCTGCAATAAGCCAGACGATGAAACCAATGACGGGAAGCAGTATCAGCCCAAGTATCCACAACACCTTGATGCCGGTGCCGGCGTGGCTCTGTATGACGTTAAGAATTGCCCAGATCACGGCTGCCAGGAGCAGCAGGCCGAGCAGACCACCGACTTCGATATTCATGACCATGAGTCTCCCTCGCGGTATATGGTTGCGGGCGTCAGTATCACCACCATTGACCGCCATGGAATCGCCTGGCGGAGACGCCGGATTGCCCGCAGCATCGCACTACGGGCACACTACCGGGATTCTACCGCCGATAACAGGAGTAACCAGATCCGTGAATCCCGATATGCCTCTATGGGAAATCATACTGGCCGGTGCAGTCGCCATACTCGTGGTCATGATGTTCATGCCACGCATCCGCGAGTCAATGCAGCGAAGTGCGGAACAGGATAAGCCCAAGGACTGGAAAGGTGCGCTGATACCCCTTGCCCTGGTGGCCCTATTCGTGGTCTTTCTGATCAGCCTGGTGTAGGTACGCTAACCCAGATAATGGCTGACCAGAACCTCGGCGGCATCGCCCGCCTCGCGGACGAAGTCCGACCGGCCCGTAACCTGACGCAACACGGTGGCACCCTCGATCAACAGCATCAACGCACGGGCCAGTTGGTCCGCCTTTTCGGCGCCTGCCTGCCGGGCAATATTCGCGATGAACTGTTCCCGGATCCTTTTGTGTTCGGCCGCGGCCCGGTGGATGGGATCTGCATGATCCGGATACTGCACCGCCAGATTGATGGAAGGACAGCCGCAAAATCCGGGCTTCTGGCACCAGTTCGCCATGAACTCGAATATGGCCAGCAACTGCTGCCGCGGCGATAGATCGCCCTGCTCCACAAACGACTGAAAATCCTCCCGAAGCTGATCGTGAAACCGTTGTGACGCCGCCAGCACCAGTTCCTCCTTGGAACGGAAATGCTTGTACAACGTCATCTTGGCGACCCCGGCTTCTGCCAGGATACGATCGATGCCAGTGGTGTGGCAGCCATTCCGATAGAACAGCTCCGTGGCCGTCTCCAGTAGCTGATCACGGCGGGCACTGAATCCCGCCCTTTTCGCCGTAGTTGACATGCTCTCCTCCCTAGACCTGTCAGAGACACACTCCTAGTATACAGCCCGGTCTACATGTTTTCCTCCGGCGACACAATTAGGCGAAGTTTGTCGATCCGGCAAACCGGTTGCAGCCAAGACGCTATACTCTTGAATCAGCGCGGAGTGACCCATTCAACGGCTTCGCCTTGGCATGGACTTCACCGGCAATGTCACTGCCTCTTCGTTACCTGTTCGGCCGTAGAGCCAGTTCCGACCTGGACCCTAGAACACGGGATATCATCCAGGCTGCCGCCATGCTGGAGATTTCCGAGTTCGACTTCATGGCTATCGCCTTTCGAGAGTGGTACGGCAAGGAGCCTGCGTGCGAGCAGATTTCCGCCCATTTCCGGCCGTATATGTTTGGCGGTGTCCCGCCGTTCTGGGCGCACCGGCTTGCACTCGAAGTGCTTCGGCTATATGACGACGGCCAGCTCGATCGCAGCCGCTTCGGCATTCTTCCGCCCCCGCCCGCCACCATGCGCGAAGTCGCCACGGGGATCGGCCAGGTGCTGTTCCTGCTGGCAGTGCTGTACATCATCTTCGACACGCTCATGAACTATACCGGCTACGTGATCAGATGATACGCCGCCGCCATGACCGACAGGCGGTGGAATAATTGCCATGACGACCATTGGCCTTGCCGCACCGGGGCGACCTGGCTCCAGACGCGGTCGCACGAATGAATCCGTGTCACGCAAACGGTAAACGGACCGACCGGAGCAGTATTATGATTACCCATGCACATATCCTGCGTGCCCGGGATACCATCAGCGACACACTCGATGCCACCGTGATGCTGACCGACTACGCGTTGTCCAGCGGCCTGGGCATCAACGTCAGGCTCAAGGCTGAGCTATTCCTGCCCACGGGCTCATTCAAGGCCCGCGGCGATCTCAACTGGATACGCACCGCGCGCAGCGATGAGCTTGCCCGCGGTCTGGGGGCTGTCTCCGCCGGCAATCACGCGCTTGCGCTCGCCTGGGCCGCGCAAGCTTCCGGTACGCCCGTTACCGTGGTCATGCCGGAGAATGCCAGCGCAATCAAGGTGGAAGGCACGCGAAACCTGGGTGCCGATGTCATTCTTCACGGTGACATCAATGACGCATGGGAACTGATGTACCGGATGATCGATGAACAGGGACTGACGCTGGTTCATCCGTACGATGACCTGCGAATCATCGCCGGTCAGGGCACCGTGGGACTGGAGATTCTGGAACAGGCACCGGACGCCTCGCTGATCCTGTGCCCCATCGGGGGTGGTGGCCTTATCTCCGGTATCGGCATTGCTGTAAAGGCCCTGCGGCCGGACATCAGACTAATCGGCGTGGAACCGGAAGGCGCCGCCAGCATGCGCCACGCCTGGACTCAAGGCGGCCCCGCCAGACTGAAGGCCGTTCACACCTGCGCCTGGAGTCTCGGAGCCGCCATTGTCGGCGAACATACCTACCGGCTTTGCCGGGACAACGTTGACGACCTGGTCACGGTCAGCGAGGAAGGCATTCGCACCGCCACGCGCCATCTGCTTGGCAGCAGCAAGCTGTTTGCGGAGCCGGGGGCCGCCGTCGGCGTCGCCGCGCTCCTGGAGAACCGAATTGCCGATCCCCCATCCGATGGAGAGGTGGTGATCGTCGTGACCGGCGGAAATATGGGCTGGGACGAACTGCCTGCCTTTCTATGAGCCAGTCATAATCAACAATCCCGCCTCATCGCACGGTCATCCGCCTTCCCGGCGTGGTCAGCCACTCACAACCGTCTGCGGTAACCACCACCGTGTCCGACAGGAACGCATCTCCCTTCGAGGAGCGCAGCAGCCAGGACATGAGGTGGAATACCATGCCCTCTCGCAGTTCAAGATCGGAACCCGGCCGCAGCCCCACAGGAACACCGCTACCCGACCAGCTTGGCGGATAGCCTATGCCCACTGAGTAACCGCAGTGATGGCGTCGGTAGCTTGCAAGCCCAGCCCTCTCCAGCACCGTTTGCCACTGCTCGTAGACATCGCCGGCGCGAACGCCGGGCCGTATGGCCTGCGCGGCAGCAAACTGGGCATCACGGCAAACGCTGTTGATCTGCTCGCCGTTGCGCGGCGCCCGCCCGATGTAAACGAGGCGGCCCACGGGTGCATGATAGCGCCGCACACAGCCCGCCATTTCCAGGAACAGCACGTCACGGTCCCGCAAGCGTACGTCCTGCCAGGTGCCGTGCTCGTGGTCCAGCGTGCCGGTGGAACGCACCAGAGGAACAAAGCCGGGATACGTACCGCCGCGGCGAAACAGCGCATCATAGATCGCCGCCATGATTTCCCGGTGGTAAACCCCTTTGCCGGCGGCAGCGATGGCGCCCAGCATCATGGAGTCGGAAATATCGGCAGCCTTGCGGGTGCATTCGAGCTCCCGGGGCGACTGCGTAATTCTACAATCGTCAACCAGGCCGGAGACGTCAACCCAGCTTGCCGTGGACAGATCCTTCATTAATCCTTCAGCCATGGCAAAGGGCAGGAAAGTACTGCTCTTCTCAAGGCCCAGGCATCCATGACCCAGACCAAGGTCTCTAACCGTTTCGCAGGTCGCGTCCACGGCAGCCGACGGCTTGACGGGTGCGGCGGCGCCGGCCTCGCCCGGCAACGGCAGCGAGACCTGGGGTGGCACTTGATCCCTGGTTGCGGACGTCGGCTTGCTGCCATCCGGATAGCCCACGTGCCGCACCCCCGGCACTTGATCCCGAACCGTGGCGCGCTCCATGGCACGCGTAATCAGGATGGGCTCTCCCCTGGCTGGCATGACCAGCAACTGGTAAGCAAAATAGCCCATGTGGTCGAGCCCACAGAGGTAATAAATATTTTCCGGGCTGGCCACGAGAATGGCATCAAGCCCCTGCTGCCCCATGCGTGCCCTCACGGTCTGCCGGCGTGCTTCAAACTCTGTCACTGAAAAGAACGGAACGGCGCTCGCCATGATCAGCTCCGTTATGCGGCGTCTCCTTGACCAATGATTCTATCTTCAGCTTAGCGCGGGAACCGCAGCACGCAGAAAGCCGTTTCCCGGTCGACGCAAATATGCTGAAGTACCCGGGGGACCAAATGTTCTCACTGGCCCCAGGGAATTCCGCATCGCATTACGGAGAAGACATGCACACGCACATTTACGGGTATAAACAGGTTGGCCGCGCGGTTGCCGCCGGCTTACTGCTCGCAGCAATGAGTTTGCCGCTGCACGCCAACGAAAATTTCTACGTTGGAATCGACCTTCACAACTGGTCCCTGGATCCGGATGGGGGCAGTGGATGGTCGGATATTGGAATTCGCGGCAAGCTGGGGGCAAAAATTGCCCAACAGGTCTCGCTGGAAGGGCATCTGGCCACGGGAGGCTCCGACCGTGCAAATGGCACGACACTGGAACTCGATGAGCTCTACGGGTTGTTCGTGCGCGGTGATATACCCATCAGCCGTTATGCCGGCTTGTACGGCCTGGTCGGCTACTCCACGCTCAAGGTCAGCGCATTCGGCGGCTCGGATACAGATAGCGGTGTGTCTTTCGGCGTCGGGGGCGACTTCAAGGTATCCAACGACACATCACTGAACATTGACTGGATCCGCTACATCGGCGAGACGGACTACGAGTACTCCGCTCTCAGTCTGGGCGCGCGCTGGTTGTTCTGACCACGACAACCACCATCGCAGAAGCGACCGGTTCCGGAAGTGGTCGCTTCTGCCCTGCCTTCATCGCCTACTCAGTCAGTCTGATCATATACGTCCCGAAGGCGTCAGGGCCGCTGGCTCTCGGGGTCTTCCGCGCCTTCCTTTTCTGGCGGCTGCAGATCGTATTTGCTCACGCCCATGGCCAGTGCGGATGAACTGGCTATGAAGATGGACGAATACGTGCCTACAAGAATCCCGGCCAGCAACGTGAAGGCAAACCCTGAAATCAGCTCTCCACCAAGCACATAGAGAGAGACGACAACCAGAAGCGTTGTCAGGGACGTAATGATAGTGCGGGACAGGGTCTGGTTGATGGAAGCGTTCATGACCTCCTCAGTGGAACCCTTGCGCATACGCAGGAAATTCTCGCGGATTCGGTCAAACACCACGATGGTGTCGTTCAAGGAGTACCCGACGATCGCGAGCAGGGCAGCCAGAACCGTGAGATCGAAGGTGATTTCGAATGCCGCCACCAACCCCATCACCAGGAGAATATCGTGCAGCAGCGCGGCCACCGAACCGGCGGCGAAGCGATACTCGAATCGCAGGGCGACGTAAATGAGAATACCGCCAAGCGCATAAAGCATGGCCAGCATGCCGTCCTGGGTCAGTTCCTCACCAACCTGTGGGCCGACGAACTCCACACGACGGAGATCGACGGTTGAGTCATGCTGCTGCAAAACCGACAGCAGTTGGTTGCTCACCTGCGCCGGCTCCACGCCTTCACGCGGCCCCAGGCGGATAAGGATTTCCCGAGCTGAACCGAAATACTGTACAACCGCGTCGTCAAAACCGTTGTCTTCCAGGCTGTCGCGAACGTCGGCCAGATTGGCCGGCTCCGCATACCCGACCTCGACCACGGTTCCGCCGGTGAAATCGATACCGAAATTCAGCCCGCGGATGGTCAGCACAGCAATCGCCATGGCTAACAGGACCAGGGAAAAGACAAACGCCTGGCGACGCCTGCCCATGAAGTCGATGCTCGGATCCTTATTGAAAAGCCACATGGTTGTGTGCCTCGTTCGCGTTCCGTGGTCAGGCTGGTAAAGCCAACTTGATCAGATCGGCAAGCTGGTCAGCCGTCGCCGCCGGCCATAGATCAGATTGACCACGGCCCTGGTGCCCAGAATCGCGGTAAACATGGATGTCACAATGCCGATGGACAGGGTCACCGCAAAGCCTTGCACCGGGCCGGTGCCGAACAGGAACAGCACCATCGCCGCCAGAAGCGTGGTGATATTGGCATCGGCAATGGTGGACAGCGCCTTGGCGTAACCCGCGTGAATGGCATTCTGCGGAGACATGCCGGCGTGGAGTTCCTCTCGTATTCGCTGGAAGATAAGGACATTTGCATCCACCGCCATACCCACGGTGAGCACGATGCCGGCAATGCCCGGCAGCGTCAGCGTCGCCTGCAGCATGGACAGGACGGCGATGATGAATACCAGATTCAGCGTCAGCGCAAGGTTGGCGATCAGCCCGAATACCTTGTAGTAAAAGGCCATGAAAGCGATCACGAGGAGAAACCCGATCACCACGGCCTTGACGCCCTGATCGATATTCTCCTGGCCCAGGCTTGGGCCAACGGTACGTTCCTCGATGATATCGATGGGAGCGCTTAGCGAACCGGCCCGCAGAAGCAGTGCCAGATCGCGGGCGCCGGTGGTGCTGTCGAGCCCGGTGATGCGGAACTGGCTATGCAAGGGCTCCTGGATCGTGGCGGTGTTGATTACCCGATTCTCGGTTATCCGCACACGTTCGGTCTCGCCATTGCGTTCCCTGGTCTCGGTGCGGCTTTCCATGAAGACCACGGCCATCGGCCGCCCCACGTTCTCCCGTGTGGCCCGATTGAACAGATTTCCGCCGTCGGAGCTCAAGCGAATGCTCACCTGCGGCCCGCCGGTTTCCTGATCAATACCGGACGAGGCGCTGGTAATATAGTCGCCTGTCAGCATGACCTCCCGCTCCAGCAGCACGTATCGGCCGTCGGTGTCCTGATAGCGCACCGCGCCCGGGGGTACCGGCGCGTCCTCGGTGCCGCGGTAGTTCTGGTTGTCTCGGTGAACCATGCGGAACTCAAGGGTTGCGGTGGCACCGATGATATCCTTGGCCCGCGCGGTATCCTGCACACCGGGCAGTTGCACGACAATGCGGTCCGCGCCCTGCCGCTGGATAACCGGTTCCGCGACGCCCAGTTCGTTGACACGGTTACGCAAGGTGGTGATGTTCTGCTGCAAGGCGGCCACGCGGATTTCCTGCATGACCTCATCGGGGATCTCGGCGACAAGCCAGAATTGCCCGTCCCGTTCTTCCTGGCTGAAGGTCAATTCATCACGGTACTGCGGCCGCAGAAGCTGCATCGCCTGCTCACGTTCCGGGGCATTGCGAAAACGCGCAACCAGACCGCCATCCTCCACTTCCACATTGCCGTAGCGGATCCGTTCACGCCGGAGCTGCGTGCGGAAATCGTTCTGATAACGCTCCAGGGTCTGGCTGAGCGAGGCATCCAGATCCACCTCCATCAGAAAGTGCACGCCGCCGCGAAGATCCAGCCCCAGATACATCGGCGCCGCATTGAGATTACGCAACCAGTCGGGCGTCGCCGGTGCAAGATTCAGGGCAACCGTATACTGGTTCCCCAGTGCATCGCGCACCAGATCCGCCGCCCGTAACTGGTCATCCTCCTGCCGAAGGCGAATCAGCAATCGGTCTTCCTCAATCTCCGGTGGCGCCAGTACCGCCACGCCTTCCCGCTCCAGCAGGCCCACCACCCGCTCCTGCACGACATCGAGAGACTCGGCGCCGCGATTGCTGGTGATCTGGATGGCCGGATCCTCACCGTAGATGTTGGGCAGCGCATAGAGCACGCCCACCACGATAGCGACGATCAGGATCAGGTACTTCCAGAGGGGATATCGGTTCATGAGTCGGATCTGTGCTCTCGGGGATTCACTTGGCGTCTTTCTTGGCGCTCTCGGCTGGCGCATCCTTGCCCTTGATGGTGCCCTTCGGCACAACCTGGGCGACGGCATTCTTCTGCACTTTGCAGCTCATCCCCTCGCCGAACTCCACGGTAGCAAAGGTTTCACCGACATCGGTAATGCGGCCGAGCATGCCGCCCTGGGTGATGACTTCGTCACCCTTGGCAAGTTCCGAGACCATCTTCTTGTGTTCCTTGGCGCGCTTGGCCTGAGGCCGGATAAGCAGAAAGTAGAAGATGGCGATCAGCGCAATCGGGAATATCAGCGCGGTGAGCCCGCCGCCGGCGCCCTGTCCGGCCTGAGCCATCGCGGGAGAGATGATGAAATCCATGGTTCTTCCTCTTCGGTTGATTTTGAAACCGAGCAAGACAATGCCCGCAGCAGACCCCGGGCGTCAATGCAAACTGGTCCCCACACCCATGCCGGGGACAATCAGGGGCGCATTATGCCACAGGTGAATCATCATTGACCGAGACTGCGCGGACCTCAATCCACGCCCTCCTCGAGTCGAGCGTAGAAATCCGCCGCATACCGCTCCAGGCGCCGTTCGGCGACCGCTGCCCGCAATTCCGTCATCAATGTCTGATAACGAAACAGATTGTGGATGGTGGCCAGCCTGGCACCGAGCATCTCGTTGCACCTATCCAGATGCTTCAGGTAGGCGCGACTGTAATGCCGGCACGTATAGCAGCCGCAATCCTCTTCGATCGGCCGGGTATCGGCGCCGAATCGACTGTTACGGATGCGGAGCATGCCGCCGCGCGTAAACAGATAACCGTTTCGGGCGTTGCGGGTAGGCATCACACAGTCGAACATGTCCACGCCGCGACGTACGCCCTCCACCAGGTCCTCGGGTCTGCCCACACCCATAAGGTAACGTGGTCGCTTCGCGGGCATACGCGCTTGCAGAAATTCCAGCACTGAATTGCGCTCCTGCTCCGGCTCGCCCACGGCCAGGCCACCAATAGCGTAACCGTCGAAACCGATTTCCGTCAGCCCGCTCAAGGACGCGGATCGCAAATCCGGGTAGATACCCCCCTGGACGATTCCAAACAGGGCGGACGGATTATCCTGGTGCGCCTCCCTGCTCCGCCGCGCCCAGCGCAGAGAGAGTTCCATGGATCGGCGGGCCTCCTGCTCCGTGGCCGGATAGGGAGTGCATTCATCGAAAATCATGACAATGTCGGACCCCAGCGCGCGCTGCATGGCCATGGACTCTTCGGGCCCCATGAAAACCTTGGCCCCATCCACCGGAGAGCGAAACGTGACACCCCGTTCTTCGATTTTCCGCAGCTTGCCCAGACTGAATACCTGAAAGCCGCCGGAATCGGTCAGGATCGGGCCGCTCCAGTTCATGAAATCGTGCAGATCGCCGTGCGCCCGGATCACGTCCGCGCCGGGGCGAAGCATAAGGTGGAAGGTGTTACCCAGGATGATTTCGGCGCCGATCCCGCGCACATCCTCCGGCGTCAGGGCTTTCACCGTGCCGTAGGTACCCACGGGCATGAAGGCCGGTGTTTCAACCGTGCCGCGGGGGAACGTCAGGCGGCCTCTGCGGGCCGCACCGTCGGTGGCCAGCAGATCAAAATTCATATGACTCATAAGCCGGCTTTGACCTCGGCGGACGGTTGCAGAAACATGGCATCCCCGTAGCTAAAGAACCGATATCGTTGCTCCACCGCATGCGCATAAGCCGCCATCACATGAGGATGTCCGGCGAAAGCGCTGACCAGCATGAGCAGCGTGGATTCCGGCAGGTGAAAGTTGGTGATCATGGCATCCACCACGCGGAAACGGTAACCGGGCGTAATAAAAAGCCGCGTTTCATCGCGAAACGGTCGTAACTCGCCGGAGCGCGCCGCGCTCTCCAGGCTACGCACACTGGTTGTGCCGACGGCCACGACGCGCCCCCCACGCGATTGGCAATCGGCAACCTGTCGACAGACTTCTGCGCTGACTTCCGCGCGTTCTTCATGTATCACGTGCTCGCGAATGTCCGTCACGCGCACGGGCTGAAAGGTGCCGGCACCCACGTGCAGCGTGACCGAGGCGGTTTCAACGCCTCGCTGGCGGATGCGCTCCATCATCGCCTCGTCGAAATGCAGCCCGGCGGTGGGCGCCGCCACCGCACCGGGATGGCGGGCGAACACGGTCTGGTATCGGCTGCGGTCATCCACATCGTCCGGTCTCTGGATATAGGGCGGCAACGGCATATGACCGTGACGCTCCAACAACTCCAGTACCGGCCCCTGGAAACGCAGGCTGAATAGATCGCCCTCACGTGCCTCGACGCGGGCGGACACGGCCTGCTCCAGCAACAGATCGGTGCCGGGCGGGGGCGATTTACTGGCACGGACATGCGCCAGCACGGTATCGATGCCGGTAACGCGCTCCACCAGCACTTCCACGCCGCCACCGGTTTTCACCTTGTGCCCCAGCAGGCGCGCGGGAATCACGCGGGTATCATTGAAAACCAGCAGGTCGCCCGGCAGCAGAAGGTCCGGCAGGTCCTGGAAGTGCCGATCCGCCCGCACCCCGGTTTCGCCGTCCAGGCACAACAGCCGGGATGCGCCGCGGCGTTCCAGGGGAGCCTGAGCGATAAGTTCGGGTGGCAGGTGGTAATTGAAGTCGCTGATCTGCATGGCGCGCAAGTGAATCAGTGTTTCCTTAACAACGGAGCCACATCAATGGTTGGCGTGAACGGATAGTGTCCTTATACTCTCTGCCCAGTGCCGGGGTGGCGGAACTGGTAGACGCGCCGGATTCAAAATCCGGTTCCCGAAAGGGAGTGCGAGTTCGATTCTCGCTCCCGGCACCATGCTTACTGGCTACAGGCTGGGCTTCCGGCCTCGTCGCCTCCTACTTTTTCCCCTTTACGTGCTTCATCATGCGGCGACGTTTCTCGACCTGCCGCGGCGTTAGCGTGTTGCGCTTGCCGGCATAGGGGTTCGCTGTACTTTTGAATTCTACCCTGACCGGCGTGCCGTGGAGCTTCAGCTCACGGCGAAAAGTATTGACCAGGTAACGACGATAGGTTTTCGGCACACCTTCCGCCTGACTGCCGTGGATCACTATCACGGGCGGGTTGCGCCCTCCCTGATGGGCGTAACGCAACTTGATCCGACGCCCCCGCGCCATGGGCGGTGGATGATTCTCCACGGCGTCCTCGAGAATCTGGGTCAGACGGCCGGTGGACAGGTCGCGGTTACCGGATTCGTAAGCGGTTCTGACCGAGCCGAATAGCAATCCAACGCCGCTGCCGTGCAGCGCGGAGATGAAATGCGTCTTCGCGAAATCCAGAAAGGCCAACTTCACATCCAGCAGGCGTTTGGTGTTGTCACGCTCGTGCGGCTCCATGCCGTCCCACTTGTTGACCGCAATCACCAGCCCCCGGCCGGCGTCCATGATATGGCCGACCAGATGCGCATCCTGCTCCGAGACGCCTTCCTGGGCGTCGAGCACCATGATCACCACATGCGCTGCTTCAATAGCCTGCAGGGTTTTGATAATACTGAATTTCTCGACCATCTCCGAGACTCTGGCCCGACGTCGCACACCCGCGGTGTCGATCAGCGTGTAACGCTGGCCGTCTTTCTCGAAGGGGATGAAGATACTGTCCCGCGTGGTGCCGGGCATGTCGAAGACCATCACCCGCTCTTCACCCAGGATGCGGTTGACCAGCGTGGATTTGCCGACATTCGGCCGACCCACAACGGCCACCCGAATACCGGTTTCGGCGTCATCCAGGGGCAGTTCGTCCGCGCCGGATTCGGGCTGAGGAAGGGCTGCAAGCAAATCGGTCATCAGCCGTTCCACGCCTCGCCCGTGCGCTGCCGCGATGGCGTAGGGCTCGCCCAGCCCGAGGCCATGGAAATCCGTGATGGCGAGGCGATGATCGACACCGTCAGTCTTGTTGACGGCAAGGGCCATGGGCTTGCCCATGCGCCGAAGCTGCGCGGCAATCTCCTGGTCGGCCGCGGTCAGGCCGGCGCGCCCGTCGACGAGAACAATGACGGCATCGGCCTCGTTGATGGCAACCATGGCCTGCTGCTGCATGCGCAGCTCAATGCCTTCCGGGTCATCGCCAAGACCTCCGGTATCGACCACCACATAGGGCGACGGCCCCACCCGTCCACGGCCGTACTGCCGGTCGCGGGTCAAGCCGGGGAAGTCGGCAACCAGCGCGTCGCGGGTACGGGTGAGATAGTTGAACAGGGTGGATTTGCCCACATTGGGACACCCCACCAGGGCGATCACTGGATCCATGGTCTATTCGGTCAACCTGTCACATTCAAGAGGGCGCGATCATAGCAGAACGTAAGCGCATGCGGTTACACGAAAAAGTGAGTTACGCGGGAACCGGCGGCCGACCGCCATGGACGGCCTCCAGCAGCTCCCGCGTATAGGGTTCCCGAGGGTTCGTAAATACCGCTTCCGCCTCGCCTTGCTCGACCACCACACCATCGCGCATGACAATGATTTCATGGCTCAGGGCCCGCACGACGGTGAGGTCGTGGCTGATGAAAAGATAGGCCAGCTGATGCCGGTGCTGAAGCTCTCGCAGCAGATCCACAAGCTGTGCCTGCACGGAGCGGTCAAGTGCCGATGTAGGCTCATCCAGCACAATCAGGCGGGGCTTGAGAACCAGGGCCCGCGCCAGGGCGATGCGCTGACGCTGGCCACCCGAGAGTTCGTGCGGGAAGCGCTGCATGAGATCAGATCCCAGGCCCACCTCGGTGAGCGCCTGAGCGATTGCATCCCGCCGTTCGATGCTCCGCATCCGCGGGTAATGGACCTCCAGGCCCTCGGCCACGATCTGCTCTACGGACATCCGTGGGCTCAAGCTGCTGAAAGGATCCTGGAAGACGATCTGCATGTCGGTCCGGCGGGGACGCAGCTTTGCCGGTGAGGTATGACTGATATCCTCGCCCAGGAAGACAATACGCCCCGTGCATCGCTGCAGGCGCAGCAAGGCCAGGGCCAGGGTCGTCTTGCCCGACCCGCTTTCACCGACAATACCGACGGTGCGCCCCGGCGTTACCCTCAGCGAGACGCCATCCACGGCCCGTACATGATCGCGAACGCGCCGCAACAGCCCTGCCCGTATCGGGAAAAGCACTCTTATATCCCGGGCCTCCAGCACCGCTTCGCCATCGGCGGGCGCTGGATAGGGCCGCCCGGAAGGCTCAGCATCGACGAGCTGGCGGGTATAGGCGTGTACCGGCCGTGCCAGGACCTGTTCCGCCGACCCGTCCTCCACGACCTCGCCATGGCGCATCACACAGATCGTGTCGGCCATGCGACGCACGACACCAAGATCGTGGCTTATGAGCAGCAGGCCCATGTGGAAGCGTTGCTGCAAATCCCGAATGAGGTCCAGAATCTGCGCCTGCACGGTCACATCGAGCGCCGTGGTGGGCTCATCGGCTATGAGCAACTCAGGCTCATTGGCCAGCGCCATGGCAATCATCACCCGCTGCCGCTGACCGCCTGACAGTTCATGGGGATAGGACTTCAGGCGCCGGATCGGATCCGGCAGACGCACCAGATCCAATAGCTCCAGAATTCGTTCTTGCGCCTTGTCGCCCGTGAGGCCGCGATGAATACGCAGCGTTTCCCCTATCTGCCGTTCCACGGGATGCAGCGGGTTCAGGGAGGTCATTGGCTCCTGAAACACCGTGCCGATCCGGCCGCCGCGGTAGCTTCGGATCACGGGCTCCGGCGCCCCCATCAGTTCCTCGCCAAGGAAGCGGATGCTGCCGGTCGGATGGGAGGCGCGGGGGTAAGGCAACAGTTGCAATACGGACATGGCGGATACCGACTTACCGGAACCACTCTCCCCGACCAGGGCCAGAGTCTCGCCACGGCGGACCTGCCAGGACGCCCCTTTCACCGCGTCGATCTCACCGGCCTCGGTGCGAAAGCGGACACGCAGGTCCTGAACACGCAACAGTGGTTCGCTCATCCGCCTTGACTCCCGAACGTCTTCCTGGGATCAAAGGCATCCCGAATAGCCTCGCCGATGAAGATCAGCAGCGTCAGCGTCACTGCCAGCACCATGAACACCGTCACGCCCAGCCAGGGAGCATGCAGGTTGGCCTTGGCCTGGGCGAGCAGTTCACCCAACGACGGCGATCCCGGCGGCAAGCCGAAGCCGAGGAAATCCAGAGCCGTCAAGGTGACGATGGAGCCGCTGAGAATGAACGGCACGAACGTCAGGGTGGCCACCATGGCATTGGGCAGCACGTGGCGGAACATGATGGTGCGGTCCGGCACGCCCAGGGCACGGGCGGCCCGGACATAGTCGAAGTTGCGCACCTTCAGGAACTCGGCCCGGACCACCGCGACCAGCGAAGTCCAGGAGAACAGCAACATGATCAGCAACAACCACCAGAATGTGGGTTCCACGAAACTGGCCATGATGATCAGCAGATACAGCACGGGCAGGCCGTTCCAGATTTCGATGAAGCGCTGAAAAAGCAAATCCAGCCAACCACCGAAATAACCCTGTACGGCACCGGCAATGATGCCGATGAGGGAACTGGCCACGGTCAGCACCAACCCGAAGGCCACCGAGATACGCAGACCGTAGATCAGCCTCGCAGCCACATCCCGGGCCTGATCATCGGTGCCCAGCCAGTGATCCGACGATGGCGGCGCGGGTGCCGGCACGTCAAGTGCGTAGTCGACGGTGCGATAGCTATAGCGGATCGGCGGCCAGAGCATCCAGCCGTCCGCTTCGATCAGTTCCGCCACGAACGGGTCACGGTATTCGGTAGCGGTTGGAAAATCCCCGCCAAACGTGGTTTCCGGGTACTCCTGAACAATCGGGAAATACCAGTTGCCCTCGAACTGAACCAGAAGTGGCCGGTCGTTGGCGAGAAAATCGGCACCCAGGCTGAGGCCGAACAGCACCAGAAAAATCCACAGGGACCACCAGCCGCGCCGGTTGGCCCGGAACTGCTGCCAGCGTCGACGGTTCATTGGGCTGAGGGAGAATGCCATCTAGCCCTCGCGCTTCTCGAAGTCGATGCGCGGATCGATTACCACATACATGATGTCGCCGATCAGGTTCAGAAACAGACCGAGCACCGTAAAGATGAACAGCGTCCCGAAAACCACCGGGTAGTCGCGGTTCATTACAGCCTCGAAACCAAGCAGGCCGAGCCCGTCCAGCGAGAAAATCACTTCGATGAGCAGGGCGCCGGTGAACAGAATGCCGATGAACGCCGCGGGGAAGCCGGCGATGACCACCAGCATGGCATTGCGGAACACGTGTCCGTAGAGCACCTGGTTCTCCGCCGCACCCTTGGATCTGGCGGTCATGACGTACTGCTTGTTGACCTCCTCCAGGAAAGCATTCTTGGTGAGCATCGTGAGGCCGGCAAAGCCGCCGATGACCAGCGCGATCACCGGCAGCGCGATGTGATGAAAGTAATCCACGATGCGCATTGGCCAGGACAGATCCTCCCAGTTCTCCGAGGTCAGCCCCCGTAGGGGAAACAGATCAAGAAAACTGCCGCCGGCGAACAGCACGATCAGCAGAATGGCGAACAGGAAGCTCGGTATCGCGTAGCCCACGAAGACCACGGCGGATGTCCAGAAATCGAACCGGCTGCCGTCCCGCACCGCCTTGCGGATCCCCAGCGGGATGGAGATGACGTACACCAGCAAGGTGGTCCACAGCCCCAGGGAGATAGAGACGGGCAGTTTATCGCCGATGAGCTGAAGCACCGTCCGACTCTGATAGAAGCTTTCACCGAAGTCCAGGCGCATGTAGTTCCAGAGCATCATCAGAAAACGCTCCGGCGCCGGTCGGTCAAAGCCGTACATGCGCTCCAGCTCCTCCACCAGATTCGGCGGCAGACCGCGCGCACCACGGTAGGATTCATCCCCTCGCGCCTGCAGATAGCGGGCAGCCTCTCCGGTCTCGCCGGCGGCCGTGCCGGTAAACCGGGCCGTGCTATCCACGGCGTGTCCCTGAATCTGAGCGATGGCCCGCTCCACCGGCCCACCCGGCGCTATCTGCACAATGGCGAAATTGATGAGCATGATTCCCAGCAGGGTGGGGATCATCAACAGCAGACGTCGAATGACATAATTGAACATGACGCGTGCGGGCTATCTTTTCATCCACCAGGTATCGAAACCCAGGGCATATTTGGGAGAGGTCCCGGGTCGGTCGAATTTGTCCCAGTACACCAGGCGGAAGCTGCGCAAATGCCAGTGCGGGATCACATAGTGACCCCATAGCAGCACCCGGTCCAGAGCCCGCGTGCTGTGAACCAGATCTTCACGGTCTCTGGCGTAGATAACCCGTTCGATGAGTGCGTCCACCACGGGATCGCAGATACCGGCGTAGTTGCCGCTGCCGGGCGTTTCCGCCGCGGCGCAACTCCAGTAATTGCGCTGCTCATTGCCGGGGGAAAGCGACTGTCCGACCAACTGTATGGTCACGTCAAAGTCAAACTCATCCATACGGTTCTGGTACTGGGACGTATCCACCGTGCGCACGTTGGCCTGAATGCCAAGTCGCTCGAGGTTATTGGTCACCGGCAGGACCACACGTTCGAACGAGGGATTATCCAGCAAAATGGTGAAACGCATCGCTTCGCCGCTTTCGCGATGGGTAAGGCGATTGTCGCGCACTTCCCAACCGGCATCCCGAAGCAGCGCCAGGGCCTGGCGCAGATTGCCCCGCAGGCCCTGGCGGCCAGCTGTGGAAGGCGGCTCGTAGGGCTGAGTGAACACGTCTTCCGGCAGCTGATCACGGTAGGCTTCCAGTATCTCCAGCTCGGGTCCTTCGGGCAGCCCCTCCGACGCCAGCTCTGAATTTGAAAAGTAACTGCGCGTGCGGGTATACGCGCCGTTGAACAGGGCGTCATTGGTCCACTCAAAATCGAAGGCATAGCCAAGTGCTCGACGCACCCGTGGATCAGCGAACATGGGCCGCCGAGTATTGATGAAGAACGCCTGCATGCCGGTGGGAATCTCGTGTTCAATCTCCTCCATGATCATCTGACCGTCTCGGACGGCGGCAATATCATATTGCGTGGACCAGTTGCGGGCGATGTTCTCCTGACGCAGGTCGTACTCACCAGCCTTGAAGGCCTCCAGAGCGACGGTGGCGTCACGATAATAGTCGTAGCGAATGGTGTCGAAATTATAGCGACCGCGATTAACGGGCAGATCCGCGGCCCAGTAGTCCTTCACGCGCTCGTAGGTGATGCTTCGCCCCGGATCGACCTGGGAGATACGGTAAGGACCACTGCCCAGTGGCGGGTCGTTGGTCGTTCGAGTGAAATCACGGTTTTCCCAGTAGTGGCTGGGCAATACGGGCATCTGGCCGATGATCATCGGCAATTCAGCATTGTCGCTGCCGCTGAAATGAAATTTCACGCTGCGCTCGCCTTCCTTCTCGGCGCGTTCGATATCCGAGTAGTACACTCGATATGAAGGGTGGCCATCGCGTTTCAGCGCATCAAACGTCCATATCACATCGTCAACGGTAATCGGTTGACCATCATGGAACCGGGCTTCCGGGCGCAGGGTAAAACTGACCCAGCTGTTGTCATCGGCCACGTTCACATGCTCGGCGATCAATCCGTATTCGGAGAACGGCTCGTCAGCAGACTGTACGGTGAGGGTGTCGAATACCTGCCCGATTCCGGCCGGAGAGACACCACGAAGAATGAAGGGATTGAGGTTGTCGTACGTACCCAGCGCGGAAAGACGAACGCCGCCACCCTTGCTCGCATCGGGATTCACGTAGTCGAAATGCGTAAAATCCGGTCCATACTTCAGATCGCCATGCAGGGCCATGCCGTGCTGCGAGGCCAATGCCGTCGGTACCGCAAGTGCTAGCGCAAGCAGCAGCCCCCATCGTCCGCGTTTCAAATCCATTCACGTGGCCTCTCATCAGTATCCGATTTGTCCGGATGGTACCACCTGACGCTCGACGGCATCGAACCACAGGTAGACACTCTCACTAACAGTGGCTGTCTACCGGCAAATGAAGAAAGTACGTTATAGTCCGCGCCTGTCAACCACCGTTGGCGGGGCGGTATCAGCCGCTACGAATCGAATCGATTAGACGGGGGAACGCCGGATTGGTTGCATTCACGCGTGAATGCATGGCACCACTCCCCACAGAAAATGGAGTCAGGCAATGGGGTTTCTCGCGAACAAGAAAGCATTGATTACCGGCATCGCCGGAACACGGTCCATCGCCTGGGGTGTAGCCCAGGCCATGCGGCGGGAAGGCGCGGAGCTGGCATTTACCTATCTCGGCGACAAGCTCAAACCACGGGTGGAGAAGGTTGCGGAGGAACTGGGCTCGGACATTGTGTTGCCCCTGGACGTGACCAGCGACGAGGATTTCGACAATCTGGCCACGGAACTGGGCAAACGCTGGAGTGAGGTCGACATCGTGGTCCACTCCATTGCCTTCGCCGCACAGGAGGAACTGAAAGGGTCCTTCGTGGACAACACCACACGGCAAGGCTTCAGGATGTCCCACGACATCAGTGCTTACAGTTTCGTTGCCCTGGCGAAAGCGCTGCGACCGATGCTTTCGGCAGAGGCCTCGTTGCTGACCATGACCTACCTGGGTGCGGAACGTGCCCTACCCTCCTACAATGTCATGGGCTTGGCCAAGGCCAGCCTCGAGGCTGGCGTGCGTTACATGGCCTACGATCTCGGCGCCCAGGGCGTGCGCGTCAACGGGCTGTCCGCCGGCCCCATCAAGACGCTCGCCGCCGCGGGCATCGGCAGCTTTCGCAAAATGCTGGAATACAACGCCCGCTCTGCCCCGTTGAAGCGCAATGTGACCATTGACGAAGTGGGGAATGTAGCGGCGTTTCTTTGCTCGGACCTTGCGCGGGGCATTACCGGAGAGGTGGTCCATGTGGACGGCGGCTTTCACATCGTCGGACTACCCGGTCTGGACAGCAACGAAGATTGAACCCGCCGCGGACAACAAAAGAGCGCCTGTCGGCGCTCTTTTGTTGTCCTCAACCATGCCCTGCCGGTCCCCTCGAAAATGCGTAGCCCCGCTGATCGCCTGACCTGGTACTACAGGCGATCCTCGAAGATTTCGATCTCGGCCTGGGCACGCAGTTCAGCCACGAAGTCACGTATTGCCTCCTGACTGTAGGCGATACGAAGTTGATCCCTGATCTGGCTGCGCTCCTCGTCCGAGATGGATTCCATATCACCGTCCCTGACCCCGGCAACAACAACCAGCGCGAGATCCTGTCCATTCAGTTGGGCCTGCCCCAGACTACGCCCCTCATCGGCGGGGCGACCGAGCCAGAAGGCTTCCTGCAGCACTGCAGGGGGCAGATCAGCCTCTCTGGACACAAATCCCGCCTGTTCCAGCCTGATCGTGTCGTTGGCGCTCGCAAGGTCCTCAAGCGTCTCTCCAGCCTCGAGTCGCGCACGCAATTCCTGCAGCCGCTCTTCTGCCGCCTCCGCGGCACGTTCATTCTGCAACCGCTCACGGATCTCCCCGGCCACATCTTCAAGCGTGCGCTGCTCCGGCGGCTGATGATCCCTCACTCGTACAACTACGTAATGATCATCAGCGATCTCTATCAGATCGCTGTTCTGCCGGGTCTCCAACACCAGCTCGCTGAACGCCGCCTCGACAACCGCCTCGTGGCGGCCCATGCCCTCTTCGACACCATCCCGAGTAATCCAGTCCGAGGTTTCGATTTCCAGGTCCAGTGTATCGGCAGCCTGTTCCAGGCTGTCCGGCCATTCAAATGCCAGTTCATCCAGGCGGCTGGACTGCTCGAAGAAGGTATTATTCACTCGCTCGTCTGCCAGCTCGGCTCTGAGCTGATCACGCACCTCGTCGAACGGAGTGGTTTCGCCGCCCTGCACCGCAGTCACCTCGATAAGGTGAAAACCGAACCGGGTTCGAACAGGCTCACTGAGTTCTCCTGGCGCCAATGAGTACGCCGCCTCCTCGAAGGCCTCTACCATGTCTCCACGCACGACATCCCCCAAATCTCCGCCCCTGGAGGCTGAGGCGGAATCATCGGAAGCTTCGCGAGCGACGTCCGCGAAGGACTCACCGGCTTCAATTCGTGATCGAAGCGACTCGATACGTTCCTGGGCGGCCTGCTCGGATTCGGCATCGGCATTCTCCGGCAGTTGCACCAGAATGTGCCGGACCTGACGCGTCTGTGCTTCCGTAAATCGCCTGTCCTTGATCTGCTCGTAACGCTCCCGCAGGTCGTCATCAGAGATCTCCATATCCGCCAGCAAATCGTCCCGACGCAGCTCCACCCAATCCAGACGAACGCTTTCCGCGGACATGAACTCACCGCGATTTTCCTCGTAATAGGCACTGACCGCGTCATCATCCACAGCTATGGCTTCGCGAAAGGCCGACAGGGGAATGGTCAGATAGCTGATGTCGCGCTCCTGGCGCTGGAGGGCAACCAGTTGCTCCACATCGCGATCCGTCACCAGCGCGGTCTGGCCGATGGCGCTTTGCACCTGCTCCATCAGAGCCATGCGCCGGACCTGCGCCTCGTACTGATTGCTGCTCAGGCGATTCGCGCGCAGCAGCTGGTGGTAACGCTCCGAGGAGAAGCGGCCGTCATCATGAAAAACCTCCTGGGATCTGATCGCCGCTGCCAGATCCTGGTCACTGAGACGCAGCCCCTGGGATTCAATGAACTCACTCAGAAGGTATTCATCAATAACCTGATTCAGTGCCTGCAGTCGGAGCTCCCTCTCGTTAATCATTGCCGGATCGAAGCGTTCTCCGAGCATCTGCTCCATCTGACGCCGCTGATCCCGGTAGGCCTGGCTGACGGCATCCGGTGAAATATCGAAGCCGTCGATGGTGGCGACAGCCCTACTTTCGCCGGACGGCCCCATATAGCTGGACAGGCCGAAGAGGGCGAATGCCGCGCCGATTAGAATGATGACAACCCAGGCAATCCAGCCTTTGGCGCGTTCTCTGATCGCAAGAAGCATGTGGAGGTATTCCCCTGTTGGCCGGCAACGGCAAATTCAACGTCATCGGTCAAAGCGATTAACGGCACTGCACCTACCCCTGCTGGAATGGGAACAGTGCAGGAAAGTTCGCTATTTTAGTGGCGTGCAGCCGGAATATCCATGGGTAGCACGAAATGTGGATCCCAGAAAAAAAGGCGCCTTTGCGGGCGCCTTTTCATAAATTGGCGGAGCGGACGGGACTCGAACCCGCGACCCCCGGCGTGACAGGCCGGTATTCTAACCAACTGAACTACCGCTCCGGATTATTTTCACCCGATGGTGGGTGGTGAGGGGATCGAACCCCCGACATTCGCCTTGTAAGGGCGACGCTCTACCAGCTGAGCTAACCACCCCCGAAAAACGAGGCGCTAGTTTACTGCATCCTTCAGTGCCTTGCCAGCCTTAAAACCGGGCACTTTGCTGGACGGAATCCTGATGGTCTCACCGGTGCGCGGATTGCGGCCGGAGCGGGCGGCCCGCTCGCGCACGCTGAACGTTCCGAAGCCAACGAGGCTCACGGTGTCGTTTTCCTTGAGGGCCTTGGTAACGGCTTCAACAACGGCATCCACGGCCTTGGTGGCGGACGCCTTGGACAGATCCGCGGACTGAGCGACGGCTTCGATAAGTTCAGATTTGTTCATCCTGTATTCCCCTTGGTGTTGTTCTGAGTGGACAACTATCGTTCCTGGGCCAACCTCGCGTCCAATGTACAAACATTGCCCGCCAACTGGAAGGCGCTGTCCGTCATTTTCTGCCTACTCGCCTTCACCTCCTTACTGACGGAGACGGGGGCAGAGCTTACCATCGCTTACCTGCGTATGGGTGCATCAAATGAAGATGCCGGCTGACGGTCGATCTGGCGTGCCCTGCGAGTGATTAAAACAACGGCAGGATACGGTCCCCGCATCCCACCGGTGCTTGCGTTATACCAAGGCCCCGGAAACCCTGTCAATGCGCCCGGACGCCGCCCTGCCTCTTGCCTCGACGTGTCTGACGCTTCTTGGCGACATCTTCTTCCTCTGTTTCCTCGACCTTCTCCGGTAACGGCGTCGGTACACGAAGCAGCGCGGTTTCCAGCACATCGTCGATCCAGCGCACCGGCTTGATCTCGAGCTTGCCGATGATGTTCTTCGGTATCTCCGTGAGATCCTTCCGGTTTTCCTCCGGAATGATCACCGTGGTAATACCTCCGCGGTGAGCCGCCAACAGCTTCTCCTTGAGGCCGCCAATGGGCAAAATTTCGCCGCGAAGCGTAATCTCGCCGGTCATGGCGACAGTCGCCTTGACCGGAATGCCGGTCAAGGCAGAAACCAGCGCGGTGCACATCCCGATACCCGCACTTGGGCCATCCTTGGGGATAGCTCCCTCGGGTACGTGGATGTGCACATCGTTCTGATGATAGAAATCCGGATCGATGCCGAGCATTCGTGCACGGCTGCGCACCACCGTCATGGCGGCCTGGATCGATTCCTTCATGACATCGCCCAATTGCCCGGTCTGCGTCATCCGGCCCTTGCCGGCGACCACGGCGGATTCGATATTCAGCAGCTCACCGCCGACCTCGGTCCAGGCCAGCCCGGTAACATGACCGACCTGATCCCTCTCTTCCGCAATGCCATACCGGAACTTGCGAACGCCCAGGTACTTGTCGATGTTTTGAGCATTCACCATCAGCTTCTTGTCGCGCGGCTTGGTCACCAGTTCCTTCACCACCTTGCGGCAGATCTTGGCAATTTCCCGCTCCAGATTACGCACGCCGGCTTCGCGCGTGTAGTGCCTGACGATGTCCCTAAGGGCATTTTCGCTCACATCCAGTTCGGAGGTCTTGATGCCGTTTGCCTTCATCTGCTTGGACAGGAGATACCGCTGCGCTATGTTGATCTTTTCGTCTTCGGTGTAACCCGGCAGGCGAATCACCTCCATCCGGTCCAGCAACGCCGGAGGAATATTGAGCGTATTGGCGGTACAGACGAACATCACATCGGAGAGATCGACGTCCACTTCAAGATAGTGGTCGTTGAAGGTGCTGTTCTGTTCCGGGTCCAGCACTTCCAGCAGTGCCGATGCCGGATCACCTCGGAAGTCCATCGCCATCTTGTCGATTTCATCGAGAAGAAACAGCGGATTGCGCGCTCCTGCCTTGGCCAGGTTCTGAACGATCTTGCCCGGCAGTGAGCCGATGTAGGTCCTGCGATGGCCGCGGATCTCGGCTTCGTCGCGGACACCGCCCAATGACATGCGCACGAACTTCCGATTGGTGGCGCGGGCTATCGATTGCCCCAGCGATGTCTTGCCCACGCCGGGAGGCCCCACCAGACAGAGTATCGGCCCTTTCAGCTTGCGTACGCGCTGTTGCACGGCCAGGTACTCGACAATCCGCTCCTTCACCTTCTCCAGGCCGTAATGATCGGCGTCCAGCACGGCCTCGGCCTTGGCCAAGTCGTGGTAAACGCGCGTGCGCTTCTTCCAGGGCACCGACACCAGCCATTCAATGTAGTTGCGTACCACGGTGGCCTCGGCCGACATGGGCTGCATCATCCGCAGCTTGTTCAGCTCCGTGCGCGCCTTGCTCTTGACCTCCTTTGGCATACCGGCCTTTTCGATCTTCTGCTCGAGTTCCTCGGTCTCGTTGGGCATGTCCTCCAGATCACCCAGCTCTTTCTGGATGGCCTTTGCCTGTTCGTTCAGATAATACTCCCTCTGGCTCTTCTCCATCTGCTGCTTGACGCGACCGCGAATGCGCTTCTCGATCTGGAGAATATCTATTTCACTCTCGATCAGGCCCAGAAGGTGCTCCAACCGGTCGCGAACGTCTTCGATCTCCAGAATTTTCTGCTTGCCGTCGATCTTCAACGCCATGTGCGCGGCAATGGTGTCAGCCAGACGGCCAGGATCATCGATTCCAGCCAATGACGACAGAATTTCCGGTGGCACCTTCTTGTTGAGCTTCACGTACTGGTCGAACTGATTCATCACCGAGCGCGCCAGCACCTCGACTTCGCGATCATCACTGTAGTCATTGGCTTCGGGCACAATGATACGTGCGGTGAAATAGTCACCCTCCTCATGCATGCTCACCATTTGGGCACGGTGCAGCCCCTCGACGAGGACTTTCACAGTGCCATCGGGAAGTTTGAGCATCTGCAGGATGGTGGCGACCGTACCCTGCTTGTAGAGATCCGACTCCATTGGATCATCCACTTCGGCACTTACCTGAGCCACCAGCAGGATTTTCTTGTCCGTCTCCATCGCGGCTTCAAGGGCCTTGATTGACTTGTCTCGTCCGACGAACAACGGAATCACCATGTGGGGATAGACCACGACGTCTCGCAGCGGCAGCACCGGTGCAAAGCTCATGGTTTCCTGGACGATATCGGACGTCTGGTCATTCCGGGGCATTGGCGCGGTTCCTCACTGAAACGTAACTGAATGGGGCGCGGACGCGCCTCAATTGTCTGGGGATATGCGGGTCACCGAGCCGTCTTTCAACAGCCAGTGTCTCCTTGAGCCCCAGAATACCGCTGGCTCTTTCCAGCGGCTGCGTATAGTTCGATGATACCAGTCGGACGCGGCAAACCGCACCCACGTCATTTACCCATGACGCAGGCGCGGTTCCGTACAGGAGGGAAATCAGTCAGAGGCGACCTTGGTCTGCTCGGCACCGTCATAGATCAGATAGGGCTTGGCCTCTCCGCGGATCACCGCGTCATCCACCACGACCTTGCTGACCCCTTCCATGGACGGAATCTCATACATGGTATCCAGCAGTACATTTTCAATAATGGTACGCAGACCGCGCGCTCCGGTCTTGCGCTCCATTGCCTTGCGGGCCACTGCCCGAAGCGCATCCTCGCGGAATTCCAACTCACTGCCTTCCATGTCGAACAGTTTCGCGTACTGCTTGGTCACCGCATTTTTCGGCGTGGTGAGGATTTCGACCAGGGCATCCTCGTCCAGTTCGCTTAGCGTCGCCACGACCGGCAACCTTCCCACGAACTCGGGGATCAACCCGTACTTGATCAAATCCTCCGGCTCCACATCCTGAAGGGTCTCGCCAACGCTCTTGCGCTGATCCTTGCCCTTGACCTGTGCCGAAAAGCCGATTCCACCCTTCTCCGAGCGTTCCTGAATCACACGATCCAATCCCGCAAAGGCACCACCAACGATAAATAGAATACCGCCGGTATTCACCTGCAGGAACTCCTGCTGCGGATGCTTGCGTCCGCCCTGTGGCGGCACTGAAGCCACCGTGCCTTCGATCAGCTTGAGCAGCGCCTGCTGCACGCCTTCGCCGGAAACGTCCCGGGTAATCGAAGGGTTGTCCGCCTTGCGGGAGATCTTGTCTATTTCATCAATGTAGACAATGCCGGTCTGCGCCTTCTCGACATCGTAGTCGCACTTCTGCAGCAGCTTCTGAATGATGTTCTCTACATCCTCGCCAACGTAGCCGGCTTCGGTCAGCGTGGTTGCGTCGGCGATCGTAAAGGGCACATCGAGCAGTCGTGCCAGGGTTTCGGCCAACAACGTCTTGCCCGAACCCGTGGGGCCAATCAGCAGAATATTACTCTTGGCGAGTTCGACGTCGCTCTTGCCCTGACTGGCCTCCAGGCGCTTGTAGTGGTTGTAGACAGCCACCGACAGCACCTTCTTGGCGTGATCCTGGCCAATGACGTATTCGTCAAGAACCTTCTTGATTTCGTGAGGCTTGGGCAGCTTGGAGTTGCCGGAGGCACTCTTCTCCTGCATTTCCTCACGGATGATGTCGTTGCAAAGCTCGACGCACTCGTCGCAGACGAACACCGACGGACCCGCGATCAGCTTGCGGACCTCATGCTGGCTCTTGCCGCAGAACGAGCAGTAGAGGAGCTTGCCACCGTCATCACCCCTGTTCTTGTCTCTGTCGCTCATGGCCAATCCTCGGTTGATTGAACGCCGATAGGTGTTACCTTGCCTGCTTTTCGGAGCCCACGCAAGAAAAGCAGGGCCGCGCCGGAGCTACTTTTCCGCCTGCCCGAGTCATTTTCGAGCGGGCCCTCAGCCGGTAACGGAACCCATCCGTCAAAAACACAAACGCCACCCGCGATTATCTCACGGGTGGCGCCGTTTCGGGGCATCTTCTGAAAATTCCGCACACACGCGGCTGAGGCTTCCAAGCCAAACTCCCCTACTTGTCCACTACCATTGAGGCACGATCCTTGAGAATGGCATCGACCAGACCATATTCCACCGCACTCTCCGGGGTCAAGAAATTATCCCTGTCCGTATCGAGCTGCACCTTCTCGATAGGCTGTCCGGTATGGTGCGCCAGAATGCTATTGAGGCGGTCGCGAATCGAGAGAATCTCGCGAGCATGAATGTCGATGTCCGTCGCCTGGCCCTGGTAACCACCGAGAGGCTGATGGATCATCATCCGCGAATTCGGCAGGCAGTAACGCTTGCCCGCCGCGCCACCCGCCAGCAACAGCGCCCCCATGCTCGCTGCCTGCCCCAGACAGACCGTGCTCACGTCGGGGCGAATGAACTGCATGGTGTCATAAATGGCCATGCCCGCGGTCACGGAACCACCCGGAGAATTGATATAGAAATTGATGTCCTTGTCCGGGTTTTCGGACTCCAGAAACAGCAACTGGGCAACGAGCAGATTGGCCATATGGTCTTCGACCTGCCCAACCATGAACACCACCCGCTCCTTGAGCAGCCTGGAGAAAATATCGTAGGCCCGCTCACCGCGAGAGGTCTGTTCCACGACCATGGGCACCAGGTTGGCCTGAATATCCATGGGATCAATTGAACTGTTGCGTCCGGTCATTATTCAGCCCTCGGTTTTTTCCGCCTGATCAGCCGCCGCGCCCTCGGGCTTGGTCGACTGCGGATTAAGCAGAGCCTGTAGTTCGATGGGTTCATCCTCCACCTTGGCCTGCTCGACGATCCAGTCAATCACCTGGTCTTCCAGAACACTGACCTCCAGACTCTGCATGAGTTGCCGATTCTGACTGTAGTACTGAATGATCTCGTCAGGTTTCTCGTAGCCTGCAGCCATTTCGAAGAGCTGTTGCTTGACCCGGTTCTGATCGAGCTTGATGCTGTTGTCCGCTATCAACCGATTCATGACAAGCCCCAGTGTCACTCGCCGACGGGCCTGCTCCTCGAAGAGCTCGCCCGGCAGGTCGAGGCCATCGTCCTGACCAGTCTGGGACTGAATCCGCTGTTTCATCTGCTGCTGCAGGGCCTGAATTTCCCCATCCACCAACGCCTTGGGCAAGGTAATCTCGTTCTCACGGGCGAGAACTTCGGTCACCTGTTCCTTGAGACGTGCACGGACAGCACGGCCGGACTCGGCTTCCAGATTCTTGCGTACAAGATCCCGAAGCGCCTGAATCCCGCCCTCCTTGACGCCGACGGATTCCGCGAAGGTATCATCGAACTCGGGCAGCTCAGGTTCTTCCACCGCTTTCACGGTGGTGTGAAAAATAGCGGTCTTGCCGGCGACTTCGCTGGTCGGAAAATCGTCGCCGAACGCGTATTCGATATCCCTGCTGTCGCCCTGCTTCAGACCTTTTAACGCCGACTCGAACTCCGGCGGCATGGTTCCGGAGCCGATGGTCACGGGCTGGTCTTCACCCTCACTGCCGGGAAAGCCCTCGCCGTTCACCTTACCGTGAAAGTCCACGATTACCCGATCGTTGTCAGTCGCTTCGCGATCCACCGTCCTGTACGTCGCCTGCTGTTTGCGCAGGTCCGTCAGGACGCGGTCGATATCGGCATCGGAGATGTCGGCCACGGGGCGCTTCAGCGCCATTTCCGAATGCCCCTTCACCTCAATCTCCGGCATGATTTCGAACACCGCCTCATATTCGAGGTCGCCGCCGGTCATGCCCTGACGCACGTCAACACTGGGAGCGCCGGCGGGATTGAGATTTTCCTGCTGAAGTGCCTCGCTATAGGTCTGCTGGAGCACTTCGTTCAGCACTTCCTGGTGCACCTGGGCCCCATAGCGCTTCTCCACCACCTTGGCAGGCACTTTGCCCGGGCGGAAGCCATCCATGCGCACGGTACGCGCCAGGTTCTGCAGACGGCTCTGAACCTCGCCATCCAACCGGGATGCCGGTACCTGCACGACCATACGACGTTCCAGTCCCTCGGTCGTTTCAACTGACACTTGCATCTAAAACACCTCTAAGTACGGGGCTTTCATGACTGTCCAGTGATACCGTCCCATCGCATACCGGTCATCACGGAGAAAACGGCGAACCGCTGGGAAACGCTGGTGCGGGAGGTCGGACTCGAACCGACACGGGTTGCCCCACCGGCACCTAAAGCCGGCGCGTATACCATTTCGCCACTCCCGCCTGAACAACATTGGCCAAACCTTACCATAGCGCAACGGTCTGCCCTGAAACGAAAACGGCCTACGACCAACGCCGTAAGCCGGATAGGTGGTGGGCCGTCAGGGACTCGAACCCCGAACCTACTGATTAAGAGTCAGCTGCTCTACCAATTGAGCTAACGGCCCCGATATATGGGGTGGACGATGGGACTCGAACCCACGACGACTGGAATCACAATCCAGGGCTCTACCAACTGAGCTACGCCCACCACTGAACACTGCCCAAACACCGTTACCGGGCGGAATCTGGCGCGCCCGGCAGGACTCGAACCTGCAACCGCCGGCTTAGAAGGCCGATGCTCTATCCGGTTGAGCTACGGGCGCAATGATACGTCCTTAGCCCGCATTTTGCACGAATCGCGCGGCGGGCTCGAGCAGCCGGGAACGAACCGCCTACCCGGAGTCTGGTCGGGGTGGAGGGATTCGAACCCCCGACATCCAGCTCCCAAAGCTGGCGCGCTACCAGGCTGCGCTACACCCCGTGCCCGCCATAGGTTGCTCGCAGACGCGCGCCACCGTGTAACGGAAGCGGAATAATACGCACGAGCCCCTCATTCGTCAATGCCGGAAGATGCCCAACCGGTCATGCGAAAATGCGCCAGAAACAAGGACCTGCCCTACGCCCATCGCTTGTTCCGGCACCGGAACACATGCGACAATCCCCGGCCTTCGCCGGTGGCCGGCTGCCGCCTTTACTCCTCACGGAAAACTGATCACGGACATAGATGACCGCACAGATTCTCAATGGCAAGGCATGTGCCGCACGCGTCCAGGAGCGACTCCGAAAGGTTATAGAACAAAGGCTTGCCGACGGCGGCAGGCGACCTGGACTCGCCGTGGTGCTGATTGGCACCGACCCTGCATCCCAGGTTTACGTCCGCAAGAAACGCCAGACCTGCGAGATGCTGGGCATAGCCTCCGAGGGCCATGACCTGCCCGCCGAAACCCCGCAATCCGAATTGCTTGCCCTTATAGACCGCCTGAATGCCGACCCGGCCATCGATGGCATCCTTGTGCAGCTCCCCTTGCCGAACCATATCAATGCCCAGACAGTGATCGGGGCCATCGATCCCGCCAAGGATGTGGACGGCTTTCACCCGGTCAACATGGGCCGTCTGGCCCTGAAATTACCAGGTCTGCGCCCCTGTACACCGCATGGCGTGATGACCATGCTGGACGATGCCGGCCTGACCCTCGAGGGCCTCAATGCCGTCGTCATCGGACAGTCCAATATCGTCGGTCGGCCGATGGCACTGGAGCTGCTCAATGCGCGCTGCACGATTACCGTCTGCCATAGCCGCACCCGCGATCTGGCCTCGATCGTGCGGTCAGCGGATCTGCTGGTGGCCGGCGTGGGCAGACCCCATTTCGTGCAAGGGGAATGGATTCAGTCCGGAGCAATCGTGGTGGACGTCGGCATCAACCGACTCGCGAATGGCAAACTGGTCGGCGATGTCGATTATGAATCGGCAGCAAAAAAAGCCGCCTGGATTACACCTGTCCCCGGCGGCGTCGGCCCAATGACCGTGGCAACCCTACTCGAAAACACCGTTGAAGCGTACCTGGCGAGAGAAGCCTGATAACGTGACTCGGGAGATGAACGCTGGTGCAGCGGGAACTGGTCGATCTGGAACCCGGTGGCTACGACTGAAACTACTTGCCGACGGAGAATGCCGCGTCCATCGCATCACTGAGGCGCCTGACCGGAATCAGCTCAAGCCCTTCCAGATGCCGCTTGCCCTTGGGTACGTTCTTGTGAGGCACGATGGCACGACGAAAGCCGTGTTTGGCCGCTTCCCGCAACCGCTCTTCGCCATTCGGCACCGGCCGGATTTCCCCGGCCAGCCCAACTTCACCAAACACCACGCAATCGCTGGCCAGAGGCCGTTCGCGCAGACTGGACAGCGCCGCCAGCAGGACCGGCAAGTCACTGGCGGTCTCATTGACTCGCACGCCACCAACGACATTGATGAACACGTCCTGATCGGCGGTGAATACCCCACCATGTCGGTGCAATACGGCCAGCAGCATGGCCACGCGATTCTGATCCAGGCCCACGGCAACGCGACGGGGGTTGCCCAGTGGGCTCTCGGAGAGTAGCGACTGCAACTCGAGCAGCAGCGGCCTGCTGCCCTCCCTGGTAACCATAATCACGCTGCCGGCCACCGCCTCCTCATGCCGGGACAGGAAGATGGCGGATGGATTGCGAACCTCTTTCAGACCGCTGTCGTCCATGGCGAAGACGCCCAGCTCATTGGCAGCACCGAAACGGTTCTTCACCGCGCGCAGCAGACGAAAGCGGCTGCTGCCATCGCTTTCGAAATAGAGCACGGTATCCACCATGTGCTCGAGCACGCGCGGCCCTGCAAGCTGACCGTCCTTGGTCACGTGACCTACCAGAAACACGGTGGTACCGGTCTGCTTGGCGAAGCGCACAAGCTGCGCAGCACTTTCCCGCACCTGGGCCACGCCGCCCGGCGCGGACTGTAGTTGCTCGGTAAAGATGGTCTGAATGGAATCGATGACCATGATTCGGGGCTGCTCATCGAGCGCCTGCTCGACGATTGCCTCCACGCAGGTCTCCGCAAGTACCTTGAGACCCGCGCTGGGAAGGCCCAGCCGCGATGCACGTAGTGCCACCTGGCGAATGGATTCCTCTCCTGTTACGTACAGTGCCCGGCCGTCAGCGGCCAGGCCGGACATGGTCTGCAACAACAGGGTTGACTTGCCGATACCCGGATCACCACCAAGCAGTATCACGCCGCCTTCAACCAGGCCGCCCCCCAACACGCGGTCAAGTTCGCCGATGTGGGTGCTGTAGCGAGCTTCCTCCGTCAGGGTAACGGCATCCAGGGACTGCACGCCACGATCACCCGCATACTGGCCCCGCGGCCGCACGGCCGGCGCCCCTTGCCGGGGAGAAACCGCTGTCTGGCGGACTTCCTCCAGCGTGTTCCAGGCCCCGCAGTCGCCACACTGACCAGCCCACTTGGGGCTGCTGGCACCGCAGGCGGTACAACTATATAGCGTGCGGGGGCGGGCCATCGCCGTCGTCCTCTATCGCCTGGACATGTACGCGGCTTGTCACGCCGCAAAGAAGTTCGTAACCAATGGTACCGGCATGGGCTGCGACCCGCTCCACCGGCAACCCCTCTCCCCAGAGCACTGCGGTGTCGCCGACGGATACCTGGTCTTCCAGGCCGCGCAGATCGACGCTGATCATGTCCATGGACACTCTGCCGACCAGCGTGGTTTCATGGCCATTCACAAGCACCGGCGTACCGCTTCCCGCGTGCCGCGGATAACCATCACCATAGCCTATGGCGATCACACCAACGGCCATGTCTTCAGGACAGGTCCAGGTACCTGCGTAACCGATGCGCTCCCCCGCCCGATAGCGGTTAATGGCAATCAACGGGCTGCACAGCGTCATCGCAGGCTGCAGCTCCGGCCGGAGATCACGGCTATCCACGAATGGATCCACACCGTAAAGCATCACACCGGGTCGTACCCAATCTGCATGGGTAGCAGGCCAGCCCAGCAGCCCCGCGGAATTGGCAAGTGAATGCTCGCCGGCCAAGCCGGCGGTCGCCGAGAAAAAAGTCTCCACCTGCATCGTAGTGGTAGACATGTCCCGGTCGTCGGCACTGGCCAGATGCGTAGCGAATCGGACATGCGTATTCACGGCGCCCATGCCGAGCAACCGGTCGTGAACGGCCGGAATCCGCTCCGGCGCGAACCCCAGCCGGTGCATGCCGGTATCCACCTTCAGCCACACCGACAATGGCCGTCCGGGCCGCGCGGCTTCAAGTACCTGCAACTGCCAATCGGAATGAATCATGAGGTCAAGCCGGTAGCGCCTGGCTAGCTCCACCTCCTGTGGCGTGAAGATACCCTCCAGCAACAAAATCGGATGCGCGTATCCCGCCTCGCGCAGAGGCACGGCTTCCTCCATGCAGGTAACGGCGAAGGCATCGGCGTGGCGCAAGGCAGCCGCGGCGCGAAGCAGACCGTGCCCATACCCATTGGCCTTGACCACAGCCATGATTCTGGACTGCGGAGCAGCACGCCGGGCCACGTCCAGATTATGCCGCAGCGCGGACGTTCGGATCTCGGCCCGGGTATCCCGGCTCACTGGTACCCCTCGTCCCGGTAAATATCGTGAATATAATTCTCGAAGCGCGTGTACTTGCCGAGGAAGGTCAGCCGACAGGTGCCAATCGGGCCATTACGCTGTTTACCAATGATGATCTCGGCGACTCCCTTGTCCGGGCTGTCCTCGTTATACACCTCGTCCCGATAGATAAAGACAATGATGTCCGCGTCCTGCTCGATGGCGCCGGATTCACGCAGATCGGACATCACCGGCCGCTTGTTGGGACGCTGCTCAAGGCTGCGATTGAGCTGGGAAAGGGCAACCACCGGCACATCCAGTTCCTTGGCCATGGATTTCAGTGATCGGGAAATCTCGGAAATCTCGCCCGTGCGATTTTCCTTAAATCCGGGAATCTGCATGAGCTGGAGATAATCCACCACGATCAGACCCAGCCCTCGCTCCCGCTTCAGCCGGCGCGCGCGGGCGCGCATTTCCGAAGGGGAAAGACCTGCCGAATCATCAATGTACAACTTTGCCTCGGATAACAGCCCCATGGTCGAGGTCAGGCGGGGCCAGTCTTCATCCTGTAGCTGCCCGGTGCGGATCTTCTGTAGTTCCACCCGCCCCAGGGAGGCCAGCATACGCATGGCCAGGGAATCCGCCGGCATTTCCATACTGAACACTGCCACCGGCTCGCTGCCCTTGAGTGCGGCATGTTCGGCCAGATTCATGGCGAAAGTCGTTTTGCCCATGGACGGCCTTGCCGCGACGATGATGAGATCACCTTTCTGCAAACCCGAAGTGCGCTCATCGAAATCCGTGAATCCGGTGGAAAGTCCGGTGAGACTGCCGTCCTGGTGATAAAGCGTGTCGATGCGCTCGACCACCGAAGGCAGCAATTCCTTGACGCCGACAAACCCCTTGCGAAAACGACCGCTGCTCTCCGCGATCTCGAAGATCAGCCGCTCTGCCTCATCCAGCAACTCCTTGCTTTCGCGCCCTTCGGTCTGAAAGGCGCTACCCACCACCTGCGTACCGGCCCGTATCATTTGCCGCAGCACGGACCGCTCCCGGACGATATCACCGTAGGAGGCAATATTCGCGGCGCTCGGGGTGTCCTTGGCAAGCCCGCCAAGGTAGGAGATGCCACCGGCATCTTCCAGTAGTCCGGCGGAGCGCAGCCACTCGGAGAGGGTGACGACATCCATGGGCTGCTGCTCTTCTGCCAGTGCAGCCAATCCACGAAATATCAGGCGATGATCGTGACGGTAGAAATCTGCTTCCGAAACCCGGTCTGCGACCCGATCCCAGGCTTCGTTGTCCACCATGAGACCGCCAAGAACGGCCTGCTCCGCCTCAAGTGAATGAGGGGGCACCTTGAGGGCTGCGGTATCGCTGGACATGGGATGTATATCAGCCATTCGATGAGGATCCCTCAGCAGAACCAAGGACGCAATAGCTTGAGCCTGCCCTCAAGGGAGCCTCTGATGTATTCCCATGGAGACACTGAATTATTCGCGCCCCGGGAGACACAGCGGCCCGCGCCAATAACGTGGCGCGGGCCGCCCAGACCATCCGACATGCCGGTACCATCAGGCACCGGTCACGTTGCTCAGCTTTCGGCTACGACCACAACCTTGATCGTGGCGTCCACATCCGAATGCAGATGAACAGTGATCTCGTATTCGCCAATTGCACGCAGCGGACCTTCCGGCAACCGTACTTCGTGACGATCGATCTCGACCCCGGCGGCGTTCACGGCATCCGCGATGTCGGTGGTGCCGACCGAGCCAAACAGCTTGCCTTCGTCCCCCGCCTTGGCAGCAACGCTGACTTCCAGCCCTTCCATCCGGGCCTTGCGCGCTTCGGCGGCCGCCAGCGCCTCTGCAGCCTGTTTCTCCAGTTCCGCACGACGCTCTTCGAAGAGCTTCAGGTTTTCAGCAGTAGCCGGTTTGGCCTTGCCCTGCGGGACCAGAAAATTACGGCCATAGCCGGGACGCACATTTACCTTGTCGCCCAGGTTACCCAGGTTCTCCACCTTCTCCAGGAGAATGACTTCCATCGTTCCAACCTCAATGGTTGCGAGTCTATCGGAGTACGGGCAGAACCCCTTCTCCATGACTGTTATCGGTTAACCGTCTCCAGCGGCAGGCTTGTCCAGCAGCCGACGACGGATATCAAGCCAGGCATCCAGAATACCCAGCAAAGCCACCGCCATGAAGGCGACGGGTAGCAACACGTATGGCACCACCAGGAGTGCCGCATTCCAGCCTCTGCCATGCACCACGGCATGCACCAGTGCCAGGGTCTGAACCGCAAACAACCCCGCCAACAACAACGCCATGTCGTTGAGCAGCCCGGGGCCGGCAAATGTGGCTGCCAGCATGATCACCAGCGCGGCGGCGGCAAGGCGCCAGTCAAGACGCAGAGCATGGAACTCCTGACGAAAACCGCCCGGATTATACAACGCCGCCTGCCAGGCGCGACCCAGCAGCAATCCTATCAGTACATTCAGCCATAAACCCAGCGCCATGAACGTGGCCAGGTACTGACCGAACAGGTCCATGACCTGATTGAACTGGGCTTCTCCCATGTCCTGCTCAAGACCGGCCAGGCGCAAGCGCCAGAAAGCCTCGGGATCCTGCACCATGAGGTGCCAGAGCATGACGCCCACCATGGCCAGCGCGGTACCGGCGACCAGCGCCAGGGGCAACGAAACCGTTGCCCGAAGCACGGCGGCCGTCAGGAAAATGGGCAACCAGACAAGCAGCAGCAAGCTGATCACCCCACCCGGATGCCCGGAGAACATCATCTCCAGCGCGGCCAGCACCAGCACCGCTGCGCCCGTAACCAGGCCACCCTCGGTTACACCCCGACGCAATACAACCAACGACACCGCTGCACAGCCCAACCAGGCTATAAACGGCAGCAACGACGTGCCGGCGATGAAAGCAATCGCCGGCAGGCGACCGCGCATGATTAATCCGGCAAGTCCCTTCATGGGCGGCACCACGGCCCGTCAGGGCCGGTTCGACTCAGTGGCGGTCGGTGTACGGCAACAGCGCCAGATAGCGGGCGCGCTTTACGGCTGCCGCCAGCTGCCGCTGGTAACGCGCGCTGGTTCCGGTGATGCGGCTCGGGACGATCTTGCCGGTTTCAGTAATGTAATTCCTCAGGGTGTTGAGGTCCTTGTAATCGATTTCCTTCACGCCCTCGGCGGTAAAGCGGCAGTATTTGCGGCGGCGGAAAAAACGTGCCATGTCAGCAACTCCTAAAAATGGTCATCTGGTCGGGCCCGACGCGAGACGGTCTCGTTCCGCATGCCGGCAGCCCGCGGTCAAACTCCGTGGGCTCAGGCCTCGGAATCGACCTCGTCAGTCTCTTCGCCATGGTCCTCATCGGACCGGGTCGGACGGTCATCACGGGAGGCACGCGGCGGGCGCTCATCGTCGTCACCGCGGCGACCGCGGCTGTCGTCCTTTTCCTTGGTCATGATGGACGGTTCGGTCACTGCCTCGTCACGGGCCAGGAACATGTGACGGATAACCGCATCATTGAAGCGGAACGCAGAGGTCAGCTCCTCGACTTCTTCCTGCCCGCACTCAATGTTCATGAGCACGTAGTGCGCCTTGATGAGCTTTCTGATGGGGTATGCCAGTTGACGGCGACCCCAGTCCTCCAGGCGATGAACCTTGCCACCCTTGGACTCGACCGTGGCGCGATAGCGCTCGATCATGGCTGGAACCTGCTCGCTCTGGTCCGGATGAACCAGAAATACCACTTCGTAGTGTCGCATTGTCACTCCCTACGGATGATCGGAACTCTCGGCCCGATGAAGCCCCCGAAAAAATCGTGGGGCAGGGAATTCCCGGATCGGCCGACCCAGGAAAGGCGTGGAGTATAAGGCAATTGCATGCGGGGTAAAAGGGCCGAGACCACTTGGACTTACGGGCTTGACCGTTGTCTCACTGCCTCGAAGAGCATGACGCCGGTGGCCACCGAGACGTTCAGGCTTTCCACGCCGCCCGCCATGGGCAAATGAGCCAGATAGTCGCAGGCTTCGCGGGTAAGGCGCCGCAGCCCGTCGCCTTCAGCTCCCATGACGATCGCCAGCGGGCCGGTGAGGTCCAGCGTGTAGACCGATTGTTCGGCTTCGCCGGCCGCTCCCACCAGCCAGATACCCTGGCGTTTGAGCACATCGAGCGTGCGGGCGAGATTGGTGACCTGAAAGAATGGCACCGTGCGGGTCGCACCGGATGCCACCTTGTGAACTGTCGCGGTCAGGCCCGCGGCTCTGTCCCTCGGCGCAATCACCGCGTGCACGCCGGCGGCGTCGGCGGTACGCAGGCAGGCGCCCAGATTGTGGGGATCCTGCACCTGGTCGAGCACCAGCAGGAACGGTGCGGCATCGAGCCCGGCCAGGAGGCTTTCAAGGTCCTCCTCGGAACGGGGTGTTTCACCCCGGTATCTGATGAGTACGCCCTGATGGGCGGCATCATCCGTTCTCCGGTCCAGGTCGCGCTTATCCACTGAATGGATCTTCACGCCAAGCCCCTGGAGTTCCTCGCGCAGACGCGTCATGCGCGCATCTCTGCGTGACTTTTCCACCCAGACCTCCAGCACCTTGCCTGGGTCGTACTTCAAAGCCGCCCGTACGGCGTGCTGGCCGTGAATGTAGACGTCCTCTGCCATTAACGCCTGCCCTTGGGCCCGCCGCGCCTTCCGCCAGGAGCATCGCGGGCACCGCGCGGCCCCTTGTCCCGACCCGGACCACGCTTGCGTGGGGCGCCGCGGTCCTTACCGCCGGATGCCATGGGGACAAACTCACCCTGGCCTGCATATTTTCCGAGCATGACCAGATCGATCTTGCGTTCGTCCGGGTTCACCTGAGCCACTTTGACCCGGACCCGATCGGTCAACTTGTATATTACCCCGCTGCGCTCACCGGTCAGTTGGTGGCCTACGGGATCGAAGTGGAAGAAGTCATTTTCGAGGGCGGTCACATGGACCAGACCGTCCACGTAGACATCGGCGAGTTCAATGAACAACCCAAACCCGGTAACGCCGGTTATGACGCCGTCGAACTCTTCACCGATGCGGTCGCGCATGAAATGGCATTTCATGATCATCAACGCATCGCGCGTTGCTTCATCGGCTCGCCGCTCGGTCATCGAACAATGTTCGCCGAGGCTCAGCATGGCATCCTTGTTCATCGGGAAATCGGCGGCCTTGCCATCATCCAGGACATGACCGATGGCGCGATGGACCTGAAGATCAGGATAGCGTCGGATCGGTGACGTGAAATGGGCGTATTCCTGCATGGCCAGCCCGAAATGACCGACATTGTCAGGGTGGTAAACGGCCTGCTGCAGAGAACGCAGCATGATCGCCTGGATCATGCTGCGATCAGGCCGTTGCTTGACCTGCTCCATGAGCCTGGCGTAATCACGCGCCTGTGGCGAATCACCCCCGCCCAGCTTCAAGCCGACGCCGGCAAGAAATAGTCGCAGGTTGTCCAGACGGTCCGCTTCCGGGCCCTCGTGAATACGAAACAGGGCGGGAATTCGATGACGGCGAAGATAACGCGCGGTAGCCATGTTGGCGGCGAGCATGCACTCTTCCACCACCTTGTGCGCCTCGTTCCGCTCGACCGGTTCAATGGCCTGGATGCTGCCTTTCTCGTCGAATACGATCTGGGTTTCGGTGCTCTCGAAATCGATCGCCCCGCGCTGACCCCGCGCTTCCCGCAGGGCCTTGTACAGAGCAAAAAGGTTGTCCAGATGCGGCAGCAGATCGCTATAGCGCTCTCGCAGTGCCGGCTCGCGGTCCACGAGTATGCGCGCCACAACGTCATAGAGCATCCGTGCACGAGAGCGCATGACGGCCCGGAAAAACCGTGACCTGCGGATCTGACCGTTGGCACCGATCAAAATCTCGCTGACCATGCACAGCCGATCCACCCGGGGGTTCAGCGAACACAGGCCGTTCGAAAGTTTCTCCGGCAACATGGGAACGACTTCGCCAGGGAAATAGACGGAGTTGCCGCGCTTCCTCGCCTCGGTGTCCAGCGGCGTACCGGGCCGGACATAATGGGAAACATCGGCAATGGCCACCAGCAGCCGCCAGCCTGTTTGCGTCTTTTCGGCGTAGATGGCATCGTCGAAATCGCGAGCGTCGGCTCCATCAATCGTTACCAGCGGGACATTGCGCAGATCCACTCTCCCGTCCATGGCTTCCGGCGTTACATGATCCGGGATCGCCGCGACCTGCTCCAATACCTCTGCCGGCCACTCGATGGGAATGTCGTAGGTAAGCGCTGCCGTGTGAACTTCGGATCCAGGCGCAATATGCTCGCCCAGCACCTGAATGATGCGGCCGATCGGCTGAGTGCGGGGGCCGGGCTGCTGCTGCAGCTCAACCACGGCGAGTTCGCCATCGGCGGCGTTCCCCTCCTCTCCCGCCGGGATCATGATATCCAGGTGCAGTCGCCGGTTCTGCGGAACGACGAAGCCAACGCCACTCTCATTGAAATAGCGGCCCACGATCGTGCGATTGACGCGCGTCAATACATCAACCAGCTTTCCTTCCGGCTTGCCCTGCGGATCGAACCCGATCACCTGCACCACCGCCCGATCACCGTGCAGCGCCCGACGCATGTCACGGGGGGAAAGAAAGATGCGCTCACCGCCGACGTCCGGGGCCAGCCAGCCGTAGCCCTCGGCGTGCCCTATCACCCGGCCACGAATAAGTTCCTCGTGATCCACCGGCAGATAGCCGCCACGCCGATTACGGATCAGCTGCCCGTCTCGCTCCATGGCGATCAGGCGACGCCGCAATCCTTCCAGTGCGTCCTCGTCGTCCAGCGTCAGCAGATCGGCGACTTCCTCACGGGTCAGGGGACGCGCCTGCTCGTTCAGCAGATCAAGGATGAATTCACGGCTGGGGATGGGATTGTCATACTTCTGCCGCTCACGGTCGAGGTGAGGATCGGACCGCGGATCGACGTTTTTGGGAGGGGTGGTCATGCCTTGGCGAATACTCCATGTTTTGTGCTACCACGCCAGCAAATGTGCGCGGTTTCTATCAATCTGGAGCAGGATACGCTAATACGTCCCGCATGCAATCAACACCTTGCGCGCATGTTCATCATCTGGACCGCCAAGAGTCGTTGACAGCCTCATGGCCCATGGGTAAAGTACGCGGCCTATCGGGTGTGGCGGCTTTTCAGCCGTACTCTCCGAGCCCAGGTGGCGGAATTGGTAGACGCGCTGGCTTCAGGTGCCAGTGGGGGCAACCCCGTGGAGGTTCAAGTCCTCTCCTGGGCACCAAACAGAGTAGAAAAAGGCGATCCCCAGGGGTCGCCTTTTTTATTGCGACCAAGTGTAATTGTGCGCTCAGGGGCCGACTGGCGCCCCCTTAAGGAGACACTGCCGGCATTCAGATCGCCACCACGAGCACCACGATCATGGCGGGAATAGCCAGCAGATGGCTGACCAGAATGGTGCCTGAAGCCAGCGGTTCATCACCGCCCATCTGCCTGACCAGTACGTAGGAAGCCGTCGCGGAAGGGCAGGCCATCAGGATCAGCAGCAGCAACGTATGCTCCGCAGTCAGCCCGAGTTGAACGGCGAGCAGATAGCCTACCGCCGGAAGCAACAACAACTTCATCAACGAGCCGACGACGGCCCACCGCAGGCTGCCATGAACGCGGGTTGTATGAAGGGTCCCGCCGATACAGATCAGTGCCAACGGCAGTGCCATCTGACCGATGGCCGACAGGGTGCGCTCCGCCAGCATGGGCAATTCAGTTGCGGTCCAGGAAAGCGTCAACCCCACGATGCAGGCAATCAGAATGGGGTTGGTCATGAGACCGCGCATGGCTGCTGACAGGGCGTCGTTGCGCTTGACGCCGCCACCATGAAGCAGTACCAGAACCGCCATCACGTTGTACAGCACCACCATTGGACCGAATACAAGAAGCAGGCTGGATTCAACGCCTGCCGCTGCCTCACCCAGCCCGGAGAAGGCGTAAAGCACGATAGGCAGGCCGACAAAGATCAGGTTGCCGCGAAACACCCCCAGCACAAACGTACTTCGGGATTCCAGGGGAATCGCCAGCACGCGCGCGACGATCACGGCAGCCAGCGCGCCAATCAATGTGGTGGCGAAGCCGACGATAAGCACGCCACCCATGGTCCCGATTTCCGGGCTGGATGCAGCAGTACGGTAAACCAGCAAGCTTGGCAGGCCGACCCAGTACGTCAGCCTGTTCATATCGTGCAATGCCCGGGCCGACAGAAATCCCGTCCTGACCAGAGCCCACCCCAATGCAATGATCAGCGTAACCGGCGCCAGGATGTTGATGATGGTCGCAATCAGAGACATATTTCGCGTGGCCGTAACGCCAACCGGCTCCTGATCTGGCGGCGCGCCGGTCAGGAGCCGGAATCTGTTTCAGATGTCAAAGGGATGGCGCAGAATGATGGTCTCGTTGCGATCCGGGCCGGTGGAGATAATATCGATCGGCACCCCTACCAGCTCCTGCAGCTTGTCCAGGTAGGCGCGCGCGCCCGCGGGCAGCTCGTCGAGGTCGGTCAGGCCCGCCGTGGAGCCCTCCCAGCCCGGCATCTCGATATATTCGGGGGTGCAGGCCGCCATGGCTTCAGCACCCATCGGGGGCACGTCCAGCCACTGACCATTATATTCGTAGCCGACGCAGACCCGCACCGAGTCCAGACCGTCCAGCACGTCCAGCTTGGTGATGCACAATCCGGAAATACTGTTAACCTGCACCGCGCGCCTCAGTGCCACGGCGTCAAACCACCCGCAGCGCCGCGGACGGCCGGTTGTTGAACCAAATTCGTTGCCGCGTTCCGCCAGACGACGGCCGATGTCACAGTCAAGCTCGGTAGGAAAGGGACCCGATCCAACGCGGGTTGTGTAGGCCTTGGTAATGCCCAGCACGTAATCGATATCCCGCGGCCCCATCCCGGTGCCGCACGCAGCCCCGCCCGCAGTGGTATTGGATGACGTGACGAAGGGATACGTGCCGTGGTCAATGTCCAGCAATGCACCTTGCGCGCCTTCGAACAGAATCCGGTTACCGGCTTTTGCGTGCCCATGGAGGATCGAGATGACGTCGTCGACCATTGGTCGCAGCTCTTCGGCAAAGTCCAGACAGGCCTGCAGCACGTCTTCGTAATCATGCACCGGAGCCTGAAAATACTGCTCCAGCACGAAATTATGGAATCGCAGCAATTCCTTGAGCTTGTCTTCCAGAACCGCCCGATCCAGTAGATCGGCAATACGTATGCCGCGGCGAGCCGCCTTGTCTTCATAACACGGCCCGATTCCCCGACCGGTTGTGCCGATCTTGCCCACACCGCGGGCCACTTCCCGGGCGACATCCAGGGCGATATGCGTCGGCAGGATTACCGGGCAGGCTGGACTTATTCGCAACCGCTCGCGAGCGGGTACCCCCTTTGCTTCCAGGGCACGAATTTCCTTCATCAACGCACCCGGCTCCACAACCACGCCGTTGCCAATCAGGCAATGAACGCCGGCCCGCAGGATACCGGAAGGGATCAGGTGCAGGACCGTTTTCTCACCGTCGATAACCAGGGTGTGGCCGGCATTGTGGCCGCCCTGGAAGCGGACCACCGCCTCCGCCCGTTCGGTGAGCAGGTCCACCACCTTGCCCTTGCCTTCGTCACCCCATTGGGTACCGATAATTACGACATTCTTTGCCATGCTATGGGGTCTCACATCTCCAGGGCGCAGCCCAAGGCTGCGGTCATCATTTAAGTTCGGTTACCTGCCAGCGGTCGTCGCGCTCCACCAACCGGCGATTACAGCCAAGTGCCTCGAGACTATCGCGACGGCCGGGAAGAGCCGCAATGACGCGCTCACCCAACCCTCGCAACCGCCTGATTTCCGCAAGAAGATCCGGATCATCCGACCAGGGTGCCAGGATGCCCTGCGGCACAAGTTCGTTACTCCCCTCCCCGGCCATGCTCAGCAGGACCTTGAGGTCCGCGCTGAAACCGGTAGCGGGTCTTGCCCGACCGAAGGCGCCGCCGATGTTGTCATATCGTCCGCCACGTGCCACGGCCTTGCCATGCCCCGGCAGAAACGCGGCAAACACCACACCATTGTGGAAACGGTACCCTGATAACTCGGCCAAGTCGAAATGCAGGGTCACCCCCGGCTCGCGGCGTTCCAGCGTCGAGGCGAGTGCCCACAGATGGCGCAACGCCTGCTGTACGCCCTCTCCTGCACCGGCCAGCCGTTCCCCGGCATGATCCAGCACCTCGACGCCGCCATTGAGGTCCACCAGCGCTAGCAGACGCTGCCGCGCGTCACCGCCTGCCACACCGCTCAGCAACTCCTGGATTTCACCCGTGGCCTTACGCTGCAGCGCATCGAACAGACGGTTCTCGGTATTCGCATCCAGGCCTGCCTCATGCGCCAGGGCACGGTAAATCCCCACGTGACCGAGGTCCAGGTGCGGCGTTGGCAAACCGGCGAGGCGCAGAGTTTCCAGCATGAGACCGATGATTTCCACATCGCTCTCCACTCCCGCGTGACCATAAAGCTCGGCGCCGACCTGCACCGGGTTGCGGGAATGCCCGGGCCCCTCGGGCCGGGTGTGAAGTACGGTTCCAAGGTAGCAAAGCCGGACTACGCTCTCCCGATGCAACTGATGAGCGTCGATGCGGGCTGCCTGGGGCGTCATGTCAGCCCTTACACCCATCATCCGGCCACTTATCTGGTCCGTCAGCCGGAACGTCTGGAGATCCAGATCATGAGCGGTGCCGGTGAGCAAGGATTCCAGAAACTCGATGAATGGGGGCACGATCAGGTCGTATCCCCAGGATCTGCAGGTGTCCAGAATGCGGCGGCGCAGCTGTTCGAGAGCCTCTGCCCGCGGGGGCAGCACTTCATCCACGCCTTCGGGCAGCAACCAGCGGTTGTCGTTGGAAAAATCAGTTTCCTTCATCATGACTCCCTACCGAACCAGGTAGATCAATCCCAGTCCGACGAGCATGGCGCCCAGACCAATAGTACGCATGGTACGGTCATTCATGCGCATGATCTGCGACAGCATCTCCCGCAGCCGGGCGGGACTCAGGAAGGGCATAATGCCCTCGAAAATGAGCATCAGACCGATTGCCGTCAGCAGGATTTCCCAGTTTCCCATCCCGCCTCCACAAAAAAGCCGGGCGGTTTTCGTAAACCGCCCGGTTCATCATCCGACCAGCAACTGATTACCGTTATCAGTCTTCGCTCCGCGAGCGCTGGAAGTACTGGAAGAACTCGGTATCGGGCGACAGCACGAGAACGTCATCCTGCCCCTGGAAAGCCTGCTGATAGGACCGCAGACTCCGCTGGAAGGAGAAGAATTCTCGATCACGATTGAAGGCGCTGGCATAGATATCCGTAGCCTCCGCGTCCCCGACACCCCGAAGTTCCTCGGAGTCCCGGCGCGCCTCAGCAACGACGACCGTTCGCTGGCGATCGGCATCAGCACGGATCCGCTCCGACGCCTCGTCACCACGAGCCCTTATATCACGAGCCACCCGTTCACGTTCAGCCACCATACGGGAGAAGACGGATTCGCTGACGTTTGGTGGCAGATCGACACGCTTGAGGCGGACATCGACCACCTCGACACCAAGGGCCTTACCGAATTCATTGCCCCGCGCACGGAGAATATCCATGATCTGGGCGCGTTCGCCGGAAATCACGTCCTGAATGTCGCGACGGCCGAACTCGCTGCGTAACGTATCCTTGATGTGTTCGTTCAGACGCAGATTGGCCTGAGCGGGGTCGCCCCCTACCGTGGTGTAAAACTGCCGCACATCAGCGACGCGCCACTTCACGAACGCATCCACGATCAGGTTCTTCAACTCACCGGTCAAATAGCGCTCAGGCTCGGCGTCCAGGGTCTGCACCCGGCCGTCGAACTTACGCACGTTGTTTATGAAAGGCACCTTGAAGTGCAGACCAGGTTCGTAATCGGCGCGGATTATCTCGCCCAGCCGGAATTTTAAGGCGCGCTCCGCTTCGTGCACCGTGAATACGGAGAAATACAACAGCACCAGCGCGCCGACTATTACTGCGGAAATCAACGACTTGACCGGAGTCATCAGCGAGCCTCCCTGGAGCGCAGATCCCCGCGGCCGCGGGCACCCGAAGTATAGGTATCACCTGAACCGTCCAGTCGTCGGTTGACCACATCGGAGTCAAGCTGGCGTACGGCACTATCGTTCCTGGGACCGCGGCTGCCTGAGTCACGCAGCCGGTCCAGGGGCAGGTACAAGAGCGGATCGCCGGCGCCGCCGTCGATCATGACCTTGCTGGTGCGGCCGAGAATAGCGGCCATGGCATCCAGATAAAGACGCTCACGGGTGACTTCCGGCGCTTGGCTGTATTCCTCAAGCTGAGCCAGGAAGCGGGAGCTTTCGCCTTCCGCCTCGGCAACCACCTGCTCGCGATAACCCTCGGCCTCTTCCCGGATACGAGCGGCTTCACCCTGGGCGCGCGGCAGTATCTCGTTTCGATATGCATTCGCCTGGTTGATCTTCCGCTGCTCATCCTCGCGCGCCATGATGGCGTCTTCGAACGCGGCCTGCACCTGTTCCGGCGGTTGCACGTCCTGAATATCGACACTCACGACCTGCACGCCCGTGTCGTAGCGCTCCATTGTCTGCGACACCAGATTCTGCGTTTCCTGCGCGACTTCGGTGCGCCCCTCGGTCAGCACGAAGTCCATGCGGCGCTTGCCGACCACTTCGCGCAGGGCACTTTCCGACACCTGTTTCAGCGTCGCGTCCGGATCACGGAAGTGGAATCGATAGGCCATGGGATCACTGACCTGATACTGCACGGCCAGACGGACATCGACGATATTTTCATCCTGCGTCAGCATCAGGGCCTCTCGCGGCACCTTCTGCGAACGGTTGGCCGCAATGGTCTGATATCCGATCTCGGCCACGCGCCGCTGCTCTACATTAACCCGCTCAACAGAGCCGATGGGATACGGTGGATGCCAGTGCGGGCCAGGCATGGTCGTGCGGGTATACTGGCCGAATCGCAGTTCAACGCCCCGCCAGCCTTCGTCCACGATATAGATGCCGGAAGCCAGCCAGACCACCGCGACGATGCCGGCGATGATGCCGATGCCCGCGGACCCCATGCCGGTTCCGCCACCACTGGCGCCGTTGCCGCCGCCGGATGAACCCTTGCCGCCGAACAGGCCGCCAAACTTGCCACGCAGCTTCTTGACTACTTCGTCCAGATCAGGTGGCCCCTGATTTCCGGAGCCTCCCCAAGGATCGCGATTCCCGCGACCGGGTTCATTCCACGACATACAGTCTCTCCGTGCGGTTGCCTTTGTCCGGCGGGTACGACGCATTGCGGCACACGCCGTTGACCGGCATGAAAACCGGCTCGAACGCATCGCTCTCCGGAACATGCACCAGACTATCACCGGCCATGACCGGCATCCTTCTGGTGTCTTGACTAACGATTCGCCCCAGGGGGCGAACGCGTAACAGGACAGTAATTGTAATGACCCTCAATACCAGGCCGCAAGGAATCAGCGCAACGGCGTCGGCTGCATTGGCGCGCGCAGCCCTTCTTTCTCATACAGACGGTCCAGATCCCGTCGCCGGACATTGACCTCGAGCAGGACATCCCCGTTGTCCGCCGTCTCTTCCTGTAATACCTCGCCAAGCTCGAACAGCCGCGACCGCAATCGCCCATCCGCGGGTGCCAACCGTACAGTACCATGGACGCGCTCGGCGCTGATCTGCTCCCGGATCGCCTCCAGCAGCAGATCCTGGCCCTCGCCGCTAACCGAGGACATCCAGACCTCGTCAATTCCGGTGTCCGCATCCCGCACCCGTCCCGGCCGGCGACCTGCAAGATCAATCTTGTTGAACACGCGAATCCTCGGCAGCCCGGCCGCGCCGATTTCTTCAAGGACGGTTTCCACATGGCGGATGCTGTCACGCCAGTTGGGATCAGCGGCATCGACGACGTGTAGAAGCAGCTCGGATTGCGCCGCCTCTTCAAGCGTCGAACGGAACGCAGCCACAAGATGATGGGGTAGCTCGCGGATGAAGCCGACCGTATCTGCCAGAATCACCGGCTCGGCAACCCCGGTCTCCAGCTTGCGCAAGGTGGTATCCAGGGTCGCGAACAGGCGATCGTCGGCATAGACCTGCGCCTCGGTAAGCCTGTTGAACAGTGTTGATTTGCCGGCGTTGGTATAACCGACGAGGGAAACCGTGGGCAATTGCTGCCGGCGTCGGGACTGGCGCCCCTGCTCTCGCTGCTTGCGCACCCTGGACAACCGGCGCTCAAGCTGTTTGATGCGGATACCCAACATCCGGCGATCGAGTTCCAACTGGGTTTCACCCGGGCCCCGCAGGCCGATGCCGCCCTTCTGGCGCTCCAGGTGAGTCCAGCCCCGGACCAGCCGCGTCGACATATGGCGCAACTGCGCAAGCTCAACCTGCAGCTTGCCTTCATGGGTGCGTGCCCGTTGCGCAAAGATATCCAGAATCAGCCCAGTACGATCCAGAACACGGCAACCCACGGCCTGCTCGAGGTTACGTTCCTGGCTTGGGCTCAACGCATGGTTGAACAGCACCAGGTCCGCCTCGCCGGCGGCAATGATGGCTGCCAGCTCTTCCACCCGTCCGCGACCGATAAAGGTTCGCGAGTCCGGCCGCTGACGGCGGACAATGATGGTATCCACCACATCCGCTCCCGCGGATTCGGCCAGGGCGCCAAACTCCGCCATAGCCTCATCCACGGATTGCGTATGGCCGTCCATATGGACGAGAACGGCCCTCTCGCCACCATTCGGCCGTTCAAAGAAATTCAGTTCGGAGGCGGTAGCCTCCCGTATATCAAGCGTTGCCAATTTCCGACCCGGGCTTCTCACCCTCCGCCGGTGCCAGCTTTACGTTGCGAGCCGGCACGACGGTAGATATTGCGTGTTTATAGACCATTTGGCTAACCGTATTCTTCAGCAGCACCACGAACTGATCGAAAGACTCGATCTGCCCCTGCAGTTTGATACCGTTGACCAGGTAGATCGATACCGGAATCCTTTCCTTCCGCAGCGCGTTGAGAAACGGTTCCTGCAAAGACTGTCCTTTGGACATTTCCATGACCCCTCATAATTCTCAATTTAACTTTGTTATCCGCAGGCCCGAAACCGTCAATCCATGCTGTCCCCAGCCAACGTCTTTGGCACTGCTGCCCACGCGCAGAGTCTAGCACAGGGCAGCCCGCGAACGCCCACCATGAACACATTGAAAAACAGCCCTCAATGCCCTCCTTCGGCACCATCCTGCATTAATCGTACCCGCAATGACATGTCCTTAAGCAGATCGTCGCTCTCGGGGTCAAACCAATCCAGGTCCGGCTCGGAGCGCAGCCAGGTCAGTTGCCGTTTGGCAAACTGACGGCTCGCCGATACTGCCGCTCGCACCATCTCGGCGTGGTCGAGCCGGCCATCCAGGTATTGCCAGATCTGTCGATAACCGACAGCACGCATGGACGAGTAGTTCAAATCCAGATCGCCACGCGCGCGCAGCCGTTGCACCTCGTCGATAAACCCGGACTTCAGCATGGCGAGAAACCGCTCTTCTATACGCGCATGCAGACGCGTACGTTCAGGCGGCATCAGCGCCCAGCGCACATAGTGCCAGCTTCCAGCCGACGTTTCCCGCGACGACATCAGACTGGTCATGGGGCGACCGGTCAATTCGTATACTTCCAGCGCCCGCTGGATACGTTGCGTGTCGTTCCGATGAATCCGCGCCGCAGCCTCCGAATCAACCCGCTGCAATCGCCGATGCAGCGCCCCCCACCCATGTTCCAGGGCCTGCTGAAGAAGTCGCTCCCGCAGGTCCGGATCTGCGGAGGGCAGTACCGACAGCCCCTGCATCAGGGCACGAAAATACAGCATCGTCCCACCCACCAGCAATGGCACGCGGCCCTTTTCCTGGATATCCCTGATTTCGCGCAGGGCATCGTCGCGAAAACGTGCCGCTGAATAGGTCTCGGTGGGTTCACAGATATCGATCAGGCGGTGAGGTGCGCGCGCCAGCATATCCGCTTCCGGCTTTGCGGTTCCGATGTCCATGCCGCGGTAAACCATGGCCGAATCCACGCTGACAATGTCCAGCGGAAAGCGCTGCGCCAGCTCCACGGCCACGCCGGTCTTGCCCGATGCCGTGGGCCCCATCAGGCAAATAACCGGTAGAGAATGGTCCATGGCCATCCAGCGCCTGCCCTTTACTGGCCGCGCAGAAACAGGCGATCCAGCTCAACCATGCTGAGCTGGGTCCAGGTGGGGCGGCCGTGATTGCATTGGCCGCTGTTGGCTGTGTTTTCCATATCACGCAACAGCGCGTTCATCTCCGGTAACGACATCTTGCGATGGGCGCGAACCGAGCCGTGGCAAGCCATGGTCGCCAGCACGTGGTTGATGGCCTCCTGAATACGGGCATGGTCCCCATGCCGGCCCAGGTCGGCCAGCACATCGCGCACCAGCGCGGCAACGTCCGCGCCTTGCAGCAGCACCGGTACCTGCCTGACCAGCAGTGTCTCCGGTCCTGCCCGATCCACCTCCAGTCCCAGGCCCCGGAATGCATCGCCGTACTCTTCGGCGATATCGGCTTCATGGGTAGATACTGCCAGGCTGACGGGCACCAGCAAGCTCTGCGAGGCAATACCATCGCCAGTCATGGCAGATTTCATGCGCTCGTAGACAATGCGTTCGTGGGCGGCATGCATGTCCACCAGCACCATGCCGTGGGCATTCTGGGCAATGAGATAGACGCCGTGAACCTGTGCCAGCGCGTAGCCGAGCGGTGGCGCATCCGCTGCTGACGGGTCAGGCACGGGCCGAGGATGGGCGCGGTCGGCAGGGGGCGCTTGACGACGGGAGCCCGCCTGCGGCCGGGCGGGCCGGGACGCTGTCGCCGGCAATTCCGGCTCCGGCGCGCTTGCGCGCTCCGCGTACAGCGCCCGCGCTTCCTCGACCGCGAAGCGCATATTCCCCTGTGCAGGCTTGTGCGCGGACGGCATGGCGGCCGTCTTCGAACGTCCGGGTGTTGCTCCCGCAGGCCTGAGCGCCGGCGCCGCGGAGCCACCGGGGATCACGGCATCGGCGGGGCGAATACGCACCAGGGCCTGATGTAGATTCCGGAACAGAAAATCGTGGATCAGCCGACCATCTCGAAAACGCACCTCGGATTTGGCCGGATGCACGTTCACGTCGACCTGGCCCGGATCCACGTCCAGATACAAGACATAGGCTGGATAGCGATCCTTGAACAGCACATCGTGGAACGCCCGCCGTATCGCATACGCGGCCATGCGGTCACGAACCATGCGCCCGTTCACGTACAGATACTGCAGATCCGGCTGGCTGCGGGAGAATGTCGGCAGACCGATCCAGCCGGACAAGCCCAGACCCGCGGCCTCCGTATCGAGCCGCAGCGCCTGCTCCACGAATTCCCGTCCAAGCAGCCGGGCCAGCCTCCGCTCCGCGCCATCCTCGTCAACACCCGGCTCGAGTTGCAGAACCTCACGATCATTGTGTCGCAGCGTCAACGCGAAATCGAAACGGCTGAGACCCAGCCGTCGCACCAGCTCGTGAATGTGCCCGAATTCGGTTCGATCAGTACGCAGAAACTTGCGGCGCCCCGGCGTATTGAAAAACAGATCATGCACCTCCACCGAGGTACCATCCGGATGGGCCGCTGGGCATGGCTCGTCGGTAATGTGGCGTCCGTCGCTCTCGAGCTGCCAGGCCTCCGCCGCGCCGCGAACACGGGACGTGAGCACCAGGCGGGATACCGATGCGATGCTGGGCAGGGCTTCCCCCCGGAAACCCAGACTGCTCACCTTTTCAAGGTCCTGCAACGAGGCGATCTTGCTGGTGGCATGGCGTGAGAGCGCCAATGCCAGGTCCTCGGAGCGCATGCCAATGCCATTATCACGCACCCTGATGAGCCGTTTTCCGCCAGCCTGAAGATCGATTTCGATTCGGTCGGCGCCGGCATCCAGGCTGTTCTCCATCAACTCCTTTACCACGGACGCCGGGCGCTCGACGACCTCGCCGGCGGCGATCTGGTTGATTAGCTGTTCGGGGAGCTGACGTATGCGTGGAGTGGAATCCATCGGGCCTGCATGGGGTAGCGAAAAGATGGAGGCCATTATGAGCCAATGAAGGCCCTCACTACCACCAGGGGTACCGGCGTGCAATGGGTCCGACGCTACGGAATCCGCAGCGTCGTCCCAACGATGATGCGATCGCCGTTGAGGTCATTGGCGCTTCGAAGTTTGCTCACACTCACCTGGTGCTGACGGGCGATGCCGCTCAGGGTGTCTCCACGCTTCACCACATGCTCACGGCCGCCGGCGATCTGCGTACTACCCGGCATTTGCCGCTCCGCATAGGCGCTGACACCGTTTGCCATGGCGCGTGCCAGCTTCCACTGATGATCGGGGCCACGCAGCAGCCGCTCTTCAGCAGAGTTGGAAATGAAGGCCAACTCCACCAGCACGGACGGCATATCCAGGGACTGCAACACCACAAAACCGGCACGCTCAACGTCCTTCTTGTGGATCGGGCCAACCGAAGCCATCTGCTGAAGCACATCCGACGCCAGTTCGACACTGGCCTCCAGGGTGGCGCCCCTGGAAAGGTCCACCAGCACGGAGCGCACGAGTTCATCCTTGTCCGACAGCGATACACCGCCAATCAGATCCGCTGCATTCTCCCGCTGGGCCAGCAAGCGGGCCGCCTGCGATGTCGCACCGGTCTGAGAAAGCGTATACACCGACGAACCGCGCGGACCGCCGCTCTCGACGGCGTCGGCATGGATTGAAACAAAGATGTCCGCGCGTTCGGAACGCGCCCGTTCCCGGCGTTCCGCGAGCGGCACGAACCGATCATCCTCCCGGATCAGAATCGGACGCACGCCAGGCTGCTTGTCGAGCAGATAGGCGAGTTTTCGAGCGACATCGAGCACGATATCCTTCTCGCGGGTTCCGCCGGGACCGATCGCGCCGGGATCACGGCCCCCGTGCCCGGCATCAATGGCGACGACCAGTTCCCGTCGCTGGCTGCTGCTTGCTGAGCGGACCGGTTGCTGGCGCTGTTCCGCGTCACGCAGATCTATAACCAGGCGATGACCGAACTGGCCGTTGGGCTCCACCAGAAAACTCTGAGTGCGGACAGCGCGTTCGACATCCAGCACCATGCGCAGATCCTGGTCACCGCGCGCGCCGCTGCGTACCTGCTTCAGGACACCCTGGGCGTCCGGCGAGCCCCCGTCCGTCAACACCGCGTCGCTGATATCGACCACCACACGATCCGGCCCCGTCAGCGTAAAGACGCGATGTTCGACGGGGCCGGAGAGATCCAGCACCACCCGGGTCTCGCCGCCTTCCGCCCACACCCGCACGCTTTCCACCCGCGCCTGATCGGCCATGGCGGAACTGGCGATAAACAGAAGAATGAGACTCCACAACACGCGGTTCATTTATAGACGCCCGGGCGCTCCAATGCGGGATTTATCAAACGGTATACTGCAAACGGAGTAATTTGCAACAAAAATGTTATTGTTCGCAGCCAGATAGAACAGACATCCAGAATTGAAATCAGGAGTTAGTCGTTGATGCCGCTGCTGTTCCTGTGGTTTCGGATACAGTCGCGAAAGCTCCGGCCCGGATCAGCCTGGCAGGCTTTCAAGCAACCGCGCGCCCACGTCCGACGAGGCTTCCAGCACCGCTTCACGTCCGGTGCCACGGTACGAGAGGGTGATGGAAAGGTCTGGTTCCGGCAATGCGCCGAGGCCGCGTTCCGGCCATTCGACCAGAACCAGCACGGGGCCGGAGAGCAGCTCTCGCAGGCCGATATAGTCCAGCTCACCGGCGTCCGCGAGCCGGTACAGATCCAGATGCAAACATCCGCGATCCGCCAGGTCATACGGTTCCAGCAGCGTATAGGTCGGGCTTCGGACGATGCCAGCATGGCCAAGGGCACGCAACATCCCGCGTACCAGCGTAGTCTTGCCGGCGCCCAGATCGCCGTGCAGATAAACAATCTGCCGTGGCAGCCCCCTGCCGGCGGCGGCCAGCTCACTGCCCAGCGCCATGGTGGCCGGCTCATCTTCCAACAGCCGCTGAACTGAAGCGGTCATGGGTTTACAAGGGTACGGATCATGGCCGGCAGGTCGGAGGCAGCCAGCCCCCGCTCTCCGCGCGCCCTGGCAATGCGGTCACCGGCCTCCGCATGTACGCACACACCGGTTTCCGCAGCCTGCCGCGAGCCGATGCCCTGTGCCCGTAGCGCCGTAATCAGGCCGGCCAGAACATCACCGGTTCCCCCGGTCGCCAGTCCGGGATTACCGCCGGCGCAGACGGAAGGCACTGCCGCCGCTCCCGCGATCACGGTTCCCGCCCCCTTCAGGACGACAACTCCCCCGTACCGCTTGACAATAGCGTCGGCAACGGCGAAACGGTCCGCCTGAACGTCCGTCACGGGCAGTCCCAGTAAACGAGCCGCCTCGCCGGGGTGAGGCGTCAGTACCCAGTCATCGCGGCGCGTCGACGTTCCGTTCAGCAGGTTCAGCCCGTCGGCATCCAGCACCAGCGGCTTGCCGCTATCCAGTGCCTGCGCAAACAGCGCCCGCCCCCAGGCCGACTGGCCCAGCCCCGGCCCCAGAAGCACCACCGATGCACGCGCCAGCAGCGGTTCGATGCCGGCCGGTTCCTCGATGCCGTGGACCATGAGCTCCGGCTGCGCCGCCAGCAAACCGCCGACATGACGTTCTCTTGTCGCCACGGAAACCAGCCCGGCTCCGGCCCGCAACGCCGACATGCCGGCCAGCAGCACGGCTCCGCCCATGCCGTGGTCGCCGCCAATCACCAGCACATGGCCGTAGTGGCCCTTGTGCCCGGTACGCCGCCGCGGCCCCAGCAGGCCACGAACGTGCTCGTACGCTACACGCCGGGCTGCCGGCTCAATGCCCTCCGCGGCGGCATCCGGCACATCCAGGTCATCGAACCGCAAGCGTCCGACATGGCCCGGTCCTGCCCCGGTGTAGAGTCCACGCTTGAGGGCCAGGAAGGTCATGGTTGCTTCGGCTTCCACCGCAACACCCAGCACCGCACCCGTGTCTCCGTGCAGCCCGGAGGGTATATCCACGGCAAACACCGGAGACGGGGACGCATTCATGGCCAGTATCGCGTCTCGCCAGGCGCCCTCTACCGGGCGGTCCAGACCGGTACCGAACAGGGCGTCCACCAATATCGCGTCTTCGGTGTCAACATCACCGCTAAACGCGCTGCGCCGACCGCCTGTATCCAGATAGCGGTTTGCGGCCGTGGCCGCATCGCCACGCAATCGCGCTGGATCGCCGAGCTGCAATACCTCCACGTCCAGACCGTCAAGCTGCGCCAGGGCAGCGATGATATAGCCATCGCCGCCGTTGTTCCCGGTGCCGCAGAACACCCGCATTCGGCGCCGCTCCGGCCAGCTGGCTCGCAGAGTACGGTAAGCTCGCGTACCGGCGCGTTCCATCAGGGTCAATCCCGGAATTCCCAGCCGCTGGATTGCCTGCCGGTCCATCGCGGCAACCTGATCCGGTCGGTAGAGCTGAATTGGTCGCTGTTCCATGGGCCGCAGTATAGCCGAGTGAATTGGCCACTTTCATTTCGCTGACCCCACGCCACGGCTTACACTATCGGGCATGGAAAACTCCCGCCTCGCAAATGACTACACCACGGACGAAATGGCCGCGCTGGCCTTGAACATTCGCCGCTGGGGAAAGGCCCTGGGTTTTCAGCAGGTCGGCTTCACCGACACCGACCTGTCCGCGGCCGAGCCCCAGTTTCTACAGTGGCTGGAGCGCGGCTTTCACGGCGACATGCGCTACATGGCCAGACACGGCCAGCGACGGACACGGCCCCAGGAGCTGGTACCGGGGACGCTGCGGGTAATTTCCGCGCGAATGGATTATCTACCCTCCGACGCGTCCGATTCAGACACCGTCATGGCGGACGGCACTCGGGGGTTCGTGGCTCGCTATGCGCTGGGGCGGGACTATCACAAGCTGATGCGCAAACGCCTGCAACAGCTTGCCGACCGGATCACCGAAGCCTGCGGCGCCTTCGGTTACCGGGTTTTCGTCGATAGCGCGCCGGTGCTGGAAAAGCCGCTGGCGGAAAAGGCCGGCCTGGGCTGGATCGGCAAGCATACCCTGCTCATCAATCGCCAGGCGGGTTCATGGTTTTTCCTGGGCGAGCTTTATACCGATCTCCCCCTGCCGGTGGACCACGCCGCCCGCGGCCATTGCGGAAGTTGCACGGCCTGTCTTGACATCTGCCCAACCGATGCAATCGTGGCGCCATACCAGCTTGATGCCCGTCGCTGTATCTCCTATTTTACGATCGAATCGCACGGCCCCATTCCGGAGGCATTCCGGTCTTTGATGGGCAACCGCATTTTCGGCTGTGACGACTGCCAGCTCGTCTGCCCCTGGAACAAATTTGCGCGCCCCACCAGCGAATCGGATTTCCGGCCGCGGCACGGACTGGACACGCCCGATCTGATCACTCTGTTCGGCTGGACCGAGGCGGAGTTTCTCCGTCTGACCGAAGGTTCCGCCATTCGCCGCCTGGGGCATGAACGCTGGCTGCGCAATCTGGCCGTGGCGCTAGGCAACGCGCCGACCTCAGCCGCCGTCATCAGTGCCCTTGAAGCGCGTTGGGAGTACCCATCCGAACTGGTGCGGGAGCACGTGAGCTGGGCCCTGACCCAACACCATGGCAGACTTGACAACGAAGGAGCCGCCGTATGAAGGAGCCACTTTCCGGCCTTCGCATCGCCGTACCCGAAAGCCGGGAACTGGATCTATTCGCCCGTATGCTTGAAGAGCGTGGTGCCGCTACCCTGCGTTGCCCACTGGTGGCCATTCGCGACACACCGGACGCCGACGTGGTGGAAAGCTGGTTGGATCGCTTCATCGCCACGCCTCCGGACTGGCTGATTCTGCTCACCGGCGAAGGTCTCTACCGTCTGGTCGGGTTTGCGGAGCGTGGCGGACGCCTGGACATCTTTCGACAGGCACTGGCTGGTACCCGGACGCTGACCCGCGGCCCGAAGCCGGGGCGAGCCCTTCGCAGCCTCGATCTGCGCCCCGACCTGCTGGCGGAGAGCCCCACTACCGCGGGCGTGATCCGTTCCCTGACAACGCTGGACCTGCGTGGTAAGCGGGTTGGGGTACAGCTGTATGGCGAAGAGCCCAACCCTGAGCTGATGGAGGCGCTGAACAGAGCCGGCGCCGAGACAGACGCCGTCGCGCCCTATATCTACACCCCGGATCTGGATGATCCCGACGTACTCTCCCTGATCGATGCGCTGGCGGGCGATACGGTGGATGTCATTGCGTTCACCAGTAAATCCCAAGTCAATCGCCTGTTCGCGATTGCGGACCATGCTGGTCTCCGGGACACGCTGACGCAGTCGTTAGGGCGAGTACAAGTGGCTGCGGTGGGGCCTGTCGTGGCACAGACGCTTGCCGACTTCGGGGTACCCGCGGATTTGCAACCACGGGACAGTTTCTTCATGAAACCGCTGGTACGGGAACTGATCGCGGCCGCGGGCTCGCGCCGGACACGGAATGGCCCACATACATAAAAGCCCCGGCCTGCTCGCCACAATTGCACTCGATCACACGCAAACAGGCCCCGCAAGGCGGGGCCTGTTTGCGTGTGCAGTCGCACCGGCGCCGGAACGCCGGCCTATGCAACCTGCAAGGGGATATCCCGGCGAAGGCCGGTAATGTTGTTATCGCCGTCGCAGTAAACCAGCGTCGGCTTGAATTCAGGAAGGTCTTTCTCGTCTACGACGCCGTAAGCGCAGATAATGACACGGTCCCCCTCATTGGCCTTGTGGGCCGCGGCACCGTTCATTGAAATCATGCGAGACCCTTTCTCGCCACGGATGGCATAGGTGGTGAAACGCTCGCCGTTGGCCAGGTTGTAGACCTGAATCTGCTCATATTCCACCAGACCAGCGGCATCCATTAGCTCCGCATCTATGGCGCACGAGCCTTCGTAGTCCAGTTCGGTCTGCGTGACCCGAGCCTGATGAAGCTTGCATTTCAACATGTGCAACTGCATGTGTGGACCCCCTTTTCAGGGTTACCTTCTGTCTTCCATACCGGATCAGCATGGACCGTGATCGCCTTGGGAGGCACTGACCTTCAACCCTGTGTCTCCCTTCCCACACACCTCATCGTGCAGGGCAGCATAGTATCCATAGTTACCCCGGTCGGTTCAATCGGAGTTCGAGATTATCTATCAATCGGGCGTGCCCAAACCGCGCCGCGACGAGGATGACCAGATCGAAATCGTCCCGGTGTGCCGGTTCCAGCCCCCCCTGGCTTCGAATGCTCAGGTACTCGACTTCAATTCCGTCAGCCGCGAGTTGATCGCAGCCTATCTTTTCCAGCGTAGCGTAATTCCGCTCACCCGCCTGAATTCGTTCCGATATCATGCACAGCGCCCGATAGAGCGCTGGAGCCCGCGCGCGCTGGTCGGCGCTCAGATAACGATTGCGGGAGCTCATGGCCAGGCCGTCGGCTTCCCTGACAGTGGCAACACCCTTCACCTCCACCGCCATGTTCAGATCGCGGACCATACGGCTGATGACCTGCAGTTGCTGATAATCCTTGCGGCCGAACAGCGCCACATCGGGCTGTACCAGGTTGAACAGCTTGGCCACGACCGTGGCGACGCCCTCGAAATGACCAGGTCTGGCCAGGCCGCAGAGTCTGTCGGACAGGGGTGTAACGGAAATGCGCGTCGGCAGCTCCAGGCCATCCGGGTACATCACTTTTACTGACGGCGCGAACAGCGTCAGCGATGCCTGCACCGCACCGAGGTAATCACGATCCGCTTCCAGGGTGCGCGGATAGGCGGCGAAATCCTCGCCCTGTCCGAATTGCAGCGGATTGACGAAAATACTCACCACGATCTCATCGGCAATATTCACGGCGTCCTGAACCAGGCGCACATGGCCGTCATGGAGATTGCCCATGGTCGGTACCAGGGCGATCCGCCGCCCGGCCTGACGCCAGGCACGAACCCGCGCGCGCAATGTCTCTACGTCATGGATGGTCTGCATGGCTCAGAATGCGTGTTCGGCGGACGGGAAGGAACCATCCCGAACCGCCGAAACGTAGGCGGCAAGCGCCTCCTGAATACTGCCGGCACCCTGCATGAAATTGCGGGAGAACTTTGGTGTCTTGCCGGGCGTCAGGCCCAGCATGTCCTGCAGCACCAGAATCTGGCCGTCGCAATCGACACCCGCACCGATACCAATGACCGGCACACGAACGGTACTGGTAATCCGGGCCCCCAACTCGGCGGGCACACACTCCAGCAGCAGGACATCGGCACCTGCGTCCTGCAATGCTTCGGCATCATGCAGCATGGCGTCCGCCGCATCGGCCCCCCGACCCTGCACACGGTAACCGCCCAGCTTGTGCACCGACTGGGGACGCAGACCGAGGTGCGCACAGACCGGGATACCGGTTTCCGACAGCCGGCGCACCACATCGCACTGCTCGCGGCCGCCCTCGAGTTTGACCATATGGGCACCGCCTTCCTTCATCATGCGCCCGGCATTGCGAAGCGCGTCATCCAGAGTGGCATGGCTCATGAAAGGCATGTCGACCATCAGCAATGCCCGCCTGACGCCGGCGGCGACGCAGCGTGTGTGGTAAATGATATCGTCCATGGTGACGGGCAGCGTGGTGTCGCGGCCCTGCATGACCATGCCGAGGGAATCACCGACCAGAATCACTTCGTTGCCAGCCGCGTCCACGGCGTGCGCGAAACTGTAATCATAAGCCGTCAGGCAGGCGATCCGCTCCCCCTGCGCCTTCATCTTCGCCAGCGAGGCTACGGTAATCGGCTTGACCGTCTGCTGATCCAAATTGCCTTTATACATAAGCGCATCCCACTCGCTCTTTGCGCCTCCCGAACCGGAGGCACCGAAACGTCGAAAATCTGCTGTCGTGCGGCATTCTAACCGTTTCAGACACTATCAGAGAGATATCGGAGCCGGATTGAAATAATGCCTTCCCGTACGGACGGTGCGAAGGCGCTCCAACAGCAGCGCGTAGTCGGCATCGTTGCCGACCAGATCAATCTCCGCGGCATTGACGATCAGCAAGGCCGCCCGGTCATAGTGGTAGAAGAAGTTCACGTACGCATCACAGAGCCGCTGCAGGTAGTCCGCGCTGATTTGCTGTTCGTAGGCGATACCGCGCCGCCTGATGCGCTCCATGAGCACGTCAACCGGTGCCTGAAGGTAGATGACCAGATCCGGCGCCCGCACATCGGGGGCCAGTTGGTCGTAAACCTTCTCATAGAGATCAAACTCCGCGTCGCGCAGGGTCAAGCCGGCAAACATGCGGTCCTTCTCGAACAGAAAATCGGCCACCCGGGTCGGCGCGAACAGATCTTCCTGGCGCATGGCACGAAGCTGTTCCGCTCGCTGAAGCAGAAAATGCATCTGCGTCGGGAAAGCCGCATCGCGCGGGTTCTGGTAGAAGCGCTCCAGAAAAGGATTCTCTTCAGCGCCCTCAAGCAGCAGCTCGGTCTGAAAGGTGGCCGCCAACCGCCTGGCCAGGCTGGTCTTGCCAACCCCTATGGGGCCTTCCACCACCAGGTAAGCGGGAAGCTCCAGCGCCGTTGGATCAGTATCAGTCATATCCGTTCCGACCAGCAAAAATCATGAACCCGCAGAAGCTGCTCCGCTGGCAGCGTATTGATCAGATCCCTGACCAGCCCGTGCCCGGGGATATGTGCATCCGGCGCGATATCCGCGAGAGGATACAGGACAAACCCACGCTGGTGCACACCGGGATGAGGCAATTGCAGACGCGGGTGCGTCAATAATTGCTCACCGTACAGCAGCAGGTCGAGGTCCAGGGTGCGAGGCCCCCAATGGCGGCTTCGCACCCTCCCCCGGATCGCCTCGATCGACTGAAGTTCATCAAGCAGTTCCAGCGGCGACAGGCGGGTATCCAGAGCCACCACGGCATTCAGAAATTCCGGCTGATCCGCAGGCCCCATGGGAGCCGAGCGGTACACCGGGGAGAGCGCGCGGAGCCTGGTATCGGGCAAGCCTGCCATGGCGATACGGGCAGCGCGGAACTGGGCGGCAGGATCCCCCAGATTGCTCCCCAGCCCAACGTATGCGCGCATGTTCACTGACCACCGCCGGCACCCCCGTCGCCTCCCGCGGGGCGGCGGCGGCGGCGACGGCGCCGTGGAGGGGGCCGATCACTGGCAGCGCCAACGGCCAGTGCTTCCTGCCCCTCACTGCCCTCCTGAAGCCGAGTCCAGCTATCGGCGAGTTCCTGCTCCACTTCACCGACGGCGGCACGCAACAGTAGAAAATCGTAAGCCGCGCGGAAGCGCGGATGACTCAGCAGCCGCTGAGCGCGTTTCCCGCCGGGGCGGCCAAGCCGTGGTTGCAGCAGAAAGATCTCACGCATCGGAATCCCGAAGCGCTTGGGCAGGGCGACCCGTCTGAGTTGCGCGTCCGCCACATCGCTTACAGCTTCCTGCAAGGCCTGCGGCTCGTTCAGAGCGCGGCTTTCCCGATAGTGAGCGCTGCGCTTTGTAATCGCAGGCCAAAGTAGCGCCGCAAACAGAAAGGCCGGGGTCACGGGTTTGCCTTCGCTGATGCGCGCATCCGTGTTCTCCAGAGCCCGGGCGATGAAACGCACCCAGGTGTCGTGCCCGTCCGTCTCCAGAACCTCCTCCGTTTCCGGGAACAACTGCGCGAACAGTCCATAGCGGCGCAATAGCTCGAACGTAGCCAGCCCATGACCCGTCATGAACAGTTTGAGGACTTCCTCGAACAGACGTGCCTGGGGGATCTGCTCCAACAGAGTTGCCATCCGCGCAATGGGACTGGCGGTCTGTTCATCAATGATAAACCCCAACTTGGCGGCAAACCGCACCGCACGCAGCATGCGCACGGCATCCTCGCGGTAGCGCACTTCCGGATCACCAATCAGCCGCAATACGCCTTCCTGCAGATCCGCCATGCCATTGGCGAAATCCACAATGGAGAAATCGGCAATGTTGTAATACAGGGAGTTGATGGTGAAATCCCGGCGCAGCGCATCTTCTTCCACTGTGCCGTATACATTGTCCCGCAGGACTCGGCCGTCCTCCTCGATCCGGACATCGCCGTCATTGCCGGCTTCACCGTCATGCAGAGCGCGGAAGGTGGCCACTTCGATGATCTCCGGCCCGAAATGCACATGGGCGAGGCGAAACCGCCGACCGATCAGGCGGCAATTCCGGAACAGTGCCTTCACGTCTTCCGGCAGAGCGTCGGTGGCGATATCGAAGTCCTTCGGCTCCCTCCCCAGAGTCAGATCACGCACGCCGCCACCCACCAGATAGGCCTGGTAGCCCGCGTTTTTCAGCCGGTAAAGCACTTTAAGGGCATTGTCGCTAATGCTTGCCCGGGAAATGCTGTGCTCGGACCGGGGGATGATTACCGACTGCGGTATGAGGGGATTGATCTCTTGTTCGGTCACAGGATTCCGTGCTTGAGCCAAGTTAAGGAGCGCGTATAATACCACCGGCCGCACGGGGTTGCAGAACACCCCGTTCGCGGCCTGGCAGTACAGTGTATGGCAAAATCAGCGCTCCCTTCGTCTAGTGGTTAGGACGTCGCCCTCTCACGGCGGTAACAGGGGTTCGAATCCCCTAGGGAGCGCCATTATTCTCCCGCTCCCAGCGCCGCAAAGTCCAGCATGCCGGTCATGAACGACAGCCAGGATTCCACGGGTCCGACCGCATCCGCCAGTCCTGCCGGCCTGCTTCGCCGCCTCGCGGCCATGACCTACGATGTCCTGCTGGTGGTCGCGGTGTGGATGATCGGAACGGCGGCCCTGCTGCCATTAACCGGCGGCGAGACCATCGAGGGCGTCTGGCGCCTGCTCTTTCAGCTCTACGTTCTGGCGTTGACTTTCGCGTTCTTCGCCCTGTTCTGGCTCCACGGCGGGCAGACGCTCGGCATGAAGGCATGGCGTATCTACGTCGAACGGGCGGACGGCGGCGCGATGACCCTGAAGGACGCGGCCCTGCGTTTCCTGGCTGCCATCCCCTCGCTGTTGCCGGCCGGCGTGGGCCTGCTCTGGTGTGTGGTGGACCGGCAGCATCAGGCAATGCACGACCGCCTGTCCCGAACACGCGTTGTCCACAGACCCCGGGACGCCTGAGCACGGCCTCGACCGCACGCATCCTGCGCCGGTTACATTTACCTCACTCGCGTCGTCGCATAGATGGCGAACGCCAGGAATGCCAGGGTGGGCAGGAATGCGCTTACCGAGGGGGGCAGGCCGTACACGACCCCGAGATGATTGAGGATGCGGTTGGCCAGATAGAATACGACACCGATCATCACCCCGATCAGAATACGCTGCCCCGCGCCAACCGAGCGCAACGACCCGAAGACCAGCGGTATTGTGAGCAGCAGCATGGTCAGCGTGGCCAGCGGGGTAACAACCTTCAGCCAAAGTGCCAGACGGTAGCGATCACTTTCCAGTTCGTTGCGCTCCAGGTACCCGACATAGGTCCAGAGCTCCGCCATGGAAAGTGCTTCCGGGTCCACCACCACCACGCCCAGCACGTCCGGCAGCAAGGACGATTCCCAGACCATGGAATCGGTACGCTCGCTATCCACCGCCCGATCACCAAAACGATCCGTTACCACACGCTCCAGACGCCAGCTGCCGCGCTGCAGATAGTCGGCACGCTCGGCACGCACAACTTGCTGCAGGCGACCGCTGTCGTGGAACGTGTAGATGCGCACATCCTCCAGGAGGCGGGCGCTTGGGGCTGCACCCACCTGAACAAAATGCAACCCGTCACGGGCCCAGAATCCGTCCCGACTGAGCCCGGAAACCGCACCGCCTCTGGCTTGGGCGCGCACCTCCTGCGACATCCGCTCGGCCGCCGGGGCCACGAACTCGCCCAGCAAAGCCGCCAGCGTTGCCAACAGCAGCCCTCCCAGCACCACCGCCCTGCCAATGCCCAGAACGGACACGCCCGCCGCCCGCATGACCACCAGTTCGCTGCGCGAAGCCAGGGCTCCCAGTGTCATCAGGCTGCCGATCAGTGTCGCGATCGGGAAGACTTCGTAGGCGCGCTGAGGGCCGCTGAGCCCGACATACATAAGTGCGTGCAGGGCCGTATAGTCCGCGCTGATGTCGTCGCTTTCCTCGACGAAGGCGAAGATCAGTTCCAGCGACACGAAAACCAGCAACACCACCAGAGAGCCGGCAATCACCGCGCGCGCGATGTAGCGGTCAAGTATCGAGATCATCCTGACCGCCACCGCGGCGTGCCGTATTGGCGGAACAGCCATACCGCGCCCAACAAGGCCATCAGCAGGTGTACCGGCCAGAGCCCCATCCATAGCGGGACACGGCCATCCTCCAACCAGCCCTGGGCAATGGTCAGCACATTCGAGTAACCCGCGTACAGCAATACCGCGAGAAGCAGACGGCCATAGCGGCCATCACGCGGTGAACCGCGACTCAACGGAACGGCGATGAGCCCGAGTGTCAGCACCATGATCGGCATGGACACACGCCAGTGAAGCTCAATGCGGTCACGAGGATCGTCGGATTTCAATAGCTCGGCAGTGGTATACCCTGCACGACGTACACGAACGGTGGACGGCTCCCCCTCGCTGATACGCACGCCGTGGGCGGCGAACCGGGTGATTCGCCAACCCTCGGCGCCCGGCTCGCCGTCGTAGCGATAACCGTTGAACATCACCAGATACTGATCACCGCTTTCCACATCGACATCAAGCTGTGCTTCGGAAGCCCGCACCAGGGTCTGCTCGCCCTCACGGTTGACCTGCAGGAACACATCGCGCATCCGTTCGCCGTCCGGCGTGAAGCGCTCTATGTAGAACATGCCGTCACCGCGGGATGACTGCAGAAATCGGCCGGGACGAATGGCGCTGATCTCCGCCGTCTCCCGGGCCCGCTGTTCGACCTCCCGCCCTTCTCTGGCGGCCCAGGGCTGTACATCCATGGCCAGCCAGGCGACCAGCACCAGCAAGGGAAGCATCAACAGCGACAATGCCTTGTACACCTGCCCCGGCCCGATGCCGCAAGCACCCATGGCCGCCATTTCGCTGTCGCGATACAGCCGCCCAAGAGCAAGGATAATTCCCAGGAAAAAACTTCCCGGCAAGACCAGCGCGGTGTAACTGAGAGCCTTGTAACCCATGATCTGCAAGACCATGTCGCCGGGCAGACTGCCGCTTGCGGCCTCCCCGAAGTAGCGAACCAGGCGATTGGTGAACAATACGGTCACCAGCACGAGGGTGACCGCCAGCCAGGCAAGGCCGATTTCGCGAACCAGATAGCGGCTGATGATGGACAGCTTCACTCGAACCCCTGCTCCGAACTGACCGGAAAACGCGCACTCGAGCCGGCGCTCGGCCGCGTTCGTTCACGGCCTGTGTAACGGCCTGCCCCGGCAGGTACCCCGACCCGCAAGGGCATCGGGACAACCCCTGTTTTGCGTTACACTGCTGCAAGCACCGCGCCGGACCAACGGGCCTCGACCGGAGGCGGGTCAAGCATAACAGCACCTGCACCGCGTTGGGCATGACGGCCGCGGCGATTATCACATAACTTGGGAAGCCTGTCGGACCCGGACAGTTCTGGCGTGCGAACCCGTTCGGTTCGGCCCCGGCCCGGCAGCTTCCGCTTGCAGACATTCCGGAACAGGAGCAGCAGATGGATTACGTGGTCAAGAGTGGCAAACCGCAGGCGCAACATTCAGGCTGCATGGTGGCCGGGGTGTTCGAGAACCGCCGGCTGTCACCTCCCGCAAAGGAGCTGGACGAAGCATCGGGCGGATATCTCTCCGCGCTGCTACGCAATGGTGACATGGAGGGCAGTGCCGGCAAAACACTGATGCTGCACAAGGTTCCCGACATTGCCGCGGATCGGGTGCTGCTGGTGGGGCTGGGGCCGGAGAAATCGTTCGGCGACCGGGCCTACCGCCAGGCCATCCAGACCATGTTCAACGCCCTCTCCGCCTCCGGCGCAAAGGACGCCTGGTGCACGCTGAGTCAGTTGCAGATCAAGGGGCGCGACCTCGACTGGGCGTGCCGGGACGCAACCATATTGGTGGAGAACCTGCTCTATCGCTTCCAGGCCTGCAAGAGCAAGAAGGACGACAAGGCACCGAAACTGCGCAAACTGGTTCTCGCCGTCGCCGAGCGCAGCCAGGTCGCCGGCGCCGCGCAGGCGGTTGAAGCGGGCGCCGCCGTCGGCCGCGGCATGAACCTTGCGAAGGAACTTGGCGATCTGCCGGGTAACATCTGCACCCCCAGCTATCTTGCAGAGCAGGCACTGACCCTTGGAGACCGCTTCAACCGCCTGGATGTGGAAATCCTGGACGAGGACGGCATGGAAGAACTGGGCATGGGGTCCCTGCTCTCGGTCGGCCGAGGCAGCAAGGAGGAATCCCGCTTCATCATCATGCAGTACCGCGGCGCGAACGCCGACGATGCTCCGCATGTCCTGGTGGGCAAGGGCATCACCTTCGACACCGGCGGCATCTCCATCAAGCCCGGCGCGGGCATGGATGAGATGAAATACGATATGTGCGGCGCAGCCAGCGTACTGGGGACCATGCAGACCGTGGCTGAACTGGCGCTGCCCATCAACGTGGTCGGCCTTGTCGCGTCGGCAGAGAATATGCCGAGCGCCAACGCCACCAAGCCGGGCGATATCGTCACCAGCATGTCGGGCCAGACCATCGAGGTACTCAACACCGATGCCGAGGGCCGACTGGTGCTCTGCGACGCGCTCACCTACGCCGAACGTTTCAAGCCTGCCAGCGTGGTCGACATTGCCACGCTCACCGGCGCCTGCATCATTGCACTGGGTCACCACATGCATGGGCTTATGGGCAATGCCCCGGGCCTGGTCAACGCACTGCTGGCAGCGGGTCGCAATGCCGGTGACCCGGCCTGGGAACTGCCGCTCGGCGAGGAGTACGACGAACTGCTGAAAAGCAACTTTGCCGATATGGCCAACATCGGCGGGCGTGCGGCGGGCAGCATCACGGCGGGCTGCTTTCTCGCCCGATACACCCAAAAGTACAAGTGGGCACACCTTGATATTGCCGGTACCGCCTGGAAAACCGGCGACCAGAAGGGCGCGACAGGCCGGCCGGTACCCTTGCTGACGCATTACCTTTTCGACATGGCGGCCAAGGCCGCACGCTGATGGAGCGGGTGGATTTCTACATCGTCGAGAGCGAGGCGCCTGCCGACTGTGATGCCGTGGTCTGCCGCTTGGCGGAGAAGGCCTGGGACAGCGGTTTGCGGCTCCATATACGAACTACCGACGCCGCGCAGGCCGCGCGCATGGACAAGATGCTGTGGATCTACCGCCAGGACAGTTTCCTGCCGCACGGGCTGCTCGACGACAACAGCGACGACCCCATCGTCCTGGGCGCGGCCGACCAATACGCGCCCACCGGTTACGATATGCTGATCAACCTGGCGCCGGACGTTAGTGCTCGCCTGGATGCCTATCAACGCGTCGCCGAAGTCGCCTGCCGTGAGCCGGTGCAGCTAAAGGCTGCCAGGAGCCGGTTCAAATGGTATCGCGATCAGGGTCTGGAGCCGAGCAACCACGTTATCTCCGCATCACGGGGTCGATAAACATGAAGAAAAGCCGTGTGAAAACCGCCATTCCCACGCTCACCTACGTTGCATGCCCCGGTGAACTGCTGCGCGAGCGCGGTCTCTGGCTACCGCTGCGGCCGCTGACCGGATCAGGTCCCGACGACAGCGCGTGGCGGACGAGACTTCCTCAGAACTTGCAGGACAAGGCGGACAGGCTCATCGAGGAAACGCGCCGACGCGCCGAGGCAGCGGTTGACGCGGCTCTGGGCACGGCGGATGACCCGGCCCGGCCACGGCTTCCGGTCGCCGTCCGGCGGGGTTGAGTTATAATCGCCGCCCTTCACCACATTCATTCCAGATCAATCAACAAACAGGCAGTCCATGGAGAAGACCTACGACCCGCACCGGATAGAGAAGCGCTGGTATCAAACCTGGGAATCTCGCGACCATTTCGCGCCCAGAGGTGAGGGCAAGCCTTATTGCATCGTGATACCACCGCCCAATGTCACCGGCACGCTGCACATGGGGCATGCGTTCCAGGACACCATCATGGACCTCCTCACCCGCTATCACCGAATGCGTGGCGATAATACGCTGTGGCAACCCGGCACCGATCACGCGGGCATTGCCACCCAGATGGTGGTCGAACGGCAACTCAATGCCGAGGGCAAGACCCGGCATGACCTCGGCCGGGAGGCGTTCATCGACCGGGTCTGGACGTGGAAGGCGGAATCCGGCGGCACCATTCAGAATCAGCTCCGCCGCATGGGCGCGTCCCTGGACTGGTCACGGGAACGTTTCACCATGGATGAAGACCTGTCCCGTGCGGTCAGGGAAACCTTCGTTCGTCTCCACGAAGAGGGCCTGATCTACCGCGGCAAGCGCCTGGTCAACTGGGACCCTGCCCTGCATACGGCCGTCTCCGACCTCGAAGTGGTATCCGAGGAGGAAAACGGCAACTTCTGGCACATGCGCTATCCGCTGGCCGACGGCAGCGGGCATGTCGTGGTGGCCACCACCCGGCCGGAAACCATGCTGGGCGACACCGCCGTTGCCGTGCACCCGGAAGACGACCGTTATCGCCACCTGATCGGGCGCAGCCTGAAGCTGCCGCTCACCGACCGTGAGATCCCGGTCATCGCCGATGACTACGTGGACCCTGAATTCGGCTCGGGCTGCGTGAAGATCACCCCGGCGCATGATTTCAACGACTACGCCATGGGCCAGCGTCACGATTTGCCCATGATCAATATCCTCACCGCGGACGCGCGCATCAACGACAACGGCCCCGCCGCCTACCAGGGCCTGGAGCGCTTTGAGGCGCGCAAGCGTATCGTCAACGACCTCGACGCGCTCGGATTGCTGGAAAAAGTCGAGGACCACAAACTGATGGTGCCCCGAGGCGACCGCAGCGGCGCGGTCATCGAGCCCTATCTCACCGATCAATGGTTCGTACGTGCCGCGCCACTGGCGAAGCCGGCCATCGAGGCGGTGGAGGACGGCCGCATTCGCTTCGTGCCGGAGAACTGGAAGAATACCTATTTCGACTGGATGCGCCGCATCGAGGACTGGTGCATTTCCCGGCAGATCTGGTGGGGACATCGCATCCCGGCCTGGTATGACGAGGAAGGCAATATCTTCGTGGCCCGCAGCGCAGCGGACGCGCAGGCCAAGGCCCGTGAGAAGCATGGTCGCGACGTGACGCTGACCCAGGACAGTGACGTACTCGATACCTGGTTCTCCTCCGCGCTCTGGCCATTTTCCACGCTTGGTTGGCCGGAGCAGACAGAGGAGCTGAAGACCTTCTATCCCACCAGCGTGCTGGTCACCGGCTTCGACATCATCTTCTTCTGGGTGGCGCGCATGGTGATGATGGGGATCAAGTTCATGGACGGCCAGGTGCCGTTCCACGAGATCTACATCCACGGCCTGGTACGCGACGGCGATGGCCAGAAGATGTCGAAATCCAAGGGCAACGTGCTTGACCCTATCGATATCATCGACGGTATCGACCTTGACGCCCTGCTGGAGAAGCGCACCTCCGGGCTGATGCAGCCACAAATGCGCAAGCGCATCGAGAAGGCCACGCGCCGGCAATTCCCGGAGGGTATTTCACCCCACGGCACGGACTCGCTGCGTTTCACCTTCGCCTCGCTCGCGACCACCGGCCGTGACGTCGTGCTGGACATGGGCCGGGTGGACGGTTACCGGAACTTCTGCAACAAGCTTTGGAATGCGGCACGCTACGTGCTCATGAACACCGAAGGCCAGGACTGCGGCACTGGCGATGAGCCGGTGAGCCTCAGCGTTGCCGACCGCTGGATCATCTCGCGGCTGCAGCAGACCGAGGAAACCATCAATCGTCAGATCCAGGCCTACCGCTTCGATCTCGCCGCGCAGGCACTATACGACTTCATCTGGAACGCGTATTGCGACTGGTATCTGGAGCTGTCCAAACCCGTGCTGCTGAATGCGACTGATGCCGCCGAACTGCGCGGCACGCGGCGCACGCTTGTGCGGGTGCTGGAAACGATTCTGCGACTGGCGCATCCGTTCATGCCGTTCATTACCGAGGAGATCTGGCAGCGGGTGGCTCCCCTCGCCGGCCGCACGGGCGACACCATCATGTTGCAGCCCTACCCGATGCCCGACGAGAGCCGTCGGGATGCGGAGGCGGAAGGCGATGTCGAATGGATCAGGGCGTTCATCCTGGGTATTCGCCGTATCCGAGGGGAGATGGATATTTCCCCCGGCAAACCGCTGCCGGTGCTGTTGCAGAACGGTGGCGAATCCGACCACCATCGACTGGATCGATACCGGCTGTTTCTGGAAAGGCTGGCCCGTCTGGAATCCATTCAGTGGCTGGCGCGCGAGGAGGATGCACCGGAATCCGCGATTGCTCTCGTGGGGGAGATGCAGGTACTGGTACCGATGGCCGGCCTGATCGACAAGGATGCGGAGCTCAAGCGCCTTGCGCGCGATCGCGATCGTGCCCGGGCTGATCTGGAGCGGGCGCGGAAGAAGCTGGAGAATCCAAGTTTCGTGGAGAAGGCGCCGGCGGCGGTCGTGGAACAGGAGAAACAGCGCGTTTCGGATTTCCGGGTTGCGCTGGAGCGGCTCGAAACACAGTACGAGAAGATCGAACGACTGTAGCGTCTGAATATCGGGGCGGGAGGTAGTGGCTTACACAGAGCGTGGGTTCGGACCCGGAACCGGACGGTGCTGCGCTTCTTCGCCCCACGTCATGAAACACGACGGCGCCATGGCCGCCCATCTTAAACGCCGGCCGATCGCAACACGACGTTGACGATCACCACCAGCGTAATGATGAACAGGACCGTAAAAACCACGCCCGCAATGATGAACGGCAAAGGCCGCCCATGCGTGAAATCGCGCTTTCTGGCCTTCTCCGTCTGCACACCGAAAGCCGCAGCCAGCGTGCTCTGAATTATCTGCAGTATGCCCGGGGGACGGACATCCTCGTGCGGTTCTTCGTGATCGGCTTTGTGGCCGTGCTGATGCTTGTCGGAAACCATCGTGTCCTGTTCACCATTTGCTGAAATCAAGTGTGCTCGGCGCGGTTCGGTTACCGTTCGGGCAACATCAGGATGCGCGCCAGTATCATCGCGTCCTCGCGGCGCCCACCGGGCTGCGGATAATAGCCAGGGCGGATTCCCACCTCGCCGAAGCCGAGCCGCTCGTAGAGCCTGACTGCCGCCCGGTTGGACGGCCTCACTTCCAGGAATACCGTTTCCGCGCCAAGACGCGCCGCAGTATACAGGCCGTGTTCCAGAAGTTCCCGGCCAAGACCCTGCCGATGCAACGCCGGATCCACGCACAGATTCAGCACATGCGCCTCACCCGCGGCCACGGATTGTATTAGATAACCGGCGAGACGGCCTTCGTACTCCCGCACCCAGCAGCCGTAGCCGACCCGAAGACAATCCCGGAATACGCCGTTGGTCCAGGGGAAGGGATAGGCATCACGTTCGATCCGCAGCACCTCCCGCAAGTCCTCCTCCCGCATCCGGCGAACATCCCCGGTACCCGGGCGCAGCACCGCACTCATGCAGGCTGCTCCAGCATTGAACGCACCGTCCGCAGGTCCTTCCAGGCCTTTGCCTTGTCGGCAGGGCTACGGAGCAGATAGGCCGGATGGTAGGTGACCACCATCGGGATCCGGGATTCGCTGAATTCATGCGGTGCCGCGCGCAGATCGCGCAACGGCCGACCGGTGGCGAGCAAATTCTGGGCCGCAACACGGCCCAGCGCCAGTATTACCCGCGGCTGGATCAATGCAATCTGACGCCGCAGATAGGGCATGCAGGCCTCCACCTCATCCGCCTTCGGATCGCGATTCCCCGGTGGGCGGGATTTCAGAATGTTGGTGATAAACACGGTTTCGCGGCTGTAGCCCAAGGCGCGCAACATGTTATCCAGCAATTTTCCCGCCCGCCCGACGAACGGCTCGCCGCGGCGGTCCTCTTCGGCACCGGGAGCTTCTCCAATCACCACCAGATCAGCATTCGGGTCGCCGACACCGAATACCGCACGGGTACGGGTCTGTTCCAGACCGCAAAGGCGGCAGGTCTCCACGCGAGCCTTCAAGGCGTCCCACCCGAGGCCGGAAATATCATCGCCGGGGGCGCCCGCGGAACGCTCCTCCGGCACCATGGAGGCAAACCGGGCGGGTTCCTCCGTCGTCGTCCGAGCAGATGACACGGCAGCGACCGGCACCCGACGCTCCCAGACTTCGACGCCCATGCCGGCAAGGTAACGCAATTGCTTTTGTCGATGCACCGGGACGTCGCTCATGGAGGGTAGAGGTCCCCTTGCGCGTGCGGCTTCCAGGAAGCGGACGCCATTGGGCGGCACTCAAGCATTTTGCCTGCGGGGGCCGGAAGGTTTTTGCTTGTCATGAGCACACCATGCGCACGGGTACATGCCCGCAACTATAGCCAGCGCCGGGAAGCACGACAACCAAACAGATCACAGCCGGTCATTCGCCTGAGTCACCGCCGCCGCCCCGGCGCATCTGCGTTTCGGCACGATGGCGCCGTCGGGCCATGATGGTGAGCGTCGGGCCCGACACCGCATAGACCAGGAACGTGGAAAACAGCACCACCGGTGGATGCAGCGATAGAAAAGCCACGCCCAGCACCAGTGCGACAATCACGATGAATGGCACGCGGAAACGGAAATCGATTTCCTTGAAACTGTAATAGCGAAAGTTGCTGACCATCAGCAGACCCGCGGCGACCGTCACCAGCAGCGCAAAAAGGCCGACCGTGGCGCCATCAAGGCCGAGCCGCTCCCCCAACCAGACCAGACTGGCCAGCCCAGCCGCCGCCGCCGGGCTGGGCAAACCCTGGAAGTAACGCTTGTCCGCCACGCCGGACTGGGTATTGAACCGGGCAAGTCGCAAGGCCGCACAGGCGGCAAAGGTGAACGCGCCCAGCCAGCCCAGCTTTCCCCAGCCCGTACCGAGAGAGGCCATGTCGCCCAGCACCCATTGGTACATCACCAGAGCCGGCGCCAGACCGAAGCAGACCATGTCGGACAGGCTGTCGTACTGCACCCCGAAATCACTCTGGGTATTGGTGAGACGGGCAACGCGACCATCAAGACCGTCCATGACCATGGCGATGAATATGGCGATGGCCGCTAGCTGAAAATTCCCATCGATACCGGAGACCATGGCGTAGAAGCCGAAAAACAGGCCAATAGTCGTCAGCAGGTTCGGCAGCAGATAAATACCGCGACGCGGCTTGCGGGAAGACTCGGGTTCATTCGGCATGAGATTCTGGAAACTCCTGATGCAGGTATTGCTCGTCTACTTCAAGGATCCACCGATCTGCGTCGACTCAGGCGAAGAGGCAACCTAACATAATCCGGCAGGGCATTGTCCGCATTCAAACGCAAACCGCCGGCCCGCAACAAGCGGGCCGGCGGTTTATCGCGGGCAATTCCGGACCGCGCTCAGTTCTTGCTCTTGTCGACAAGCTGATTCTTGCGGATCCATGGCATCATATCGCGGAGTTTCTCTCCGACAACCTCGATCTCGTGCTCACGGGACAATCGACGCCGGGCCTTCAAAGTCGGCGCATTGGCCTGGTTCTCGAGAATGAATTCGCGCGCGAACTGGCCGGTCTGGATATCTTCCAGAATGGACTTCATCGCCTTGCGGGAGTCATCGTTGATGACCCGCGGGCCGCTGACGAAATCACCGTACTCGGCCGTGTTGGAGATCGAATAGCGCATATTCGCAATGCCGCCCTCGTAGATCAGGTCCACGATCAGCTTCACCTCATGCAGGCATTCGAAATAGGCCATCTCCGGGCTGTAGCCTGCCTCGGTGAGAGTCTCGAAACCAGCCTGAATCAGCGACGTCAGGCCGCCGCAAAGTACCGCCTGCTCGCCAAACAGATCGGTTTCGGTCTCTTCGCGGAAGGTGGTTTCGATCACGCCGGCACGGCCGCCGCCCACGGCCGAAGCATAGGACAGCGCAACGTCCTTGGCCTGCCCGGAGCTGTTCTGGTGAATGGCGATCAGACAGGGCACGCCGCCGCCTTCCACATAGGTGGAGCGGACCAGATGGCCGGGGCCCTTGGGCGCGATCATGATCACGTCGACATCGGCGCGGGGTTCGATCTGACCGTAATGGATATTGAACCCGTGCGCGAAGGCGATGGTGGAACCCTGCTTCAGATTGGGTCCAATCTGGTCGCGGTAGATTGCCGCCTGGTGCTCATCCGGCGCCAGAATCATGACGAAATCCGCCTGCTTTACGGCATCTTCCACGCTGGCCACCTTCAATCCGGCGTTGCGTGCCTTGTCGGCGGACGCGGAACCTTCACGCAGCCCCACGATGACGGAGGCGCCGGATTCCTTCAGGTTATTGGCATGTGCATGGCCCTGGGACCCGTAACCGATGATCGCCACCGTCCGCTGCTGGATGATGGAAAGATCGGCGTCCTTATCGTAATAGACTTTCATTATGCCCCCATTGGCTCTATCTGAATTGCTGCTGAAGGCAGGCCGGCGGCATTGACCACGCGCCCTGCCCCGTCAATGAAATGAAACTAGACCCGCATATGCTTCTCGCCGCGGGAAATGCCGATCACGCCCGAACGCACGACTTCAAGAATGGACATCGGCCCCAACGCCTCCAGAAAGGCATCCAGCTTGCTGCTTACCCCGGTCAGTTCAATGGTGTAGATACGGTCGGTTACATCAAGGATATGGCCGCGGAAAATGTCGCTCAGGCGCTTGACTTCCTCGCGCAGATCACCGGTCGCGGCAGAGACCTTGACCAGCATCATTTCGCGCTCGATATGCGCGCCCTCGGTCATGTCCATCACCTTGACCACATCAAGCAGCTTATTGAGCTGCTTGATGATTTGCTCGATGATGCGATCGTTGCCGATGGTCACCAGCGTAATCCGCGACAACGTGGCATCGTCGGTGGGCGCCACGGTGAGGGATTCGATATTATAGCCGCGCGCGGAGAACAGGCCCGCCACGCGGGACAGTGCGCCGAACTCGTTCTCGACGAGAATGGATATGATGTGCCGCATAACCCTGACAATCGTCCAGTGCCTCGGCCACGAGGCCCGCAGGATGAGTGAACCGTCCACGTACCGGTTTATCCGACATGCCCTTCTGAGAGGCTGTTGGCAGCAAATCGGCAGCGGAAATCGTACGATACGGAGCGGTGAAAGGGAGCAAAACTACTCAGGTTTACAGATGAGGTCAAGAGCGCGGCGTCCACCATCGAGTTGCACATCCGCGGTTTTCTGGCCGAACAAGGGGGAGTAATGAAAAAAATTCTGCTAGGGACCGGGCTCGCGGCCGTCATGCTCTGCATGTCCGGGATGGCAGCGGCCGCCACGGTTTACAAGTGGACGGGCGCGGACGGCACCGTCACGTACGGCCAGTTGCCACCCGCCGGCGTTGATGCGGCACCCGTTGACGGCCCGCCACCAGCCCCCTCCACACCAGCGGGCGGCGACGCCGTGCCGGAAGCGGCCGACAATGGGGCTACCCCATCCGAACGGATCGAAGTGGATGTGGATGATGAGGAAAGCATGGCTGCCGCCTGTGAGGCGGCCCGGGATAACATTGCGGTACTTGAAAACCCTGCCGTGACCCGGCTGCTGGACGACGGCGGCGAGTCACGTGCACTGGAACCCGAGGAGCGGGACGAGCGCCTGCGCGAGAACCGCGGGTTCGTTGAGGAGTGGTGCTGAACGAACGGCCGCGTAGTGTACTCTTGTACGGCCCTGCCGCCGATGGCGGCGGCATCAACCGTCTGACGACTCCGGAGCAGAGATTCCTCGATGCAACTTTCCCGCTTTCCGCTATCGACCACCAAGGAAACCCCGGCCGACGCCGAGATCATCAGTCACCAGCTCATGCTGCGCGCGGGCCTCATACGCCGCCTGGCGGCAGGGCTGTATACCTGGATGCCCCTGGGACTGCGGGTGCTGCGCAAGGTGGAGCGCATCGTCCGCGAGGAAATGGAACGCAGCGGCGCCGTGGAACTGCTGATGCCGGCGGTGCAACCGGCGGAACTGTGGCAGGAATCCGGTCGCTGGCAACAATACGGCCCGGAACTGCTGCGTCTGAAGGACCGCCATCAGCGGGATTTCTGCATAGGCCCGACACATGAGGAAGTGATCACCGACCTGGTGCGCCGCGAGATCCGCAGCTACAAGCAGCTACCGGTGAACTTTTACCAGATCCAGACCAAGTTTCGCGACGAAATCCGGCCGCGCTTCGGCGTCATGCGGGCGCGTGAGTTCGTCATGAAGGACGCTTATTCCTTTCACCTCGACAATGCATCGCTGGAGGAGACCTACCAGCGGATGTACGCCGCGTACAGCCGGATATTCACCCGCACCGGGCTGAAATTTCGGGCCGTGCTGGCCGATACGGGCAGCATCGGCGGCCATACCTCTCACGAATTTCACGTACTGGCGGACTCTGGCGAGGATGCCATCGCCTTTTCCGACACCGGCACCTACGCAGCCAATGTCGAACTCGCGGAGGCTCTGGCTCCGGTCGACGAGAGCACCGACGGAACCGGGGAAACCCTGCGTCTGGTAGACACACCGAATGTAAAGACAATCGCCGACCTGACCAGCGGCCACGGCCTGCCGGTGGAGAAGACCGTCAAGACCCTGATCGTTCACGATGCCAAGGGTGGCCTCATGGCTCTGATCGTGCGCGGGGACCACACTCTGAACACTGTCAAGGCAGCCAATCTGCCCGCGGTGGCGGACCCCCTGGTACTTGCCGGCGATGAAGAGATCCGTGCCACCATCGGAGCCGGCCCGGGTTCTCTGGGGCCTGTCGGGCTTTCCATTCCCTGCATCGTTGACCGCGGTGTTGCGGTAATGACCGACTTTGCCGCCGGCGCCAATCAGGATGGCAAGCACTACTTCGGCATCAACTGGGGGCGCGACGTGCCGCTTCCGGACGTGGCTGATCTTCGCAATGTCGTTCCCGGCGACCCCAGCCCCGACGGCAATGGCCGCCTGGACATCGCCCGCGGCATTGAGGTTGGCCACATCTTCCAGCTCGGCCGCAAGTACAGCGAGGCCATGGGCGCATCCGTGCTCAATGAATCCGGCGACAGCGTGCCGGTCACCATGGGCTGTTATGGCATTGGCGTCTCGCGTATCGTTGCCGCCGCGGTGGAGCAGAACCATGACAGCGCCGGCATCACCTGGCCGGCACCGATTGCACCGTTTCAGGTCGCCATCGTCTCCATCAACCTGCAACGCTCGGAAGCGGTCCGTGAGGCCTCCGAGCATCTCTACCACGCATTGCGCACGGCCGGCGTCGACGTTTGCTGGGATGACCGCGATCTGCGCCCAGGCGTAAAATTTGCCGATATCGAACTTATCGGCATCCCTCACCGTATCGCCATCGGTGATCGTGGGCTGGAGAACGGAACCGTGGAGTACCGGGCACGTACCGCAAAAGAGAATGAAGAATGGCCGCTGGACAACGCCGTAGAGATGCTGCTGGATCGGCTCCGGCGCTGAGGCGGCTTTATCATGCCGCCTGCACCCTGCTGCTCGCCGGCCTGCTGATTCTGGCCGGCGAGCGGCTCGCCATGGCGGAGACGCCGGCCGTCGACCCTGCGCTGCGAGAGGCATTGAAGGAAGCGGCAAACAGCACGGAAAGCTTTGAAAACCGCTTTGTTGCGGAAGTCTGGCTTCTCGACATGTCGCTGCGCCTGCAGCGCCGCGTGCCAGATCACCAGAAACGCATGCAGCTGCTGCGCAAGGTGCACTTCGAAGCCAGCCGCGCCGAGCTACAGCCGGAACTGGTCCTGGCGGTCATCGAAGTGGAAAGCAACTTCAACCGCTTCGCCATTTCCTCAGCTGGCGCCAGGGGGCTGATGCAGATCATGCCTTTCTGGCTCAACGAAATCGGTCGCCCTGAGGATAACCTTTTCCATATGGCCACCAACCTGCGCTTCGGCTGTACCATCCTCCGACACTATCTGGATATCGAGCGCGGCGACCTTACCCGTGCCCTGGCCCGTTACAACGGCAGCCTGGGCAAGACCTGGTATCCGGAACGGGTGTATCGCGCCATGGACCGCCGCTGGTACATTCAGTAAAGGAGACACTGATTTATTCCCATGGTGCTCTGCGGAGCCATGGGAATATATCAGTGTCTCCTAAAGCCTGGAGGGCGGATGAAACGACTTCTCATAGCAGGCTGCGGACAGCTGGGTAGCCAGTTGGGCAGCCTGCTCGCGGAACAGGGCGTCACCGTATTCGGCCTGCGCCGAAATGTGCGTGACATTCCGCGGCCGATCAATCCCGTTGCAGCTGATCTCGGCGAACGCGATCAGCTGACACGTGCGCTCCCGAGCGGACTGAATGCCGTTGTCTATCTGGCGACCCCCGGCATGTTCAATGACGAAGCGTATCGCAAGACCTACGTCGACGGGCTAAAGAACCTGATCGGCGCACTGGTCGATGGCGGCCAATCGCCCGACCGCCTGTTATTGGTCTCAAGCACGTCCGTCTACGGTCAGACCGATGGCAGCTGGGTTGACGAGAACACGCCAGCGGCCCCCGGCGGTTTTTCCGGAACCCGGTTGCTGGAAGCCGAACAACGTCTCGCGCAAGGGCCGTATCCGGGCGTGATAGTCCGCTTTGGCGGCATTTACGGCGCGAATCGAACGCGCATGCTTAAACGCGTACGCGAAGGCACGCCGGTGGTGAACACCCCGCCCCAGTACACCAACAGAATCCATCAGGATGACTGCGTCGGCGTGCTCGCCCACCTGCTTCGACTGCCCGCGCCGGCATCACTGTACCTCGGGGTGGATGACACGCCATGCACGATGGCGCAACTCACCGACTGGCTCGCCGACACCATGGGCTTGCCGCGACCGGTGCATATCAACGGCGATGCGGGCGGCGTTCGCGGCAGCAACAAACGCTGCAGCAACAAACGCCTGCGGGAAAGCGGCTATCGGTTCCGCTATCCCGGCTATCGGCAAGGCTATCTGGAGATGCTCGGTCGTGAGACGTCCGGTGGTTAGTATTTCGCCTCGGCCATGCCCAGCATGAGATCCAGCATGCCGTCTTCCGCTCCCACATAGGGCAGGACGTGAATCCTTACATGCGGGTATTGTTCCCGGCCGGGAAGCAGCTGTTCGGGAATATCCTTTGTCACATGCCGGCCGGCAGACAGAAAATACGGCAGTATCACGATCTCCGCCGCACCGTCGGCGACGCATGCATCGACCGCTTCCGGAATGGATGGCTCCGCCAGCTCCAGAAAGGCGCAGCATACCCGCTGGAATCGTTCCCCAGCCCGTACCGCAAACCGCTCGGCCAGGCGGCGCACTTCCTCATTGGAGGCCTCCCGGCGGCTGCCGTGAGCGATGATCAACAGGTGGCGCATGGCGCGGATGCTCTCCACAGAGGCTCAGGGCGACTCCCAGTCAGTATACCGGACGCAACAACGGGGCCCTTTGAAGGCCCCGTTTCAGATAAACAGACAAGGCGTCAGCGCTGCTGACCGGGCGTATTGAGTTCGCCCTGCTGAGCGGAGAACCAGGCACCCAGGTCGCGCATGTCCTGCCGCGACAGGTCCTCCACCTGCGCACGCATGATGGCGTTCTGACGCGTGCCGGACTGATAGGCCCGCAGCGCCTGCACGATATAATCCGTGTGCTGACCGTTCAGACGCGGCCACTCCGGGTTGCCCTCCACCGCCGAGGCGGAATGGCAGGCCAGGCAGGCCTGCGCCTTCTCCTCACCGGCAGCCGCATCGCCTCGCTCGATGGCGGAAGCCGGCAGGGCCAGCAGAAGCAGGCTGAATAGTGAAATTACAAACAGGAACGGTTTCATGAATCTGCCTCTGGCGCGTCGTTATTTCTGGCGGGCAAAGTACGCGGCGATATCGCGCATTTCCTGATCACCCAGCTCCATGGTCTGGGCACGCATGGTGGGATGATCACGGTCACCTGTCTGGTAGGCCTTGAGGGCACCGTAAAGGTACGCTTCATTCTGGCCACCGATTTTCGGCACGCGGTAGGACGGATAGGCGTTACGCGCGCCCTGAATGCCATGGCAGCCGAGGCAGGTCGCGGCAAGTTCGCCGCCGGCCACGGGATCAGCGTCTTCCGCCTGGGCTGGACCGACCGCTAGCGCGGCGCCGGTTACTGCGGCCATAAGAATACTCTTCAGTCTCATCATTCTCTCTCGATGCTGCTCGCTACGCCGGCCCGGTCGGACCCCGGCAAAAACAGGGCAATATGTTTCCATGGATCGCCCCGGGGGTAAAGGCGCCGCTGATGAAAATTCGCGCAAGCCTGCATGCAGGCGGTCAGAGTATGCGAAACCCCTTATCGGGAATGACATCTACCTGTTCATGTTGCAATTCGGCCACCTCCGCGTTCGGCGGCCCCTGACGAAGCCAGTCAAGTAGTGCCGCTACGGCTTCCGGAGTCCCCCGCGCCAGCACGTCGACCCGTCCGTCCGGCAGATTGCGGGCGTAACCGTCAATGCCGAGTGCGCGGGCCTGTTCCCGGGCACCGCCGCGAAACCAGACACCCTGGACACGACCGCTGACATGGCAATGCATGGTGATCCGCCCTGTCATCGATTGCCGCCCTCCTGCTGCGCGGGAGGCGCCCGGTTCACTTCCGGCGCATCCGCTTCCACAGCGGCAGCCCCCTCCCTCGTTGTGTCCGACTCGGCGACAAAGATCGTCTGCAAGGGCTTGGCCAGTGCCTGCTCCACGCCTTCCATGGCATCCCGAAGCAACGCCCCGATCTGGCGGTTCCATGCATTCTTCTCGCGCAGATGTTCGGGAACATCGGCAAGCACGAATGGCGCGCCGCGATAGAGGTCCAGCAGCGTAAAGGTGGATGGATCGCGCGCCAGCATCCACTGACCATCTTCGGTCCGGCGTATCACGCGTGCGCGTTGCAGATCATTGATCGCTTCCTGCACCGCGAGGTCTCCCGCCTCCGGCTCCAGCCGCAGCAGCTCGTCCTTGCCCAGCGTTCGGCCGGACTGCTGGGCACGCCAGAAATCCCCGGTGAGACGGACCGCGAGCAGTAATGCCTGCCGCGGATCGGACAGCGAACCCTGGCGTCCCTCCCGGAATGTGCCCAGAGACTGCGTGAATACCGCCCCCAGCAACACCACCACCCAGGACAGGTAGATCCAGACCAGAAAAATCGGCAAGGTGGCCATCGCACCGTAAATGGCTTCGTAGGATGGAAAACTTGTCACAAAATAGGCGAAACCGCGTTTCGCCAGCTCGAACAGCATGGCCGCGAACGCCGCCCCCGCCAGCGCATGCAACAACGGCACCCGTCGGTTGGGCACGGCGCTATAGAGAAACGTAAAAGCAGCCAGTATGGCCAGTACCGGCGCGGCATTGAGCAGCATCTGGCGTACGCCTCCGGCAGGGTCGACACCCGCGACTTCCGTCAACGCCACCAGATAGGATGAAAGCAGGAGGCTGAAGGCAACCAGAAACGGCCCCACGGTGATCACCGTCCAGTAGACCATGAAGCTCTGTACCCGGCGCCGCTGCCGGGTGACCCGGAAGATACGATTCAGGGCCTTATCGATGGCTCCCATCATCAGCACGGCCGCCACCATGATGCCGATCATCCCCGCTGCGGTGAGGCCTGCGGCGCGGCGCGCAAAATCCTGCAAGTGGCTCTGCACCACCTCGCCGGAGGCAGGTACCAGATTATTGAACAGAAAATCCTGCACGCGGTCGTTGAAATTCTCGAACACCGGGAAGGCCGTCAGCACTGAGAAGCTCACTGCGAACAGCGGCACCAGGGAAAGCAGTGTGGTATACGCGAGTGTGGCGGCGGCATTCAGACAGTCGTCATCCACAAACCGGCGTACCAGGTAGCGCAGGAACCCCGCCAACTCCTCGAGGCCGGCAAGTGTCCGATCCCGAAACCGTTGCAGTCTGATCACGTTAATTCTCCCAGTGTCGGCTCTACCATCGCCCGACGCGTGGTGATGCGGCCTTGGGCCGCCGCGTGGCCTGGCATACAATGCGCGCGCATACTGTTTACTGCGAGGTCCGCCATGTCGGTGAAAATCTACCACAACCCGCGATGCTCCAAGTCCCGGCAGACGCTGGAACTGATTCGCAACCGGGGTATCGAGCCGCAGATCGTCGACTATCTCAAGACGCCGCCGAGCGTCGACGATCTCCGTTACCTGATTAAGATGCTGGACATTGCTCCCATGGACCTTGTGCGGCGGAAAGAGACGGAGTTCGTCGAGGCCGGGCTCGACCGAGGGCAGCCCTCCGAGCACCAGGTGATGACCGCCATACATAACTACCCGAAACTGCTGGAGCGGCCCATCGTGGTCGCCGCTGGCCGTGCCGCCATTGGCCGACCGCCCGAAGCGGTGCTGAGCATTCTGTGAACCGCCCAGGTGGCATGACCCGGAAACCGCACATGACCGTACACATACTCGTGCTCTATTACAGCCGCACCGGCGCCACCCGGCACATGGCGGGCCAGATTGCCCGTGGCGTGGAAACCGTGGATGACGCCGTGGCCGTACTGCGCACCCTGCCGGCGGTCTCGACCGTGGCCGAGGCAACCGCCCCGGAGGTACCCTCGGACGGGCCGCCCTACGCCACGCAGGAAGACCTCCGCGACTGCGATGGCCTGGCCCTGGGCAGCCCGACCCGCTTCGGCAACATGGCAGCGCCTGTGAAACACTTTCTGGACGGCACCTCGGCCATGTGGCTGTCCGGCACGCTGGCCGGTCGACCGGCAGCGGTATTCACCTCCACCGGCTCAATGCATGGTGGCCAGGAGAGCACGCTGCTGACCATGCAGGTACCGCTGTTGCATCACGGCATGCTGCTGCTGGGCATTCCGTATACGGAAAAAGGTCTGATGCGTACCCGGTCAGGCGGCACGCCCTACGGCGCCAGCCATTTTGCCGGCAGCAGCGGCGACCAACCGGCCACCGAAGACGAAGACATACTTTGCCGGGCGCTGGGTCGCCGCCTGGCTGAAACCACGCTGGCACTCCATCGGGGGCGAAAATGAACGTTGCCGCGCGGGCAAGCAATCTCCTGGCCACAGCCTGTAATCTACTGCTTATCGGCCTGCTGCTGATCTGGCTGGGCTGGCTGCTACCGCCGCCGGAAGCCCTGGTGGTGCCTTTTATCGTGGTTCTGGTTGTACCCTTGCTTGCGCCACTCCGAGGGCTGCTTCATGGGCGGCGCTATACCCATGCCTGGACCAGCCTGCTTGCCATGCTCTATTTTGTGCACGGCATCGCCGCCGCAGGCACGCCGGGGCTGAACCGCGTACTGGGGACAGTGGAGATCGTACTCAGTCTGGGGTTGTTCACCGGTTGCGTGCTGCACATGAAGGCCACCCGACAGGCTCCTAGTCCCTGAACAGCACGCGGCGTACAAATGGCACGGTCAATCGCCGCTGCGCGGCAAGGGCGGCCTGGTCCAGGCGGTCCAATAGCGAGAACAGGCTGCCGGCGTCACGGGGAACCCGGCTGATGAGGTAACGGCCGGTATCCGCCGGCAACTCCAGCCCACGGGCCAGGGCTCGCCGCTCCAGAGCCTGCAGCAGCTCCGGCTCCGACAGCGGCTGCAGGCGGTGAACCAGGCCCCAGCTCAGGCGGGATTCAAGATCCGGCAGCGAGATGCCCAATTTCGCCGGCCTGGCCGAGGCGCTGATGAGCAGACGTCCTCCCGCCTCCAGCACCCGGTTGTAAAGATGGAATACCGCCTCTTCCCAGTTCGGCTTGCCGGCGACCAGGTGGAGATCATCCATGGCGATCAGGGCCAGACTCTCCAGCCCTTCCAGCAACCCCGGATCCAGGCCGTCCGTCTGCTCCAGCGGCAGATAAACCGCCTGCGCTCCGCGCTCGCCGCAACGCCGGCACGCGGCCTGCAGCAGATGCGTGCGGCCGGTGCCGGAAGCTCCATGGAGGTAAACATAGCCTCCGCCTACCCCATCCGCCGCGGCGGCAACAGCCTCCACGGCCTGGATGTTCGCGCCCGGCACGAACTGCTCGAAGCCGGCGATATCGTTCCAGCGGATCGCCAGCGGCAACTGAGCCGTAACGGATTGCTCGCCCTGTGCCATTGTCCAGGCCCTGGTCACTTTGCCCATTTAAGGGCGAAGAGTGTACCCTGCCCTCCCCTGGCACCGCCATGCCGCAGCAGCCCATGGTGCCGATAGACTGGAGGAGGCACCATGCTGTTACGCAATTTCGCTGCCGGCATCGCTCTGGCTTGCGCCCTGCTGCTGGTCGGAACCGGCCTGGTTCGGGCCGACATGCTCATCATGGACAACGGTGACCGGATCACCGGCACCTTCATCGAGCACACGGACGGCACGCTGATGTTCCGAGCCGACTATGCGGCGACAACGCTGCCAGTTCCGTGGCAACAGGTGAGTGGGCTGATCACGGATGAGATTATTCGCATCCTCCTGGAAGACGGCACCGAGATTGTCGGTCAGGCGGTGGAAACCGAGCCCGGCAGGCTGCGCATGGTTTCCGGAGACCTCGATGAGCCGGTGAGCTTCCGCGTGAGCCGCGTAACCTCCATTACCGGCTCCAGAACACCCCCCCGGGACTCCGTTCGCACCTCCGGCAATATCAACGTCGGCGGCACGCTGACCCGCGGCAATACGCGAACCGAAGCCGCCAATGCGAATGCCGCCTTCGAGGCAAGAACCAACGTCAACCGTTTTCGCGCCGCCGGCGAAGTCAATCGCGCCAGCGACGATGACGAGCTGTTCCGCGACGACGCAAGCGCCTCCGCCCGGTATGACCACTTCGTCTCCGAACGGGTCTACGTGAACAGCAGCATTGCTCTTAGCCGCGATCGGTTCAGGGATTTGCGGCTGCGCTCCTCGGCCGGTGTGGGCCTGGGTTACCAGATATTCGAGAACCCGCGTCGCAGCTTGTCGGCGGAGCTGGGCGGCAGCTATGTCAGCCAGGAATACTATGATGCCGAAAACGAAACCAATCCCGCCTTCCGCTGGGCACTGGATTATGAAGAACGTCTGTTCACCGGCATCCGGCTGTTCCACAACCAGGAAGGGCTACAGAACCTGGAGGCCAGCAGCGAGCTGCTTCTAAGGACACGCACCGGCTTGCGTTTCCCACTGATAGCAGGCATCACCGGCACCATCCAGGCCAATGTCGATTACGACCATTCGCCGCCCGCGAACAGTCGGAGCACCGATTCCGCCTACCTGGTTACAGCGGGATATAGCTGGTAACAATACGGCCGCATAGTCTGCCGGCTTTTCGGGCCGCGGGCCGGGGCAAATTGATCGCCACGGCCCGGTATTTACCGCATGCGAAAGAAGTAATCGGGGTTTCGGCCACTGCCCTGCTCATCGGCTTGAGCGTCGCTGCCAATGTCCGCCTCGTCCACGCGTCCGGACTGCTGCAATGCGCGCAGCACACGGCTCGATTCAGCGTCAATCTCAACCCGATAATCCGTGAAGCGTTCATTTACCCGAGACGGATCGGCGCGCACGACGCCGCGGACACCGCTCAGCAATTGCTGCGCCCAGGCGTATTCCGCCAGACTGCGCATACCTTCGAAGCGGATGTAGATCACGCTCCCGGCACCTTCGGTCGACAGCCCGGACAGGCGTTCGGCAAGAAAGCCGGAAACACCATCCGCGGCCGAGGCCATGACCACCTCCAGACGCTCGTCACTGACTGTCGTCTGGTAAGTCTCATCATCCCAGAACAGCACCCAACGGCCCCGCCAGTTGCCGCCACGCTCGGATAATCTGCCGACCAGCACGGCACTGGTCCGGTAACGCTCGGAGGCGGCGAGAACCGGCTCGCGAAAACCACCCCAGAGATCCGACGCGCGCATGGCCTGCTGATCCTCCAGGTCCAGCAGCGGCAATAATACCGGCAGACCGCGTTCGGATGCAGTCCGGCGGAGCAGTTGCTGCACCTCAAGTCCGCGGTCACCACCGATCAACTCTCGTCCGGCGCCGCGGTCGGTGGCAAGCCAGACCAGAATCCGTGGCCGGTCTTCCGGGCTCCAGACCGCGATACGGCGATCACTCAGCGCCCGTTCAACCGCCGCCCCATCAAAACGCAGGTTGAGTTGACGCTCGGTCTCGCCGTCTTCACCTGTGGTCTGCTCATAATTGTACTGCTGCAGATAGCCCTCGGCGCCGGCCAGCACCTCCTCCACGTCCGGCTGCTCGATCACGTCCCGGCGGCCCGTCAGCCGCTCCAGCACTTGCATCAATCCGGCGCGAGTGGCCTCGCGGCGCTCCTGCGCACCCTCTCCCTCAACCGTCACACGGGCATCGAACAACCCCGCAGGTCCACTCTGCCCCAGCAACAGCACCGGCAACAGCACCAGCAATAATCCACCCAGTCGACAAACAGACTTCATCAATTCGACTCCCCGTGCCGGCAAACATCCGGCAGTCCGTATCCATGTTCGCGCACCATACCCCGATTCCCGGCTTTCAGTCTGACAGGGCTCTCCGTTACCATTATGCCCCGACCGGCAGCCTGATCGACACCGCAGGTTGCCGATCTAATCATGGACCAGGCGTGAACCACGATGTTCACATGGCCTGCAGCAAGGTTCCAGACAGGAGATCATGCCCTTGGCAGACGACCACAAACCCCGCGGCCCGGGGCTGACCTACCAGGACGCCGGCGTAGACATCGATGCCGGCAACGCGCTGGTGGAGCGTATCAAGCCCCATGTGCGCCGCACCAGGCGGCCGGAAGTCATGGGTGGGCTGGGCGGCTTCGGCGGCCTGTTCCGGCTGCCCGTGGACCGCTACCGTGACCCGGTGCTGGTGTCCGGCACCGACGGTGTGGGCACCAAGCTCCGGCTCGCGATCGACACCGGCCGCCACGAGGGCATCGGTATCGACCTGGTGGCCATGTGCGTGAATGATATTCTGGTCTGCGGCGCCGAACCCCTGTTCTTTCTGGATTACTACGCCACCGGCCATCTGGATGTCGACGTCGCAGCCACGGTGATCGAGGGCATCGCCGATGGCTGCCAGCAGGCAGGTGCTGCCCTGATTGGCGGTGAAACCGCCGAAATGCCGGGGATGTACGACGGCGGCGACTACGATCTGGCAGGCTTCTGCGTGGGCGTGGTGGAACATGACCGGATGATCGACGGTAGCCGCGTCGCCGAGGGGGATGCCCTGATCGCGCTGGGTTCCAGCGGCCCTCATTCCAACGGTTACTCGTTGATTCGCAAGGTGCTTGAAGTCAGCAGTGCCAGCCTGGATACCACCATCGACGGAACCAGCCTGGCCGATGCCCTGATGGCACCGACCCGCATCTACGTAAAATCCATACACACCCTGCTGGGCAGTATCGAAGTCCGCGCCATGGCCCACATCACCGGGGGCGGGTTGCCGGAAAACCTGCCCCGGGTACTGCCCGACGGCCTGGGCGCCGACATCGACGCCGAAAGCTGGACCCTGCCGACCGTGTTCCGCTGGCTGCGGGACCAGGGCGGCATTTCCGAGCAGGAGATGTTCCGTACCTTCAATTGCGGCATCGGCATGGTCGCATGCGTGCCGGAAAGCGCCGTGGAGCAAGCCCTGAAGGTGCTCACAGACGCTGGCGAGAATGCGTGGCGGATCGGCCGTATCGTCGCCGTGGCGACTGGCGAACCGCGCGTGCACATCGGAGCCAGGGCATGACCCGAGGCGCCCCGCGCACGGTGGTACTCATCTCGGGCGGCGGCACCAACCTGCAGGCATTGATTGACGCCCGCGACCGGGGCGAACTGCCAACCACGCTCTGTAGAGTCATCAGCAACCGACCCGAAGCAGCCGGTCTCGAACGTGCACGGAAGGCCGGCGTCGAGGCGGCCGTCATCGCGCACGGCGACCACCCCGACCGAGAGACCTATGACGCCGCACTGGCACGGGAAATCGATGCCTGCGAAGCAGACCTCGTTGTGCTTGCCGGTTTCATGCGCATCCTCAGCGACGCGTTCGTGGAACGCTATAGCGGCAGACTGATCAACGTCCATCCCTCGCTGCTGCCAGCATTTCGCGGCTTGCATACGCATCGCCGTGTACTGGATGCGGGTAGCCGCGCGCACGGCTGCACCGTGCACTTCGTTACGCCGGAACTTGATGCCGGCCCACTGATCGTGCAGGCGCGCATAACCGTGAGCCGGGGCGATACCGAAGAGTCGCTGGTCAAGCGGGTCCAGGAACAGGAACACCGAATCTACCCCCTGGCGGTTCGCTGGTTCGCCGAAGGCCGTCTGCGCATGGCCGATGACCGCGCCTGGCTTGACGACCGCCCGCTCGACTCCCCCGTGGTGGTCCGGCCGGACGCCGCCCTGCCCGACTGAAACCCGGCACTGGCACCCGGCTGCGTTCTCCAGCACACTGAGCGTCGAAAAATGACGACAGGGCACGGTTCACAGACGTGCCCGACGTTGCCGGGTAAAGGTCTGGACCATGACAGTGCATTCGATCACCCGCATCCCCGGCGCTGGCCTGGCCGCCATGTTTACCATGGCGGCCCTTTTCCTGCCGCATGCCGCCGAGTCGCTCGAGGTCCGTGTTCTGGGCACCGACGGTCAGCCACTGAAGTATGCGGTGGTTTCCGTGCATTCCGCCGCGCCGGAAACAACTCTGGGGGCGGAATCCACGCCGGACACCGCGGTCATGGATCAGACCGGCATGCAGTTTACCCCGCATGTACTGGCGATTCGCAAGCATACGCAGGTGGACTTTCCCAACAGCGACCAGGTTCGACACCACGTCTATTCCTTCTCCGCGGCCAAGCGATTTGAACTGCCCCTCTACGCCGATCGCCCCCCCTCCCCGATAGGTTTCTCCGCAACCGGTCCTGTTGTCCTTGGCTGCAATATTCACGATCACATGATCGGCTACATCTACGTGGTGGACAGCCCGCTGTTCGCAAGGACAAGCGACGACGGCACGGCACTGTTCACAGGCGTCCCGGAACAACGTGACGATCTGCATCTGGAGATCTGGCACCCGTCCCTGAAGCATGACGAGCCGCCCCATCGCAGATCCCTGGCGACCTCGGAGCCGGATCAGCAGCTGACCATTCGCCTGCAGGTAACGGATGAGCCGCCGCCCGAGCCCCGAGGCCTGCGCCGCGGCAACAGCAATCTTGAGCAGCGATTCCGGCGTCATGAACGCACAGACTGAATCAACCACCGACGCCCAATCGCCAGGCCAGCGAGCCAACGGCGTCGCGCGACCGGTGATCGGTTTTCGCAGCAGGATCCTGGCGCTGGTCATCGGCTTGCTGGCCATGTCCCAGATTGCCGTGATGATGGCGGTGCTGAACACCACCAGCCGCAGCGTGTCGGCGCGGGCTCAGGACGAACTCAGTGTGGGTGTCCGGGTTTTCGAGGAGCTATTGACGTCCAGACAGCAGCAATTGCTGGGCACCGCGCAGGTGCTCAGCAGCGATTTCGGCTTCAAGGAAGCTGTCGCCACCGAAGACCTTGCAACCATAGAATCCGCGCTTCTCAATCACGGCGGCCGCATCGCCGCCGACGCGGTGCTGCTGGTCTCCTTGAACGGCGTGGTGACCGCCGCCACCAGCTCGCTGGAAAGCGGCAAGGGCTTCCCTTTCGCGGCCCTGCTCGACGACGCGCAGCGTAACGGCCAGGCCACCGCCAACGTGCTCCTGGAGGGCCGCCCGCACCAGCTGGTCATGGTACCGGTGAACGCGCCCGTGCGCATTGCCTGGGCCGCCATGGGATTTCTGCTCGATGACCGTCTGGCCGAGGATCTGCAGGCCCTGACCGGCCTTGAGGTAACCTTCGCCGCCATCGGTACCGACGCGGAGTATCTGGCGTCGACGCTGACCGCGGCGGACCGGGTCAGGCTGCTTGCCCAGATCGGCGACTGGCCGGTCGAAGACGGCCCGGCCGCACAATTGAATCTGGCCGATGATAGCTACTTCACCCAGAGCACGGGACTTGGCGGCCGGAACGGCCAACGCATCACCGCGCTGCTGCAGACCTCCCGCACCGAGGCCATGGCCCCGTATTACGAGGTTCGCAACCAGTTGTTACTCATCGCCGGACTGACGTTGCTGCTGTCCTTGCTGGGCGGAACACTGATGGCACGGGGCGTAACCCGGCCGATCAATACCCTGGTAGCTGCCGCCAGCCGCATCGCCCACGGCAATTACAACAGTCCCGTGCCACGGGAATCGGAGGATGAACTGGGCACGCTGGCCAATGCATTCAATCAGATGCAGGAGGGCATCGCCCAGCGTGAGGAACGCATCATCCATCAGGCCCACCATGATGTGCTCACCGGCCTGCCCAACCGCAGCAGCATACAACAACGCCTGGAGCACACGCTGTCCGGTAACCGCCTGACCCCGCTCATCCTGATTCTGCTGGATATCGCCCGCTTCAAGCAGATCAACGATACGCTGGGCCATGCCACCGGAGACGCCGTGCTGCTCACGGTCGCGAACCGCCTGCAACTTGTCGTCGAAGGCCGCGGCATAGCCGCACGCGTGGGCGGCAACGAGTTTCTGGTCATTCTCGAAGATCAGCTCCGCGAGAACGCCGCCACCGCCGCCCGTTCGCTGCTCGACAGTATCGCCCTGCCAGTCGGACTCCATGACGCCAACATCCCCCTGAGCCTGAATGCCGGCATTGCCTGCTTTCCGGATGACGGCGATGCGCCGGAAACGCTGATGCGACGGGCCGACGTCGCCCTGCATGCAGCCAAACGCGAAGACGCCGGGCAGCCGTTTCTGTACCGCAGCGGCGATGACGAGCGTCACTTGCGGCAATTGCAGCTGCTTCATGATCTGCGCGCGGCCATAGACAACGATGAACTCGTGCTGGAATTCCAGCCCAAGACTTCGCTTGCCGACGGCCGCCTGGTCGGCGCCGAGGCCCTGGTCCGATGGAACCATCCCAGCCTGGGCCGCGTGGCGCCCGATGTCTTCATCCCCCTGGCCGAACAATCCGGTCTCATCCAGCCGCTGACCCACTGGGTGCTTGTCAATGCGCTGGCCGCCTGTGCGGCCTGGCGACAGGCGGGCCTGCGGTTGCCGGTCGCGGTCAATCTTTCCGGGCTGGACGTTCTCGATCACCGGTTACCGGAGACCGTGCGCGGTTGTCTGGCGGCGGCCGGCTTGCCGCCGGACAACCTGACGCTGGAGGTTACCGAAAGCATGCTGATGCGCGATGCGCCCCTGGCCCGCACCCATCTGCAGCAACTGCGGGCAGTGGGTGCCCGTCTGGCGATCGACGACTTCGGCACCGGCTACTCCTCGCTCGCGCAGCTCCGGCAACTGCCGGTGGATGAACTCAAGATCGACCGCTCCTTCGTCAAATCCATGACCATGGACACAGGTGATGCGATTATCGTGCGCACCATCATTCAGCTCGCCCACAGCCTGAACCTGAAGGTCGTGGCCGAGGGCGTGGAGACACGCGAGGACTGGGATCTGCTACGGGAATACGGCTGCGAGACCGGTCAGGGATTCGGCATAGGCCGGCCGATGCCCGCGCATGCCGTTGATGCCTGGCACAAGCAATGGCGGCAGCAGCCTGTACCAATCAAATCACCCGGAGATCCATGAATGCCCGTACTCAAGCATGCAAGGGCCGTATTGCCCGCACTACTGCTGCTGATCGGCATGGCCGAAGCCGATGCCGCCGGTGGCCGGCTACCGGCCACCAGCGGCGTTACTCAGCTCGAAGGTGCGGCCGGCGGTGGGCTGGTGCCCTGGGCGGTACTTTCCGGATATGGCACGGAGACGGAAACCGGGGGGGCCGTGTTCCTCACGCACGTCAACCTGAGCGATTTCGATCTCAATGCCGTTGGCGCGTCGCTGACGATCAACAACCGGGTGGAGCTGTCCCTGGCCCGCCAGGCGCTGGGGCTGGGAGGCGGCAACCGTGTCGAACAGGAGATCATGGGTGCCAAGGTCCGCCTGCTCGGCGATCTGGTTTACACGGATCTGCCCCAGATCAGCCTGGGCGTTCAGTACAAACGCAATCTCGACGGTGACCTGGTGCGTTCACTCGGCGCCTCGCGCACCGACGACTGGGACATCTATCTTGCCGCGAGCCGGTTGTATCTGGGCGCGGCCGGCGGCTACAACCTGCTGCTCAACGGTACGCTGCGCGCCACCCGCGCCAACGAACTCGGGCTGCTCGGCTTCGGCGGTCCGGACGGCGACAGCCATCGGCTGATGCTAGAGGCATCCGCGGCCGTGCTGCTGGATCACCGCACCGCGGTTGGTATCGAGTATCGCGGCAAGCCGGACAACCTGGGCATTGATGAGGGCCCATGGCAGGATCTGTTCTTCGCCTGGTTCCCCACCAAGCGCCTGGCCCTGACCGCCGCCTATGCCCGGCTGGGCAACGTCGGCGGCATCGATAACCAGGATGGATTCTATCTGTCCGTACAGGGGAGTTTCTGATGACCAGACAACGTCGCTGGAACATGCGCACCTCGCCACGTACGGCCATCGCGGTCCTTTTGCTCGCCCTGCTCACAGGCTGTGCTGCCACGGAGCCCGTCAGCGAGGATAGCCTCTATCGCGCGCTTGGTGAACGCCAGGGCATTGCCGTCATCGTGGACGGTCTGCTGTTTCGGATCTCGGAGAACAGCCGCATCGCTCATCACTTCGCCAGCGCCGAACCGGCCCGCCTGCACCGCACCCTGACCGAACAGTTCTGCGTGCTGGCCGGGGGCCCGTGTACTTATTCGGGAGATGACATGGTCGAGGTGCATACGGGCATGGCCATTACCGAGGCCGAGTTCAACAGCCTGGTGGAGGATCTGATCGCGGTGATGGAAGAGCAGCGTATACCCATCACGGCGCAGAACCGGCTGCTGGCCAAGCTGGTGCCGTTGCGGGAGAAGATCATCCGGCTTTGATCTAGGAGCGCGGCAGGGTCACGCCTCGTTGGCCCATGTATTTGCCGCTGCGGTCCTTGTAGGAGACTTCGCAGACTTCGTCCGATTCCAGGAATAGCATTTGCGCCACGCCTTCGTTGGCATAGATTCTCGCCGGCAATGGCGTGGTGTTGGAGAACTCCAGGGTAACGTGCCCTTCCCACTCCGGCTCAAGCGGCGTGACGTTGACGATGATCCCGCAACGCGCATAGGTGGACTTGCCCAGGCAGATGGTCAGCACGTTACGCGGAATGCGGAAATACTCCACCGTGCGGGCCAGAGCGAATGAATTGGGCGGGATGATGCAGACGTCGGCGTGAACATCGACGAAGCTGTTTTCATCGAAGTTCTTGGGGTCCACCACCGCCGAATTGATATTGGTGAAGATCTTGAACTCGGCCGCGCAGCGGACATCGTAACCGTAACTCGATGTGCCGTAGGAAATGATCCTGCCCTGTTCCGCCGTCTCCCGGACCTGGCCCGGCTCAAACGGTTCGATCAGGCCCGCCTCTGTTGCCATCCGGCGAATCCATCTGTCCGATTTTATTGACATATAAGGTCCGCTACCCTGTGATCTGCCCCCGAAAGCGGCGATTCTACATGGGCGCCCGCTCCGGCGGAACCGGCGAATGCCGATCGGCACCCCGGGACGGCTGGACCGCGTCTTTCGAGCCGGGTAATGTGAACCCTCGGAGATCTGCCACTCAGGCGCCGAAACCGGGCAACAGCAGGTATCCGCATATCATAACCATGGAAATTGGCGCGATCGTGATTGCGCCGGCAATGCGGAGGATGGCGCATGCGGGGGGTCGTGAGTTTCATGAACGCCGAGGATCGCCTGGTGGCCGTACTCACCGAGCATGGCGAGTATACGGTTATCGGGATCATGGAAGAGGCCGCGCTCAGCGTTGGGGATACCATTACCGGGCCGCTGGAGGCACTGGATCACCAGATTCTCGAAAACGAGACGCGCGGCACCCGCCTGAGCGTCTATGTGGAAGATTTCGAGTTATCCGAGCAGGACGCGCGCGCCAAACTGGGGTAGCGCGCTTGCCGCCGCCTCAGCGATGGCGGATGAAGAAACAACGATGTATGCGCTGATTTCGCCTGAAGTCCTGGGGAATCGACCATTCCGAGCGGTCTTCCACCACCAGACCCGGCAATCCCTCTTCGTCCAGCCTGAAACGGCGCAGATTGGTGGAAAACACCAGCAGACCACCCGGCGTCAGCCTGTCCGCCGCCGCCCTGATGAGCCCGGCCTGATCGCGCTGTATGTCAAGCGTGCCTTCCATGCGCTTGGAGTTGGAAAAACTGGGCGGATCGAGAAAGATGATGTCGTAATGCTCCCGGCATTGTGCCAGCCAGTCCCGGCAGTCCGCCTGCACCACCTGATGCTGCGGCGTATCGACGCGATTCAGCCGCAGGTTGCGCAGCAACCAGTCCAGGTAGGTCCTGGACAGATCCACGCTTGTGGTCGCCTTCGCGCCACCGACCGCCGCGTGTACCGTCGCCGCACCGGTGTATGAGAACAGATTCAGCACCCGCTTGCCGGCCGCCGCCTCGCCCAGCCACAGCCGCACCGGGCGATGGTCGAGGAACACGCCGGTGTCCAGATAATCGGTGAGATTCACCAGCAGCCGACAGGGGCCTTCACGGACCTCCAGCCAACGGCCTTCCTTGCCTTGACGGCTGTATTGGGATTGGCCGCGCTGGCGGCGGCGAACCTTGAGCACGGTACGCTCCGGCGGTACACCGAGCGCCACAGGCAAGGCAGCGAGCGCGGCGCGCAACCTGGCCCTCGCAGCACGTGGATCGACACTGGACGACGGCGGTGGTTCATATTCCTGTACGTGCAGCCAGTCACCCTGCTCGGTGCCGTAGACATCCACCGCCAGCGCATACTCGGGGATATCGGCGTCGTAGATCCGGTAACTGGACACAGCGTTGCGCTTGAGCCACGACCCGAGAGCTCGGCGGTTCTTGTTCAGGCGGTTGACCAGGTCCTGCGCGGCCTGGGGGGGCGGCTCCGCGCCGGGATCCCGCACGGCAAGTTCGAATCTCTCCAGGCGACAGATGATGGGGCCGTTGTAGAGTGTCCAGTGGCGCTCGGGGCGCAGGCCGATTTCAGCATCGGCGCCACTCAGCAGAACCACCCGCCAGCCCTGGAAATGCTCGCGCAGCGTATCCCCAAGCCGCGCATAGAGCGGTACAAGTTCCCGGTCCAGGCTCAGGCGTTCTCCGTAAGGCGGGTTTATGGCCACCAGTCCGCCGGTCACGTGCGTTGGAGGCGACGCCTCCGCGAGCTCGCGCTTCTCGACGTGCACGACACCCACGAGCCCTGCCCGTTGTACGTTGGCCAGGGCCTGGCGCACGGCGGCGGAATCATGATCATAGGCGACAATCGGTGGAAGGTGCCCGGCGGCGGCTTCCTGACGTTCCAGCGCCTCGTCCACGAGGTCCTTCCAGGCAGTGGCGTCATGCCCCTTCCAGCCCAGAAAACCAAACCGGGTACGCAGTAACCCCGGGGCCGTATCGCCGGCCATCCATGCGGCCTCGATGGCCAGCGTACCGGAACCGCACATGGGGTCGACAAACCCGCCACCGCTGGCGGCCAGCTCCGGCCAGCCGCCGCGTAATAGTACGGCCGCGGCCAGATTCTCCTTCAACGGCGCGATGATACCCGGCTCCCGATAGCCACGACGGTGCAGGCTATCTCCGGAGAGGTCGACGGCGACGATGACCGATTCCCCCGCCATATGGGTGTTGATTCGCAGGTCGGGGGCTTCCGTGTCCACCGAGGGGCGGTCGCCGGTGCGCTCGCGCATGACGTCCACCACCGCATCCTTGACCCGCTGCATGGCATAGCGACTATGCGATACAGCCGCGCGGACGCCGGTGAAATCCACCGCCAGGGTCGCCCCCGGCCCGAGATGCTCAGGCCAGGGAATGGTGCGCACACCGGCATAGAGCGCATCGGCATCGGCGGCTTCGAAATTCGCAAGCGGCAGCAGTACCCGGTTTGCAATGCGCGACCAGAGGCACACCCGGTAAGCCAGCTCCAGGGTGCCGGAAAACACCACCCCGCCGCGCTGTTCCCGGGCATCACCCGCGCCGATCGCACGTATCTCCTCGGCCAGCAGGCCCTCGAGTCCGCGCGGCGCGGTGGCGAACAGGCGATGGTCAGTCAATCACCGCCTCCCAGTCCCGGCGTAGAGCGGCCTGGTCATGCTCGTCGTCCTCGACGGTTTCGATCACCAGCGGATAAATGGACTGCACCTGAAAACCGACCAGTGCTTCACGTACGAGATTACGCAGCACAGCCTGGTAATTGGCCACCGGCACACCGCGGTCGGGGCGGTAGCGACCCGTGACCTGGCCGTCAACGTCCACCGCCAGGCTTACGTCAAAATGCACCGGCGTGCCGGCCCGGCTGCCGGACTCAAGCATATAGAGACTGCCGGCCCGCCGAGCCTGGTGATAGAGCAGTTCGCCATCGCCGTCCCGAAGCAACACTTCGTAGGTGGGCGTATCGGCCTCCTCGCTCGTGAGCACCTCGATGACACGGACAACCTGCGGAAGCGGGGAAATCGGCGCCATGACTTCCTGCATGGCGCCGTCAAGCGCTGCGCTGGCCCTCGGCTGGCCCAGGGTCGCGCGGTACCGCACTTCCATGACCGTGACGATCAACACGACGATCAGAGCCAGGCCGACGGCAATGCCGATATACACCTGCTTGCGGATCGGCTTTTCGTAGGCATCCGCCTCCTCGGGCGTACTCGGCTGGGACGGTTGGTGACCGGGATCTGCCATGAAATTGGTCTCTTGTCATTCGCCCGCGATGAAGCCGGGGCGCAAAGGAAAGCGGCCATTATAACGGCTCCTGCAACCGCTGCTGGAAAATGGAAAAATACTACGTATATACAATACATTGCGTCGTTTTCGAACGACTTGTTGTCGGTTCTCGCAACGTATAGCACTGTGCGCGTTGCTGATCATGCTGCAACAGCCGCTGATCCAGAGGGAATGTTATTGTTTTTCGTGGCCAAGGAAATGCGGGTATGCCGGTGACAGACCGGAATGCCCGCATTCACCCGTCAGCACGCTTCAACCATTGCTGCGGTGCTGGGTCGCAATGGGCAACAGGGACGCATGCTGCTCCGCAAGCCGTTCGTAGAAGGCCTGGTCCATCCCGACGCCGATGGCATCTTCAAATACCGGCCTCAGCGCAACCGGCGTAACCGCCAGACTGAACAGGGAGACCAGTCGTTCCTTTAATGCGTGTTCCTCCTCGCTTCCACTACGTACGTCACTCAATTGCAGGAGGTGGCTGAACCCCGGCCTGATGTAGTTATCCAGAAGAAATTCCCGAAACGGGTTGTTCCGGTCCATCAGCGTGGACAGCATCAATGCCGCAAGGTCGGGGAATCGTGCAAACAATCGATAGTAAAGCCGAAAGATCTCGCCTGACACGTCACTGACCGCACCGGCCTGCAGGTGTCTGAGATCGTCCAGCAAGGGGGCAAGCACGTCGATGAGTGCCGCCTCGTAGAGCCGCTCCTTGGTTCCAAAATAGTAGGCAATCATTCCCTTCGACACACCCGCCTGAGCGGCGATGTCCCGCAGGCTGGAGCGATCGAAGCCCATTGCCAGAAACTGCTCCCGTGCTGCTTCCAGAATATTGCCGCGCACGTCTTCAGTATGCTCGCCCCGTGGTCGTCCCACGGATCGTTTCCTGTCCATAATGGCCTCCTTGTCCGTTACTGATTCCGTCCGCAACGCCACCCGAACTGGTACCGGACCTGGCCCTGCGGTTCTTGGCTCCGTCTTCCCTGGATGGGGCCGGCAGGCGGCATGATACGCGTGTTCAACCCGACCCGCCCATGAAAAACATCCGTATGGGTATGACCACGTACACGCCAGCGAATTCACCCGCAGTGGATGCATCCATGAGCATGCTAAGCCAGACAGCACTCGTCACCACGTACACTTGCACTCAAGTCGAAAGTCAGACAGTTGCTTGGTGTTCAACACACCAAATATCGAAAATCGCTTCGGTCAGCTACCCGTCGCCTCTTGTACCCGGGTACAGCACACGCCCGTTCCAGAACCCTGGCTGGTCTGCTCCAGCAGCACTGCTGGACCTGCCTACGAAACAACTTCATGAGCCCAGAAGCATAGATATTCTGGCTGGAAATGCACCGCTGGCGGGTGGGGATTGTCTTGTCATGGCTCGCATACTCCTATTATCGTCGAGAAACCGCGTGTCTGGCGCCTTTCGTACAAGTGCAGGCCAGGTAGCTTACGCTGACCTTGCTCGTCCCTTCGCCGGCGATACGCGCATCGAACTGCGCTGCGCGTATTGATATTTGAATATGCCGTATCTCGATATTTAAACAAATGTTCGATATTGAAGATTATTAACCGCACTGCTAACGTGTTCGCAATCAAGCCTCGCGACGTTTTCTGTCGCTCACACACACATGCGCATCTCTGTAAATATGCGCCAGGCGCTATAGTCCTGTGATAGATCCGTCGCACACTCAAACTGTGCCCGCCGCACCGAGTTACCGTATGCAGTTCGGGCGTGAAACCCAGGCAGTTATCGATGCCTTGCCGGCGCACCTGAGCCTGATCGATGTGAGCGGCCGCATCATTGCCGTAAACACGGCCTGGCGCCAGTTTCTTGCGGACAGTGCCCGGCGGGATAGCCAGCGGATGGTTGGTGACAGCTATCTGGACGGCCTCACACCCGTGCTTCCCACTGCTCCGGACACCGGAATCGACATTGCGGCGGAAATACGCGCCGTGCTCCAGGGCAGCAGCCCGGAATTCGAGTGTGAGTACCTCTGCCCCAACGCGCCGGACAAGCAGTGGTTCCGAATGCACGTCACGCCGATTCTGCACAATAAGGCCATTGCCGGAGCACTGATTTCCCATAGCGACGTAACATCCGCGCATCTGGCCGGAGAGCAGGCGGCATTGGCGGCCATCGCGCTCGAGAACACCGTCGATGCGGTTGCGGTGCTGGATGTCACGCGCCGGGTGCTGTCCGTCAATCCAGCCTATGAGCAGATCTCCGGGCGGTCGCGCGAGGATGTCTGCGGGGAGTTGTTCCCCGACCCTGCCGAGGCCAGTCCAACCGATCAGGAAGCCTGGGAGGATGCCTGGTGCCATCTGGCGATCGATGGCCGCTGGCAGGGAGAGCTGCCTTTCCAACGCGGCGATGGTAGCCGCTACTTTGCGCTGCTCAACATCGGCGCGGTCACGGCCGGGCTTGGTCATGACGCCCATTACGTGGCCGTATTCAATGATGTCTCCCGCTACCGCGACTATGAAGAGCAGCTGAATTTTCTCGCCTTCCATGACCCGCTCACCCAGTTGCCGAACCGCCTGCGCTTCTCCGAGGCGATGCGGGAAGCGCTCTATCATGCGCAGCGCGCCGATAACCACCTGGCGGTACTGATGCTGGATCTGGACAATTTCAAGGACGTCAATGATTCACTTGGTCATGCGGCCGGCGACGAACTGCTGCGCGAGGTGAGCCAGCGGCTACGCGACAGCGTCCGCGCTGGCGACATGGTGGCGCGCTTGGGTGGCGACGAATTCAGCCTGCTGCTTACCGGGCTGCGGGAGACTGGTGACGCGGGCCGAATCGCCGATCAGATCATGCTGGCGCTGTCGGAACCGATCCTGGTTCAACATTCAAAACTGTTTGTCACCGGCAGCATTGGGATTGCCTGCTATCCGCGGGATGCCGTCAGTGGCAGCGAGCTGCTGCGTTGCGCCGACGCCGCCATGTACTGGGCAAAAGCGCGCGGGCGGAATATGTACGAGTTCTTCAGCCCGGAGCTCAACACGCAGGCGCACAACGCACTGTCCATGGTCAGCGCGTTGCATCAGGCGCTGCATCAGGACGAGTTCCTGCTGAGTTACCAGCCCATCGTCGACCTCAATACCGGAGCCATAACCGCCGTCGAGGCTCTGATTCGCTGGCGCCACCCTGAACTGGGCATGGTCGCGCCGGCCCAGTTCATACCACTGGCCGAGGAAACCGGCATTGTCAACGAACTCGGGATATGGGTACTGGATACCGCATGCCGGCAAATGCGTGCCTGGGATGACATGGGCATGCAGCCGGTCCGCCTGTCGGTGAACGTCTCGGCGAGGCAGTTCCAGCGCCATGATTTCGTGCAGCGCGTGGCGGACGTGCTGCGCGACTCCGGCCTGCCCGCGAGCCGCCTTGAGCTGGAAATCACGGAAACCACGATGATGACCGATCCGGCACGTACCGCCGACCTTCTGAGTCAGCTTGGTGCAACGGGAGTCAGCTTTGCAGTGGATGATTTCGGCACCGGCTATTCCTCGCTGGGCTACCTGCGTCAATTGCCGATTCACCGGGTAAAAGTGGACCGCAGTTTTGTCAGCCGGCTACCGGATGATGCCGATGATACCGCCATCGTGCAGGCGATCATGGCCATGACTCAAAGCCTGCGACTAACGGTTGTCGCGGAAGGCGTGGAGAACCGCTCGCAGTGGGAACACCTGCTGAGCCTGGGGTGTCAGGAGGGACAGGGCTACCTGTTCAGCATGCCGTTAAGTGCGGAGGATCTGACCTGGCTGCGATCAAATCACTCCGCGCTACCCGCGGCAGGAACGGGGGCGGGCACAACCGGAGTTTAATAATAGAAGGTATTGCATGATGGAAAAGCAGGCCACCGGTATAGACCTGTTCGATGCCATTACCCATGGTGGCTTGCCGCAGCGCCACCTCACATTGATTTCCGGCGCGCCGGGTAGCGGCAAGACCGTGCTGGCTCTGCAGATTCTCGCGCAATCGGCGCACAAGCATGATGAACGCGCGGTGTTCGTGGCCTTTGAAGAGTGCACGTCGATGCTGATGGACACCAGTACCGGCTTCGACTGGAACCTGGCCGGCCTGGTCGACAGCCACATTGCCATGGTCGATGCGGATGTGAACAGCTTCGAGCTCGCCTCGCGCAGCTTCGATATCGGCGGTCTGCTGGCGACGGCGCAGGCCCGCGCGGAATCCATGAATGCCAGTCGGGTCGTTTTCGACGGCATCGACGTGCTGCTCGGATTACTCCAGGACCGCCGGGATGCCCAGCGGGAACTCTATCGCCTGCGCGCCTGGCTGCGGGAAACCGGACTGACAATCATCATCACCGCCAAGGATGAGAATGACACGCCGCTTTACGGCGCCTACCCGGGATTCCTCGACTACGTAGCCGACTGCGTGATTCATCTGGGTTTTCGGGGCACCAACCGCGCGGAGCTCTTTCAGCGCAGCCTGCAGATTCTGAAGTACCGGGGCTCGGCGCATCCCAGCCACCCCATCCCGTTTGTAGTAACCGAACGCGGCCTGGAACTGCTGTGCGGCAGCGATATTCGCTTTACCCATCCGGTATTCCTTAATCGCCTGCCCACAGGCGTCAAGGAACTCGATGAGATGCTCGATGGCGGCTATCTGCAAGGCTCCAGCACATTGATTTCCGGCGTACCCGGGACCGCAAAAACCACCCTGGCATCTGCGTTTGCCGCCGCCGCTGCCGCCCGCGGCGAGCCGACGCTGCTGGTGAGTTTCGATGAAGCAGAGGATCAGATCATACGAAACGTCAGGTCGGTAGGACTGGATCTGAGCACGCCTCGCGACGCCGGTCTGCTGCATATTGTCTCCCTGCGCGCCAGCGGCGCATCCGCCGAACAGCGATTCATCACCATTCGCCGCCTGATTGAAGACGTGCAGCCTCGGCACCTGATTGTGGACCCGCTTTCCGCACTGGTGAAGGCAAGCGGCGAAGAAGTTGCCGGGACGGTGGCGGATGAGCTGCTCGTGCGCTGCAAACAGCTCGGCATGACCGTGATCATGACAACCCTGCTTGGCGGTGCCGGCGCCGCGGAAGAAACCGACAGTCATATCTCCACCATCGCCGACAACTGGATCAATCTCTCCTACAACATTCTCGGCGGCGAGCGCAACCGCGCACTCACCGTCATCAAGGCGCGCGGGACTGCGCATTCCAACCAGGTGCGGGAACTCATCCTTGAACATGCCGGGCTGCGACTGGAAGATGTGTACACGTCCGGCGGTTCCGTGCTGATGGGGACCGCCCGAATGGAACGGGAGCACAATGAACGCGAACTGGAGCGGCACCGGATTGAGGAGCATGACCGCTTCGTACATGAACTGGAAAACGGCATTCACGCCATGCAGGAACAGCAACGGGAGTTGAGCCGGCAGTTGGACAAGCAGGAGGCCGCGCTGAGCGCAGCTATCCAGAGCGAGGCCGAGCGGCAGTCCGAGCGCGGCGGGCTCCACCACAGTATTCGCTCCAGCCGATCACGTAGCAGGACTAACGATGAACAAACAAGCGGGGAGGACTGCTGAAGTGGCCACAACCCCGATAGAGGAATCATCCCGACCGATTATTGAACTCTACATCGCGGGAGATGCGCCCGGATCCCTGCGCGCACGCACCGCGGTGCAGAATTTTCTGCAGCAGACCGGTATTGCCGCCGATCTTGAAGTGGTCGACGTGCTTCGCGAGCCCAGCCGGGCACTGGCCGCCGGACTGCTGGCCACCCCTACTCTGGTGATCTACACCAGCCAGCGCATTACCCGAGTTGTCGGCGACAGGTTCGAAGAGCAAAGCCTGCGAACCTGGCTGGGCACACCGTCATGAAGCACGACCCGGCTCCCTAACGAACGTGATCCACTTCCTGACCGAGCATCTCGGGAGTGACCAGAACCACCCCTCCCGGGGTCACGTAGAAACGACCACGATCCTGTTCCAGGTCGTAGCCAATGACGGTGCCGTTGGGTATGCGGCAGCCCTCATCGATCACCGCGCGGCGAATATGACTACCTTGCCCAACCGTCACAGCCGGCAGCAGCACCGAGTCCTCGACCAGGGATTGCGGACGTATCTGCACCTGTGAAAATAACAGGCTGTGGCGCACCAGCGAGCCGGCGATGATATCGCCACCGGAGACCATGGAATCCAGCGCCATGCCCGGCATGGTCTCGCCGCCAATGCTGACGTTGATGAACTTGGCCGGCGGCAACTGGGCCTGATAGGTCCAGATCGGCCATTCCTCGTCGTAGATATCGAGCTCTGGCGTTGCTCCGATCAACTCCTGATTGGCCTCGTAGAAGGTATCCACGGTACCGACATCGCGCCAGTAGGGCTGTTCCCCCGTGTGTGGATCCCGAAACGGGTAGGCCACTACCTTCGACTGATGAATGGCCCGGGGAATGACATCACGCCCGAAATCCCGGCTGGACTGGGCGTTATCCGCATCTTCCCGCAGCACGCGGAAGAGATAGTCGCGGTTGAATACGTAGATCCCCATGGACACCAGGGCATTGGCTGGATCTCCGGGAACGGCATCCGGCCGCTCCGGCTTCTCCGTGAACTCCAGCACCTGTCCGTGCGCATCGACACTCATTACCCCGAAGGCCTTGGCGCGCGCGATCGGCGTCTCCACACAACCGACCGTCATATCCGCACCGGACTCCACATGCCGGGCAATCATGGTGCCGTAGTCCATCTTGTAGACGTGGTCCCCGGCCAGCACCATCACGTAGCGCGGATCGTGCGCGGTGATGATATCGATGCTCTGGTAAACGGCGTCCGCCGTGCCCGCATACCAGAGCGGCTGATCCAGGCGTTGCTGGGCCGGTACCAGCTCGACAAACTCGCCGAACTCGCCGCGGAGAAAGCCCCAGCCCCGCTGCACGTGCTGGATCAGTGAATGGGCCTTGTACTGCGTCAGCACCTGGATACGCCGAATGCCGGAGTTGATGCAATTGGACAGAGGAAAATCGATAAGCCGGAACTTCCCCCCGAACGGCACCGCGGGTTTGGTGCGCCAGTCAGTGAGATTGGCCAGCCGCCCGCCGCGGCCGCCGGCAAGGATCAATGCCAGGGTATCTCGGGTCAGTCGACTGACAAAACGCGGGTTTCTCTCCAGGAACATCCTGTAACCTTGCCTTGCTCTAAGCTGCGGAGGGTAGTCTGCCGTGAAGGATACTGGTGCTGACGAATTGTGCCAACGCCAAAAAGACGTATGGCGGCGGAATCCAGCCTTCCCTAAGCTCTTGTAACCGGGATCACGATCATCAGGGGATGCCGTGGACCACCTGAATAGACCTGAAATGCCTTGCCACATCTGGAGAAACCGCATGTTCCGAGCGCTCTTCGCCGGACTGTTGCTGCTCATGGGCGGATCCGCCCACGCAGGCACTGTGATGGAAATCCGGGAACAGGAAGACAGCGTTTCCTGGACCGAGATGTCCGGCCAGCAGGCTCGCATGTCGGGCGTCGGCGATGCCTACGTGCTGATGGATGCGGCCAGCGGGCAATTCGTTGCCGTGTTTCCGAATGCGCGCCAGATCATGGACATGAGCATCGATTTACCGGCGCAAACCGAAAACAGCAACGAACCGTCACCGCATCGGCTTGAATTCAACCGTCTGGGCAAAGCGGAACCCATTGCCGGGTATCCCACCGAACGGTACAGCGTCGTGGCCAACCACCGTCTGTGCGCGGAACTCTGGCTGTCCCGGGAGGCCCTGGAATACTCCGGCATCAGGCCGTTTCTGCGTGCCTTTCGACGGTTCTATGCGCAGCAGCGGGCACTGTTTGAATCACGCGGCCTGCAGTACGAAGCCTGCGACGATGCCCGGCAGGCGGCAATGGAACGCTACGAAGAGCTGGGCCTGCCGATGCGCACCCGGGATGCAAACGGCAATACGCTCCAGGAGGTGTTGAGCATCGGCACCAACGTAAAGCTGGAGGAGGAGCGATTTCGCATCCCCGATGGTTACGAACGCATTAACATGGAAGATCTGCGCTGATCAGCCGCGACCCCAGCGCCGCAGACGCCCCTCACGCAGCAGGCGGCGAACATCGGCGGGCCGATCCACGTCCCAGCTCGCAGGCAGCTCCGTGGCGCGCAGGCGGCAGCGGCGGATGCGGGTCCGCGTTTGCCGCAGCACCCGGTCGGTACCCCAATCAACGCCGCGAAATAACATGGCCACCGATCGGCGCATCCCGATAAGGACATAGCCTCCGTCCTCGGCCGGGGTCAGCACCAGATCACGGCCTCCGGCCAGGGCAGCAACCGCATCCCGCAATTGCCCGGCCGTGAGTGGCGTGCAGTCCGCACCGATGATGATGACCGCGTCCGCCCGTCGCAGCACCAGCCGGGCAGCGTGGAGCATGCGCGCACCCAGATCGCCCGGCGGCTGCGCGTGCAGGGGCAGCGCATGCCTTGCTGCCAGCCGGCGTAACACCGGGTGGGCCCGGTCCGGGGCACACCAGAGCTCCACCGCGGCGGCGTCCGCAGCCACGGCGGTCTCCACCGTGGCTGCCAGCAATCTCCGGTACCAGCGACAGGCACCCTGCGCGCCCCAGGCCCGGCGCAGGCGGGTCTTTACCCTGCCCGGCACCGGCGCCTTGGCAAACACCAGCAGCACCACGCGCATGTCAATTCCCGTAGTAACGCCGATGAAGCTCGGCGGGATCCACGCCGCGCCAATAGGCATAGCGCAGCCGCCACATCAGAACGATGGTTGCCCACACGCCATTGTCCTCCCATCGACGGGCCGATGTACGCACACGCCACCGGAGACATGCAGGCCGGCCAAGGGCCCGCAAGGCGCTGCTCAGCGCGACGTCCTCCATCAACGGAATGCGGGGAAATCCACCCACCTTCCTGAACAGCGCGCGGCGCACAAAGATCGCCTGATCCCCGGTCGCAATGCCGCTGAGGCAGGAACGTGCATTCATGAACCATGCGATCACGCGGAAAACCATGCCCGGCGCGTCCAAAGTCACCGAAAAGCGACCCCAGTCCCGGCCCTGGCCGAGCGCCCGATCAATGGCTTCGTGACCATCCACCGGCACCAGCGTGTCCGCATGCACGAACCAGAGCACATTTCCCCGCGCGGCTTCGGCACCGGCATTCATCTGTGCCGCACGTCCGCGCTCGGCGGCGATAACCCGGTCCACCAACCCTTCGGCCATATCCACGGTCGCATCCAGACTGCCGCCATCGACCAGCAGCACCTCATGCCCCTCTGCCCGCAACCGCTGCAACGGCGCCAGGGTGAGGCCGATTGTGGCTTCCTCATTCAGCGTGGGAACGATCACGGAAAGCATCAGGCGTGGTCTTGGTGACGGCGATGAATGGTGATACTCTAACGCCGCTCACGAGGTGAGCAAGCATTATCGGGGACGTAGCTCAGTTGGGAGAGCGCAGCAATCGCACTGCTGAGGTCAGGGGTTCGACTCCCCTCGTCTCCACCAAACACCCAATAGAATCAGGCGCTTACGGGCGCCTTTTTCTTTGTGCCCGCATAAGAGCCCACAACTCGAGAATGATACTCGGACGCCAAAATGCCACGCCCGATGGCGAGGCGTCGTAGGCAGGATTGGTGCGGCATAGCTTGACGCTTAATCACTGGGTCGGCGGTTCGCACGCCCTTCCTGGACCGAAGGCGCCATTGGAGCGCACCACAGAAGGGACGAACTCGCAATCCGCAATGCCTGCTTAACGTTTCGGTGCGAACGATTCGTACAAGAGATAGGAAGCATCCGCGCAACAATATGTGTTGTATGCACAACACATTCATCCCATACTATCCATTATTAGGCTCAGCTAGGCTGATCACCATCGCCAAGTTCATGGAGGGCTGCGCAATGGCGAATACAACTGCTCAGAGCGTCGCAACGTACCTCCTATGGTTCTCAAATGAGCACGGCGACCTACTGACCAACCTCAAGTTACAAAAGCTGGTGTACTACGCACAGGCGTGGTACCTCGCGCTGGAGCGGGAGTCCTTATTTGACGATGAGATCCAGGCGTGGGTCCATGGGCCAGTAATACCTGCTGTATATCGCGCTTATCGCGACTTTAAATGGAGTCCCATCTTGGTTGAAGTGGATAAGCCCAATCTCCCACCAAAGATTGAAGAACACCTTGCCGATGTAATGGCGGAGTATGGCGGATTTTCGGCTTATGATTTAGAGCGCATGACGCATAGCGAATTGCCTTGGCTTGAAGCTAGGGGCGGGATTCCCGCCGATGAAAGCTCTAACGCCCCTATCTCGCAAGACACTATGGCTCACTTTTACCGGAAGTGCGCCGAGGCATCCAATTAATTGAGGGGCTCGTGGCTAACGGCAAAATAAAAGCTAGGAAGCCGCCACCCACGGAACATGGGATTAAAGTTACTTCTCTCCCCGCGCTTGAAGACGATATTGTGCGGTTTTCTTTCAAGCACTTGGACTTAACGCACGAGAAATTCTGCTGTAATGGCAAGGACCGTCAATACTTCGCCAAGTTGTTGCAGCGCCTAAAAGACCTGTCAGCTTGGAAGGCCAACGAGGTTCATGCCGAGCGTTCATCTGCGCTACGCTCCCACCCAATACACTGGGACAGAACATCAGAACCCAATGGGTTCAGACGGTTGAACGATCAGCTAAGAGACCTCCCCGCCTTCCAGTTCGAGATCTCATCCAACGCTCATGGACGCGTTCACGGGTTTTTCATAGATAACGTATTCTTCGTCATCTGGCTCGATCCGGATCACCTGCTTTATCTACAGTAACCACGCGCCCGTACGCCAGTAACAGGATCACCGGATTACGGCGATTGTGGATCCATGGTTGGCGTAACGCTGCCGCGTCCTTATACTCTCTCCCCAGCACAGGGATGGCGGAACTGGTAGACGCGCCGGATTCAAAATCCGGTTCCCGAAAGGGAGTGCGAGTCCGATTCTCGCTCCCGGCAGCACTATTAAATAAAAATCAATAACATACATCCGCTAAATAAATTATCCACACATTATATCCATCAAAGGTGGTGCGGGTTGTCGCCCCTGAGGCCGGACATCGTCAGCAACGCGGCTGCATTAGCCTGCACCTCAAAAGTAGCGCTCCACAGCAACAGATATAATCTGGCCAACCCTTGCTGGCAAAATTCAAATGAAGAAACCCTCACCCGAGCGCAAAAAAAGGAACGACCGACTTTCGCGGAAGCGCGCGCACCGTTCGAAAATACGGGCGCTACTCGCACTCCACCGAAGACAGGCCGAATCTGGCTACTCTCCAAAGCCTAAGAGCGGGACACTGAGACGACACGAGCGACAGCGGATTGTCGCGCCAATGGTGCTTGACCTATACAGCGCGCGGTACAGAGGGAAGGCGCGCCGATTCCTCCGAAAGCTTAGAAATATTGCTTTTCTAAGCAACAGGAAACTTCGTATCGACTTCTCCAGGACCAATGGCATGACGGCAGCCGCCACACTAAACCTCGTTGCGGAGATGGACCGCATCCTGAAGATTAAGCGCAATATACAGTACATAACCTGCATACCGCCTCGTCACAAGGTTGTCCGCCAGATATTTGAACAAGTTGGCCTATCGTGGCTACTAGGGCTGAGCCTAAATGAGCCCGTTGTAGCAAAGGATGTCCGTTGTTGGCGATTTGTCTCAAGCGATCAAGCCGATGGTGCTATCCCTGGGGAGCTATTGAGCGAGTTCAGAGACCACCTTCACAGTGATCTAACTCCATCACTTTTCAGAGCTGTTACCGAGGCAATGGCTAATGCGGTGGAACACTCCCATTCATGCGCCAGAATCGATAGTTTACCTGCACTCGCTAAGAGATGGTGGATGTTTGCAGGAGTTTTCGACAATCAATTAGTGTTTGTGATTTGTGATCTTGGCGTTGGAATTCCGAATGCTCTCCCCGTGCGCTGGCACGAGCGCATGATAAATCGCGTCATTTCAAGACTGAGACTCGGAACAACTGATGGAGACTACATACGCGCAGCCATGGAAATTACTAAGACCCGTACCCAACTACCACATCGCGGGAAGGGCATGACTCAACTACGGGACGTGCTGACAGAGGCACAAGGCGGCACTTTAGTGGTCTACAGCAACAAGGGTGCGTATACTTATCAGCCCGCCGAGGAAGACGGGGAACACATAGAGGGATTCAAGACACCCTTGGGCGGCACTACTATTGAGTGGAGTCTGCCATTACACCTAGCCACATCGGCAACCGTGCGGGGTGGCCAAGATGAACGAGCCCGAAATTATGATTGACGTTGCTAAACAATTCTCACCCTATCCGGCAGGTCGCTACCGAGCAGACGGATCTACAAGCGGCGAGGCGTTCCGAGAGGATGTCCTTTGGCCAGCCTTGGACAAGGCCGGCAAGGGCTGCGTAATAGTATGCATGGATGGCGCCATGGGCTATGGCTCATCTTTCCTTGAGGAAGCATTCGGAGGACTGGTTCGCGAACACCATGTCTCTCCCAAAGAATTGCGCCAGCGGTTGATCATCCGAAGCAAGAGGAAGAGTGTCGAGAAGGAAATCTGGGAATACATCGGCTTCACATAACACGGGAGTTAGATCCTACTTTGGGAACTTGGCTGACTAATCATTGGCCCCAAGTAGTTACGTGGGCACTCCTAATTTTCTCGCTCATAGTGTCCATAACCACTGGCATCAAGCTCACTCGCCGTTCCGAACAACGCGAACGTGGGAAACACGCGCTAGAACGTATTGAACAGATCGAGCAGGATGCCATCGATTATTGGACAACAGGGCTAACCCCAGGCAACCCTGCAGTCTGCACGCAATCCCACCTGATTACCCGAACCCTAGATCGCTTAGAGCAATGCCTCGAAGACATCAGTGCTCACAGGCTATGTAGATGTGACTATTTGTCGACTTTCACTAAATTTAAGCAAGCGGTGACGACCGCTCCGTGGCAGTCTAGTCCACGACCACCACTGGCCGCAGACGATCCTCGTATTCACGCTATTTCACACCAAGCAAGCTGTCTTGCTAACCTTATACGGGAATGTGTGGTACGAACATCGGCCGCTCACTATGCAAAGCAAGGAACAGTTGCCGCTAACAATGCGCGAATGACAGCTGTACGACATCTGCGAAACATCAAGGATCGACTATTTAAAGGATGATTTACTGATTACACTGAAACTAGGCGTCGCCTACTGAAACGCGGACTGGCAAACTGCCCCAGAAGCTAAATCCAGCTGACGTGCTCCCGGATTTCCGGTCCACGTAAAAGTTAGTACAGTCCGTCTTATC
>JBBDNK010000002.1:0-136426 GCA_040877625.1 Aquisalimonadaceae bacterium
AGGCGCGTAGCTCAGCTGGTTAGAGCACCACCTTGACATGGTGGGGGTCGTTGGTTCGAGTCCAATCGCGCCTACCACATATTATGAGGCACCTACTCTATTCCCCGGTGCCGTCCGAACCCCCGCAGATTGGCATGCTGTGCGCGCCGCTTCGGGGGTTTTTTCATGCCCATCATGAAATGCACTCCGCACTTGCGGGATCCATAATGAGCCTTTTGGACAGGGACGGTTATTCAGGCAATTTGCTGGCAGGGCGGTGCCGGACTGGGCGGAAGAGATCGACTGCCAAATCTGGGCACAACTATTTCTCAAGTATCTGATAGCGCATCCCGCGGTGATTGCGGTCATCCCCGCTACCAACAATCCGGAACATGCTGCGGACAACATGACTGCCGGCAGGGGGGCATTGCCCGACCAGCAATTGCGCGAGCGGCTTGTTGATGCCGCGAGGGGCTGAATTCGCAGACAAGGTATTCCAGCCGATTCCGGACGCTGCGGCGTTTCCCTGGACTTGGCCCAATGGCTTCCCTTTGGTTTTCTCCACAATGAAGCACTAATCCAAAAATACGTGAGCGCTGAAACTGTGACGATCTGATTGCGGACCCGGCGTACAGCGCTTCAGACGGCGTGAACTCTTCTGTCCCGACGTGTTTGCCGCACTTGTATACGTAACCTGTGTTGTACGCTATTCCCGGGTAAATAGTATGCAACTTTAGATTTCTTGGAGCGCTTCCGCAAAGTATTGTGCTGCAATAGGCTTGAATGGTATACCAGACACTGAAATCCCCACCATCTCACCGTGAGGTTTCGGCTCTGTGACAGCCGCTGATCGTGTCTACGAAATCATTAAGCAACGCATTCTGGTAGGGCATTTCCCGCCGGATTCCTATGTACGTGAGGCCGCCATCGGTCGTGAGTTCGGCCTTAGTCGCACCCCGATCCGCGAAGCATTGCGTCGGCTGGTGTCGGAGGGTTGGGCCGATGCCATTCCCCATCAGGGTGCGCGCGTCGTTTCCTGGACGCAGCGCGATATTCAAGAGGTATTCGAGCTGCGTGCGCTGCTCGAGCCGCATGTGGTCGCGCGCGCCAGTGGGCGAATTACCGGCGAGCAGTTGGCGGATTTGATGACATTGGCTGAGCGCATGGAGGAGGTGGTCTATGAGCCGGATGAAGCTGCGCTCGACGAGGTCGCTACGCTCAACACCCGTTACCACAGGTGTCTGATGGCGGCCGCGGATAGCCCGCGCCTGCAGCGCCTGTTGGACGCCGTCGTCCAAGTACCGGTGACACGTCGCAGTTTTCACCAGTATACGCCGGAAGAGCTGCAACGGAGCATGCAGCATCACCGCGAGATCATTCGCGCGCTGACTGCGCGCGACAGCGATTGGGCCGCTTCCGTCATGCGTGCGCACATACTGGCTGCGCGCACCGCCCATATGCGTTGGATCAGCGCGGACAGGTTCGGAGCGCAGGGTAAGTCCTCCGCGGATGCCACGGTTTAAGATTGTGGCTGCATGGCGCACCGCATAGCGGGCGATAGCGTGCAGAGATCGAAAATTAGGGCGCAGACCCGAATTCGCATTTGCGAATAGTACAATGGAGGATTTATGGCTGCATGTGCATCTGTTGTTGAGGCAACGTCCTGGCCTGCCTTTACGTCGCGCAATATCATCGATGCAATCGGGCGGGAGAGCTTTTTCTCTGACCTGTTTGGCACCATTAACGACCTGTGCGGCATCGACCATTGCGCGGTCTTCCAATTTAACACTGACGCGTTGCGTGAACTGGGTTCCGGCAGTCTTGATGGCAGCCGCACCGCGAACGAGCGCGCAGCGTGCTACCTGGGGAGGCAGTGGTGGCGTCGTGATCCGACGATCATTGAGGTGAAGCGCGCGATTGACGGCTCACGTCGGCCGCTGGTGCAGCTTGGCCTGGGTGAGTTGCCAGCGGAACTGCGCAGCCAGATCTATGCGGACATCCGCGACCGTGTTGTGATCTGCGGTCAGCGCTGCGATATCGGCTACTGTCTAAGCTTGCTGCGTACCACCGGTAGCGGTGAGTTCTCCGCGGACGATATCGCCGGTCTGAGGGAGGCGACGGACGCGATCATCTCGGTGGTGGCCAAGCACACTGAAGCGGAGAACCGTCGGCCCCATCTGGCGTTGTCTTCGCTTGCGAAGATCGAGGCATCCATTTTTGCTGATGCCCGGTTGTCTCAGCGCGAGGCTGAAGTGTGCGCCCGGATTCTCTATGGATTGTCCTTCGCCGGTATTGGGCTAGATCTCGGTATCGGGGAGGAAACCGTCAAGACCTACCGCAACCGCGCGTACCAGCGGCTGGGCATAGGCAGCCCGCGCGAACTGCTTATGTGGTACCTGTCGATCTGGATACCCTAGGCTGTTACGCCGCAGCGTTCCCACGGAAAGCCCGCAGCTGGCACGGCGTCAAGGCTTTCGGGGGGTACTCTCCAGGCAGGCGCGGGGCGGACGCTACACCATTCCAGCACATGCGACTTCAAGAACGCTTCACGGTTCATCAGTCTCTGTCCCCCGCCGCGGGGACCGACAGTTCAATCTGGCACTGTTAATCTGAATCGAAACATCGACTGAGTGTCTTGCGCAACGCGCGGAGCATGCGTCGGGCACAGGGATGGCTGAGGCCTCTGTGGTTAGCAGACGAGGCACGGGATTGGATGGCCGTCAGGCACCTAATAGCAGTGGGGCAAAGATGAAGCCGCTTAAAGGAATCAAAGTGCTTGAAATGGGCCAACTCATCGCCGGGCCTTTCTGTGGCCAGATCCTTGCTGATTTCGGTGCGGAGGTGGTGAAGATAGAGCCGCCAGGACAAGGCGATCCGTTACGCCAGTGGGGGCGCGCCGATACCAATGGCGACACTATCTGGTGGTCGGTGATTGCCCGCAACAAGAAGTCGATGACCCTGGATCTGCGCGATCCGCGGGCTCAGGAAATCGTCAGGCGCCTGGCAGGGCAGGCGGATATTCTGATCGAGAATTTCAGGGTCGGTACGCTGGAGCGCTGGGGGCTGGGCTGGGACATACTGTCTGAAATCAATCCGCGACTGATTATGGTCCGTATTACAGGCTTCGGTCAGACCGGCCCCTACGCTCAGCGGGCTGGGTTTGCCTCGGTCTGCGAAGCTATGGGAGGGCTGCGTTACATCAGCGGTTATCCCGACCGGCCACCCGTGCGCACCGGCATTTCACTAGGCGACTCCCTGGCCGGTATGAATGGCGCGATGGGCGCGATGATGGCACTGCAGTATCGCAACAAGACCAACCGTGGCCAGGTAGTGGATGCCTCCATTTTCGAGTCCGTGCTGGGAATGATGGAAGGCCTGATTGCTGAGTACGACAAGGGTGGCCATATCCGTCAGCGCTCCGGCAGCACACTGCCGGGCATCGCGCCCTCGAACGCCTATCCCACACGCGATGGGAAAGAGGTCGTGATTGGCGGTAACCAGGACAATGTATTCCAGCGGCTGTGCGCTGAAATGGGCAGGCCTGAGCTGGCCGAAGATGCGCGCTACGCAAGCCATCGCGCCCGCGGCGAGAATCAGGAAGAGTTGGATGAGCTGGTATCCGCCTGGACGCGCCAGCGCGACGCCGATGACATTGTCGAGCGCTTGGCTCAATGCGGAGTTCCGGCGGGACTCGCATACCGCGCCCCAGAGATGCTGAATGATCCGCATTTCATTTCCCGCGAGGCGATCACCCGTGTGGCCGATCCGCGCTTCGGTGATCTGGCTATGCAAAACGTTTTCCCGCGACTGTCCGAATCTCCGGGAGGAATCGACCACACCGGCCCCCTGCTTGGCGAGCATACTCGCCAAGTGCTGCGCGACTGGCTGGGGCTGGACGACAGTGCGATCGACGCGATGGAGCACGACGAAAATGAAGCGATCTGAGGCAGTGCACTTACGCTGATCCGGAGAATATCGATGGCGGAGAATCTCGCACGACAACTGATAGCGGCCAAGTTGGTCGAGGGGCGGATGGACACGGGCACCGAGATTGGCCTGCAAATCGATCAGGCGTTGCTGCAGGATGTACTGGGTACGCTGGTGATGCTGGAGTTGGAGGCGATGGGTGTGACTGAGGTCAAGACCCAGCCCAGCGTGCAGTATATTGATCACGCGCTGGTTCAGTCCGATCACATCAACGCCGACGCGCATTTGTTCCTCCAGAGCGCCTGCGAGCGCTTCGGCATTTGGTATAGCGGCCCCGGCAACGGCATCAGCCACCCGGTTCACATGGAGCACTTTGGTGTGCCGGGGCAATCCCTGGTGGGTTGTGATAGTCACACGACGGCGGCCGGCGCCCTGGGAATGCTGGCCATCGGTGCCGGTGGCATCGAAGTGGCGATGGCAATGGCGGGTGAGCCGCTATACATCACCATGCCGCGGATATGGGGTATCGAGCTCATTGGCGAATTGCCGGACTGGGTCTCGGCCAAGGACGTAATTCTGGAACTGCTGCGCCGCCATGGCGTAGCCGGCGCCAAGAACTGCATCATCGAGTACTACGGACCGGGGCTCGCCAGTCTGTCGGCCATGGATCGCCATGTGCTGGCCAATATGGGTACAGAAATGGGGGCGACCACCACGGTTTTTCCCAGCGACGAGTCGACCCGGACATTCCTGCGAACTCGCGGTCGCGAGGAGGTATGGCGGCCGTTGGCTGCCGAAGCTGGTTGTACCTACGACCGTCACGATCGCATCGACCTGGCCAACCTGGAACCGCTGATCGCGTTGCCCTCCAGCCCCGACAAGGTGGTGCCGGTGCGCGACGTCGCCGGCGAGCCGATCTACCAGTCCTACATCGGCTCCTCGGCCAACCCCGGTTATCGCGATTTCGCCGTGGTGGCTCAGATGCTCAAGGATCGCGAAATCGCGCCAGGTATTTCGCTCGACATCAACCCCTCCTCGCGCCAGGTGCTGGAAACCTTGATCACCGAAGGCGCTCTGGGGGAATTCATCCGCGCCGGGGGTCGGTTGCATCAGGCCGGCTGCAATGGCTGCATCGGGATGGGCCAGGCCCCAGCCAAAGGCCGCAACAGCCTGCGTACGGTTACCCGCAACTTTCCCGGGCGTTCCGGTACCCGCGAGGACCGGGTGTTCCTGTGCAGCCCCGAAACTGCGACTGCGTCCGCGCTCAAGGGGGTCATTACCGATCCGCGCACACTGGATATGACCTATCCTCGGGTGCGGGAGCCGGATGTCATGCGGGCGGCAATGGCCGCATTTGTTTCTCCGCGGCAGCGCAAGCCCGGCGAGCCGTTGCCGGAGCTGGCCCGCACTGATAACACGCCACCGATCCCGCTATTGGAGCCGCTGCCCGATCGGCTGGATGTCGAGGTGATTCTGGTCACCGGTGACAACATCTCCACCGACGACATCATTCCCGCCGGCAACCGGGTATTGCCGTACTGGAGTAACGTCTTTGAAACAGCCAGGTACGCCTTCGAGCAGATTGACTCGAGCTATCCTCAGCGGGCTCAGGGTAGCATCGAGGCCGGCGGTCACGCGATTATTGGCGGCCGCAACTACGGCCAAGGTTCCAGCCGGGAGAATGCGGCGCTGGTACCTCGGCTACTGGGTCTGCGGGTGGTTGTGGCGCAAAGCTTCGCCCGCATCCACTGGCAGAACCTGGCGTGTTTCGGCGTGCTGGCACTGAGCTTCAAGAGCGAGGAGGATGCCGCTGCCATCGAGCAAGGTGCTCGACTGCAGATCGAAGACCTGCATACTCAACTGCGGGCCAGCAACCAGGTGACTGCAACAGTCGCTGATCGAGCCATGGTGCTCGAGCATGAGTTGACGCCGCGCCAGTTGAACATACTTATCGCCGGCGGTGTGATTAACGCGTTGCAGGCGGGCGGCGCCGAGCGGGCCAAGGAGAATTGAATGAACACGCGTGCCACTCGACAAGCGGAGATCGTTGAAGTTGCTCCCCGTGACGGTTTTCAGTCGATCGCCGAGCCTCTTCCGACGCACAACAAAATCAGTCTCATCGAGGGCCTGCTGGATGCCGGCTGCCAGCGCCTGGAGCTCGGCTCATTCGTAAGCCCGCGGGCGGTTCCTCAGATGGCGGACATGGGTGGAATCGCCGAGCATTTCAAGGGCCGCCCGGGCTTGCGGCTGTCGGTGCTGGTGCCTAATGCGAAGGGTGCGGAGCTGGCGCTTGCGCACGGGATACGTGAACTCGTTTACGTTTTCTCCGCCTCCGAAACTCACAATCTCAAGAACGTGCGTCAGACGATCGAGCAATCGTTGACCCAGCTCGCCGAGATCACCGCCATGCGCAGGGACGAGCGGGATTTTCGCCTGAGGGTCGACATCGCCACGTGCTTCGATTGTCCATTCGACGGCACCGTGCCGTTTGGGCAGGTGCGCTATGCGGTCGAGCGCGTGGCCGAAGTAGCCGGAACCGCGGAGATCGCACTTTGTGATACGACCGGACGCGCAAACCCGCACCAGGTCCGCTCGCGGTTCGCTGCAGTCATGGGTACGACGGGCGAAGGCATCGGCTGGGCTTTCCACGGGCACGACACATTCGGCATGGGAGTCGCCAACGCCCTGTTCGCCTATGAGGCAGGCGTGCGCACCTTTGATGCCTCGGCGGCGGGGCTGGGCGGCTGTCCCTTCGCCCCCGGTGCGAGCGGCAATACCGCCACCGAGGATCTTGTATTTGCCTTCGGGGAAGCCGGAATTCATACCAGTATCGACATGTTCGGCCTGCTTACAGTGGCAGACCGTATTGCCGGATTGCCTGGCGCCTGCGTGGGTGGTCATCTGCGAAAGGTGCCGCGGGCGCGGGCGATACCTGCGTCGGCGACGGCGTGAACGGGGCCAGCGGATGAATATCGCGCAACTGGTGGTCCGAGCCGGCCGCAGCTACGCGTCGCAGCCGGCACTTTTCCAGGGCGATCGGCTGCTCTGCAATTACGGCAAACTTGCCACCTGCGTCGCACGGCTGGCAGGTGGGCTGCGGGCGCGGGGCCTGACGGCGGGAGAGCGGGTGGCGCTCATCATGAAGAACTGCCCGCAATACGTGGAGCTTCTTTTCGCCTGCTGGCACGCTGGGTTGGTCGTGGTGCCGGTTAACGCCAAGCTACATCCGAAGGAATTTAGATACGTTCTGGAGCATTCGGGCGCGCGCGGCTGTTTCGTTACCACCGAACTTGCGGAGGCGGTGGAAGGCATCAGCGGCGAACTGCCCGACGTCGCATGGGTGGAGGATGTTAGCGGCGAGGCTTACCGACGGCTGACTGAGGCGGAGCCCGCGGAAGCGGCGGCCGTAAACCCCACCGACACCGCCTGGCTTTTCTATACCAGCGGCACCACAGGTCGGCCCAAGGGCGCCATGCTCTCGCATCGCAATCTGTTGACCATGAGCATGAGCTACTTTATCGACGTGGATTCGATTGCGCCCAGTGATTGTATCGTCCATGCAGCGCCCATGTCGCACGGCTCCGGGCTGTACGTCCTGCCCCACGTCGCGGCCGCCGCCGCGCACGTGCTCCCGGACAGCGGCGGCTTCGAGCCAGAGGAGATTCTCGCCTTGATTCGAAACCATAGCGGCGTGAGCTTCTTTGCTGCGCCGACCATGGTGACGCGGCTGATGGCCCACCCGCAGGTGGCCTCGGCGGACATGACCAACCTCAAGACCATCATCTACGGTGGTGGGCCGATGTATCTGGAAGACTGCAAGAGGGCGATCGCCGTGTTTGGAAACCGCCTGGCACAGATCTACGGGCAGGGGGAGAGCCCGATGACTATCACCGCACTGGGCAAGCATCATTTCGCCAACAGCCGGCATCCACGCTACAACGGGCGTTTGGGCTCCGTGGGCGTGCCGCACACGGCTGTGGAGGTGGTCGTGGTCGACCAGGATGGTCGATCACTGCCCGCCGGCGTAACCGGCGAAGTGCTGGTGCGCGGCGACAGCGTGATGAGCGGTTACTGGAGGGATCCGGAAGCCAGCGCCGAGACCCTCAAAGGCGGCTGGCTGCACAGTGGGGACATGGCAAGCTTCGATGAGGATGGCTTCCTCACGCTCAAGGACCGCAGCAAGGATGTAATCATCAGTGGCGGTACCAACATCTATCCACGCGAGGTGGAGGAGGTGCTGCTGACCGATCCGCGCTTGTTCGAGGTGGCGGTGATCGGCCGCAAGCATGCCGATTGGGGCGAAGAGGTGGTCGCCTTCGTGGTGACCAAGCCCGGGCGCCAAATCGAGCGGGCCGAGCTTGATGCTCTGTGCCTCGAACATATCGCCCGGTTCAAGCGTCCCAAGGACTATTACTTTATTGACGCTTTGCCGAAGAATAACTATGGCAAGGTTCTGAAAATCGAGCTGCGCCGCATGCTGGCGGACAACGAGGTGGCTTCATGAACTATCCGTACGTCACTGGCTGGGCGCACACACGTTTCGGCAAGCTCGACGACACGCTTGAGGGCCTGATCTGCCAAGTGGCCAATGCTGCCGTGACCGACGCCGGTCTGGAACACCGCGAAATCGACGCCATCTACGTTGGTCACTTCAACAGTGGCATGTCGGCGCAGCGGTGCTCCGGCGCGCTGGTTCTGGAGGCCAACGAAGCCTTCCGCTTCAAACCGGCAACGCGACTTGAGAATGCCTGTGCCAGCGGCTCGGCCGCGATGCATGCTGGTATCAACCATATACTCGCCGGGCGCGGGCGCAACATACTGGTGGTTGGCGTCGAGAAGATGACACACCTGAACAGCGGCCAGGCAGGCGAATGCCTGCTTGGCGCCTGTTATCAGGCGGAGGAGAGCGCCACCAAAGGCGGTTTCGCCGGCATCTTCGGCAAGATCGCACAAACCTATGCCGACCGCTACGGTGATCAATCCGAGGGGCTGGCCATGATTGCGGCCAAGAACCACCGTAATGGCATGCATAACCCTTACGCCCAGTTGCGCAAGGATTTGGGTTTCGAATTCTGCAACATGATCTCCGAGAAGAACCCTCAGGTAGCCGGGCCCTTGCGCCGCACCGATTGTTCGCCGGTCTCCGACGGCGCCGCCGCCGTGGTGCTGACCGCTTCCGATGCCGTCAGTGCAGAGCGGCGGAAGGTGCGTTTCCGCTCCATTGCCCATGTCAACGACTACTTCCCCATGTCGCGTCGGGACATGAGTCAGCTGGCTGGTGCTCGGGAGGCCTGGCGGCATGCTTTGATGTCAGCCGGAATCGACTTGCTGGATCTGGATCTGGCCGAGGTGCACGATTGCTTCACCCAGGCCGAGTTGATGATATACGAGGCCATGGGTCTGACTGAACCGGGCGAGGGTACCCGTGCCATCCGCGAAGGTTGGGTCGAGCGCGACGGCAAACTGCCGGTGAACCTCTCCGGCGGACTCAAGGCCAAGGGCCACCCGGTGGGCGCCACTGGCGTATCGATGCATGTGCTGGCAGCGATGCAGCTTGCCGGTGAGGCCCCGGAGGGCATGCAAGTGGCAGAGGCACGGCTAGCTGGTGTTTTCAATATGGGCGGCGCGGGAGTGGTGAATTACGTCAGCGTCCTCGAGCGGGCAGAGTAAGCCTGCTCATCATGCGAATACCTTCGTCAGGGAGGCTTCTCGCCCCTATTCCGTCCTGGGTATACGGGAGACAATAATGCACGCGATTCGAATCCATGAGTACGGCGGGCCCGAGGTCTTGCGTTGGGAAGAAGTGGAAGAGCCGACGCCCGCCGAAGGAGAGGTGCTGCTGCGCCACACTGCTGTCGGTCTCAATTTCATCGACGTCGCCTTTCGCGAAGGCCGTCGCGCGGCGCCGACCCCGCCGTTTACGCCGGGCATGGAAGGGGCCGGCGTGGTTGAGGCCGTTGGCCCCGGGGTGACAGGGATAGTAGAGGGCGACCGCGTCGCTTATGCCAGCCCTCCGGCCGGTGCCTATGCCGAATGGCGCGTGATGCCGGCGGCGCGGTTGGTGAAAGTTGCCGATGGCATTGATGACGAGACCGCCGCAGCCATGATGCTCAAGGGAATGACAGCGCAATACCTGCTGCGCCAGACCTACCCGGTACAGCCTGGCGAGGCGGTGCTGGTGCATGCCGCGGCCGGTGGCGTTGGCAGCCTGTTGTGTCAATGGGCGCGCCATCTGGGCGCTACCGTGATTGGTAACGTCGGCAACGACGAGAAGGCGGAACTTGCCCGCGGCTTCGGTTGCGAGCATCCCATTGTCTCCAGCCGTGACGACATTGTGGCGCGGGTGCGCGAGATCACCGGCGGCGCTGGTGTATCAGTGGTCTACGACTCACTGGGCGGCGAGACCTTTTACAAGTCCATGGACTGCCTGCGTCCGCGCGGCATGCTGGTGAGTTACGGTCAATCCAGCGGCCCCATCGAACCGCTTGACATCGGTGTGCTGGGCGCCAAGGGGGGCGTGTTTGTCACCCGTCCCAGCGTATTCGGTTACAGCGCCAAGCGCGAGGACATGCTTGCCATGGCCGGCGAGGTAATGGAGATGATCGACTCCGGGAAACTCAGGATAGACATCCGCCAGCGTTACCCACTTGCCGAAGCGATGCATGCACACTGGGATCTGGAAGCGCGCCGTACCACCGGCGCCACGGTCTTGCTTCCGTAATCCGCCAAGTCTCCGGGCGCAAGTCTGTCTTTTGCCAGTGAGCCCTAAAAGAAGAGTTTCGCTAGCCGCGGCGTTTGTTGGTCCGTGATCACACCCCGGGTGTTCTCGACAGCTACTTGCTGCCGGCCTGATGGAGGGTCGGCCGGTTCCATAAAGGCCGCCCTTGGATAACCCGCTATCAGCCGACCAGTGCCCTGTCCCCCGGGGCGGGGACAGACGACGTTGCCCACCTGTGACATGGTTGAAGCTTGAGGATACTGCCCGTGTCAATGCGGAAAAGGCTTGGTCCAAAGCTATGCAAGAGAGGGGCGAGGATGGTGCCGCCGCGTTGCTAACGATTCGTTTGCAGGTAAGCGACTACAGACTTCGAGGCCGTCAACTTGCGAGCAAGTCTCCCCCGGGAGATAGCCGTTGGCTTCGCCGTGGGGCCAGCTGGTGAGCCGTGTCGTTTGGCACCTCTCGCAGCGGTCTTTTGATGTCCTTCGAAGATCTCCGGCAGTGCAGTGGGAGGGACACTTGACACCCGGCGGGTATTACGTAATAAGTAAAACATTCTATAAAGAGAAATTAGGCGGCCATCCCCAAGCGGAGCTTTGGTACAGCCTTAACGTCGAATTCGCTACGAGGAGAGTGCAAGGACATGAAAGTAATCATCAGCGGCGCCGGAATGGGCGGTCTTACTGCAGCGCTGGCCCTGCATCAAGCCGGGCACGAAGTCCGCGTGTTCGAGGCGGTACGCGACATTAAGCCGCTCGGCGTGGGTATCAACATTTTGCCTAATGCGGTGCGGGTATTCGAGGCCCTTGGGCTCAAGGAAATTCTCTGCGAGATGGGAATCCTGACCAAGGATGTGCACTACTTCAATCGCTATGGTCAGCGGTTTATAGAAGAGCCGCGGGGGCTACTTGCGGGCTACCGCGTGCCGCAGGTGTCTATCCACCGGGGTGAGACGCAGATGATTCTGCTTCGCACGGCGCAGGAGCGCATCGGCGCGGACGCCGTGGTGATGGGGCATCAACTGCTTGACTTCGAGAACCTCCCGGGCGGGCGGGTCAAAGCGGTTTTTACCAATCGCAATGACGGGCGTAACGTCTCCGAAACCGGCGATATCCTCATCGGTGCCGATGGGATCCACTCGACCGTGCGCCGAAAGATGTACCCGGACGAAGGCCCGGCCGTGCGGAATGGTCTGCTTGCCTACCGCGGTGCCACGGAGACGGAGCAATTCCTTGGCGGCACAAGCATGATCATGGCCGGTAATCCTCAGAGTCGGTTCTTCATGGCCTATCCCATGTCGGGGAGGCACCTCAGGCGTGGAAAGTCGTGGACGAATTGGGCCGCGGTCATGCCCGCGAAGGAGCGTAGTCAGGCCATGCGCACCGAGGACTGGAACCGCACCGCGGATCTCAATGATTTTCTGCCCGCGTACGAAGACTGGAAGTTCGACTGGCTCGATATTCCCGCGCTTATCCGCGGCGCGCCGGAGGTATACGAGTTTCCGTTCGTCGATCGCGACCCGCTGCCTTCCTGGAGTCAGGGCCACGTGACATTGCTGGGCGATGCCGCCCATCCCATGCATCCGTGGGGTTCGAGCGGCGCTACGCTCTCGTTTGTTGATGCGTATGTGCTGACCGACGCTCTTACGCGCAACGACAGCGTTGAGAAAGCATTCGAGGAATACGAAGCAGTGCAGCGCAAAGTAACGACCAATGTGATCAACGAAAACAGACGCTGCGGCCCGGTGGATTTCATGGCGACCGTGGAGGAACTCGCGCCTAACGGCTTCGACAACATCGACGATGTAATCTCTCCGCAAGAGTTGCACGAGCTGGTGATGCGTTACAAGCCAGTTGCCGCCTTCGATAAAGACACTGTCAATGCGCCTGCGGAAATCAAGCCGCGCAAAGCGGTGCGAGCGTAACGAAAGTACAAGTACATAGATAAAGTTCGGGTGGGGCAGGGTAATCCCCGGCCGGTTCACCTGATAGAAAATGAAATGGCAGGAGGAGAGGGTATGACTACGCGTTCTTCAAGGCGCCACACTGGCGCATGGCTGGCAGTTACGATGGGCCTGGGCATTGCTCTGGCGTTCCTTTCGGGTACTGCGCAAGCGCAGCGGGACGAACCAGTGAAGCTTGGCGTATTGCTGGCATTGACTGGCGGGTCCGGTCAGTTGGGTCAAATGATGCTACAGGGCAGCGCGCTGGCTGCGGACGAGATCAACGAAGCGGGCGGGATCCGGGGCCGGCCTCTGGAACTCGTTCCCGAGGATAGTCGTGGGCTTGCGCGGCAGGGGTTGGACGGACTGCGTAAGTTGATTGACGTCGACAGGGTACAGGTCGCCATCACAGGCTGGACCCCCGTGGTCGTTGCTGTAGCGCCGGTGGCGGAGCGCCGGGAAGTGTACTTGATATCTGCTAGCACCGCCACGCCAGCGGTTCGTGGTTTGTCTCCGTACTTCCAGTCGGCCTGGATGTATGACGATGCGAGCGTGAAAGCGCTTCTCCCATACGCGAAGGAGCATCTGGACGTTCAGCGACTGGGTCTGTTTACAATTCAGAACGACCTGGGTCTCGCGTTGGCCCCACCCATCAAACAGGCATGGGACAGTATGGGCGGCGAGTTGGTGGCCGAGGAGTCACATCAGGCAGCAGAGACGAATTTCCGCCCCAGCCTGATGAGAATGTTGCATCGGAATCCTGATGCCATCTTCGTCACAAGCTCCGTCGGCCATCAAGCAGCCCAGATCATCCGTCAGGCGAGGGAGTTGGGGTACCAGGGGCTGTTTCTGTCCAACGGCTATATCGAGGCTCCGGAAGTGATGGGGCTGGGCAGTCGGGCCGATGGCACCTACTACAATTCGGCTGACTACGATCCGAGCGGTGATCGTGAACTCACCGCCACCTTCGCCCGGAACTTCAGGGACAGGCATGATCGTTTGCCGAATATCCATGAGGCCAACCACTATGACCTCGTCTACATGTACAAGAAAGCTGCAGAAGCACTGATAGACGAGGGTAAACCGGTAACCGGCGCCAGCGTACGTGAATACTTCGTCAACAACATGCCCACTTACGAGGGCGCTGCCGGCGACTACGCCTTCAATTTTGAAGATGGCAGCGTCGTTCGCTCAATGGTGGTCAAGACGTTCAAGGACGGGGAGGCCGTCATAGTCAAGGCCCTCGAGGCCACGGACCTCTAGTAGTTCCCACGGGCGGTTAGTGGCGCACTGGGGTGAGCCCGGGGAGATAAGGGATGGATACGTCAACATTGCTCGCAAACCTGCTGATTGACGGTTTGGTTACAGGCAGTCTGTACGCTCTGGTCGCGATTGGGTTCTCGTTAATGTGGTGGCTTTCCGACATCGTGCACCTGGCCCACGGCGGGGTCATGCTGGTGGCCGGTTATGTTGTCTTCGCGGTGGTGGCGGCGCTGGGGTGGCCATTGGCTTTAGGGCTGCTGTTGAGCTTGCTGGTAGTGATGGCGTTGAGCCTGATCATCGACGAAGTGATCTACAGGCCGCTGCAGGAGCGCAAGACGAGTGAGATGGGGCTAATCACCGCGTCGCTGGGAATTCTGATCGCGCTCGAGTTTGGCTTGATTATTACGTTCGGGCCGGAGGGGGTGTCCGCGGATGCAGGTGGACTGCGTGCGCCGCTCGCCTCGCCCATGCTGATGGCGTTTGATGGATACTCCGTCCTCGTGTTGGGCACAGCCTTGGTGGCTTTTGCCGCCTTGGGGCTGTTTATGGGGTACACCCGGATCGGCAGGGAATTGCGGGCTGTTGCGGAGAATCGCCATTTGGCTCGCGTGCTGGGTATTGACGGGCGAAAGGCGCAACGTATCACCTGCATGCTGGCAGCGGCCCTGGTGGTGCCGGTGAGCGCCTTCTACCTGTTCAATGTCGGGGTGACGCCTCATGAGATTCTTTACATCATTCTGATTGCCGCGGCAGTGGCGATCATCGGTGGGCGCGGAAGTATTGCCGGTGCGCTGTTGGCGGGGTTGGTCGTTGGTGTCACCGAAAGCGTCATGGTCTGGTTCTTCGATTCCGGTTGGCGCCTTGTCGTCACCTTTGGCCTGCTGTATGCGTTGCTGCTGATCCGTCCGCAAGGCCTATTTGGCAAAGTTTCAACAGGTAAGCCTTAAACGGCGGAGGGTAGCGTCATCGAATACCTTGTTCATCTGGCAACGTTGCTCGCGATCTTTCTGATCCTGGCGACCTCGCTGGACCTGCTGGTCGGCTATACCGGCTTGCTGTCTCTGGCTCACGCCGTCTTTTTCGGCATCGGCGCCTATGCGAGTGCACTACTGACCACGCAGTTGGGCTGGCCTCCATTCCTGGCAATCCTGATTGGCATGCTGGCCGCGGCGCTAGTGAGCGCCATAATCGCTCTGCCATCGATCCGCGTGCACGACATCTACTTACTTATTATCACCATTGCGGTGCAGATCGTATTCACCACGGTGCTGCTGAATTGGACCAGCGTCACCGGCGGACCCGCCGGCGTGCCGCGGATTCCACGGCTCAGCGTGTTTGGCTACCCCTTGTCGGGTTACTCATTCCTGGTCTTCGCTGTGATGTCGATGGCGATTTGGCTGTACCTGTTCTGGATACTGGTACGCACGCCCTTCGGGCGGCTGTTGCAGGCAGTGCGTGACGACGAAACTGGCTGCCGGGTGTTGGGCAAAAACGTTGCGGCAACCAAGATCGTGATTTTCGCCTTCTCAGCGACAGCGGCGGCATTTGCCGGAAGCCTCTATGCGCACTACGCCTCCTATGTGGATCCGACCGGCTTCGACATTAATGTCTCAATTCTGATCTTGTTGATGGTGATGCTTGGGGGAGCTGGAACGTTGAAAGGGCCCGTATTCGGCACGGTCATACTGATGCTGTTGCCGGAAGCGCTCAAGTTCACGCCGCTACCGACCGGTGTCGCGGCTCCCGCCCAGCAATTACTTTACGGCGTGCTGTTGGTGCTGGTGGTGTATTTCCGGCCTCAAGGGCTATTTGGCAAGTCGCGCCGCACGGCTGTTGCTACCGCACACTAAGGGAGGGGGCATGGAAGCGATACTTTCAGCGACCGACATCAAAAAACGCTTCTTCGGTATTTCCGTGCTCAACGGCGTTTCCTTGCAAGTGCCGCGCGGAAGGGTTACTGCGCTGGTAGGCTCCAACGGCGCTGGTAAATCCACCCTGCTAAACCTGATCTCGGGGTTGTTGACCGCAGATGAGGGGGCAATCTTCCTGGATGGCCAGGATGTGACGAATCTGCCCGCCCATACCCGCGCCCGTTCCGGTCTCGCGCGCTCCTTCCAGCATCCGCGCAGCTTTCGTTCCCTGACAGTGCTGGATTCCGTGCTTCTGGGAAGCGTTCCGGCGTCGCAGGAGACGTTGCCACAAGGTCTGATGGCGGCGCTACGGGGCAAGCCCGTGGCCGAGAGCGAGCGGGTTGCGGCGGCCAAGCGGGTGCTAGAACGGTGTCGGCTCGATCATCGGATCGATACGCCGGCCGCCGATTTGACCTACGGCGAGCGCAAGCTCTTGATGTTGGCCCAGATCCTTGCCTTCGACGGCAAGTTGTTCTGCTTCGATGAGCTTTGTGCGGGTCTGGAGCAGGACGTAATCGACCATGTGGGCGGTATCTTTCGACAACTCGCCGACGACGGCAAGAGCGTACTGTTCATCGAGCACAATCTCCAGCTAGTCCGCGACCTTGCGGACCACGTGATCTTTCTGAACACGGGCACTGTTTTCCGTGAGGGTGATAGCGCTGCCGTGCTGGAAGATCCGGAGGTTGTCCGACTGTATCTGGGGCAATGAACATGACGAGTATGCACCAAATCAAGCAAATCGGTGCGGCCACGGACGAAGCGACTTTGGCGGCGGGGCCGCTACTCTCGGCTGCCGGAATCAGTAGTGGTTACGGTGGCAACATGGTGTTACGGGACGTGGCGTTCGCCCTGCAGCCGGGTGAGGTGTGTGGCGTCATCGGTCCCAACGGAGCCGGCAAAACGACCCTGCTTAGCACCCTGTATGGTTTGTTGCCGCTGGCAACCGGCAATGTCTGCTATGCCGGGGAGGATATCAGCGCGCTCACTCCTCAGCAGCGACGCTTGCGCGGCGTCAGCTACGTTCCACAGGAAAATAATGTCTTTCCCAACCTCACAGTGGTAGAGAACATGGAGCTCGCGCTCACTGGACGGCCCGAGCTGCGCAAGGCTAGGCGTTTTGGCCAGCGGCTTGAGTACATTTTTAACCTGTTTCCGCGCCTGGCCGAGCGCCGAAAGCAGCCGGCCGGCCTGATGAGTGGAGGCGAGCAGCGCATGGTGGCCATCTCCATCGGTCTCATGGCCGAGCCACGCGTGCTGCTGTTGGACGAGCCGACAACGGGGCTGGCGCCGAATATCGTTCATCAGCTTATGGAAACGATTCAGACGCTTAACCGAACCGAGGCTATCTCCACCATCATTGTTGAGCAGAACATCATGGCCATGCTACGGATCGTCAATTCTCTGTATTTGATGAAGGACGGCCGTAGTCGGCGTTACGAAGGTGCCCCCGAGGACATCGCCAAGCAGAAGATCTGGGAGTACCTGTAAGGTTCCAATAATCTGAACATCTTGGGGGGTATATATGACCATCGGGCACAAGCTGCTGGGCGTGGGCCGCGAAGGCGTTATTGTCATGCATGGTTGGTTTGGAGACCACACTGTGTTCTCTCCGATGTTCAATGCGCTGGACCGGGATGGCTTCACCTATGCGTTCGTCGACTGTCGTGGCTATGGACGCTCTCGAGAGCAGAAAGGCGATTACTCCATGAAAGAACTCGCCCAGGATGCCCTCAGTCTCGCGGAACACCTGGGTTGGGAGCGCTTTCATGTACTTGGCCATTCCATGGGTGGCCTCGGTATCCAGCAGCTCATGATCGACGCGGGTAACCGCGTAAGAAGCGCAGTGGCGGTAACGCCAGTGCCGCCCGGCGGTCTGCGCCTGCCGCCCGAGCAGCGCAGCCTCTTTGAAGCAGCGGTCGACAGCGACGACGTGCGTCGAGGCATCGTCGACTTCTCCACTGGCGGTCGCCTGACGAGTGCCTGGGTCAACTGGGTAGTCGAGCGCTGCGCCCAGGATACGACACGAGAAGCATTCGCCGGCTATCTCGGCGCGTTCCTGGAGACTGATCTTACGGCCGACGCCAAAGGGCTCGAAACACCACTCCTGGTCGCTGTCGGACAGCACGATGCCGCGCTAACGCCCGAGCTCATGGAAAATACATTTCTACAATGCTATCCCAACGCCCGCCTGGAAGTTATTCCGAACGCAGGGCACTACCCGATGCAGGAAACGCCTATCCATCTTGCGGCCCTGATTGAAGCCTTCTATCACGACCACGGCCTGTAAGCTGACCAGCGTAGCCCTTGTCTCTCGCCGCCAATGCCGGCCGGTGAGCGGGAGGGTTGTGTTTGCGGCATGACGGGCGGTGAACTGATTACCGTGGTCAAGCTCGGCTCGGGCATGTGGAAGTAGGAAATTTGATGAGCCGCGGCGGCCTGGATCGGGGGGGGGCAACAGCAGTTCACCGACTTCGCCAGATTCTTTGTCCGACCCACGGTATTTCGGTTGTTGAAGCCGGGATCTCCCTCTCTATCAATAGCCAGGAGCCGTCTCGCTCAGATGATGTAAAGGCGGGTTGACATCCTTTGGTACGATAATTACATTGTAGTAAATAGATTATGCAAAAAGTAATCATAAGAATGTAACAGGAGGGTCCGATGTCCAAGCGCAAGGAAATAATGCGGTTCTCGATGTTTTCAGTGCAGGATCACTACCCGCCGGAGAAATTCCCGGGCCATGAGCGCGAGGTGCAGCAGCTTTATGGCGAGGTGGTCGAGCAGGCGCAGCTTGCCGAAGCGCTCGGTTACGATACAATTTTCATCGCCGAGCACCATTTCCACGAGTACGGCACGGTACCCAACCCGGCAGTGATGATGGCGCACCTGGCCGGACAAACGAAACGGATCCGCCTGGCTTCGGCTATCTCCATTCTTACCTTTCATAATCCCCTGACTGTGGCTGAGAACTACGCCATGGCCGACGTGCTCTCGGGCGGCCGTGTGTTTCTCGGCATGGGCTCCGGCTATCTCAAGCACGAATTCGAAGGCTACGGCGTCAATGGCGCGGAGAAGCGTGAGCGCTTTGACGAGAACTTGGAAATCGTGACGCGATTGTTGAGCGGTGAACGACTCACGTACGAGGGCAAGTTCAACAAGATCGACGCTGTGCGCCTGAATGTGCTGCCGGTTCAGCAGCCGTATCCACCCATTGCCGTGGCTATCCTGCGCAAGGAGGCCGCGTATCACGTCGGGCTCAAGGGGCACAACATGCTCTGTGTGCCCTATGGCTCGCTGGATTCCTGGGACGAATTGCCGGAACTCACCGTGGAGTTCGCCCGTGGTCGGGAGGAGGGCGGGAAGCCTGTGGAGCCCGGCGATGCGGCTTTCGTATTCCATACCCACGTCGCCGAAAGTGACGAAGCCGTGCGGCGCGCGGCGGCTGAACCTTTCGATCTCTACGTGCGTACCCGTTTGTACGCGAAGCGCCAGACCTATGACGACATCCTTCGCAGCAGGTTAGCCCTGTTCGGCACGCCCGAAGCCGTTGCCGAGAAGCTGATAGAACTGTACGACCTGGGTATGACGCACGTGATTACCATGCACAACTTCGGTCATATGCCGATGGAAGAAATACGGAATTCCATGCGGCTGTTTGCCGAGGAAGTCATGCCGCGCGTCCACCGCCGCCTGAAGGACCGTCAGGCCGCTTAGTGAGCAGGAGGGGCATATGTCCACCAGCCAAGCTATTACGGGTTCTACTGAGGTGGACCGGAAACCGATCAACCCTCGGGATCTGCGCAGTGCTCTTGGGGGCTTTGCCACGGGGGTCACCATTGTCACCACGCAATGCGAGGAGTGGGGCCCGGTTGGCCTCACGGTAAATTCCTTTTCGTCGGTGTCCCTGGACCCGCCGCTGGTGTTGTGGAGCTTGTCGCGGCACTCGCCTAGCCTGAAGGCCTTTCAAGCCAATTCTCACTTTGCCATCAATGTCCTGGCAGCCGACCAGCAGGAGTTGTCCAATCGTTTCGCGCAACCGATACCGGAAAAGTTTCGCGGCGTGAGTTGGCATGGGGGGATAGCCGATCTGCCTCTGCTCGAGGGTTGCGTGGCCACCTTCGAATGTCGCACGCGTCATCAGGTGGACGGTGGCGACCACGTGATTTTCATAGGCGAAGTTGAAGAGTTCGCACACCGTACTGTAGAACCGTTGCTGTTTCTGGCCGGCCGCTACCACAAGGCCCAGCCGCTGATACAAGGTGGTTAACTACAATAGACAACAATCGCCGGAGGAGAGAAAATGGGAACGCAAGTATGGAAAGGCTGTGTACTGGCTGCTGTTGGAGCACTGTTCGCATCATCCGCGCAGGCGCAAACGGTACTTACCCTGAACCGCTGGCTGCCACCAAACCACTTTATCAATACTGAGGTACTGGAGCCTTGGGCGGCGGACGTGGAGCAGGCAACAGAGGGTCGGGTTCGAATAGACATTCCATCGTCGTCCCTGGGCCCGCCACCGCGCCAGTTTGATCTCGCCCGGCGAGGTGTGGCCGATATCACTTGGAGCACCCAGGGTTATACCCCGGGTCGTTTCGTGACCAGCGAAGGGGTCGAGCTGCCCTTCTTGAGCAATAGCGCCGAGGCCCTTTCCGTAGCATTCTGGCGGACGCACAACGACTACTTTGCTGAGGCGGATGAATACAGCGGGGTCAAGGTACTCTCGTTGCACGTGCAACCGCCTGGCTCGTTGTTCACCGCTCGGCAGCGCGTGGAAAGCCTGAGCGATATAAGAAACCTGAGTATTCGAGTGATCAACCCGGCCACCTCCAGGTTGCTGGAAGCCTTTGATGGCGTACCAATATCCGCGCCGGTGGGACAGGCGTATGAAATGCTATCGCGTGGCGTGATTGACGGCACTTTCCTGACCACCGATAGCATGCCCAACTTGAATTTATGGGGGCACCTCAACCACCTGCTGACGGTAGACGGCGGGTTCTACAATACGAGCTTTTTTCTCGTCATGAACAGGGCGAGCTGGGACCGGCTTTCCGAAGCGGACCAGCAGGCAATAGAGAGCATATCGGGAGAGGCTTTCTCGAAGCGGGTCGGTCGTATCTGGGATGACAAGCATGCAAAGGCCCTAGAGGAATTTGAAGCACGTGCCGGCACAACCCACACCCGCGTAGAAGGGAAGGAGCTCGAGCGACTCAGGAATGCATTGGCGACAGCCGAGCCAGAATGGATTGCGTCGGTGCAGGAGAAGGGCGTGAATGGCGAGGCCGCGCTGGAGATGCTTCGGCGTGAGGTGGCCGACTACTAGGGAGACACTGAGAACAGGAGGCGGATTGCCGTCTCCTGTTCTCAGAACCATCCAGTAAACCAGGGGGCGACCCATGAGTATTCGCATCACAGGGCTTCATCATGTCGCCTGGCGTTGCGCAGACGCCGAGCAGACCCGGCAGTTCTATGAGGACGTGCTGGGCCTGCCGTTGGCACATATCATCAAGGCGGACTCCGTGCCGTCAACCGGCGAGCAGATGCCCTACGTCCACCTGTTTTTCGAGTTTGCGGATGGGTCCTATATTGCCTTCTTTGACGTCGATGACGGCAAGGGAAACACGCTGCACCCGGAGATGCCGCAATGGATCCCCCATTTTGCCATGGAACTGGATAGCCGCGAGGCTCTGCTCGACATGAAAGAACGCTTGTTGGCAGAGGGTGTCGAGGTGATTGGGCCGGTCGACCACCACTTTGTGGAATCCATCTACTTCTTCGATCCCAATGGCGTCAGGCTCGAGTTCTCGACTCGCACCCAACCTGAGTCCTACTTGATAGAGGCCAAGCGCAGGGCCCGAGGGGCCTTGGACGAATGGACTCAGACGAAGCGCGCCCGGATCTGATAACGCGTTCAGTACACGACGCTGCTCCCGTCTAGCTGCAGTCCTTCGGCGGTGCCCGCATGCCGCGGATTGATGGGGCTGCTGCCCAACACCGTAAAGAGGCTGACGGAATGATTGAGAAGAACTACGACGTTGCCAATGAATGGGTTCACGTCCATTTCGACGAAAAGGCCTCCTTCGTGGAGACCTATGGCTTTTCCGGAAGCCAGGGGACCGTGAACCTCGAAGGGATTCTCCTTAAACCGGTTAACGTGCCTTCCCGTACTCTGTTGGTTTTCATGCATCCTGCTTCGACCCTGCAGTTGCTCCCGATGCCTCGGCGGCTCGCTTCGATGGGGTTTCACGTGCTTTGCGCTGGCAGTCGGTTTGTCAAGAACGATGCCGCGTTGATCTTTGAGAAGGTCATCATCGATCTTGGTGCCTATATCCGAACCGCCAAGGAGCAATGGGGATACGACAAGATCGTGCTCGTGGGCTGGAGTGGCGGCGGCTCGCTTGCCACGTTTTATCAGTCACAAGCCGAGAATCCGACCATTGTGGCGACCCCCGCGGGGGATTCGGTTGATATCCCAGGGGCAGCGCTGATCCCCGCTGACGCGGTTGTCTATCAGGCTGCCCATATCTCCCGTGCCCTGATGCTAGCGGAGATGATTGATCCGTCGGTGAACAACGAACTCAATCCGGACCACCGCACCCTTGAGCTGGATATCTACGACCCGCGTAATCCAAACCAGCCGCCTTATTCCGAGGCTTTCCTGGCGGAGTTCCGCAGCGCGCAGTTAAGGAGGGTGCGCAAGATCAGAGCCTGGGTTCAGGAGATGTTGGCGGAGTTGAAGCACCGCAACACAGGCGAGATGGAGCGCGGGTTTGTAACCCATCGCACCATGGCGGACCCAAGATTCCTCGATCCGGCTATAGAGCCAAATGGACGCCGGCCTGGCTGGTGCTACATGGGCAATCCCGAGACGGTAAACAATGGGCCGGTTGCGCTTGGACGCTTCTCTACTTTGCGCTCTTGGCTGTCCCAGTGGTCCATCGATGATAGCAATGTAGACGCCGTCGCCTGTGCCGCGAAGATCTCGGTGCCGTTCCTGTCGATCGAGAACGAGGCCGACGATGCTGTACCGCAGCCTCATACGCTCAGAGTTTATGAAGCAGCTGGCAGTGTTGATAAAACATTCAGAGCGATCGAGGGCGCTACCCACTATTATAAAGGCCAGCCCGAGCTGCTGGACAAGGCGGCGGGTACGCTTCAACAGTGGCTGGGCGAACGGGGGCTTCTGGGGCGAACCTGACCTTGTGGGCAAGGCTTGTGCTCATCCTGCCGGGTACTGACCTATGCAAGCGAGATGTCTGAACATGGATCGCCTGTGCGAATGGATATGCACGGTCTACACACGGTTGCCGGCAATGGCGATCTCACCATTCGATTTTCACGGCGTTGTCGTCGCCCTCGGATACGCCTGGTACGGCCAACATTGACTTCGTTGTTATCCCGGTTCGCTGGCATTCATGTTCGAAAGCCGTGATGTGTTTCAGCCGACCGCTCAGGCGATATCTGCCGGCTTCAGACAGCGTGATTACGTCGATGTTTGGCAGGGGCTGAAGTCTCAGCTTACGCAGAATCGGCGTTAGCCATTCCAGGAATGTACACGTCCGCTGAAGGCGTTCCAATGATCCGAGCGCATTGTGGACTCATGCGTAGTAGCCAGACTTGGGAGGGCTTGCGGGAGCGACATCCTGCACATATTGACCTCTGCGCACTTCCGCAGCAGAATCGGCGGGCTTCCCAGCCCCATAGAGGACTTCCGATGAGCGAGACCGAGCTGAAGGTCCGCCAGGGCGTGCAATCAGTTGAGACGGGTCTGCGCATTGCGCGCTGTCTCGCGGCCAACTCCCAGCCAATGCCGCTGAAAGATATATCGCAAGCATCCGGCATTGCTGCCGCCAAAGTACACCGTTACCTCGTGAGCATGGCGCGGGCAGGTCTGGTCGAGCAGCAGCCGGAAACGGGACTGTATGATCTCGGACCACTGGCGCTCGAGTTTGGTGTTGCCGCGCTCGAGCGTTTGGACGTGGTAGAGCTTGCGGTACGGACGTTGCGGCGGCTGCGCGATGATCTCGATGAAACGGTCGCGCTTTCGATCTGGGGTAGCCATGGGACTACCATCGTGCGCTGGTTTGACAGTTCCCAATCGGTGATCGTCAACGTTCGGCTGGGCTCGGTACTGCCATTGCTTACCTCTGCCAGCGGCAAGTGTTTTCTTGCCCACCTGCCGTCCAAAGTCACTGAGCCATTCGTCCACGCTGAGTTGGCGGATCCGGCGTCGCCCTATAGCACCTTGGATGAAGTGCAGGCGTTGGCTGATGGTGCGCGAGCGGAGGGTCTTGGGCGGGTCGTTGGGGAGGTTCTCGCCGGCATATCCGGTTTGGCCGGGCCTATCTTCAATCAGCAGGGAGAGATTGTTGCGGCCGTCGCCGCGCTTGGGCCAGAACAGCGCTTTGATGCGAGCCTTGATGGCAAAGTCGCCCGTGCCTTGCGAGCGGAGACCGCCGAACTCTCCCAACGATTGGGATACCGTGAGCATCTGTCAACAGGCTCCTGACCCCGGTTCGCAACCGACGTCACGGCCTGCTGCGGTTAGCCTTCGTGCCGGCTCGACTGGAGCGTGGCATCGAGCTGAGCAACAGATGGCCGCGGAGTGACCAGTTTGTAGGCCACAAGGGCACCAGCCCCACACAGGGCGATGGCGAATACCATTGGCCGAGCAGTGTCCTCATGAAGGTGGCCGACCAGGCCGCTGGCCACTGCGGCGGCGCTCATCTGTATGAACCCCATCAATGCCGCGGCTGTTCCCGCCATATGCTGAAAGGGCGTCAGGGCGCCGACGATCAGGTGCGGTATCATGAGCCCCGCCCCAATTGCGTAGATCAGGTACACACCAACTATCAAAACCGGTGATGCCAGGTTTGCGAGCACCAGCATCACCAATAGAGCACCGGAGGCACACAACATTGCGCCCCCTGTCGTGATCAGTCCGCGGGGGACATATCGGCGACTCAGCCTCGCGCCCATCAGATTGCCGGCTATGAAAGCCCCTGTCAGGAGCATGAAATACCAGCCGAAATGATGCTCGGACACCCCAAGCAGGCTGATCAGCACGAACGGGGATCCGGCGATGAATCCGTAATGGCCCGCAAACATCAGGCTTAAGCCAAGTGCGTTCCCCAGAAAGGTGCGATTGACGGCAACCTCGCAATAGTTGCGCAGAACGGAAGCCGCGCGAAGTGCTTGCCGGCGCTCCGGAGGCAAGGACTCGGGCAGATTGAAGGCCACAACCATTAACACGACTGCGGCGTATAAGGTCAGAAGGACGAAGATCGAGGGCCAGGTAAACCACACCAGCAGCAACCCTCCCACCACGGGCGCGATAGCGGGTGCCAGCGCGGCCGTGCTCCCCATGTAGGCGAGCCTGCGGGTCGCCTCTAGCCCCTCAAAGGCGTCGCGGATGATGGCTTGCGCCAATACCATCCCGGCGGCGGCGCCGAAGCCCTGGAGGAATCGGTAACCGAGCAGAACGGCGATGTGGTTCGCCAATATGCAGCCAATACTGCCTAGACAAAACAACGCCAGGCCCGTCACGACAACCGGTTTTCGGCCGAGCCGGTCGGCAACCGGCCCGAACATCAGCTGGGCCATTCCCAGGCCTATCACATATGCACTTAACGTCAACTGGATCTGATCAGCACTCACGTCAAGCGACTGCGCCATGGCGGGAAAGGCGGGCAGATACATCGACGTGGCAAGCGGTCCTAGGGCGACCATGCCCGCTAGCACGAGCACGGTGGCCAGAGACGTGGGTTTGATCATGCGCGATCCAGTGGTTGCTCGACGGGGCTCCCGTTTATGCGCGAGGGTCAGCCGTTGGTCAGCTTGGCCGTGAATGCCGAGCGTGTTCGCTCGCTTGCCGCATAGGCCCTGTTCGTACTATATCGGTTGGAGAGGGGTACGGCTGTCCCCCCAGCCGGGGACAGACGTCGCTGCTACGCTGTGTCATCGTCGAAACCGAAGATTCGGCCCTGCACTATTCGGCGTGGGATTATTGGTAAACTAGGTTTAAGGTTGGCATGTGATAAGCAGGCGCGACGTGCGCTACTGGAGCATTTTTGCAATGCGTTCTGTCAACGCTACGCCCGAATCCTCCCGGCTTGCTCGACTACTGTTGCTTACCTTGGGCAGTGTGGTCGGATTGTTGATCTTTTCGATGATGCTCTTGACGTTCACCGACGTAATAGGGCGGTATTTCCTTAATTTGTCGATTCGCGGTGCCCATGAAATCACCGGCGTGCTGCTGGCGGTCATTGTGTTCGGTGCCCTGCCGCTTACAACCGCATTCCGTGAGCACGTGAAAGTGTCCCTGTTCGATACTGCCTTTCGCGGCCGAGCGCGGGTGGCGCGCGACGTGGTGGTTGCATTGATCAGCCTGGTGACGCTTGCCGGTTTCGCCTGGCTGCTTTGGGACGAAGCGAATCAACTGGCCATGTATGGCGACCGAAGCCTGTTCCTGCGGATTCCCTATGCGCCAATCGCTTATTTCATGTCGCTCATGAGCGGATTGGCTGCGTTGGTGGTGTTGGCATTACTGGTCAACGACATGGTTGATCTCGTTCGTAAGCCCAGGAGATCTTGATGGTCGTGCTGACTGGCTTCATCGCGCTTTTTCTCTTGCTCTTTTGCGGCCTGCCAATCGCTTTTGGGCTTGCCCTGGTCGGCTTTTTCGGTTTTGCGTTCTACAGTGGTTTCGGTGCCAGTCTGGCGATGGCGGGCCAAGTGTTATTCGATACCACGCTTTCCTACGATCTCTCGGTGCTGCCACTGTTTATCTTGATGGGCGCATTCATTACCCAGTCGCGTATGTCGGATGAGTTGTACGCGGCTTCCAACGCATTCCTTGGTCATCGCCGCGGCGGCTTGGCAATGGCCACCGTCTCTGCCTGCGGTGGTTTCAGCGCCGTTTGCGGCTCGAGTCTCGCCACCGTCGCGACCATGAGCAAGGTGGCTTTGCCACAGATGAAACGCTATGGCTACGCTGATGGGTTCGCCGCCGCATCAGTGGCCGCTGGCGGTACGCTTGGCGTGTTGATACCGCCGAGCGTGATCCTGGTGCTGTACGGGATAATGACCCAGACCGATATCGGGGCGCTGTTCGCCGCAGGCCTGATTCCGGGGTTGCTGGGAATCGGGCTGTATTTCCTTGCCATCCAGTGGGTGACCTACCGCAACCCCGCAGCGGGACCGCCTGGTGAGCGAATACAGTGGCGCGACCGCTGGCGCGCGCTGGGTGCGGTATGGGCCGTGCTCCTGCTGTTCGTGCTGGTGCTGGGCGGAATCTACGGCGGGGTTTTTACACCGACGGAGGCGGCAGGAATGGGCGCGGCCGGCGCCTTTCTGATCGCGTTGGCACGCGGCACTTTGACCTGGAAGACCTTCCTGGCCGCATTGGTCGAGACCGCGCGCACCTCGGCCATGATGTTCATGGTCCTGATCGGTGCCATGCTGTTCGCAAACTTCGTCAACATTGCCCGGTTTCCATTTTTGCTCGCGGATCTTGCCACCGGATTCGACCTGTCACCGCTGGTCATCATTCTGGTGATCATGATGATTTACATCCTGCTCGGCTGCGTGCTTGAAAGTCTGTCGATGATGCTGCTGACGGTGCCAATCTTCTTTCCCTTGGTGGTTGGCTTGGGTTTCGATCCAGTGTGGTTCGGGATTTTTGTGGTGGTCGTGATCGAGATCGGGTTGATTTCGCCACCGCTGGGGCTTAACGCATTTATTATCAAAGGGATGGCGCCACATATATCCTTGGGTAATATTTTCAGTGGGCTAATACCGTTCATCGGCGCCGATATAGTTCGCATCCTCTTATTGCTTTTCTTCCCCACCATAGCGTTGTTCCTGCCGCGCCTGTTTCATTGATGACGTTGCGCCTTCGGTGTCCGGGACGGAAGGCGGCACTTGTCGAATGCGCCGGTAGGTGCCTTGACGTTAGATAGCGCACATGTTTTTGCGTGATTGTTGTCGTGAGACTTGGCGGGGAGAGATTTCAGATTCACTATTGGTCGAGCGCTAGTCGTAGCGTTTGCGCACGTCGCTGACTAGGGCCCGTAGTGCCTCGTTGACATCCCGGCCCTCGCGCGCCGCCTTTTCCTTGGTTTCCACCCAGTTTTTCAGATCCTTGTATCCCTGCTGTGTGTGCTGGTTCCAGTCACTTTCCAGCGGCGTCGTTATCTCCAGGCGGAGACCGCTGGGGTCATGGAAGTAGATGCTCAGAATCATGCCCTTGTGGTCTACCGGACCGATGACGTCCACCCCGTTCTGAACAAGCCACGCCCGCCACCGCTCAACCTCGGCGGGAGATTCTGCCTGCAACGCGATGTGGTCGAACACATCGTAGGCGGGATGACTTGGTTTCGGCCGCGGCGGCAGGCCTGGCGACTCAAAGAAGGCGATCGTAGAGCCGTCCTTCATGCGAAAGAAAATGTGAAAGTAGGGGAAGTCGTCGCCGGTGGACGGCACCTTGTCATCGTAGATCGTACTCGCTAACTCCATGCCCATGATACGAGTGTAAAAATCAGCGGTTGCGGCGACATCGTGCGTCACCCAGGCGGCATGGTTCAGCATCATCGGAGTCAGTTTGTTGTTGGACATGTGCATATCTCCTGCTGGTTACGGCGAACTCCCCGGTCCGGCAATGATGCCGAGCGGGGGTCTTGTATAAAGCCAGATGCGAATTCACCCGCCTTGGTGTTTTTGTATATCGAAAAGCATTACGTATGTCCGCGAGTTTAGGGGATTGGTGATGCCGGTTCTGTCCCCCGTTTCGGGGACACTCGTGAACAGTCGCAGTACTGTCAGTCGGCCGGCAGCACCGTACCAACGCATTGACCGAAGCCAATGCGGACCTGACCGTCGCGCTCACAGTAAGCGCGCATGATGACCGTGTCGCCGTCCTCCAGGAATGTCCGTATCTCGCCGTTGGGCAGAGCAATGGGGGTCTGGCCGCCTCGGGAGAGTTCCAGCAAGCATGCGAGGGAATCTCGTTCCGGACCCGATAGGGTCCCGGTCCCCAACAGATCACCCGGACACAGGTTGCAGCCGTTGGAACTCTGGTGCGTGATCAATTGTGAAATAGTCCAGTAGGAATCGATAAAGCGGGAGACGGAGAGTTTGATCGGAGCAATATCATCGGACCGCATACGAGCGGTCTGCAGCAAAACTTCCACGTGGATGTCGATTGCTCCACGCTCGCGTGTATCGCTTCCTAGTAGATGAGGCAAGGGCTGGGGATCAGTTGGATCACGTGTCCAGGGAGAGCGGAACGGAGCGAGGGCCTCCAGTGTCACAATCCAGGGCGATACGGTTGTCGTGAAACTCTTCGCCAGAAACGGCCCTAGCGGTTGGTATTCCCAGGCCTGAATATCGCGTGCGGACCAGTCATTCAAGATGGAGACGCCGAACACATGCTCTTCTGCCGAGTCCATGTCGACAGGCTGGCCGGTTGCGTTACCCCGGCCTACAAAGATTCCCAGTTCCGCTTCATAGTCCAGTCGCCGGCTGGGCCGGTATTCAGGCGCTGGTGTATCCGGACTTTTGAGCTGGCCGGACGGTCGGCGGAACGTTTTGCCGGATACAAAAATGGACGAAGAGCGTCCATGATATCCCACCGGCAACCATTTGAAATTGGGTAGAACTGGGTTGTCGGGCCGGAATAACGCACCGACATTGGTGGCATGATGCAGTGACGAATAGAAATCGGAAAAATCGCCAATGGTTGCGGGCAGGGCATATTCCGCTTCCGTCTGCGGCACCAGGCATGCCCGCATGTCCTCCTGGCGTGCCGCACCTTGCCGGAGTAGTGCCGATAAGGTCTGGCGCAGAGCGATCCGGTAGGCGGGACCCAGGCTCATGAACGTGTTGAGAGTGGAGGTTGCCGCCGCCTCGGCCGCAATTCTGGCGTCCCCGGAGAACAACCCGGTATCGACGGCTGCGCCGAGATCGACAATTTCATCACCGATAGCGACACCACCACGGAATGACTCTTGACTCTTATGCCGCCGAAAGACGCCAAAAGGAAGGTTTTGCAGGGGGAAGTCGCAGCTGTTCACATTGGCAGACAATATCCAGCTTTTCTGCCCCGCATCATGCGTCTCATCGAGTGATTTCATTAACTGACCCCGATTAATCGAATGTAGTACATGGAGGCAGAATTCCTGCCAAGTTCCTGGATTCTTGCAAATTCAACGATTTTAGCTGCGATGTTCCTGTTATCGCTGCGTGCAGATTCCCTGTAGTGAGGCACAGTTCCAAGCCTTGGCTATTGCGAGCGCGGAAGCTAGCCCCTGCAAGGTCCAATACTAAGTTGCGCTTATTGTTCTGTCTGTCCCCGGTCTTGGGGACGTGGGCAATCCTCAGAGATACAGGGCGGTTCCGATGTGGAATGTTTGGAGTTACCCCGCCTCACAAGTTTCCGAATCACCCTAAGCTATCCGCGCTTTCCACAACGAATGTCTAATGTCGCGCAAGGTGGCTCGGGCCTATACTTGAACAGAGAACCCATGGAAGCCGGTTGTCTGCAATGAGGCTTGGAAATGGCCGACCGGGTTGTCCCCGTGCCCGACCCAATGCGCACGGAACGCCTCCGCCGGGCGATTGAATGATGCTTCCGGCGCCGATTTGTCGACAATAACGATTCATGTAACCGCGCGCAGTGTCATCGGGAGGAATGAATGTCCGGGAAAGGTGCGCCCAACCGTGAGAACACGCGCCCCGGGGGCAAACCCCGCTGGACCGGCCTGCTGGTTACACTGGCCATCATGGAGCACATGAACGCGGTCCACACCGACTACAAGGACCGGGTCGTCTTCCTGGTGGCGGATATGGGCGAACTGAGCGACCGCCGTCCGCAGAAGCGCCCTTAGCGCTCTCCGTGCGCTGAGAAACTTGCCGTCGAGTTCTGTCGCGGCAGGTCAGTAGTGACTGATATGACTCAGAACAAGTTATAAAAACTCTAGTAAAACAATATGGTAAGTTCTTCTGTTGGCCAGATTAACATGGTGGGGGTCGTTGGTTCGAGTCCAATCGCGCCTACCAAATTTGGTAGTAAAGTCAGCAAGTCGAAAGCCCCTCCAGGTGAGGGGCTTTTTTCGTTTGCGGCATGATGTTCCGGTTGATCGGCGCTCAGTTGACGACCACCACCGGGCAGGCTGCCCAATGCAGCACCCGCTGGGAAACGCTGCCCAGCAGCGCCTCCTTGAACCGGCCCATGCCGCGGCGGCCGATGACGATCATCGGGCTGTCTTGCCCCTTGGCGTAGTCAATGATCGCCTCGGAGGGGTCTCCAGTCAGTTTCGCCGCCGTGTGCCGCCAACGGTCATTGGCCGGGGTTGCAGAGACGTCTCAGGCCTGTACAATCGGCGGTCGCCTTGCGTATCCGTTACCGCGACGGAAATCAGCGAATCAAACTCATTCTTACGGCCTGCCGCCGCGCGCCGCGACGGCAGGTCTCTTATGCAAGTGGCCTCTCGTATGGGTCACCACTGTAGGAGAACATCCATGCCCGTTATTACCCTGCCCGACGGCAGTCAGCGCAAGTACGATGCCCCTGTTTCCATCATGCAGGTCGCGCAGGACATCGGCCCCGGTCTCGCCAGGGCGACGCTGGCCGGGCGCGTCAATGGCCGGCTGCACGACGCGGTCGATCAGATCGAAGAAGACGCCGAACTGCAGATCATTACCCCCCGGGATCCCGAGGGCGTGGAAATTATCCGTCACTCTTGCGCGCATCTGCTGGGCCAGGCAGTAAAGCAACTCTACCCGGACGCCCGGATGGCCATCGGCCCGGTGATCGAGGATGGCTTCTACTACGATATCCGGCATGACGAAGGCTTCACGCCCGAGGACATGAAGAAGATCGAAGAGCGTATGGCGGAGCTGATCGATCAGGAATATGACGTCATCAAGAAAGTGACGCCGCGGGACGAAGTGCTGACAATTTTCCGTGAGCGTGGCGAGGACTACAAGGTCCGGCTGGTGGATGATATGCCGGATGTCCAGAGCATGGGTCTCTATCACCACCAGGAATACGTGGACATGTGCGTCGGCCCCCACGTGCCCAATACGCGTTTCCTGAAGGCCTTCAAGCTCACCAAGCTTGCCGGCGCCTACTGGCGCGGTGATGCCGACAACGAAATGCTGCAGCGGATCTACGGCACCGCCTGGTCCGACCGCAAGGAACTCAAGGCCTACCTCAAGCGGCTCGAGGAGGCGCAAAAGCGCGACCATCGGCGGATCGCCAAGGTACAGGATCTGTTCCACGTCCAGGAAGAATCTCCTGGCATGGTGTTCTGGCACGACAAGGGCTGGCGTATCTACCTGGAGCTGCAGAATTACATCCGCAGCCTGCTTCAGGAGCATGATTACCAGGAAGTGCACACACCGCAGCTGGTGGATCGCACGCTTTGGGAGAAATCAGGCCACTGGGAGAAATTCGGCGACGACATGTTCTACACGGAATCCGAGAATCGGACCTATGCCGTCAAGCCGATGAACTGCCCCTGCCATGTGCAGATTTTCAATCAGGGGCTGCGCAGCTATCGCGACCTGCCGTTGCGGATGGCGGAATTCGGTTCCTGTCATCGCAATGAACCGTCCGGCACGCTGCATGGCTTGATGCGGGTGCGGCATTTTGTTCAGGATGATGCGCATATCTTCTGTACCGAAGATCAGATCCAGGGCGAAGTATCTGACTTCATCGACCTGCTTTATCGGGCCTACCGGGAACTGGGGTTCGACGAGGTTCTGGTTGCGCTGTCTACCCGCCCGCAGAAACGCGTCGGTTCGGATGAGGTCTGGGACAAGGCTGAAGCGGCACTGGATACGGCGTTGCGGAACAAGGATCTGGATTTTCGGCTGCAACCCGGAGAGGGTGCCTTCTATGGGCCGAAGATCGAGTTCTCACTCAAGGACTGCCTGGGGCGGGTCTGGCAGTGTGGCACCATCCAGGTGGATTTCGCGTTGCCGGGCAGGCTTGGCGCCGAATATGTGGCGGAAGACGGCTCCCGACGCGAGCCGGTCATGCTGCACCGGGCCATACTGGGGTCCTTTGAGCGTTTTATAGGTATACTCATTGAGGAGCACGCTGGTGCACTGCCGGTGTGGCTCGCGCCCGAGCAGGCTGTGGTGCTGAATATTACTGATCGGCAGGCCGAATTTGCACAGGAAGTGGAAAAAACCCTGCGAAATAGTGGTTTCCGTGTGTCTGCCGACTTGAGAAATGAGAAGATCGGCTATAAAATCCGCGAGCACACAATCCAGAAGGTTCCCTATATGCTGGTTATCGGGGACCGGGAGCTGGAATCTCGATCCGTTGCTGTACGCACCCGATCTGGAGAAGATCTGGGTTCCATGGCCGTTTCCGAGTTTGTGGAATGGTTGCATGGGCAGGTTGCGCAGCGTGGACAACGTAGTTCGGAGGGTTAGAGCATCGCCTTGAAAAGCAGAAAGAAAGCTGGTTCCGATGATAAACGTATCAATGATCGGATTCAGACTGAGCAGATCCGGCTGATTGCTGAAGACGGAGAGCAACTCGGCGTCATGTCCCTCAAGGACGCGCTGGCGCGAGCCGAGGAAGTCGGTCTTGATCTTGTCGAGATGGTGCCGCATCCGGAAACAGCGGTTTGCCGGATCATGGATTACGGCAAGCACAAGTTCGAAACCAGCAAGAAGCTGCAGGCTGCCAAGAAGAAGCAAAAGCAGGTACAGGTCAAGGAAATCAAATTCCGGCCGGGTACCGAGTCAGGAGACTACCAGGTCAAGCTGCGTAATCTCCGCCGCTTTCTCGAAGACGGCGATCGCGGCAAGGTCACGCTTCGGTTCAGGGGGCGCGAAATGGCGCATCAGGAACTCGGCCTGCATTTGCTGCAGCGTGTCGAGGCCGACCTTCAGGACCTTGCCGTGGTGGAACAGCACCCTCGGATGGAGGGACGCACCATGGTGATGATGCTGGCGCCGAAGAAGAAAAGCTGACCTGCGTCACCGACCATAATCGTGACGGCCAGCCCGGCGGCTGGCCGACTGTTTTTTGACGGGAGATTGGCAATGCCGAAGATCAAGACCAACCGGGGAGCCGCAAAGCGCTTCTCGAAGACCGGATCGGGACGGTTCAAGCGTGGGCAGGCGTTTGCCAACCACATCCTGACCAAGAAGTCCCAGAAGCGGAAACGCAACCTGCGTGGTACCACGCTGGTCGATGAGCGGGACACCCTGAGCGTGCGGCGCCTGCTGCCCTACGCCTGATCGAGAAACGGGAGTAATTGAGACATGCCACGAGTGAAGCGAGGTGTAACAGCCCGCGCCCGGCACAAGAAGGTAATGGCCAAGGCGAAGGGTTATTACGGCGCGCGTAGCCGTAGCTTCCGCGTTGCCAATCAGGCCGTTACCAAGGCCGGGCAGTATGCGTATCGCGATCGCCGTCAGAGGAAGCGTCAATTCCGCGCCCTGTGGATCGCGCGTATCAATGCCGGTGCACGAATGAACGGCCTGTCGTACAGCCGTTTCATTGATGGCCTGAAGAAGGCCGAGATCGAGCTGGACCGCAAGGTGCTGGCTGATCTGGCCGTATTCGACAAGGCCGGCTTTACTGTGCTTGCAGAGAAGGCCAAGGCCCAGCTGGCTGCCTGACGTGGTTCCAGGCCGGCGTTATCGCCGCCGGCCGTGCAATCAAAGGGAAAGGGCAGTGGACCTTTCCCTTTTTTTGTCCTGTTCGCTGTCTACTCGACAGCTCCTGTGACCCGGTGACGGAACTCCATGAGCACGCAATACGCAGATGAACTGAAAGCGCTGCTGACCGAAGCCGGACAGCACGTGCAGCAAGCCGACAGCCTGGCCTCACTGGATCAGGTGCGAGTCAGCTATCTCGGCAAAAAAGGCAGGCTCACCGAACAGCTCAAAGATTTGGGTCGTTTGCCAGCCACGGAGCGCCCCGCCGCCGGCCAGGCCATCAACGACGCCAAACAGCGGGTTCAGGCGTTGATAGAAGCGCGTCGCGGAATGCTGGAGCGGGCGAGCCTGGAGGCGCGACTGACTGGCGAGCGCATCGACGTGACCTTGCCCGGACGTGGTGACGACGCCGGCGGTCTGCATCCCGTTACGCGTACGTTGGAGCGCATCGAAGCGCTGTTCCGCAGTATGGGGTTCGAGGTTGCCCAGGGCCCGGAGGTGGAAGACGACTACCACAACTTCGAAGCCCTCAATATACCGGCCCACCATCCGGCACGGGCCATGCACGACACCTTTTACTTCGACGCCCACCGGCTGCTGCGTACCCACACGTCCCCGGTTCAGATCCGGGTCATGGAGGAAGATGGCGCCCCGGTCAGGGTTATTGCGCCGGGACGTGTCTACCGCTGCGACTCCGATCTCACTCATACGCCGATGTTTCATCAGGTAGAGGGGTTGTTGGTCGATGAAGGCATCAGCTTTGCCGACCTGAAAGGCGCGCTGCATGAATTCATAAGCCGGTTCTTCGAGAAGGACCTTGACGTGCGGTTTCGGCCGTCGTATTTCCCCTTTACCGAGCCATCCGCGGAAGTGGATGTGCAATGCGTGATGTGTGAAGGCCGAGGCTGTCGCGTGTGTAGTGGTACCGGCTGGCTTGAAATCCTGGGCTCCGGCATGGTGCATCCCAGGGTGTTCGAATATGCAGGCGTGGATGCCGAGCGGTATACGGGGTATGCCTTCGGAATGGGTGTGGAAAGACTGGCCATGCTGCGCTACGGCGTGAACGATCTGCGCTTGTTCTTCGAGAATGATCTGCGTTTCCTGCGGCAGTTTCGCTGAAACGGGTTGACGAGGTTTCCGAATGAAGATCAGTGAACAGTGGCTGCGCGACCTGCTGCCCGTGACCGACGGGCCGCAGGCGCTGGCGGATCGGCTGACCATGGCCGGCCTGGAAGTCGATGGCATGGAAACCGCGGCTCCGGCCTTCAGCGGCGTGTTAGTCGGTGAAATTACGGCATGCGAACCGCACCCGGATGCGGATCGGTTGCGCTACTGCACCGTGGATACCGGCGCAGAGCCACTCAGGATCGTTTGCGGCGCCCCCAATGCCCGGGTTGGTCTGAAGGCGCCGGTCGCTACCGTCGGTGGCATATTGCCGGGAGATTTCAAGATAAAGAAGGCAAAGCTGCGTGGCCTGGAGTCCTTCGGGATGCTTTGCTCGGCAAAGGAACTGGGCTTGTCCGAGGACGCCGCTGGTCTTCTGGAGCTGCCCGCGGACGCGCCCATCGGCCGGGATCTACGCGACTATCTGGGGCTGGATGACCACATCATTGAAGTTGACCTCACCCCGAATCGAAGCGACTGCCTTGGCATGTTTGGCGTTGCAAGAGAGGTTTCGGCGCTGACCGGCATACCATTTTCCCTGCCTGCGCAGACACCGGTACCCGCGCGCCTTGAGGATCAGTTCCCAATCGAGCTTGAGGTTCCCGCGGCCTGTCCCCGCTATGTGGGGCGCATCGTCCGAGGTGTAAACCCGCAAGCCGAAACTCCGTTGTGGATGCGCGAACGCTTGCGCCGGGTAGGCATACGCAGTCTGGGGCCCATTGTGGATGTCACAAACTACGTCATGATCGAGCACGGTCAACCCATGCACGCCTTCGATCTGGCCACGCTTCACGGCGGCATTCGGGTAAGGATGGCGGAGCAGGGTGAAGAGCTGGCGCTGCTTAACGGCGAAACGGCTGTGCTCAATGACGACACCCTGGTGATCGCCGATCAGCAAAGGGCGGTAGCCCTCGCCGGCATCATGGGAGGAAGCGACAGCGCAGTCAGTGATCAAACTCGCGACATTTTGCTGGAGAGCGCCTTCTTCTCTCCTCGGGATATTGCCGGCAAGGCGCGTGGCTACGGCTTGCACACGGATTCCTCTCATCGTTTCGAGCGGGGCGTTGATCCCGCGGGGCAGAGCCGTGCCATGGAGCGCGCCACGGAACTCCTGCTGGCAATTTCGGGCGGTGAGCCCGGCCCATTGCTCGAGGCCAGGGATCAGTCGCAATTGCCGGAAGCCAGAACCGTGCGCCTTCGGCCCCAGCGGATCGAGCGTCTTCTGGGAATGGCCGTGCCGGAAGATGCCGTGGAGGGCATCCTTGGGCGGCTAGGCATGGAGGTATTCAGGGACCCGGAGGGATCATGGTCCGTGACCGTGCCGGCCTTTCGCTTCGATGTCGGCATCGAAGTGGATCTCATCGAGGAGCTTGCCAGAGTATGGGGTTACGATCGCATTCCCACGCGGAATCCGGCGACTCCGGTTACGGTTCTCCCGAGCACGGAAACGCAGGTTTCACTGAGCCGTATCCGTCACGCGTTGGTGGACCGAGGTTACCAGGAGGCGGTTACATACAGCTTCGTCGAGCCTCGCTTGCAGACGCTGCTGGACCCCGAGCATGCCGCCTTGCCACTGGCAAACCCTATTTCCGCGGATCTGTCGGTCATGCGTACATCGCTGTGGCCGGGCCTGATGGCTGCTACGCTCTACAACCAGAATCGCCAGCATGAACGCCTGCGCCTTTTCGAAACAGGCTTACGTTTCCGTGGCGACCTGAATAACCTGGAGCAGTCGCCTATGCTGGCGGCCGTGATCGCAGGCAGTGCATTGCCGGAGCAGTGGGGCGTGCCTGGTCGCACGGTCGATTACTTCGATCTCAAGGGCGACCTGCAGAGCGTGCTCGGCCTTGGCGGAGCTGCCGGTGCTTTCCGATTCGAAGTGGCTCGGCATCCGGCGCTGCATCCGGGACAGTCCGCACGTATCTATCGAGAGGACCGCGCGGTAGGCTGGATCGGCGCTCTTCACCCTGCAGTTCAGGACCAGTTGGGGCTGGCCGGGCAAACCTACCTGTTCGAAGTGGAACTGTCAGCGCTGCAAGCGGCTAACGTCCCGGTTTTCGCACCCTTGTCTCGCTACCCCTCCATCCGTCGGGATCTCGCCCTGGTGGTGGAAGAAGGGGTGAGCTACGGAGCGGTTGAAGCCTGTGTCCGGGCAGCCGCGGGGGAGATGCTGCAGAATCTGTTGCTGTTTGACGTCTATGAAGGGGGTAATATTGCCGAGGGAAGTCGAAGTCTGGGTATGGGCTTGATTATGCAGGACTTCTCCCGCACTCTTACGGACAGCGATGTGGATCGGCTGGTAGATCGAGTGATCGAGCGACTGGGCCGTGATCTAAATGCACAATTGAGAGGATGACATGGCGCTGACCAAGGCTGACATGGCGGAACGGCTTTTTGAAGAAGTGGGTCTCAACAAGCGTGAAGCGAAGGAACTGGTAGAATGTTTTTTCGAGGAGATCAGAAGCTGCCTGGAAGAGGGAACCTCGGTAAAATTGTCCGGGTTCGGTAATTTTGATCTTCGCGACAAGAGTGAACGCCCCGGTCGAAATCCGAAGACCGGTGAAGAAATACCGATTTCCGCGCGTCGGGTGGTGACATTCCGTCCGGGTCAGAAACTGAAGTCACGAGTAGAAGCATATGCTGGAAGCAGCGAATAACCACGAACTGCCTGCTATTCCGGCGAAGCGCTACTTCACGATCGGTGAGGTGAGCGAGCTTTGCGGTGTAAAGCCGCATGTCCTTCGTTACTGGGAACAGGAGTTTCCTCAGGTTAAGCCGGTGAAGCGGCGTGGCAACCGGCGATACTATCAACGCCAGGACGTCATCATCATCCGGCAAATTCGATCGCTGCTTTACGAGCAGGGCTTCACCATCGGCGGAGCGAGGCAGCGCCTCTCCGGCGAAGGCGCAAAGGAAGACCTCAATCAAAGCCAGCAGGTAATACACCAGGTCCGGTTGGAACTGGAAGAAGTCTATAACGCGCTCAAGCGCTGATTCCTGTCGGGCCCCTCTCCTGGTGGCCCTGTTTCCGTCCCGCTCCATACTGCCTTACCGCTCCGACCCCTGAGCGCTTTGGTCGCTTGGTTCATTCCCGCCATTTAGAGCTATTCTGAAATTGGACTTGTGCTGTGATCGGGCTCTGATCATGGTCTCGGTTGCAATTGTTGTGTAGCGATACTACAACACTTATATCAATAAAAATAGCATATAAAACAACGTGATAAAGTTAGTTTCCATTTTATTATCCATCTTTTTTGTTGACTGATTCGATATTTCAGGTATTTTTGCTACAAGCCTGTGTACGCGATGAGACACGTCGATACCGGGCTTGGGTGAATACGGCGAGGCCGGAGGCTTCGTCGACAAGAGGGGTTCGGCATTAGCTGGAACCAGGGATATTGCTGCCGGAAGGTCAGCAACGACAAAAAGGAATCGGGAGGAGTCATACATGAAACTCCGCAATACTCTTCTACCGACCGCGGCTGCGGCATCGGTCTTGATACTTTCCCAAAGCGCATTCGCAATCGACTTTAACGGATATTACCGTGCTGGAGCGGGCGCTAGCTCCGAAGGTGGGGATCAGGTCTGTTTTCAGCTGCCCGGCGCGGGAAGCAAGTACCGCCTGGGGAACGAGTGTGAGAACTACGGTGAATTGATCTTCGGGAAGACCCTCCACGAGGGTCCAAACGGAGAGTACTTTCGCTTCAGCGTTCTGCACGCCAGTATCACGAACGGCGATACTGATTTCGAAGAGGCGACCTGGGCGAACCGTGAAGCCTATGTGGAAGCCGGCAATCTGTTCGGAGGCGCATTCTCCGAAGCCAGCTTCTGGGCCGGCAAGCGGTATTATGCACGCCACGATGTCCACATGACCGACTTCTACTACCTGAGTAACAGCGGTCCGGGTGCCGGCGTTCAGAACATCGATCTGGGTGCTCTCAAGTTCTCCTATGCTTACCGTCAGAACAATGAGGTAGATGATCGTCGTTTCAGTGCGCATGACTTCCGTTTCAGCGGTATCGCCGCCAACCCGGGTGGTGAGCTGGATGTGGCGGTTATCTTTGGCAGTGCCGATAGCTCGGATAGCAGTTTCGACGGTGAAAGCGGGTACATGCTGACCCTGCAGCATATCCAGGGCGGGTTCCTGGGTGGCTTCAACAAGTTGGCGCTGCAATACGGGACGGGTCCGTACGGGGCGGCTTCAAATGGGACGCCTGGTGACTTCGAAGCGGATTCCGACGTGAAGTTCTACCGAGTGGTGGAGCAGTTGCAGTACCAGCTGAGCCCGAACTGGTCCGGTATGTTCACCGCAGTCTACGAAGACCGGAAGGATGAGCAACAATGGTATTCCATCGGCATTCGACCGATCTACCACCTGAACCAGTATGTCGATCTGGTGGCGGAAATCGGTCACGATCGCGTGTCTCCTGATGAAGGCAGCAGCCGCCAGCTTAACAAGGGCACGTTCGCCGTGCAGCTGAGCCCCGACATGTCCTTCTTCTCCCGGCCCAATCTGCGCGCATTCGTAACTTATGCGGATTGGGACGAGGCGGCCAGGGATGCCGGGCTTGCCGGTGGTGCAGCCGGCCCGTATGGGAACGACACCAGTGGGTTCACTTACGGCTTCCAGGGCGAGGTCTGGTGGTAAGTGTTCGCGCCCTGCCGACGCAGTTTGCTCTGGTGGGGCATGCGTTCGATCGGTGTGCCTGACGGCGCACCGATCGGCGCGATTGCTTCAGTGCAAGGGCGGCAGGTGGAATGCCGTCCTTAATCCATCTGCCCGATCAGCGGGTAGAGGAGGTTTCGGATCATGGGTGAAGTCGTCCTCAAGCAGGTACGTAAAGCATTCGGCGAAACGACGATAATCCACGGCGTGGATATCGAAGTAAACAAAGGTGAGTTTGTTGTCTTCGTCGGCCCCTCGGGTTGTGGCAAATCCACGCTGCTTCGGCTCATTGCCGGGCTTGAAGAGATCAGTTCCGGAGATATGTATGTCGCTGGGCAGCGTGTCAATGATACGCCTGCTTCGCAACGTGGCATCGCGATGGTCTTTCAGTCCTATGCGCTCTATCCGCATATGACGGTTGAAGAGAACATGGGCTTTAGCCTAAAGCTGGCAAAATGCGGCAAGAACGAGATCAAGAGCCGTGTTGCGGAGGCGGCGCGTATTCTGCAGATTGAACATCTGCTGGATCGAAAGCCGAAAGATCTCTCCGGTGGCCAGCGGCAGCGTGTGGCCATTGGTCGGGCAATTGTTCGAAAACCAGCCGTTTTTCTCTTTGATGAGCCGTTGTCCAACCTGGATGCCTCGCTACGCGTTCAGATGCGCATTGAGCTGTCCAGGCTTCACGACGATCTCGGCGCCACCATGATCTATGTCACCCACGATCAGGTGGAGGCAATGACCCTGGCGGATCGTATTGTCGTTCTGAATGGTGGCCGGGTGGAACAGGTGGGTGCGCCGCTGGATCTTTATCACTATCCGGACAACCTGTTTGTCGCCACATTCATCGGATCACCAAAGATGAATCTGATCGAAGGGAAGTTGCTACGGGGAGATGCCGGATCCGCAACGGTGCGGCTACCCAGCGGTGACGAGATACCTCTCACCGTTGATGCTTCCGGTGCGAGAGTGGGGAGTCGCGTGACGATCGGAATCCGACCTGAGCACATGGTAACGGGGCCTTCGGACACTTTCGGAACCATTCGTGGCCAGGTCCTGGTGATTGAGCGTCTCGGTGACTCGACGTTGGCGCATGTGCAGGGTGAGGCATGTGGCGGCGATAATCTGATAGTGCGATTACCCGGGGACAGCGGAGTCAACGAAGGGGACATGCTGGAGATCGGGTTGCCACCGACCTGCTGCCATCTATTCAACAGTGATGGACGATCTTATCGTCGGTGCCAGGTTGAGATGGAGCGAAGCCTTGTTCCAGAGGTTGCCAGCGGCTGAAGATTCTCGAGGTTACCTCTCTTATGGCAGAGAGGCGCCTCTCTGCCTCTCTCTTTGGCGGTTGTCAACCGCGCCCCTCTCGTAAACGCTTCTCGGCTAAATTGCGCTTGGTCTTCTCTAGCTGATGTACCAGCTCCGGGCCTTTCCGCAGTGCCACGCCAACGGCAAGTATGTCGTTGATTGTAAGGTGAGCGATGCGAGAGGTCATGGGCGTAAATGTATCAGTGTCTTCAGCGACATCCGCGTACAGCGCGACAGTGCTTTTCTCCGCAAGCGGTGAACCGAAAGCGGTGATTGATACGACATCCGCTCCAGATTCCATTGCCAGCTCAGCGCTGCGCACGAGGTCGAGGCTTCGCCCGGTGTGGGAGATCGCAACCACGGCACTGCCCTTGGGTAGTATTGCCGCGGACATGCTGTGGGTGTGCGGGTCGGAGTAGGCGACGGTAGGAATGCCGAGGCGAAAAAACTTGTGCTGGGCATCCATGGCGACGATGCCTGACGCGCCATGTCCGTAGAACTCGATACGAGACGCATTCGCCAGAATGGTTATGGCCCTCTCCAGAGCGCCGGAATCCAGATGATTCCTGACCTGAATTAACGTCGCAATTGCCCGATCAAAGACTTTGCCGGCCAGATCTTCCGTTCGATCATCAAGGCTTACGCCGCTATATATGTAGGGAACTCCGCTAGCCAGGCTGCCTGCGAGGCGTAGCTTGAAATCCTGAAAGCCCGTGCAGCCGACCGCTCGGCAGAAACGGATCACCGTGGGCTCGCTAACGTCCGCTTCCTGTGCAATAGACGAGATTGGGGCATTGATGATCGCGTTGGGCCTGCTGAGTATCAGGTCCGCTACTTTCTGCTCCGACCGGCGCAACTCTGACCGAAGACTTCTGATTCTGGCTAGCATAATCGTCTCGCTCTCTCGGTTTCGTTAGGGTTTGCGCTCGTTTTCGGTTGCAGGGCATCGGTTGTTGTGTGTGGTGGGCGCCGTGATCGCACGCTCATGAGGTGTCCGCCCTGACGGTGATCCCTCTGGAAAGCCCGAGAAGCGCCGGGTGTGGGGCAAGCACCACATATCCCGGAATTTCCGCCAGATAAGGGCGGAAACGGCCGTGCGCTTCCATTCGTTCTCGGAAATAGTCCACGTCGAAGAGGTCGCCGAGGCGAGGAACTATGCCGCCGCAAATATAAAAACCACCGCGGGCACCCAGCGTAAGGATCAGATTGCCGGTAATGTTGCCCAGTATACCGCAGAACATTCTGACGGCTTCCACGCAATGCGGGCACGCATGGTCGGCGGCGCGTCGGGTAATATCAGCCGGTTTCAGCAATTCCGGCACCGCGCCATCCAGGATTGCCAGGCAACGGTAGAGGTTCACGAGTCCCATGCCGGAGGCCAGGCGCTCCACCGAGACGTGGTCATGCTCTCGATGCATGACTTGAAGCACGCCGATTTCCCGATCGGACACCGGGCTGAAGCTCACATGGCCACCTTCGCCGTGCAGTGGTTCCCAGTGTCCGCCGCAAGGGATCAGGCCCGACACGCCTAGCCCGGTGCCGGGGCCCAGTATGGCGAGCGGTGCATTCTCGACGCCGGGACCGCCGCCTAACGAGAGTAGGCTTTCAGCAGGTAGGTGACGTACCGCCAGGGCCTGCGCCGTGAGGTCGTTGACCATGTGTAGCGCTCGCAGCCCAAGCGCCTGCCGCGTCTCTTCAATGGAAAAGGCCCAGTGATGGTTGGTCATTCGCACCCGATCACCCGTAACCGGATTCGCAATCGCCATGGCTGCGCGTGCCGGCCGTTGGCGCGGAAGTCCCGCCAGATAGGCTTCGGTGGCCTGAATCAGATCCGGGTAATCCGCGCATGCCAATACCCGTTCATGCTCCGGATCCCTTCCGGGCGCGTCGAGTACCGCGAAGCGTGCGTTGGTGCCGCCGATATCAGCGACCAGCCAGGCCTGTTCGTCAACCTGTCCAGTAAACATGTATGGGTGTCCGGTTTTGTTGTAACAGGGCGCGTATGGGCATGGCGCGGATTTCCGTGCCTGTCAGGGCTTTCTCCAGAACCTGGCGCTTGTCCTTTCCCGTAATGTGAAGGACGAGGTGGCGGGTATTCAATAGCGCCGACAGGGTCATGGACAGTCGTGCATGCGGTGCTTCCGCAGGGTGGCAGGATACAAGTAGCGCGTCCCCGTCTGGTTGCAGCCCAATGTCCAGTGCGGCGGTGTGCGGGAAAAGTGACGCGGTGTGGCCATCATTGCCCATTCCGAGAATGACCACATCGAAGGGGGTGAAGAGATGGGACAGTCGCGCCGAGCACTCTCCAATTGCCGCGTCCGGCGTGTCGGCCGGGGTTTTCAGTGGTATGAGGTTCGCGGCGGCAGCCGCATCCTGCAGTAACTCACGGCGCACCAGCCGTTCATTGCTGTCGGGATGATCCGGTTCGACCCAGCGTTCGTCCGCGAGCGTGACATCGATTCGCAGCCACGGTAGAGGTCGTGTTCTAAGTTCCCGGAAAAGTGAAATCGGGGTGCTGCCGCCGGAAACAATCAGACTGGCGCGCTCCCGCTCGCTGAGTGCGTGGTCAAGTCGGGCCGCAACTTCATCGGCCAACGCCTCGGCAAGTGTGCCGGAATCCTCGAACCGGCGTTCGATTATCGGCGCGGGTAGTGCGGAGTGGGGAGTCATCAGTATTCCTCGTGCCAGCTATAGCCGGCGCGGCTTACCAGCGCGCAGGAAGCCGCCGGACCCCAGGTGCCGGCTGTGTATGGTTTCGGCATCTGTCCATCCTGGTTCCATGCCGCCATGATGGGTTCGATCCAGCGCCAGGCCGCATCCTGTTCGTCATTTCGCATGAACAGCGTCAGCCGGCCACGCAGGCAGTCCATGAACAGCCGCTCGTAGGCATCCGCCCGCCGTGTTGTAAAGGTCTTCGCGAAATCCAGGTTCAGGTGCACCGGTCTGAGTTCCATCTCGTCTCCCGGAGACTTCGCCATCAGGTAAAGCTTTACGCCTTCATCCGGCTGTAGCCGGATGACCAGACGATTGGTCGTTGGTTTCACTCCACCGCTGAAGATGGAGTGGGGTACTTCCCGGAAATTGATTACGATCTCCGAGACGCGATCCTGCAGGCGTTTTCCCGTACGCAAATAGAATGGAACGCCGGCCCAGCGCCAGGTATCGATTTCCGCTCTGATGGCAACGAAGGTCTCCGTATGGCTGTCCGGGGCGACACCTTCCTCGTCCAGGTATCCCGGGACGGGGGACCCGGCAACGGCGCCTGCGCGGTACTGACCGCGCACGGTGTGCGTGGCCACGTCCGGACCGTGGAGAGGTCGTAGAGACCTGAGTACCTTGAGTTTCTCGTCCCGTACGGCGTCCGGATCTATGCTTGTCGGCGGCTCCATGGCGGTGATGCAGAGGAGCTGCAGCAAGTGGTTCTGAACCATGTCCCGCAGAGCGCCGGTGTTGTCGTAGAAGGGGCCTCGTGCTTCCACTCCGACCTGCTCGGCAAGGGTTATCTGTATATTGCGAATGGCGCTACGACCCCACAACGGTTCGAACAAGGCATTACCGAAGCGCAGCGCGATAAGGTTCTGGACAGCCTCTTTTCCCAGGTAGTGATCAATCCGGTAGATCTGGTGTTCGCGAAACACCTCCGCGACGGCCATGTTGATCTTCTGCGCTGATGCGAGGTTGTGGCCCAGCGGCTTCTCGAGTACGACGCGACTTTCCGGTGTTACCAGGCCGTTATCCCCTAGATGTCGGCAGATGGTCGCAAACAGGTCGGGGCCGGTTGCAAGATAGAAAACCCGGATCTGATCGCCATCCTCGGGCAGGTGTGCAGCGAGGCGCTGAAAATCCTCCGTGCTGGTGGCGTCCACCCGTACGTAATGCAGGCGGCGAGCGAAGGCATCCCACGTATTGTCATCGAAATCGGCCTTCTGGACGTGACGCATGCAGGCGTCGCGCGCCATCGCGATGTAGTCGTCCCGGTTGTAGTCCCGCCGTGCCGCCGCCGAGATCCGGCAGTGCTCCGGCAGGGCGCCGTCACGATGGCGATAGTAGAGCGCGGGAATCAGCTTGCGCATGGCAAGGTCGCCGATACCGCCGAAAAGAATTATGTCACAAGGGGTTGCTATAGCCACGGATCCTCCGGTCCTTCCTTTGATTCCTGCCCGCCCGGTTACCCGGCGTGTGGCGAGGGCGCTGCCCGCGCTGGGAGATCGCTCGTCGCCTGGGCTTCGGTTCCAGTTGATGTTTGATGAAACTTGTAGCAAAACTACAAGAAAAAATGAAGCGATTTTTACAGAGGGCTGCATTAGAGGTTTCTGTATTCGCCGGTATGACAATAACTTGAGTGATATATAACGATTTCGCGTGCCGTCACCTTCAGGGTCAGGGGTGTAGCGACAGCTTGAAGTGCACGGTTTGCACGCTTAGAATGTAGGAAAGCTACAAGAAGAGTTGGCCTCGGCGTTGCGGGCCAATCAAGTCGATCCGGATCGTCAGGATGATTCCCATGCCACAACCAAACGATGCCTTGATGCAAGTGACGGAGCGGGTGATCCGTCGCAGCCGTGCGAGCCGTTCCGATTACCTGGAGCGGCTTGCCGGCGCGGCCGATCGCGGGCCCGTACGCAAGGGGCTTTCGTGCACGAATCTCGCCCATGGCTTCGCTGCTTCGCCGGCGGCCGACAAAAAGGCGCTCAAGGATCTGCACTGGCCCAATATTGCCGTCGTTTCGTCCTACAACGACATGCTTTCCGCGCACCAGCCACTGGCCAGCTATCCGGAGATCATCAGACAGGCTGCTCGCGAATCGGGTGCGACCGCACAGTTCGCTGGCGGAGTGCCCGCCATGTGTGACGGCGTCACTCAGGGACAGGCGGGCATGGAGCTGTCTCTGTTCAGTCGCGATGTCATCGCGATGTCCACGGCTGTCGCGCTTTCGCACAATATGTTCGATGCCGCGCTGTGCCTGGGAGTATGTGACAAGATCGTACCGGGGCTATTGATAGGGGCACTCAGTTTTGGCCATCTGCCGGTTATCTTCGTGCCGGGTGGCCCCATGCCGTCAGGTTTGCCGAATCAGGAAAAGGCCCGAATCCGGCAACTCTTTGCCGAGGGCAAGGTCGGCCGGGACGAGCTGCTGCGTGCGGAATCGGAGTCGTACCATAGCGCGGGTACCTGCACGTTCTACGGGACAGCCAACAGTAATCAGCTCCTGATGGAGGTCATGGGGCTTCATCTGCCGGGGGCGGCCTTCGTCAATCCGGACGAGCCGCTGCGTTACGCACTGACCGCGGAAGCGGCCAGACAAGTGGCAACGCTTACGGCTGCGGGGGAGCGATACACGCCGGTTGGTCGTCTGGTGGATGAGCACGTCATGGTCAACGCCATCGTGGGGCTGCTTGCCAGCGGTGGATCCACGAATCACACCATGCACCTGGTAGCCATTGCGCGTGCCGCCGGCATTGTCATTGACTGGCAGGATTTCGACGCGCTTTCCATGGTCGTGCCCCTGCTGACGCGCATGTACCCAAATGGTCAGGCTGATGTGAACCATTTTCATGCCGCGGGGGGCATGGGCTTTCTGATCCGCGAGCTACTTGACGCCGGGCTGCTTCATGAAGATGTGGTCACGGTGGCGGGGCATGGGCTTCGCGCCTATACGCAGGAGCCCGGGCTGGAAGATGGCCGCGTGGTCTGGAGGCCCGCACCTGATGTCAGTGGAGATGAATCGGTTCTCCGCACGGTGGCGCGTCCTTTCGATGCGCAGAGCGGTTTGAGGCTCCTGACCGGCAATCTGGGGCGCGCGGTGATCAAGGTGTCCGCGGTCAAGGATGCGCATCGCGTGGTCGAGGCGCCGGCCCGGGTTTTCGACACGCAGGAAGCGTTGCTGGACGCATTTCAGGCCGGAGAGTTATGGCGGGACATGATCGCCGTGCTGCCATTCCAGGGGCCTCGCGCTTGCGGAATGCCCGAATTGCACAAGCTGACGCCGGCCTTGGGCGTGCTTCAGGATAAGGGTTTTCGGGTTGCCCTGGTCACTGACGGACGCATGTCCGGGGCATCCGGCAAGGTCCCTGCGGCGATCCATGTTACCCCGGAGAGCCTGGCAGGCGGCCCGCTGGCCAGGGTAAGGAACGGCGATCTCATCCGTCTCGATAGCATCCACGGGACGCTTGAAGCCCTGGTGGATGCCGACGAGTGGGCTGGCCGTGCAATCGACATGCCGGATGCCCTGTCAACTCGGGGAAGTGGCATGGGGCGTGAATTATTTGACGGCTTCCGCAGCATTGTCACGGGAGCGGAGCAGGGCGCCATGAGCGTCCTGGCGGTAGGAAACAGCAAGAACGGCGGGAGTGATTGAATGGATATACGTAGTATTTTGGCGCGGGCGCCGGTCATCCCGGTAATAAGCATTGAAGACCCTCGAAAGGCAGTACCGTTGGCCCGGGCGCTCGTGGCAGGTGGATTGCCGGTGCTCGAAATTACGCTGCGTACGGCGCGTGCTTTCGAGGCGGTGGAACGGATTGTGGCAGAGGTACCCGAGGCTCTCGTGGGGGTTGGCACCATCCAGCGTCCCGAAGAGATGTCCCGCTCTGCTGCCCTGGGGGCGTGTTTTGCGGTAAGTCCGGGACTGACGCCCGAACTGGCCAGTGCGGCACGGGATGTAGCCTTGCCGTTATTGCCCGGCGTGATGACGCCGTCGGAAGTGATGCGGGCCCGAGGGGCCGGGTATCTGGACTTGAAATTGTTTCCCGCCGCTCCGGCTGGAGGGTCGGCGATGCTGAAAGCGTTGGGGGGGCCGTTCCCGGATGTCCGGTTCTGTCCGACGGGAGGTGTCAGGCCGGCCACCATGTTGGACTATCTTTCCCTGAACAACGTGCCCTGCGTGGGCGGCACGTGGTTGACGCCAGTGGATGCTGTTACCGCGGAAGACTGGGCGCGAATCACGGGCTTGGCGATGGAGGCCTGCGCAATGGCGGCACGCCTCGGAGACACGGGCCCGAGCGAGGCGGAAGCTGGCGCGACGTTTGAGGACTGATCGGGGTTCAAAGCGAAAGGAGGAGTGGTCAGGATGGCTTTCAGAATCGCAATTAACGGGTATGGAAGGATCGGCCGTAATGTGCTGCGGGCGCTATTCGAGGCGAATCGTACCGATGAGCTGGAAATCGTCGCGGTAAATGACCTTGGAGATGCGGCCACCAATGCCCACCTGACCCGGTACGACACCGTGCACGGTCGTTTCCCGGGAGAGATTCAGGTAGACGGCGATCACCTGGTGGTGAATGGCAAGCGGATTCGGGTATGTGCCGAGAGAGACCCGGCCAGGTTGCCCTGGCGTGAGCTGAAGGTGGACGCGGTACTGGAATGTACCGGGTTGTTCACCAGCAAGGCCAGGGCATCGGCGCACCTGGAGGCGGGCGCCCGCAAGGTTGTCATCTCCGCGCCGGGTGGCAGTGATGTAGACGGTACTATTGTCTATGGCGTCAATCACCACGTCCTGACCGCAGGGCACACGGTAATCTCCAACGCGTCCTGTACGACCAACTGCCTGGCACCGCTCGTTAAGCCGTTGCATGATGCTATCGGAGTAAAAGAGGGGGTGATGACAACCATCCACTCTTATACCAACGATCAGGTGCTCAGTGATGTTTATCATGCCGATCTTCGTCGTGCGCGGTCCGCGACTCAGAACATGATCCCCGCCAAGACCGGCGCGGCCGCCGCGGTGGCGCTTGTGTTGCCGGAGCTGGAAGGCAGGCTTGATGGTTTCGCGATACGTGTGCCTACCATAAACGTTTCCCTCGTGGATCTGAGTTTTGTGCCTGGCCGCGCGACCAGCGTTGATGAGGTCAACTCAGTGTTGCGTGCGGCCGCGGAGGGCCCGCTGCGGGGAATCCTCAAGATTACTGACGAGCCCCTGGTGTCATCCGACTTCAATCATGACCCGGCATCATCCACCTATGATCCATCCATGACCCGGGTCATGGCGGGTGGGCTGGTGAAGGTCTGTGCCTGGTACGACAACGAATGGGGCTTCTCCAACCGAATGCTGGATACCACACTGGCTCTACTCGAAGCGGCTCGTTGAAGCCGCTGGAGGAGGCCCCTGGAGGAGACATGCAGTCATGAATCGCAGAACGAAAATAGTCGCGACGCTCGGGCCGGCAACGGATGATCCGATGGTGTTGTCCGGTCTGATTGCCGCTGGTGTGGACGTTGTTCGGCTGAATTTTTCGCATGGCAGAGCCCAGGATCACGTTATACGAGCCGAGGCAGTACGGGCCGAAGCGGCCGTGCAGGGCCGTGACGTTGCGGTGCTGGCTGATCTGCAAGGCCCCAAGATTCGCATTGACCGCTTTCGGGACGGCCCGGTTGAATTGGTGGAAGGGGCGTCTTTCTTCCTCGACTCCGACCTTTCAGCGGACGCAGGTACCGCGGAAGGCGTGGGTATTGCCTACAAGCAACTGCCGAAGGACTGCAAGCCTGGTGACGTATTGCTCCTGGCCGATGGGCAGTTATCCCTGCAGGTGGAGCATGTCGAGGGCGCCCGTATCCATTGCCGGGTGTTGACGGGTGGGCGACTGTCCGACAGCAAGGGTATCAACCGGCTGGGCGGCGGGTTATCCGCGCCAGCGCTCACGGACAAGGACCGCGCCGATATCCGCGTTGCCGCGGAGATGGCGGTGGACTACATCGCGGTGTCTTTTCCCCGCAGCGCCGCTGACATTCACGAGGCCAGAGCGCTTCTGGAGCAGGCCGGCTCCAAGGCAGGCATCATTGCCAAGATCGAACGGGCGGAGGCGGTCACCGCCATCGATGAGATCGCCATTGCATCGGATGCCGTCATGGTGGCTCGGGGTGATCTGGGGGTTGAGATAGGCGACGCCGAGCTGCCTGGCGTGCAGAAACAGATTATCGGTCGGGCGCGAAGCCTGAATCGGCCGGTGATTACCGCCACGCAAATGATGGAATCCATGATCACGCAACCCATGCCCACCAGGGCCGAGGTTCTTGATGTGGCCAATGCGGTCATGGACGGCACCGATGCGGTTATGCTCTCGGCGGAAACGGCAGCAGGCCGTTACCCGGTCCGCACGGTGGAGGCAATGAATCGGGTTTGTCTTGGGGCCGAGCGACAGCGTGCTACACAGCAGTCCCGCCACCGTCTCGACAGCCACTTCGAGCGCATTGATGAAGCCATCGCGATGGCCACCATGTACACCGCCAATCATCTTGGCGTGAAAGCGATAATTGCCTTGACCGAATCCGGCGCAACGGCCCTGTGGATGTCGCGAATCAGTTCCGGTATCCCCATCTATGCGCTAACCCGCTATGAGTCCACTCGTCGTCGGGTCACCTTGTATCGCGGTGTTTACCCCGTCCCTTTCGACATTGTCCATCATGACACCTTGAAGGTGGTTCAGGATGCCATTGGCGTTATGAAGGCGAGGGGGGCTGTTTCGGAGGGTGATCTGGTGGTTGTTACCAAGGGCGATTTCTCCGGCGTGCCGGGGGGTACCAACACGATGAAGATTGTAACGGTAGATGGTGCTTTCGAGTGATGGACAAACATGAAGGGCTGTAGTAAAACTACATAATAATGTAGGACGATTAACGAAAAACTCCTTGTTTTCCGAGCATGGCGAGGTTCTAAGGGGTTATTGTAAAAGAATAGGTAGTAAAACTACCTTGGCGTGACCGAAAGGAGCATGCCCACGCCATCCCTGGTGATGTTACCAGGCGGCGTATCCCGGATGTCGCAACGGCAGTCCGGACACCACGTAAAAATGGAGGAGGTTAACGTGAAGATGACACGCCATGTAGTGCTGGCATGCGGACTTGTCGGCATGCTGTCAGTGGGTTCCGCCCAGGCGGTGACTGTTTCGATTTCCTGCAGTGCCTTAGGCATAGAATACGAACTCTGTCGATCGGGAGCGCAAGCCTGGTCCGAGAAGACCGGCAACGATTTCAAGATCGTATCCACGCCCAACTCCGCCAGCGAGCGGCTTGCCCTTTATCAGCAGATTCTTGCCGCTGGCGCCGGGGATATCGACGTCTATCAGATAGACGTGGTCTGGCCGGGCACGTTGGCCAGTCATTTCGTCGATCTGAGCGAATACGCGGGCGATGCGGTCAACGAACACTTCGAAGGTATCACGCATAACAACACCATAAACGGTCGGCTGGTTGCAATGCCGTGGTTCACGGATGCCGGGCTTCTCTATTATCGAAAGGATTTGCTTGAAAAATACGACGCTCCGGTCCCTTCCACCTGGCAGGAGATGGCCGAGACCGCTGCTCGCATCCAGAAGGCAGAGCGTGATGCCGGTAACGGTCGCATGTGGGGCTATGTCTTCCAGGGCAGATCATATGAAGGCCTGACATGTAATGCCCTCGAATGGGTGGCGAGTTATGACGGCGGCATGATCGTGGAAGCGGATGGCACGGTGTCCATCAACAACCCGCAGGCGGCCGCTGCACTGTCCGAAGTGGCAAGCTGGATTGGCAGCATTACGCCAGCCGGTGTGCACAACTACGCCGAGGAAGAGTCTCGGGGTGTCTTCCAGGCCGGGCAGGCGGTGTTCATGCGCAACTGGCCGTACGCCTGGGCGCTTTCCCAGGATTCGGACAGCCCGATTCTCGACAAGGTGGGTGTCTCCGCGCTTCCCTCCGGTCCCAACGGGCGCCCCGCGGCAACACTCGGTGGCCAACAGCTGGCCGTCTCCCGCTATTCGCCGCATGTTGATGAGGCCGTGGATCTCGTTATGTTCCTGACGAGCTACGAAGAGCAGAAACGTCGTGCAATTGAGGGTTCTTTCAACCCGACTATAGCCGCGCTCTATCAGGACGACGAGCTTTTGGCGGCCAATCCTTTCGCCGCCGATCTCTATCAAGTGTTCATCAATGCCGTTGGTCGCCCCTCGATAACGGGCGCGCTGTACAACCGTGCAAGCACCAGTTTCTACAATGCGGTGCATGACATCCTGCGCGGTCGGACACCTGCCGAAAGGCGTCTCGCAAGTCTGCAAGTAGAACTCAATCGGATGAGTCGCGGCGGAAATTGGTAAAGGTGCTTCAGGGCGGGCCGATAATGCTTCGGCCCGCCCTGAGCTTCACAGGGAGGGTTTAACCGTGCTACTGGCGAAAGAATCCGGACTCATGCGACACCGGGTCAGGGCAGGCTGGTTGTTTCTCTTGCCGATGGTCGTGGTGTTGTTGATGGTGGCCGGCTGGCCGCTTGCACGCACGATCTGGCTCAGTTTGACAGACGCCCAGCTTGGCGCGATGAGCGAGGCCAACTTCGTCGGCTTTGAGAACTATCTCGCTTACTACGATGGCTATTGGGGTGGCGTGCTGGCCGATCCGCTTTGGTGGGTGTCGGTCTGGAATACCGTTTACTTCACGGTTGTTTCGGTATTCCTCGAAACCACCATCGGACTGGCAATCGCGCTGGTACTGCATGCGTCTTTCAAGCTTCGCGGTCTGGTGCGGGCGGCGGTGCTGGTGCCCTGGGCCATTCCGACCATCGTGTCCGCGCAGATGTGGGGCTGGATGCTTCATGATCAGTACGGAATCGTCAATGACATGCTCATGCGCGTGGGCTTGATCGCGGCGCCCCTGGCATGGACAGCGGATGATCAATTGTCCATGTGGGCGGTGATCTTCGCCGATGTATGGAAGACCACGCCTTTCATGACGCTGCTTTGCCTGGCTGCGCTGCAGATGCTTCCCAAGGACTGTTACGAAGCCGCGCGCGTCGACGGCGTCCACCCGGTGAAGGTCTTTTTCAAGGTTACGCTGCCCCTGATCAAGCAGCCGTTGATGGTAGCGGTTATTTTCCGGTCCCTGGATGCTCTACGTGTATTCGATGTGATCTACGTTCTGACGTCGAATAGCGAATCCACCATGTCCATGTCGATCTACGCACGTCAGCAAATGGTCGACTTCCAGTCCGCCGGTTACGGTTCGGCGGCATCAACGTCGCTGTTCTTCATCGTCGGTCTATTGACTGTCGCATACATCATGCTCGGCAAGGTCAATCTTGGGGGGAGCAGCCGATGAACGTTTCTCTGAAAAGCGGCAGTTTTTACCTGCTGATCATTTTTATTCTGCTTTTTTCGCTGTTTCCGTTCTACTACGCGGTCATTTCCTCCATGCGTACCGGAACGCAGCTGTTTGATGCCTCGTATCTGCCCACGGCCTTCAGCCTTGATAACTACTGGGCGTTGTTTGACGGACAGCAGGCCTTCGGGCGGAATATCTTCAACTCCGTTGTTGTGTCCGGGTCGGTTGTGGTGCTTTCGCTGTTTCTGGGCCTCACGGCCGCGTACGCGCTGGGACGGGTGCGTTTCCGAGGCCGGGAACTGTTTCTGGTAACCATTCTCAGTGTTGCCATGTTCCCGCAGGTCGCGGTCCTGTCCGGCATGTTTGAACTCATCCGTTACCTCGGGCTCTACAACAGGCCGGGCGGTCTGATCATGTCCTACATGATTTTTACGCTGCCGTTTACGGTCTGGGTACTGACAACATTCATGCGGGAGTTGCCGCTGGAGCTGGAAGAGGCGGCAATTGTCGACGGCGCGGGTCCGTGGACCATCGTGACAAGGATATTCATGCCGCTGATGTGGCCGGCGATGGTAACGACCGGGCTCCTGGCATTCATCGCCGCCTGGAATGAGTTTCTTTTTGCATTGACGTTTACGTTGACCAACGAGCAACGGACCGTTCCCGTGGCAATCGCGTTGCTGACTGGCCGATCCGCGTATGAACTGCCATTCGGCAACATCATGGCGGCGTCGGTGGTTGTCACAGTACCGCTGATCGTCCTCGTGCTCATATTCCAGCGCAGAATTGTCTCCGGCCTGACCGCTGGCGCAGTCAAGGGCTGAGGAGGATCAAGCAAGTGGCAAAAGTGGAATTCAGAAAACTGAGCAAGTCCTTTGACCGGACCGAGTTGGTGAAGGGACTGGATCTCTGTATAGAAGATGGCGAGTTCGCGGTCTTCGTGGGGCCGTCCGGTTGCGGCAAGTCGACACTGCTGCGTCTTATCGCGGGGCTGGAGACCATCACCTCCGGGGAGATGTTGATCGGAGATCAGCTGGTCAACGACCTGCCGCCAGCGAAACGCGGCGTGGCAATGGTATTTCAGTCCTATGCCCTGTATCCGCACATGACCGTGTACGAAAACCTGGCTTTCGGCATGAAGAAGCCCGCCGGTGGAAGAGCCGAGCTGCGACGCCGCGTGCAGGATGTGGCGACAACTCTGCAGCTGGATTCCTTGATGGACCGGTTACCCCGGCAGCTGTCCGGTGGGCAGCGCCAACGTGTCGCGATCGGACGCTCAATTCTCCGTGAACCGCGGGTATTTTTGCTCGACGAGCCATTGTCGAACCTGGATGCCGCGTTGCGTGTGCAAATGCGTATGGAGCTGGCGCGCCTGCACCAGGAGATTGGCAACACCATGATCTACGTTACGCATGATCAGGTGGAGGCGATGACGCTTGCAGACCGGATTGTGGTACTCAACGAAGGGCGCATAGAGCAGGCGGGTGCACCGCTTGAGCTGTATCACCATCCCGCCAATCTGTTCGTCGCCCGATTCATTGGCTCGCCCAACATGAACATACTGCCGGCAAAGGTTGTATCGGTCGAATCGGCCGGCGTGAGCGTGCAGCTTGAGGACGGGAGTCGCTTGGTCGCGGCGGTGGACGGTCGCGGCTTGCAGGCGGGTGAGCCGGTGCATTTGGGCATTCGCCCGGAGATGATCTCGTTACGTCCAGCCGATGCCCGTGAAGCGCACTTGTCCTGTCAAGTGCTGGCTACCGAAGCGCTGGGAGAGTCGACGCTGGTGCATGTTACCGGCCCGGCGATTCAGGAACCCATGTCGGCGCGGCTTGATGGTGTGCACAGGTTGGCCGGGAAAACCGCCGTGCGGCTTCAACTTCCACCGCAAGCATGCCACCTGTTTGACTCGAGTGGCTACTCCCGGCGGCGTCAGGTGGCCTGATCGGTGTACCTATTGAGCGTGCATACAGGGCTGACTGCGACGGGAATCAGGTACAATGTGTCATCTGATATCATTCGCCGCATCCCGGAGCATTCGTGGGAGAAATTTTCTGGAGGCTAAGCCGCCCAGTGGCTGGGCTGTCATTGCTGTCGGCCGTCAGTTTGATGGCAGGGTTGGTGGTTATCCGTTTTGCCGAACCCGGCACGGCCTCCATGGCGCCACTGAGCGGCATCGCGTCCATTCTCTCCGGCGTTGCACTTATCGGGATGTTGTTGGCAGTTATCGAGTTGCTGTTGGCTGCGAGGGCATTGGCGTCCTGGGCCGCGGGCAAGGGAAATCGGTGTCCTGATTGCGACTGGCCCATGTCTCCCTCGATTGTCCTGCCCGACCGTTGTGTAAATCCCAGGCATTCCCGCCAGTGACTGAAATAATGAACAGAGCACGGTAATCGTATGTTTCTGGATCAATTCCATTCCAGCAAGGACGGCCATGTCCGTATAACCGCGGAGCAGGCCAGTCGGTTCGCAAAAGAGGTTGCCGGGGATTTCAATCCTATTCACGACCCGGGCGCCAAACGCTTTTGCGTTCCAGGCGATCTGCTTTTTTCTCTGGTACTTGCCAGGTATGGCCTGTCGTCGAAGATGACGTTCAGTTTCAAGGGGATGGTAGGCGATGGTGTACCGCTGCGGTTTCCTGAATCACCTGAGAGCCTGATCGAGATTACTGACGATGCCGGCAGAACCTGCCTTCAGGTGGAGCGCCATGGTGTTCCGTTACGGAACGCGGCGTTGGCGGAGAATCTGGCACGTCATTACGTGGCGTTCTCGGGCCAGAATTTTCCGCATTTTTTGAAGCCGCTGATGGCGGAACAGCAGGTGATGTTCAATCCGGACCGTCCTTTGGTCATTTACGAAAGCATGTCATTCGATCTGCAGCATCTGAATTTCTCCAATCCTGGTCTGGAGCTTGCGGATTCCCAGCTGAAGGTTAATGGCAAGCGTGGAGATGCCTATTTGGGGTTTCGCATCAGCGCCGACGGTGAGGTTGTCGGCACCGGCTTCAAGAAGCTTGTGATCAGCGGCTTGCGTGCCTATGACGAAGACAGGCTTCAGGAGTTCATAGCGTATTTCACGGGCCGAAGGGCTGAGTATCTGGCTACAAATAAGTAAACCGCGCGACGCTATGCCAAGCAAGCGGCCAGGCGCTGTGCCTCCCTAGATCAGGGTTCTGCCAGTGTCCGCTGTTCCTCGTCGGGGTACCAACCGCCTCCCAGGGCCTTGTAGAGGTTGGCGACCGCGACCAGGCGGTCACGGGCGGCGTCGGTGCGCGATAATTGCGCCTGAAACAGCGCCCTGCGGGCATCAAGCACTTCCAGGTAGGTAGTGTAGCCGCCGGTGTAACGTCGATCGGCAAGGTCGACCACGTCGATACGCGCCTGTACCTCACGCTCACGGATTTCCAGCCGTCGGGCGGCCGTGTTAAGCAGAGTCCATGCATCCCCCACTTCCTGGAACGCGGTCCGCACGGTGGCGCGGTACTGAAGCTCGGCAATTTCCCGACGCGCCTCGGCGCTTTCCAGGTCTGCACGGCGTCGGCCGAAATCAAGCACTGGTGCGATAATGCCGCCGGTGAGCTCCCAGAGGGTTGCCGGTCCCGTGAAGAGATCCCCCACGGCGGTGGCGCCGCTGCCGAGCACCGCTGCGAGGTCGACTCTTGGGAACCAGCTGGCGCGCGCGACCCCGATATCGGCATTGGCGGCAATCAGCAGCGACTCCGCCGCGCGAATATCAGGGCGGCGTTCGATCAGGCTGGAAGGGACGGATTCGGGCAGATCAGCAACCGTCTCCCATCCTGGCAGGCCATGCTCTCCGAGATCGGAAAGTCCGTCGAGGACTCTTGTGCCGTCACCGACCAGAATGGCCAGAACTCTGGTGAGTCTTGCTGCTTCCGCCTCCAGGCCTGGAAGTTCAGCTCGGCTGGTCTCCAGCTCAGCTTCCGCCTGTCGCAGTGCCAGTTCGGTCGCGGCACCACTACTGCGGCGGGACTGCTCCAACTCAAGCGCTTCCTCCCGCGACGAGATGGTGTCTTCGGTCGTGGCGATCTGATCCCGCGCGGCTCGGTAGTCGAAATACGTGGTGACGACATCCGTTATGACGGTCAGGCGCACCGCATCGCGGGAGAAGGCGGACGCGAGCAGGCTGGCGCGGGCTGATTCGCTACCACGTGACAAACGACCCCAGAGGTCCACTTCGTACTGCAGGGCGCCGGCGATTTCGAAGCTACTGGCGGGACCACTGTCAGACAACCTGCCTTCATCGCCTCGTTGCGCCTCGGCTTGAAGATCAAGCATCGGCAATTGTTCGGCACGCCGGAATCCGAGCAAGGCGCGCGCTTCCGCTACCCGGGCTGCGGCGAGACCGACGTCCAGATTATGCTCAACGGCCTCGCGCACCAGACCGTCCAGAATGAGGTCGTCGTAGCGTTCCCACCAGGTGACGGCATCATCGCCGCTATCCGTCATGGCCGAGCTTACGTCCGCTGGCCATTGTTCCGGCAGGATCAGGTCGGGACGCTCGTAGTCCGGCCCCATGGCGCACCCGGTCAGCAGGATCGCGAGGCAGATAGTCCATGCGGCGCGGTGCAGTGGGGGGCGCTCAAGCATTTTCGTTGGTCTCTGAATGACGATTGCCGTTACCGCCAAACAGCCGTTCGCTGCCGGTGGTGATCAGGTAATAGAAGAGCGGGATAAACAGGATGGCGAGGAAGGTCGCACTGATCATGCCGCCGATGATGCCGGTGCCCACGGCGTGTTGGCTGTTTGCACCGGCCCCCGAACTCAGCGCCAAAGGCACGCTGCCGAGAATGAACGACAAAGCGGTCATCATGATGGGCCGAAAGCGCAGGCGGGCCGCCTCCAGGGCGGCATCCCATGGAGACAGACCTTCCTCGCGCTTGAGTACCGCGAACTCGACGATGAGAATGGCATTCTTCGCCGCCAGCGACATCAGAACCAACAGGCCGATCTGGAAATAAATGTCGTTCTCGAGCCCGGTCAGCCAGATGGCCAGCAGTGCGCCGAAGATTGCGAAGGGTACGGCCGAGAGTACGGCCAGCGGAAGACTCCACCGCTCATACTGGGCGGCAAGGATCAGCAGCACCATGATCATGCCGAATACGAAGGCGATCCGTGACGCTCCGGACGTCTGCCGTTCCTGGTATGCGGCGCCGGTCCAGCTCATCAGGTAGTCGTCGGAGAGAAGGTCCCGGGCCACTTCCTCCATGGCGGCGATTGCCTGCCCCGAGCTATAGCCGGGCGCCGGATCGCCGGACATTTTAGCCGCGGGGTAGACGTTGAAACGTTCGACGAGATCGGGGCCTTGACTACGCGTGACGGAGACCAGCGTGGACAAGGGCACCAGATTGTCATTGTTTGAGCGAACAAAGACCCGGTCGAGATCCTCGGGCCGTTCACGAAAGTCCGATTCCGCCTGCATGTGAACCCGCAGGGCGCGGCCGCGGAAATAGAAATCGTTGACGTAGAGCTCGCCGAAGGTGCTGCGCATGGCATCGAAGAGCGCACTCATCGGCACACCCATGGCCCAGGCCTGCTCGCGATCCACTTCAATTTCGTAGCGGGGCACGTCGTTGCTAAGCGAGGTCCGGACGCGTCGCAGCTCGGGGCGTTCGTTGGCGGCCGCCGCCAGCTCCTGGGCTTTCCCCAGCAGTGTCTCCACGTCGTCGCCGAGGCGGCTCTGCAGATACGCCTCGAACCCGCCAGTCGTGGAAATACCGGAAATCGGCGGGGGGTTGAACGCACTGATACTGGCCTCGGTGATCTGGCGGCCGTCTGTCTCGACGCGCTCAACCACGGCGTCGCTGCTCTGGCTGGGCTCCGTGCGCCTGGACCAGTTGTCCAGAGTCAGATAGGCAATACCTGTGTAGCTGCGCCTGGCGCCGGAGAGCAGATCCATGCCGGAGAAGCTGACGACGTCGGTGGTTTCAGGGTAATCCAGCGTCTGCTTGCCCATGCTTTCCATGACGCGTTCGGTACGACTCAGGGATGCGGCCGGCGGCAAGTCCACCGCGGCGAAGACATAGCCCTGGTCTTCGTCCGGTACGAGGCCGCCGGGGACCAGCGTGAACATGTAGACAATGCTTCCCAGCAGCAGTACGAACAGGGCAACGCCGAGGTAGCTGAATCGCAGCAGGAACCGGCAGATGGAGACGTAGATCTCGGTGGCCGTATCGAATGCCTTGTTGAACCATCGGAAGGGTAAGGCGGGCCGGCGTGGTTCGCTCCGAAGCAGCGTGGCGCACATCGCCGGGCTGAGAGTGAGCGCGACCACACCGGAGATGGCGACCGACACCGCAATGGTAACGGCGAATTGCTGATACATCTGCCCTGTCAGGCCGCCGATGAACGTGACCGGCACGAATACGGCGATAGTCACCAGGGTCATGGCAATGACCGGGCCGGCCACTTCATTGACTGTTCTTATGGCAGCCTCGCGCGGCGACACGTTCTCGGTTCGCATTATCCGTTCGGCATTTTCGAGCACGATGATGGCATTATCCACCACGATGCCGATGGCCAGCACCAGCCCGAACAGGGTCAGCATATTGATCGAGAATCCGAATAGATACATGCCGGCAAGCGTGCCGATCAAGGATACCGGCACTGCCAGCAGAGGGATGACGGCTGCGCGAAAGCTCTGCAAAAACAGATAAATAACGCCGACAACCAGGAGCAGCGCCTGCGCCAGCGTCAGTGCGACCTGGCGCAGCGAGGCGTCGATGAACGTGGTGGTGTCGAACGGAATGGCATACTCCAGGCCGTCCGGGAAATGCCTTGAGACGTCCTCCATGACCTCCCTGATGCCACTGGCCGTCTGCAGGGCGTTGGCGCCGGGCTGAAGGTAAATACCGATGGGGACCGTCACGTCGCCATTGTGGCGCGCCGAGAAGCTGTAATCGTGAACGCCCAGCTCCACACGGGCCACATCACTCAGCCGCAGGGCGGAACCGTCTTCATCGCTGCGCAGGATGACGTTTTCAAATTCCTCGGCGCCGGAAAGGCGGGTCGGTGTGGTGACGGAGTACGTAAAGGCCAGATCCGCGTCGCTGGGTTCGGCGCCGAACGATCCGGCCGCATATTGCGTGTTCTGTTCCTCCACGGCATCGGCGATGTCGCGCGGTGTGATGCCGTACTCCGCCATCTGGTCGGGCCGTAGCCAGATGCGCATGGAGTAGATTCGGGCGCCGAACAGCGTCTGATCCCCGACGCCGGGCGCGCGCCGGATTTCGGTGCGCACGTTGCGCTGGGCGTAGTCGCTGATAAAGGGCGCATCGAGATCGCCGTCGGTTGATGTGAGCGTAACCAGTTGCAGAATCGAGGGCGAGCGCTTCTCAACCGATATGCCCTGGTCTCGGACCACATCCGGCAAGCGTCCCATGGCGCTTTCCACTTCATTGGTGACATTAATGGCCGCCTGATCCGGATCCGTTCCGACCGCAAAGGTGATGACCAGCGTCATATCGCCGGCGTCCGTCGACGTCGACTGCATGTAGACCATACCGTCAACGCCGTCTACCGAAGCCTCGATTGGCGCGGCAACGGTTTCGGCGATATTCTCCGCGCTGGCGCCGGGGAAGCTGGCGGAGAGCACGACCTGTGGCGGCACGATGTCCGGATATTGCGTCACGGGCAGTCCGCGGCCCGCTACCAATCCGGCCAGGACGATGATCACCGAGATCACCGTGGCGAACACGGGCCGGTCAATGAAGAAGCGCAACATCAGTTTGCGTCCTCTTCATCGTCCTTGTCGTCGTTCGATGCTTCCTCGTCGCCGTCCTCATCGGCCTCTTCAGCGGGCTGATCGTCGTCCGAAGTGTCATCGCCTCCGTTCGCTTCCCGGTCGGTTTCCGCCTCCCGGTCATCTTCGGATGCCAGCGATTCCTGTGCCGCTTCCACGCGATCCGTCGCTTCGGCGATGTCGTCGGCGTTTTCGGCGGCGCGGTCCGCTTCGTCAGCCGCCTGCTCGGCCTTCCTGGCAGCCCGATCAGCTTCCTCGGAAGCGCGGTCCGCCTCGTCGGCTGCAAGTTCCGATGCGCGTTCCGCCTCCTGGGACATCCGGTCGCGCTCTTCTGCCTTCAGATCCTCCTCCTGCAGCTCAGATTCTTTCTGGGGGCTGATCGAGGCATTGTCCTCGAGGTCGGCCATGGGCGCGACAATGACGCGATCACCATTGGACAGGCCATCGGCAATGACCACCTCGTTGCCCAGATTCGGCCCCAGTTTTACCGAACGACGCTGCGCACGGTCTTCGTCATCCAGAACGTAGACATACGGGCCGTCACTATCCTGCGCCACGGCCTCCTGCGGAATCTGGATGAGCAACCCCATGAACAACCCGGACAGCGTGACGCGCACGAACTGACCCGGCACCAGTTGCTGGTTCGGGTTGGGGAACACCGCACGCGCCCGAACCGTTCCGGTGGCAGAGTCCACCGCGCTCTCGGTGAAATCCAGTTCCCCCGCCTCACTGTACCGGTCACCGTTCGGTAGTGTGAGGGACAGCTGGATGTTGGTTCGGCCCCGAATCTGCGGCCCGAATGTATTTACATGGGCTTCGGGAATGGAAAAACGTACCTGAATGGGGTCGAGCTGGGTCACGGTCGTGAGCAGGGCGCCCGGGTCCACCAGGCTGCCCTCCGGGTGTTCTTCCAGTCCGGCGATGCCGCTGACGGAGGCTTCCACCGCGGTGTAATCGAGATCGATACGTGCTTCGGCAACGTCGGCTTCCGCCAGCGCCAGGCCGGCCCGGGCAAGCTCCAGCATGGAACGGACCTCGTCCCGCTCCCGCTCGCTGATGGCGTCATCTTCAAACAGCTCGGATACCCTGTTCCATTCCCGCTCCGCCTGGCGCTCCTCGGCCTCGGCCCGGGCCAGTTCCGCTTCAGCGCGCTGAACCTGCACTTCGTATCGTCGCGGGTCAATCCGGAACAGCACGTCCCCGGTCTCGACGAAGTCGCCCTCCTTATAGGCGCGGCTTTCAACGATGCCCCCCACCCGGGCGCGAATGTCCACTTTCCTGGCACCGGAGGTTCTGCCCGCATAGGTGCGTGCCACCGTGGTGACATCTGTCTGCACCGTGCGAACCGGGGCCTCCACAGGACTGGAGGCCTCTGCTGATTTCGATTCCTGCGACTCCGCGGTAAATGCGAGAAGCAGCACCGCGGCCGCAATAGCCAGGCAGATACGCAGGACTGGCTGGCTCACCGGGTTGCTTCGCCGCATGTGATTACCTCGTTAGATCGCGGGATACCGGCATTTGACCGGCAAACTCATGCAGAGATTACATTCATTCACGTGTGTATGTATACGTGAGAGGACTATAATTCCGTGAACTCATGGAGGGATGTGATGGTACGAAGAACCAAGGCCGAGGCCGCGGCCACGCGGGATGCAATACTGGACGGCGCGGAGGCCGTGTTCTTCGAACGGGGCGTCGCTCACACGTCCCTTGAAGAGATCGCTCGCCGGGCAGGGGTCACGCGCGGCGCCGTCTACTGGCATTTCCGGAACAAGAACGCTGTGTTCGACGCCATGCTCGAGCGCGTGCAGTTGCCGCTGGATGAATTGATCATCGAGATCGAGCGCCAATCCGGCGCCGACCCCATGGCCGTGATTCGTGAAATCGCGTTTCTGGGGTTGCGCAAGCTTGCCGAGAACGAACGCTATCGACGGGTCTACACCATCGTTTTTCATCGCTGCGAGTTTGTTGCCGCCATCGGGGCTGTCGTACAACGCCGTAACGCGCGCAGCCGTCAAGTGCGCGCCATGCTTGAGGCGCACTTTGCCAGGGCGCAACGCCTGGGTCAGCTTCGTACCGGCCTGACGCCGGCGCAGGCGGCCAGCGCCTTTCGCGCGTTCATGGTGGGCATTCATGACGACTGGCTGCGGGATCCGGAGCAGTTTGACCTGTCGGCGGAGGGGCCGGCCATCGTGGACGTGATGCTGGCCGGCCTGAGCGATCAGCATTGCACGTAGACGGTATGAATCAACCCCATGGCTGTTGCTCTGGTGCAACAGGTGCTGATGCGAGGGACGGGGTCAGCTAGCGGAAAAAGCCGCCTTCAGGGGCGCGATGTTGTTTGCAGTGCAGCATTTGCGCGCTGAAGTGCAAAAACACAACAAGTTACTTGACCTTTATTGCTGTCAGGGCTATACCAGAACATGACAGGGAGCAGTAACGGAGATCTAAGGATAAGAAAAAACAGGCTGGTAAGAGGGGGAGGTCAGCTTCGATGTCAACTTCAATAATGTCAAAACCACGGACGTCACGTCTGAGGAACCTGGTGGCATGTATTGCACTCGGGGGTCTTGGGGCAGTGGTGATGCCCGCATCAGCTCAGGATTTCGATGGCGAATGGCGGTACCGCACGTCCTGTGCGGGTTGCCATGGCGCGGACGGTGAAGGCAATTACGGCTTTGGGCCCGCGCTCAAGGGCAATGCGTTTGTTCAGAACGTCCCTGCCGGCAACATCGTTGGAGTCATTCAGAACGGCAGGCTTTACGATGATAGAAATTTCCCTGCTTATCCCGGCATGCCGGCATTCGACTACATACGCGCAGGCGAAGCCGACGCATTGGTGACTTACCTTAAGGGCGGTCTGCAAAACTGATTCCGGTGTCGCCGCGGCCTATGCCTTCACGGGCTGGTCGCTGTGTGCCAAGGAGATTGGGGGAGATTTCCGAAATGAAACGCATAATGAGAATACTTGTAGGTACAGCGGGTGTGTGGTTCCTATTGGCATTGTTTGCATCATCCGAGGTGTTTGCCGTTGCGGGTTATGCACGTCAGACAGGGATGAGCTGCAACCAGTGTCATACCGCCCATGGCGGTGCAACACCCAACTTCACGTTCACTGGCAAAAAGTTCAATGCAATGGGATACCGGCTACAGGGAAGCCCTCACACGACTCAAACTGTCCAGGAGCAGGGCGAGGTCGGGGATCGCGGGGAGTACATGAACATGTTGCCCCTCACGTTCAGCGGCCGCTTCCAGCATCAGTGGCTTGCCAACACCAAGCCGCCTGGCGGGCCGAATGAAGGCGAGTGGGGTGATCCGCTTACCAACCCCACGTCCCGTTTGGCGTTCTTCCCGTTTATCGGGCCCATCGGCAATAATTTTGGCGTATGGACGGAGTTCTACATTGTCCCTCTGCATAGTGCTGAATGGGGTGCGGCGGATGCGTCGTTCGAGGAGATGGATTTCCGGTATATCCTGAATCCCGACTCCAAGCGGAACATCTACGGTTTCGCATTGACCAACCAGGGAATCGGCGACATCTTCGGCTTTGGTCCGTGGCCCGCAGTGGGGCTGGCAAGCAGCGTCGGAGGAAGGGCCGGTATCGGCGGCTACAGCCATCCGAATTTTGCCACTGTGGCCATGTACGGGTGGATGAACGACCGCTGGGCCTGGGCGCTTGGTGCCAACACCGGGGATACCAATTATTATTGGGATAACGCCAATGCCACCGGTTTTCTTGGCTACGCACTGGCCAATGGCAACGATCGGGAAATATGGATAAACGCCTACGCCCGTACCGGTAATGACGGGTTGCCTCTGGTTACGTCACCGGGTATCGATGACAACGAATACGTATACTCGGATGGCGTTCCTGGCGTGAGCGGGACGCGTACGTCCGCGTGCCCGACACCGGAGCGGGAGATGCGCGCTGACCCTGCGAACTGTACATATCTCGCCGAAGAAATGGACAGCCACCTGACAGCGGACCTGGAGTTCCGTTGGAGCGGTCAAAGTGTGGCCCAGATGTTCACCAGTAACCCGCAGGTCGGAAACTGGAGCTACGAGGTGGTGGCACGGCTCGGATACAACACGGAAGAGTACAAGGACGGTGCTGAAACCGAGCTGACGACCTGGGGTGTAGCTACCCAGTTCGGCTGGAAGCACACGTACTACATCAAGCCGTATGTCAACGGTAATATGACGTACGAGTTCACCGATGAAAATGGAAACTCGTACGATATCGATACGGTGCCAAGCTACGGGATATGGCTGTCTTACAAGCCGGTTGAGAATTTCCTCATCCACTTCGAGTACCATAACCTGCAGAGCAACAGCCTCAATAACGACGCAGGTGACGACGGCGCTCGTTACGCGATCAGCACGGACGTTTCGTTCTAAAACGCAAGGTTTTTGCTGAAAGGGATTTCTCGCATACGCCCGGAGTTCGACCCGACAGGGTCGGGCTTCGGGCGATCTCGGATCTCGGAGGTAGCGCATGAAGAACGATTTCTCGAAATCCAGGCGCAACATGCTTCGTACGTCGGCCATGGGGCTTGGTGCCGCGGCCGTGGCTGGTCTGGTGCCCTGGGCATCGGTTCAGGCCAGTGATCTGCCTCGGGTGTCGGAGGATGACAGCACGGCCAAGAACCTCAAGTACGTGCACGATGCGGCGTCGTCGGACGCGCGCAAGAACAGCAACGAATTCTGCCACAACTGCCGCTATTTCAAAGGCACCCAGAGCACCGAATGGGAGCGCTGTGACATCTTCCCCGGCAAGGCTGTTGCGGCCGAGGGCTGGTGCAACGTCTGGGTGGCGAAGTAACACCGGCCACGGTCTGCCGCATCCAGTCACGCAGGATCGACGTCGCATTTCTCTCTCCTTGCCGCAATCAGGGGCGGGGGGGAGGGATGCTGCGTGCTCGCGGCTGACGTTTTACGGTGCTGTGGCGCAGTGTCCGGCCGTGGTAAAGTCTGGCCCGGAGAGCGTATGACAACACCAGTTGATCGAGGGTTAGCGTTATCAATACGACGGTAGCCGAGGCCGGCATGCAGGCCGTCGAGGCGGTGAACGCACCGCTGCTTGAGGTTTGCGATCTGGCTTGCGAGCGTGGCGATCGGCTGTTGTTCGAGGGCGTAAGCTTTGCGCTGGCGGCCGGCGCCTTGTTGCAGATCGAGGGTCCGAACGGCAGTGGCAAGACCAGCCTGCTGCGCGTCCTGGCGGGGCTGTCGCCGAGTGATGCCGGCGAGGTACGGTGGCGGGGGCTGGCAATTGGCCGCCATCGGCCGGAGTTCGCTGCCGAGCTGCTCTATCTTGGACACCTTCCCGGTGTTCACCCGAACCTGACACCGCTGGAACATCTGCGCATGGCCACGCGGCTTGGCGGGTGGAAGCCATCGGATGATGCATTACGGTGGGCGCTCGGAGAATTCGGTCTGAGCGAGTATACGCTGACGCCCTCGCGTGCCCTGTCCGAAGGGCAGCGGCGCCGTGCCGGGCTGGCCCGGTTGCTGGTGAGCAATGCGGCGCTCTGGGTACTGGATGAACCCTTGAGTGCGCTGGACGTGCCTGGCCGGGCCTGCGTTGAGAGCGCACTGGCGCAACACTGCCGGCGCGGCGGCGTTGCAATACTGAGCACCCATCAGGCGGTAGATCTGGATAACATCGATGACGTCACGCACCTCCGATTTGAGTGAAGCCGCGCCGCTGACGGTGCTGGACGTTTTTGTCGCGGTGCTGCGGCGGGATGTGCTGATCGCTTGCCGGCGCAGCAGTGAATTCGTCAACCCGCTGATGTTCTTCGTCATCATCGTCGTGCTGTTTCCGCTTGCACTCGGGTCCGATCCGGTGCAGCTGCGGGCGGTGGCCCCCGGTGTGATCTGGGTGGCGGCGCTGCTGGCGGTGGTGCTTTCGCTTGAGACCATCTTCCGCGGTGATTTCGAGGATGGCAGCCTTGAGCAGCTTTTGCTCAGCCCGTTCCCGACCTCCGTGCTGGTACTGGCGAAAATCGCCGCGCACTGGCTGGTCAGCGGCCTGCCGCTGCTGATCATTTCGCCGCTGTTGGGGATACTGCTTAATCTGCCGGCCCATGTGCTGCCGGTGCTGATGTTCAGCCTGTTATTGGGCACACCGGTGCTCAGCCTGTTGGGCGCCATCGGCGTGGCGCTGACGGTGGGGCTGCGGCGGGGCGGGGTTTTGATGCCGCTGCTGCTGCTGCCCTTGTACGTGCCCGTGCTGATTTTTGGCACGGGCGTGCTTCACTCGGCGGTGAGCGGCATGCCGGTGGCCGCGCATTTCTATGCAATGGCGGCGCTGCTGTCGCTCGCCATCGGCCTCGCGCCGCTGGCGAGCGCGGCGGCGTTACGTGTCAGCCTGGGGTAGACGATATGCATCGAATCTTCAGTCAATGGGCCTCTCCCGTGCACTTTTACCGCCTGACCGGGCGGATGATACCCTGGCTCTGGGCGGCAACCCTGCTGTTGCTGGCGGTCGGTCTGTTTGGCGGCCTGGTGCTGGCGCCGCCGGATTATCAGCAGGGTGAGGCATACCGGATCATCTTCGTCCATGTCCCCAGCGCCTGGATGGCGATGTTCGTGTACATGTCCATGGCCGTCAGCGCCGCGATTTCCCTGATCTGGCGTATCAAGCTTGCCGATATCTGGGCAAAGGTCAGTGCGCCGCTGGGCGCGTCGTTTACCGCGCTGGCACTGCTGACCGGTTCGCTCTGGGGCAAGCCCATGTGGGGCACCTGGTGGGTGTGGGATGCGCGGATTACCTCGGTGGTGATCCTGCTGTTTCTGTACATCGGCTATATGGCCCTGCGCGCGGCCATCGAGGACCGCCGCACGGCGTCCCGGGCGAGCGCCATCCTGATCCTGGTGGGGGTGGTCAACGTGCCGATCATTCATTACTCGGTGATCTGGTGGAACACGCTGCACCAGGGACCCACGATCACCCGGCTGGACGCGCCGGCAATCCACGTGAGCATGCTGATCCCGCTGCTGGTCATGGCATTGGCCTTCATGCTTTACTATTTGACGGTGGGTTTGATGCGGGCGCGTTCCGAGGTTCTTGACCAGGAGCGCAATAGCCGCTGGGTGACCGAACTGGTCCGGGAGGAGGCGCGATGAGTGAATTCCTGGCCATGGGGGGCTACGCCTTCTATGTGTGGACCTCGTTCGGCGCAGTGCTGCTGGTCATGCTGGTTAATGCGCTGGAGGCGGCGCGTCATCACCGTCAACTGCGGCGCCGGCTGGAACGATCGCAGCGGCGCGACTCGGAGCAATCTGCCCGGCAAGCTGTACACCAGACCACTCTCCAGCGGAGAGGATAGCAACCGCGGACCATTCCGCATTCTGGAATCCAAGCATGGCGCTTTTTAATGCACATCGAAAACGGCGGTTGATCGGCGTATTGACCATCGTGCTCAGCGCCGGTGTTGCCGTCTGGTTCGGCATCACCGCGTTTCAGGAGAATATTGCGTTCTTTTTCAGCCCGACCGAGGTCGCCGAGGGCAGCGCGCCCACCAACCATCCGTTCCGTATGGGTGGGCTGGTTGTCCCGGGTAGCGTTGAACGGGAGGAGGACGGCGTTACCGTGCGGTTCGAGCTTTCTGATCTGGTGAACAGTGTTGCGGTGCGTTATCAGGGCATTCTGCCGGACCTGTTCCGCGAGGAGCAGGGTATCGTTGTTCAGGGATCCCTCGATGAAGACGGCACTTTCCGGGCTCGGGAGGTGCTGGCCAAACACGATGAGAACTACATGCCTCCCGAAATCTCCGAGATGCTCGAACGAAACCGGTGAGTCCGCGCCTCGGGCGCAGGACGCATGCTTGAGGAGGGCATACCGACATGATCCCCGAACTGGGTAATTTCGCACTGGTGCTCGCGCTTGGACTGGCACTGATCCAGTCCGGCTTCTGCCTGGCGGGTGCGGCAATGCGCAGAACCGACTGGATGGCGGTCGGTACCCCGGCAACCTGGGGGATGCTGGGCTGCGCGGCACTGGCGTACGCCTGTCTGACCTACAGTTTTGTCGCCAACGATTTCTCGGTGCTGTTCGTCGCCGAGCACTCGAACAGCGGCCTGCCGCTCTTTTATCGCGTTGCCGGCGTCTGGGGTGGGCATGAGGGGTCTTTGCTGCTGTGGATTCTCCTGCTTGCGGGCTGGACCCTGGCGGTGGCGGCCTGGAGCGGATCGCTGCCTTTGGTCTATCGCGCCCGCGTACTGGGCATTCTGGGTCTGGTCAGCGTCGGCTTTCTGGCATTCACCATTCTGACCTCCAACCCGTTCGACAGGCTGTTTCCGGTACCCGCCGACGGTCAGGATCTTAATCCGCTGTTACAGGATCCCGGCATGGTGATTCATCCGCCGATGCTGTACGTCGGCTACGTCGGCATGTCGGTGGTGTTCGCGCTTTCCATCGCGGCGCTGATGGGGGGCCGTCTTGATGCCGCCTGGGCGCGCTGGTCACGCCCGTGGACCCTGGTAGCCTGGCTGTTCCTGGCCCTCGGTATCGCGCTTGGCAGCTGGTGGGCCTACAAGGAGCTGGGTTGGGGCGGCTGGTGGTTCTGGGATCCGGTGGAGAATGCCTCGCTGATGCCCTGGCTGGTGGCGACGGCGCTGATTCACTCACTCGCCGCGACCGAAAAGCGCGGAACCTTCAAGGCCTGGACCGTGTTGCTCGCAATCGCCGGGTTTTCGTTGTCCCTGCTGGGTACGTTCCTGGTTCGATCCGGTGCACTGACGTCGGTGCATGCGTTCGCCAACGATCCCGCGCGGGGGATATTCCTGCTCGGCTTCATGGTTATCGTGGTTGGCGGGTCGCTGGCGCTTTATACCATGCGGGCAAGGCAGATTCGCTCCGATGTGACATTCGCGCTGTTTTCCCGCGAAACCCTGCTGCTGGCCAACAACGTGCTGCTGATGGTTGCCTGCGCGGCAGTGCTGATCGGTACGCTGTATCCGTTGCTCCTGGATGCGTTCGGCATGGGCAGGATTTCCATCGGGCCACCCTATTTCAATGCCATCATTGCGCCGCTCGCCCTCTTTCTCGCCGCACTGATGGGGCTTGGGCCGCTTACGGCGTGGCGGCAAGCTGATGCGGTGGCGCTGGCCAGGCGCTTGCGCTTTGCGGCGTTGGGCTCGGTGGCGCTGGCCGCGGTCGTGGTCGTGCTGCTTTCGGATACCGCTCGCCTGATCGTCATTGTCACCGTGGCGCTGGCGTTGTGGATCGTGTTGACCTCGGTGATGGGTATTCATGGCCGCGTGCGCCTGCGCCAGGGTTCACTGCTCCAGGGCCTGCGCGGCATTCCACGGGGCTTCTACGGCATGCACCTGGCGCATGTCGGCTTTGCGGTGAGCATGTTGGGGATTGGGGTGGTTACCACGCATGAAGTGGAAACGTTCCACCGGCTGTCACCCGGAGAGACTGTTGAGACCGCCGGCTACACTTGGCGCTTCGATGGTGTCAGCAATGTCCAGGGGCCGAACTACAGTGCGGTGGAAGGGCGCGTCGTTGTCAGTCGTGGCGATTCGCCGGTGACCGTGCTACGGCCGCAGAAGCGTCACTACCCGGTGCGCGACGAGATCATGACCCAGGCAGGCATCAATGCCGGCTTCGGCAGGGATCTGTTTGCCACACTCGGCGAACGGGTGGGTGAGGACGGTGCCTGGGTGGTGCGGCTGCACTACAAGCCCCTGGTGCGGTGGATCTGGCTGGGAGCCATTTTCATGGCCGTGGGCGGCGCGCTGGCCGCCAGCGACCGCCGCTATCGCCTGGAACTCCGCCAGCGCGCGCATGCGGACATTCCGTCGAATGCCGCCGCGGCCGGGGGAGGGGCCTGAAATGAAGTTTGCAATCCCACTGGCGGTATTCATCGCCGTGGCCGCCCTGCTGTACATGGGGCTGGGCGGGGACAAGTCCCGGGTGCCCTCGCCGTTTATCGGCAAACCGCTGCCGACCGTTGACCTGCCTGAACTGCATGATCCCGAGCGGCGCTTCACCAATGCGCGGGTTTCGGAGCGGGACGAGGTGGTGCTGCTCAACGTCTGGGCGTCCTGGTGCCCGCCCTGCAGGGAGGAGCATCCGGTGTTCGTTGAGATCGCCGACGATGTTCCTCTTTATGGCATCAACTACAAGGATGCGCGGGACGACGCCATTGACTGGCTGGAGCGCCTTGGCGATCCCTATGTCGCGATCGGTTACGACGAAGACGGGCTGGCCGGCATTGAACTCGGGCTGTACGGTGTGCCGGAAACCTATGTGGTCGATGGCGAAGGCAAGATCAGGTACAAGCATGTGGGTGCCGTTACCCGGACGGTTTACGAACAGACGCTGCTGCCCATTATCGAGCAAGTGCGCCGGGAGGCTACTCCGCAATGAGCAGGCTTATGCAGCCCGTGTTGATGTTGTTGCTGTTGTTGATGGCGCTGTCGCCGGCCTGGGCACAGGAGCCGGGCTTGGGCGCGGATACCCCGACACCGCAGACGGCTGACGTGCCGGCCTTCGAGGATCAGGACAGGCAACAGCGGTATGTCGGCCTGCTGCGAAAGTTGCGCTGCCTGGTCTGCCAGAACGAATCACTGGCGGAATCCAATGCCGGCCTGGCGCGGGACTTGCGCCGCATTGTCCATACGCGACTGGAGGCGGGGCAGAGCGACGAGCAGATTCTGGCTTTCATGACCGAGCGCTACGGCGATTTCGTTCTCTACCGGCCGCCGGTCCGCCCCTCCACCTACGCGCTCTGGTTCGGGCCGGCGGTCCTGTTGCTGATCGGCATTGGGGTTATTGCCCGCATGGTGTTTCGCCGGCAGGCGCCCGGTGACAGGCCGCCGCTTAGCGAGGCCGACCGCCGACGGGCGGCGGCGCTGCTGGACGAGAATGAAGGACGATCCGACTCATGACAGCCCTTGTCTTCTGGATACTGGTGGGATTGCTGCTGGCCGCTGCCGCGGTATTGGTGGGCCTGCCGCTGTGGCGTGGGGTGGGGAGCACTGGCCCGCGGCAGGCCGATGCCAATATTGCGTCGTATCGAAAGCAGCTTGCCGAACTGCGTCAGGAGCACAAGGATGGCGCACTCGATGAGAGGGCCTATGAGGCGGCCCGCGTGGAACTGGAGCAGCGCCTGCTGGACGATGTCGGGCCCGCCCAGGGCGGTGGATCCGAACAGGCTGAAGATCAGAGTAGCGCGCCGCGCCGTCGCCGCCTGCCCTGGGCGGCCCTGCTCACGGTACTTGCGCTGCCGGTGATGACGATCGCCATCTATCAGCAGGTGGGCATGAAGCCGGCCTACGTCGAGGCCTTGCTCGCCAACCCCAATGAAATGCCGGAGGCGATGTTCAGGGACGCCATGCAGAGCCTGCGCGATCAACTGCGCGATGACCCCTCGAATGATCAGGCCTGGCAGATGCTGGGCCGGGGATACATGCATATGGACGACCTTGATCGCGCGGCGGAGGCCCTGGAGCGCGCCCGGGAGCTGCGTGGCGGCGACCCGGAACTGCTGACCGAGCTTGCCCAGGTGCTGGCCATGCGGCAGCCCGACCAGTCACTGCAGGGGGAGCCTCGGGAGTTGCTTGAGCGTGCGCTGGAAGCCGATGCAGACTATCCGGATGCGCTCTGGCTGTCCGGGCTGGCCGCCGCCGAGGCCGGTGATCTGGCGACGACCGAGACTCGCCTGGAGCGGCTGCTTGTGTTGGTGGAAGGCAGTCCGGAGGAGGAACAGGTGCGCCGCGCGATTGGCGAGGTGCGGGAGCGGCGGCGTAGTCAGTCCGATGGAGCGGCCGGCGGAGTGATGCCGCGTGAGTAAATCGAGCCCGTCACCACTGAGCCGCGGTGGCAAGCTGCTGATCGCAATGGTCATCATTGCCGCCGCCGGTGCGGTCATCTGGAGCCAGCTGCCGCGGGGCGGATATTCCACCGATCTCTCGGTCATCGGCCAGGGTCGCCCTGCGCTGGTGCTGGCATATGACCAGGTCTATGTGGGTGGCACCGAGGTCATGGACCACATGAACAGGGTCCGCGCCAGCTATGCGGACCGGATGGAGTTTGTGGTCGCTGATATGGGCACCGCCGAAGGGCGCAACTTCGTGCAACGTCATGAAGTACGTGACGGTGCGGTATTGCTGTTCGATGCCGATGGTGTTCGCCAGGGCACGATCAACCAGCCGCGCAGCCCCGAGGAGCTTCAACGGGCGATTGATGGCGCATTGTCCGGTTCGATGCCGGGGCGCTGAAACGATGACAGGTTCGCGGTTTGAGTAATGACCAGTTCACCGGGCGCAAGGCCGTCGCTCAGCCGGACGAGACGACGGAACCGGGCGGGTTGCCGGCGGGCTGGGACGGCGCCGGGTTTCGGCTCAGCAGGGCCGTGCGGGTAAGAAAATAGTTGTTAGGGGTGGTGGCGGCCATCCGGCTCCGCGGGACGGGTGCAAACGTCCACAACAGTAGCCGGAAGTACCGGCTGCGCAGGCGCGTTTCCAGGGTCTGTGGCAGCGGCGAGGTGAGAAAGCCTGCGCTACTTCCGTGCGGCGGCAGCCAGGTGATGCCGTGATAGACGGCAAGATCGGAGAATGCCGGATCATGGCGGGATCGCTCCGCCAGATGGCGAAGTGAGCTGCGCATCAGGCGCGTAAAGGCGCGAGCGGCAGCGGTCGCGCTGCTTGCCTGCAGGCAACTGATGCGGGCGTTGTTGAAATGAAGCACACCGATAGTGTCATTCGGCCCAAGCCGTGTGCCGTCTTCGAATCGGATGGCGGAACCGCGGTAGATTCCGCGGCTGACGAACAGCACCGGCCCGACCGGCTGCAGGGCGTGGTGCCGCTGGTAGTGGCGATCTACCGCCTCAAGGGCGTACCGCGCCAGCGGGCGCAGGTAACGCTCCATTATGCGCCTGCCGCCAACAGGTGCGGATACCAGGAGGTGGACCGTTCCACCAGGGCGGCGATGCGCGCGGCACCGTCGCGGCGGCCCAGCGACCAGGCGCGCGCCTTCATTCGCATGAGGGCGAGTGGGTCCCGGAACAGCGCGTCGAGGGCGCCGACCAGTTGGTCTTCCGGCACCATCCGACCGGCACCGTGGCTTTCCAGAAAGCGGATGTTGAACCCCTCCTGGCCCTGCAGCGCGTGGGTGGCCAGCAACGGGCGACCGCAGGCCAGCGTTTCCGCAACCGTGAGGCCGCCCGGTTTGCCGATAACAACGTCGGCGGCGCAGATGAGCTGCTCCATGTGTTCGGTCCAGTTCCATACTCGGAGGCGGTCGGGGTAGCGACGGGCAAGTAATGCCAGCGCCCGACGGGCAGTGGGGTTGCGCCCCGAGTTGATCAGTAGCTGGCTGTCGCCGGACCGTGTCAGCAGGCGTTCGGCTACCGCGTCTACCCCCAGCCCCAGCCCGCCGCCCGCCACCAGAACTGTGGGTCTGTCGGTAGCCAGGCCGAGCGCCCGCCGTGCCTCGTGTACGTCCGGCGGCTGCCTGAACCCCGGCATCAGCGGAATGCCGGTGCTGACGACCTTGTCCGCCGTAATCCTTGCCGTGTCGGGTTCGGCCATGGACTGATGGGCCAGGCAGTAGAGGTCGATACCCGACTGCATCCAGAAATCATGGACGCCATAGTCGGTAACGACGCCGATGGTGGGGATATCCAGGCAGCCGCGCGTTCTCGCCGCCGACAGCAGTGCTGCCGGATTCATCTGGGTCGCGATCACCACATCCGGGTCGAACCCCTGAATGACATTGATGAACCGCCTCGACAACCTCGCCCACGCGGATTGTACAAGCGCCAGCCGCAGCAGCCGGCTATTGGCAAGGCTGTTGTTCGGGTGGGCAGACAGCACGGTGGTCAGCAGCACAAGCAGAATCCGGTCCATTGCGTGAAGGTTGCCGGCTCGAGCGGATTTGCCGTTGGGCAGCGTGACCGGAATCAGTGCCATGATTTCCGCGATCTCCGGGGGCAGGCGTTTGCTGTCCTGCAGAATCGCGCGCCAGGTCCGCTGGTCCAGCCGGTAGACGCGGTCGTAAAGATCCGGCTGTTCCTGAACCAGGCGCAGATAGGCGGTGCGGATCGCCAGGGCCACCTTTTCGTCCATTAGCGACCAGAGATCGAGTGTGCGTACCTCGATCAGCGGCATTCGATCCTTTAGCGCCAGTTCAATGGCCTGTGCTGCGCGCAGATGACCGAAGCCCAGGCTGGACGTAAAGAGCAGTACCCGACGTGGCCCCCGCTGTTCACCGCTGCCGGCGTGCGCGGTCAGGGCTTTGGCGATCTGGCGCGTGATGCTGTAGGGGGAGTCTCCGCGCATGCTGGCGGAGATCGGCATGTCCGGGTTCATAGACGGAATCCCTTCCTGTTTCAAACGTCGGCTCCAAAGGTCGCGACGTGCGTCCATGGTCTTACCGTGGAAGTCTAGTGTGCTGTCCCACGGCCGTGTTTTTCGAGATGGCGCAGTACACTAAGCCGCGCGTGAAGTGCTACCGAACAGCCTCGGCGGGAGCGCTTTTCCCCGGCTGGGGAAAAGCGGAATCATTGCTTTTGCTGTCGCCGTTGCGCGGCGAGATACCGCACCAGACGGTCATCGGCATCTCTTAACCGGCGGCTGAGATCGCGGGCCATGTTCATCAGGATAGTGGTGTGCTGGCGAGGGTCGCGCTCATAGAGATCGGCGAGGATTTCGTAGTTGATCCTGATTGCCTGGGAGTCCTTCATTGCCCGCACCGAGCCGCTACGAGGGTAGAGTCCGAGCAGGGCCATTTCGGCGAAGCAATCCCCGGTTTTCAGGATTCGCATCCGGTAGTCATGGCCCTGGTACGTTTTGATGAAAATGACCTGACCGTATTCCAGGGCGAACGCAGCGTCGCCGACTTCATCCTGCCGGATGAAGTATTCGCCCTCCGGCACGGTCACCACCTGCGCGCGGCCGAGTATGAATCTGAGCGTGTCATCGTCCAGGGCTCCGAACACGGCCATGCCGCGCAGCAGTTCAATTCGATCGTCCGTTACCTTGAGCCGGGTGCCGGCATTGCTCATCTATTACCTCCTGATGGTCTACCCGCCCTATACTTTATGCCTGCCTTGCACCGACAGTATAGGGAACCTGATTCAGGGCGCCTGTGCAGTCGACGTGGGTGGCGAAATGTTCTGCCCGGAAGTAGGGTAGTGCTGTGCCGCAGGACCGAGCTGACCCGGAGAGGAACACGCAGGGCTGATGAGAAAATTCGCATTTCTGGTCATCTCGGCCCTGTTCGCCGTGGTTGCAGTCATATTGCTGCTGCCGTTCGAGGAGCCCGGGACGGAACGGTTCCCCACGCGATCGGCGGGTGACGGCGGCAGTGAGGCCATTGCCGACCGGCGTGGCGCGCTGGTCGACCAGATCGTGTTCACCCAGGAATCCGACGCCGGCAAGGTCACCGGTATGATCGAGTCCGGCTCCCATCATGTGTTCGCCCAGGGTGTTACCAATCCGACTGTCTTTCGCCGGCTTCGCGATTCCGGGCAGGCGGCGCACGATCTCTCCTACGGCTTTTCCATGGAACTGACCATCAATCCGGCGGGGCCGCATTTTTCCAATGGTGAGCTCAATCCGTTTCATGTGCCGGAAATCCGCGAGGCGCTGAACCGCCTCATTGACCGCCGTTACGTGGCCGAGGAGCTTTACGGCGGCCTGGCCGTGCCACGGTTCCTGCCGATCAATACCGCCTTTCCCGACTATGCGCGTCTTGCCGATGTGGCGCGGGCACTGGAGCTGCGCTACCGGCACGATCCGCAAGGCGCCGAGCGCGTTATCCACCGGCAGATGGAAAAACTCGGAGCGGTCAGGGAAGGCGGCGACTGGATGTACGAGGGCCGGCGGGTCCGCGTGAGCGTTCTGATTCGCAGTGAGGATGCCCGCAAGCGGGTCGGTGACTATGTAGCCAACCTGATGGAGGATCTGGGTTTTGCCGTTGAGCGTCTGTACCGCACTGCCGAGGAGGCGTCGCGGATCTGGATTGCCGGCGACCCTGCCGCCGGCCGCTGGCACATCTACACCGGCGGCTGGATTTCCACCACCATCAACCGCGACCTGGCCGAGAATTTCAGTTTCTACTACACGCCGAGGGGGCGGCCGGAACCGCTATGGCAGGCGTACCGGCCGGCGCCGGAACTCGATGCCGTTGCCGAGCGGCTGCAGCGCCGTGATTACGCGACCTGGGACGAGCGCCAGCAGTTGATGGCGCGGGCCCTGGAACTGGCCATGGAAGACTCCGTGCGCGTCTGGGTGGTGGACCAGCTCAATGTCGCGCCGCGTGCCCGCAACGTCGAGCTCGCCGTGGATCTCGCTGGCGGCGTGGCCGGATCAAGGCTATGGCCGTACACCATCCGCTTCCGCGATCGGCTGGGCGGCAACCTGGTATTCGCGGTGCCCGGCCTGTTGACCGAGCCGTGGAACCCGGTGGCGGGCAGCAACTGGGTGTTCGACACGCTGATCATGCGGGCGCTGGATGACACCGAACTGGTTCCCGACCCCTTTACCGGTCTGTTCTGGCCGCAGCGAATCGCGTCTGCCGAAGTGACGGTGCAGGATGACGTGCCGGTGGGTCGCACGCACGACTGGCTGACGGTGGAGACCGCGGCGGAGATTCAGGTGCCCGGGGATACCTGGATCGACTGGGATGCCGATGACCGCCGCTTCGTCACCGTGGCGGAAAAGCACCCGGACGGCATCACCGCACGGACGCGCACGCTGGTACGCTATCAGGACGGTTATCTGGATCGGTACTGGCATGACGGCTCCAGGGTGTCGCTGGCGGACGTGGTGTTGCCGTGGATCCTCACCTTCGAGCGCGCCAGCGAAGGCAGCCGGCTGTTCGATCCCAGCCACGCGCCCGGGTTCGAGGTTTTTCAGCGCCACTTCCGCGGTTGGCGGATCGTCTCCCGCGCGCCGCTGGTGATCGAGATCTACAGTGACCAGATTTATCCCGATGCGGAAGCCATTGTTGCCGCGCGAACACCGACTGTCTCCCCCTGGCACACCCTGGCCCTGGGGATACGGGCTGAATCCGTCGGCGATCTGGCATTCTCGTCGAACCGGGCGGACCGTCTGCAGGTGGACTGGATGAGCCTGGTGGCGGGGCCGAGCCTGCGTATTCTGGAGCGGCACCTGCAAACAGCCGCGGAGCAGGCTTACGTTCCCTACGAGAAGGTGCTCGGCGGGTTCATGCGGGAGGGGGAGGTCGCGGAGCGCTACCGCCGGCTCGATGACTGGCGGGCACGGCGCGGCCATTTCTGGGTTGGAGACGGCCCCTTTTACCTGCATTCGGTGCATCCCGTGGAGCGCACCGTCGTCCTGCGCCGTTACGAGGATTTCCCCGATCCTGCCGACAAATGGCTGCGCTTTACGCGCCCGGAGATTCCCGAGCTGGATCTCGACGGCCCCATGGTGGTGGAGGCCGGCGAGCCCGCGACCTTCAACCTGCGCGTCACCTTCGAGGGCGAGGCCTACCCGATCGAGGCGATCGATACCGTGCAGTACCTGCTGTTCGACAGTTCCGGCGAACTGGCGCTCAAGGGCGCGGCTGCAAATGGGAGCGACGGGCGCTGGCGCATTCACCTGCGCGAGGAGCAACTGGCTGAACTGGGCACGGGTGCCAACAGCCTCGAACTGGCAGTGACCTCGAAGCGGGTGGCATTGCCCGCGTTCGCCTCGCACGCCTTCGCCACCATACCGCGCCGCAGGGCGGCCGCCGGGAGCGCGCGATGAATCCACGCAGCGGCAGCGCGATGTCGAGGCCGGGCATGCTGCGTGATGCCAGCCGCCTCGCCGTGTTTACCGTAAAGCGGTTGTTCGCCCTGTTCCTCACCGTGCTGGTCGGGGTGTACCTGACCATCATCATTGCCAACATGGGGGGGCAGGTGGATGAGTTGCGCATGGTGCAGATCCGCAGCACCGTGGCGGAACAGGTGCGGGCCGATCCGGCGTTCTTCGATCTTCCCGCCGCCGAGCGCAATGAACTTATCGAAAGGCGGGTACAACTGGATGTCGAGAGGCTGCGGCTGGATCAGCCCTTCATCCTGCGCAGTTTCGATTATCTCTATCAGGCCATCCGCCTGGATCTCGGCCGGGCCGAGCATATGCACAGCGATGCCGGCGCGCGGGAAGTGTACCGGATCATCGTCGAGCGTCTGCCGGCCACGCTGCTGCTGTTCGGCACCGCCAATCTGCTGGTGTTCTTCGTCTCGGTGTTCATGGCGCTGGCGCTTTCACGCCGTTATGGCAGTTGGCTGGACAGGGCGGTCATCGCGCTGGCGCCCAGCTCCGCCGCGCCGGCCTGGTTCTACGGCATTTTCCTGATCCTCATCTTTGCCTTTCTGGCGCCGCTGCTGCCCGCCGGCGGTATGGTGCGGGTGCCGCCGCCGGAGGGCACCCTGGCCTACGCGGCGAGTGTGCTGAGGCACATGATCCTGCCGGTAACGGCGATGTTCTTTTCATCCATCTTCATCTCCATCTATTCCTGGCGGACCTTTTTCCTCATCCATTCCAGCGAGGATTACGTGGAGATGGCGCGGGCCAAAGGGCTGCCTCCGGGGCAGATCGAGCGGCGTTACATCCTGCGGCCGACGCTGTCGCCGATCATCACCAGCTTCGCGTTGATGCTGATCGGTCTGTGGAGTGGTGCCATCATTCTGGAGCAGGTCTTCAACTGGCCCGGTCTGGGGACGCTGCTGTTCCAGGCCATCGGCCACCGGGACACGCCCGTGATCATCGGCTCGGTGGTGATCTTCGCCTATCTGCTGGCAATCACCGTGTTCCTGCTCGATATTCTGTACGCCGTGCTGGATCCGCGCGTGCGCATCGAGGGAGGCCGCTCATGAGCCCCTGGCGCGAGGGCTTCAGGCAACTCCGTCGCTATCCCTCCGCCGTCGTCGGGCTGGCACTGATCGCGGCACTGGTCGCGCTGTCCATCTATACGGTCATCGCCATCCCCTACGGTCAGGCGCTCGAGTTATGGCGGGGCGGCGATCAATGGCGAATGCATCCGGTCAATGCGCGTCCGGTCTGGGTCGACCGCATCACCGGTGGCGATCTGCCGCAAACCCGGATCGTCTCCAGCCGCGAGGCGGAGATAGAGGAGCAACCCTTCGAAGGCGGCAGTCAGATCAGCATGGTGCTGGGCTTCGATTACCGGCACACGGCCTTCCCCAGCGAGATCAACCTGTTTCTGTCATCGGACTTCGCAGAGCGTCAGCCCTTTGTAAGACTGGTCTGGGAAACGCCCGATGGGCGCGAGATCCCCCTGGGCGGACGGCGGATTTCCGGCAACGAACGTATCTCCATATCGCAGGACTGGACGCTGGAGCGTCGTCTCGGCGAGGTGCCGCACGTCGGTCTGCTGGCCGCCGCCGATCGCGCCACGGGGCCGCCCCGGGTGCAGCAGGGGCGGTACCAGCTGCGCCTGGATGCGATCGTCTTCGAGGAGGGCGCCGGGCTGGAGGCGGACCTGGTGGTCTACGGCCGCGCCCACGGCATTGCCGGCACCGACCACCAGCGCCGTGACCTCATGGTGGCGCTGCTGTGGGGCACGCCGGTGGCGCTGGCGTTCGGCCTGCTGGCGGCGGTGGGCACGACCATCACCACCCTGGTGATCGCCGCCGCCGGCGTGTGGTTCGGTGGCTGGGTGGACGCGGTGATCCAGCGTCTGACCGAGATCAACATCATCCTGCCGATGCTGCCCATTCTGGTGATGGTCGGTGCGCTCTATTCCACCAGTATCTGGGTCATGCTTGGCGTGGTGATCGTGCTGGGCATCTTCAGCGCCGGCATCAAGATGTACCGTGCCATGTTGCTGCCCATCCGCCACGCACCTTATATCGAAGCCGCCAGAGCCTATGGAGCCGGCAATGCGCGGATCATCCTGCGCTACATGATCCCGCGCATACTGCCGGTGCTGATACCCACCTTTGTCACCCTGATTCCCACCTTCGTCTTCCTGGAGGCCTCGCTGGCGCTGCTGGGGCTGGGCGACCCGGTACTGCCGACCTGGGGCAAGGTGATGAATGATGCCCAGGCGCAGAGTGCCCTCTACCACGGTTTCTACTACTGGGTGCTGTCGCCGGCGGTGCTGCTCATGGTGACCGGGCTCGGCTTTGCCATGCTCGGCTTCGCGCTGGACCGGGTGTTCAATCCGCGGCTGAGGACCTTGTAGCCGATGACCGGACAACCCTTGCTACAGGTACAGGATCTGCGCGTGCAGTACCGCACCGACCGGGGCATGGTGCGGGCGGTGGACGGTGTCAGCTTCGACGTCCGCCGCAACGAGGCGCTGGTGATTCTCGGCGAGAGCGGCTGCGGCAAGAGCTCGCTTGCGAAGGCGCTGCTGCGGGTTCTGCCGCGCAACGTCGGGCACTTTTCCGGCGGCGTGCTGCTGGACGGCATCGACACCATGGCATACAACGAGGAGCGCTTCCGGCGCGAGGTGCGCTGGACGCGTATCTCACTGGTGATGCAGGCGGCGATGAACGCGCTCAACCCGGTGGTACGGGTGGGCGAGCAGGTGGCGGAGCCGCTGCGCGTGCACCGTGGCTGGTCACGGCAACGCGCCATGCAGCGAGCGGCGGAGGTATTCGCCCTGGTGGGCATCTCGGCGGATTTTCTGCAGCGCTTTCCGTTCGAGCTCTCCGGCGGCATGCGTCAACGCGTGGTGCTGGCCATGGCCCTGGTCACCGAACCGGATCTGGTCATCATGGACGAGCCGACCTCGGCCCTGGACGTGCTTACCCAGGCAAGCATCATGAACGTGCTCAAGCAAATCAAACGCGAGTTGGGCACCAGCTTCGTGCTCATCACGCATGACGTTGCCACCTCCAGCGAAATTGCCGACCGGGTGGCGCTGATGTACGCCGGACAGATTGCCGAGGTGGCCGATGCCGGTGATTTTTTCCGTACACCGGCCCATCCCTACTCGAAGCTGCTGATGGCCAGTGTGCCGAGGCTGCATCAGCAGGAACGACCGGAGTACATTCCGGGTGAGCCGCCGAATCTTCTCAACCCGCCAGCCGGTTGCCGATTCGCCGAGCGTTGCCCACGCCGTTTCGAGCGCTGCGCCGAAGACCCGCAGCCGTTCGCTCTGAGCGGGCGGCGGCAGGTGCGCTGCTGGCTTTTTGCATCGGGGGACGGCGCATGAGTACATCGGTTACGGCCACGCCGCCGGTGGCGACCGGCGAAGCACTGCTGTCCGCGCGTGATCTGCACACCTGGTTCGAGCTGCGCCAGTGGGGGATTCTGCGCGTCGGGTTTGTGCGCGCGGTGGATGGCGTGAACTTCGAGCTCAGGCGGGGCGAAGCAGTAGCCTTCGTCGGCGAGAGTGGCTGCGGCAAGAGTTCACTGGCCAGAACATTGCTTGGCCTGCATCGGCCGACCCGGGGCGATGTCATGGTTGACGGATTATCGCTGGGCGCGCTGAAAGGGCCGGAGCTGAAGGCGCACCGAGCCCGTGTCGGTTACGTGCAGCAGGATCCCTACGGCGCATTGCCGCCGTTCATGGATGTGCGGCGGATTCTGAGTGAGCCGTTGATCATCCACGGCGTCCGCGACCGGGCGGAGCGGGATCGGCGGGTGCGCGAGGTGCTCGAGGAGGTGCGGCTGGCACCGGCCGAGGAGTATCTGCGCAAGTTCCCGCACATGCTGAGCGGGGGGCAGCAGCAGCGGGTGGTGATTGCCCGGGCGCTGGTGCTGGAGCCGACCATGATCATCGCCGACGAGCCGGTGTCCATGCTCGATGCCTCGGTGCGGGTGGAGATTCTGAGCCTGCTGCGGCAGATCCAGGCCAGGCGCGAGCTGACGCTGGCGTTCATCACCCATGATCTGTCCACGGTAAGGCATTTCGCCGAGCGGATTTTCGTGATGTACGCGGGCAGAATCGTCGAGACCGCCGAAGTGAACGAACTGCTGAACAAGCCGCAGCACCCTTACACCCAGGCATTGCTGGCCGCCATTGCCGATCCTGATCCGGATAACGCCCTGCACCCGCGGGATGTGCCCGGCGGCGAACCACCCAGCCTGCTTAATCCGCCGAGTGGCTGCCGATTCCATCCGCGTTGTCCGCATGCCATCAAAGGCGTGTGCGATGTGGACGATCCTCCCGATTTCGAGCCCCGTGCCGGACACTATTCCGCCTGCTGGCTGCATCGCTGAGGGTTTGGTTGCGGCTTCGATCCGGCCACGGCGGAGTCTGAGGTAGGGGTAGGGGTAGGGGTAGGGCGGAAAAGCGCAGCGCCTTCCGCCGAATGCCAGCGTTCGATCATGTTGTTCTCGCGCCGGTGGCTTTGCCGAGGTCCTCATACGGCGGAAGGCGCTGCGCTTTTCCGCCCTACGGTGCGACGGTGCCGCCTCGTCGTTCAGTGTCTCCCCCGTCTTCCTTCCCGTTGGTTCGTTGAGTAAATCCCTGCTCCACGGCTCTCCTTATGTACAACTCCGCATATATGATTGTTGACATTTTTGTAATTAAAAATGTAGTCTGGATTCAGTTTCATAAGCTGCGTGAAGCAGCAGAGGGGGAGTGATCGTGTCTACGACGAATGGGGCCGAGCCTCGGTCTGGAAATCCCATGGGGCCGTTGATCGGTTGCCGGGTGGTGGAGCTGGGGTCGACTGTTGCGGGGCCATTCTGTGCGCGCCTGCTTGCCGATTTCGGCGCCGACGTGATCAAGGTGGAGCAGAAGGAGGGCGATGCCGTTCGCTCCATGGGCAAGCGGAAAAGCGGTCGCTCGCTTTACGGCGCCTCCATCCTCAGAAACAAACGCATCGTGTCCATCGACCTGCGCGTGCCGGAGGGGCGGGAGCTTGCCCGCAAGCTCTGCGAGAAGGCCGATATCGTCGTGGAGAACTTCCGGCCGGGCACCCTGGAGCGCTGGGGGCTGGGGTACGAAGAGCTTAGCGCGGTCAATCCGGGCCTTATCCTGGTGCGCATCAGCGGCTACGGTCAGGATGGCCCATACAGTCAGCGCCCTGGATACGGCGTGGTCTGCGAGGCGGTTAGCGGCCTGCGCGAGATTACCGGTGATCCTGACCGACCGCCGGCGCGGGTGGCTGTCTCCGTCACCGATTACATTACCGGGCTGTACGCCGCGTTCGCCGCTTCGCTGGCGCTGATTGACCGCCAGCGTACCGGGCGTGGCCAGGTGATCGACGCGGCGTTGTATGAATCCGCCTTCAGCTTCATGGAGCCGCACATTCCCGCCTTTCAGCAGCTCGGTTATATCGCCCGCAGGTCCGGCTCGCGGCTGCCCAATCACACGCCGAATTCGCTGTACCCCACGGCGGATGATCGGCACATTCATATCACGGCCGGTTCTCAGGCCGTTTTCAAGCGCTTCGTCAAGGCGATGGGCAGGCCGGAACTGCTTGATGATCCGCGCTTTGCCACGGCGACGGCACGTTCCCGGCACGAGGATGAGATGGACGCCGCGGTTGCCGAGTGGACACAGACACTGTCGGTCGAGGCGCTGGAAGAACTGCTGAATGAAGCCGCCGTGCCGGCATCGCGTATCTACACCATGGCAGACATCTTCTCCGACCCGCATTACAGCGCGCGTGGAATGCTGGCAATGCCGGAAGATCCCGTACTTGGGCCGGTGGCAATGGCCGACGTCGTGCCCCGGCTGTCGCGCACGCCCGGCGCCGTGCGTTGGCCCGGCCGGGAGATTGGCGAGGATACGGCCGCGGTGCTTGCCGATGAACTGGGGCTGAGCGCGGCGGAAATTGAAGCGCTGTCGGCGGCCGAGGTGATCTATGACGTGGCGCGGACGCAGGCGCCGGAAGAGCGCGGTTCGGCGCAGCGTTGAACCTGACGGCGAAATCGATTCAGTAGCGGAGAGCCAGGCATGTCACTTGAAGAAAGAATGGCCGAGTTGCGGGCCCGGGAAGAGCGCGCATACGCGATGGGCGGTGAAGAGAAGCTGAGCCGCCGTCGCGCAGCCGGCATTCTAAACGCGCGGGAGCGGATCGACCATTTCATCGACCCGGACAGCTTTATTGAAAGCGGTCTGCTTGGCGTCTCCGGGATGGTCGAGGCGGACCGCGAGCGCACGCCCGGAGACGGCAAGCTGGTGGGTTTCGCCAAGGTCGACGGCCGCCCGGTCGCGGTGGCGTCGAATGATTTCACCGTCAAGGGCGCCTCAAGCAGCCTGACCAACATGAAGAAGATCGGCCATGTGAAGCGGGTGGCCACCGAGCGCGGTCTGCCGCTGATCTTCTTCGGCGAATCCTCCGGTGCCCGCATGCCCGACAACATGGGCTCGCGCGGCATGGGCACGCTGCTGGGAAATGATCCCACGCAGTATGTGCGGCGGCGGGAAACGCCGTGGGCGTCGGCCGTATTAGGGCAATGTTACGGCTCGTCCGCCTGGTACACCTGCCTCTCGGATTTCACCGTGATGCGCAAGGGCGCGGTCCTGGCGGTGGCGAGTGCCGGCCTGGCCTCGGCGGCGATCGGCCAGAAGGTCGAGGCCGAGGACCTGGGCGGCTGGAAGCTGCACAGCGAGGTTACCGGGCTCATAGATCATGTGGCGGAAACCGACGAGGAAGCCCTTGATCTGATCCGCAAGTTTCTCTCCTACCTTCCTTCCCATCACAAGGAGACGCCGCCACGGGCGCCGGTACCAACCGGTTCGGATGAGGGCGCGGCCAGAATCCCCGAGATCCTGCCGGAGAGCCGGCGCCGGGTCTACGACGTGCGCAAGATCATCAAGGCCATGGTCGACAAGGACAGCTTCTTCGAGCTCAAGCCGCGCTTCGGGCGTACCGCGGTGACTGGTCTGGCGCGTCTGAACGGCGGCGTGGTCGGTATTGTCGCCAACAACCCGATGAGCAAGGCCGGCGCCATGGATGTCCCCGGTTGCGAGAAGATCACCCGCTTTCTGGTGATGTGCGATTCCTTCAACATCCCGATCGTGATGCTGGTGGATACCCCCGGCTTCGTTATCGGCGTCGAGGGCGAGCGCATGAAGGCGCCCGGCAAGATCATGAACTTCATGACCGCGCTGCAGATGTGCACGGTGCCGAAGTTGTCCGTGATCATGCGCAAGAGCTACGGGCAGGCCTATCTGAACATGGGCGGCGGCCGCAATTCGGATGAGGTCATCGCCTGGCCGACGGCGGAAGTGAGTTTCATGGATCCGGCGTACTCGGTGCAGATTGTTACCTGGGGCCGGGACGTCCCGGAGCAGGAGCAGGAGCAGCTGCGCCAGCAGATGGAGCTCGACAATAGCGTCTGGGGGCTGGCCGAGATGTACGCGGTGCAGTCGGTCATCCCCCCGGAGCAGACCCGCCAGTACCTGATCAACATGCTGGACGTGCATACCATGCGCACCACCGGCGGAATCGGCAAGCACCAACTTTCATCCTGGCCGACCACGTTCTGACCCCTGGCCGGGCCTGGAAATAACTGATGAGGAGAGCGTACGTGGCTAAGGAAGAACTGTTATCGGATGTGACCGGCACGGTCTGGAAAATCGAGATGGCTGTGGGCGATCGTGTTGAGGACGGTGATGTGGTGATGATCCTGGAGTCCATGAAGATGGAGATTCCGGTCGAGGCGACAGGCGCCGGTGTGATCGCCGAGCTGCCGGTGGCGGCCGGCGAATCCGTCGAGGAAGGGGATGTGCTATGCGTGATCGAGTCATGAGCAGGCCGGGGGATGATGTGCCCGCGGATGCGGGTACCACCGCGGTACCGCTTGAGGAGGATCGCCTGGCGGAACTGGCGTTCCGGCGTGAGCAGGCCCAGGCCATGGGCGGGCCGGAGGCCATCGAAAAGCAGCACAAGGCGGGGCGTCTGACAGTCCGCGAGCGTATTGCGATGCTCACCGACAGCGACAGTTTTCGCGAGGTCGGCACGCTCGCCGGCACCGGCAAGTATGACGAGAACAACCGTCTGGTCTCGGTCACCCCCGCACCTTACGTTGCCGGGCTGGCGCGCATCGAGGGTCGCCCGGTGGCACTCGGCGGCGAGGATTTCACGGTCCGCGGCGGCACCACCTTCGGCAGTCAGCGTAGAAAGGGCGGCCAGGGCGGCTTTGTCGAGGACCTGGCGTTTCACTACCGTATTCCGCTGGTCAATCTGATCGACGGCGCGGGCGGCAGCGTTACCTCCATCAAGCGGCGCGGTCATAGCGTGTTTCCGGGTGTGCACGGCTTCGAGCGCTCGGTGCAGCTGCTCGGCAATGTACCCGTGGTGTCGGCGGTGCTGGGCACGGCCGCGGGCGGGCCTGCGGGCCGGGCGATCCTCTCCCACTTCTCGGTGATGGTGCGCAATACCAGCCAGATCTTCGCCGCCGGGCCGCCGGTGGTGAAACGCTCGCTCGGCCAGACCATCGATAAGGACAAGCTTGGCGGTGCCAGGGTTGCCGTGGATGAGGCGGGCACCATTCACAACGCCGCGGATACCGAGGCCGAGGTCTTTGTGCAGATCCGCCGGTTTCTGAGCTTCATGCCCGCGAATGTCTGGGAACTTCCGCCGGTGATCTCCAGCGATGATCCGGTCGACCGTTGCGAACAAGGCCTTGCTTCCATCGTTCCCGAAAAGCGGACGCAGGCCTACAACATGCAGCGGCTGCTGCGCATGGTGGTGGATAACGAGTCGATGTTTGAAATCCAGCCCACCTTCGGCAAGGCGGTGATCACCACGCTGGCGCGTCTGGGTGGTCGGCCCGTGGGCATCATCGCCAACAATCCGATGGTGTACGGCGGAGCCATGGACGCCAAGGCTGCCCGCAAGCAGATCCATTTCATGGAACTGTGCGACACCTTCCATATCCCCCTGATCTTCTTCGTCGATGTGCCGGGCTTCATGGTTGGCGAAAAGGCCGAGCTGGAGGGAACGCTGCGGGAGGGCATGCGCGCGGTGTATGCGGCCGGCAACCTCAAGATCCCGACGCTGACCCTGGTCATCCGCAAGTGTTACGGCATGGCCGGCATGGCGACCTGCAACAAGAACGATGTCGATCTCAAGCTCGGCTGGCCGAGTGCGGAATGGGGTTCCCTGCCGGTGGAAGGCGGGGTGGCCGCCGCGTTCCGGCGCGAGATCCTGGCCGCACCGGACCCCGCCGCGAAGGAGCGGGAAATGGAGGCGGAACTGAAACCGTTTGCCTCGCCGTTCCGTACCGCGGAGGCGTTTGCGGTCGAGGAGATCATCGACCCCAGGGAAACCCGCCCGGTGCTCTGCGAGTTTGTTGCCCTGGCTGAACAGCGTCTGCGCACCGAACTCGGTCCCAGGGCCCGTTGCGGGGTTCAGCCGTAGGTATAACGCCGGGGAGCGGCGCCGTTGCCGAAGAGATCATGCCGGGGGCCTGACCGGGGCCTCGATCGCTCGGCGCCAGCGTGTGGAGAGCCATGTCATTCAAACCCGCGTCAGCTGCACTGCGCCGGCTTCCACGCCCGTCCCTGATGCGGGCGATGGGCTGGATGCTGTTGGTGCTCTGGCCCATGGAAGTCATTCGCCTGCTGTTCGGTGTGCCGTTGCTGGCCGGCGGTGCCAGCGTGCTGTTTGCGGTGTATCTGGCGCTGGCGATTGTGGTTGCCGGTTATGGCAACAGGCTGTTGGCCGGCGTACTGCTGCTCGGCATCACCATCCTGGTCGTGCTCGATGGCGCCGGGAGTCTGGCCGTTCAGGGTTTGTCCGATGCCATGGTGTTTGCGGCGTTCCTGCCGGCGGTATTCCTGCTGCGTAACGTCCTGGCCGGCGACCGGCGGCTACTCGCGTATCGGCAAACGGTGGAAGCCGTCGATGCCAATCAGCAGACCGGCATGTTGCTGGTCGGCTCGCACGTGCTCGGTAGCGCGCTGACCGTGGGAGCACTGGCGATTCTGTCGCCGGTGGTACCACCCGATGCGGAGGAGGCGCGCCGGCGGGCGGCGGCGCTGGCCACCATCTTCGGTATTTCGCTGTCGGTGTTGTGGTCGCCCGTGTTCGTGGCGATGGCCGTGGTGTCGGAGTTCATGCCGCATGTTCCGCTGTGGAAGCCGATCCTGGTCGGGCTGTCGATGGCGGTGCTGGGGACGGTGACGGCGCTGGTTTTTCTCGGTGTGTGCAACAAGGGGCGGCTGGTGGTACGGGCAGTGATCGCGCTGCGCGCAATCATACCCTGGGTGGCGCTGACGGCGGTGGTGGTCGTGGTGGTGCGTTCGGTCACGTCGTTGTCCACGGTGGAGGCGGCGAGCCTGACCCTGTTGCCGCTTGCGGCGGCGTTTCTGCTTGTTCAGCCCCGCGCCAATCAACGCGTGGCGCTGAAAAAGACCCGCCAGAGCCTGGATGTGCTGGGCGCGGAGATTTCCATAGTCGCCCTGGCGTTTGCGCTGGGCACCGTGATGCGTGACAGCCCGACCGTGCAGCAATTGGTTCAGGGGCTGTTCGGGCCGGAGATCGCGGCGCTGTTTCTGATCGCGATGATCGTTGCGGGCATGTTGCTCGCGGCGATGATCGGCGGCCACCCGATCGTTTCGGCGTCGATTCTGTTGGCGGTTTTCAGCGCCGCCGACACCGCGCTGACGGATCTGATCCTGTGCGGGGCGGTACTGCTGGGTTGGGCCTGCAGCGCCATGATCGCCCCCGCCGGGCTGATCGTGATCGTTGCGACCGGAATGTTCCAGATCGATCGCCGCAGCATCATTTTCAGCCGTAACACGCTGGTTGTGCTGTTGTTCGCTTCTTTGGGAATTCTTGCTCTGACTGCCGTCAACGCGGTCATTGCGTAATCGGAATCATGGTTTTGGAGGCTGGCTCATGGCCGCGAATAAACACAAGGTATTGATCGCCAATCGAGGAGAAATCGCCTGCCGGATTATCCGCACCTGTCGCGGCATGGGCCTGCCGACGGTCGCGGTCTACTCCGATGCCGACGAGAACGCGCTGCACGTGCAGATGGCCGATGAGGCCGTTCACATCGGCCCGTCTCCGGCCGGCGAAAGCTACCTCAGGGGCGACGCCATTATCGCGGCGGCGCGGCATTGCGGGGCGACCGCGATTCATCCCGGTTACGGCTTTCTGTCCGAGAACAGTGGTTTTGCGCGCGAGGTCGCGGAGCAGGGCCTGTGCTGGATCGGGCCGTCGCCTGAATCGATCGATGCCATGGGCGACAAGGAGCGTGCCCGGGAGATCGCGGAAGCCGCCGATGTGCCGGTTGTGCCGGGCAGTCGGCGGTTCCGGGCCGGCGATACGGAGGGATTGCAGTCCGCCGCGGAGGCTGTTGGTTACCCGCTGCTGGTGAAGGCGGCCGCCGGCGGCGGCGGTATCGGCATGCGACGGGTTGACGGCGCGGATCAGTTGGAAGCGGTTGTGCAGGCGACGCAATCCATGGCCGGCAAGGCGTTCGGCGATTCAAGCATTTACCTGGAACGTTATGTGGATGCTGCCCGCCATATCGAGGTGCAGATTTTCGGTTTCGGTGACGGTAATGGCGTGCATCTCCATGACCGTGACTGTTCGGTTCAGCGCCGTTTTCAGAAGATCATCGAGGAAGCGCCGGCCCCGGATCTCCCGGACAGGGTGCGCGAGGGGCTGTACCGCGCCGCACTCGCGCTGGTGCGGCATCAACGCTACAGCGGTGCCGGCACGGTGGAGTTCATTTACGACGCCCGGCGGCAACAGGCCTATTTCCTGGAGATGAATACGCGGATCCAGGTCGAGCATCCGGCCACCGAAATGATCACCGGCGTGGATCTGGTGGCCTGGCAGATCAGGCAGGCAATCGGCGCGCTGGAGGCCGTCGATCAGGCATCCATTCCCCTCAATGGACATGCCGTGGAATGCCGCCTTTATGCGGAACGGCCCGAGAAAAACTTTCTGCCCGCGCCCGGCATGATCGACGCGCTTGAATGGCCGGAGCAGGGCGATGATCTGCGCGTGGATACGGGCGTAAAGGCAGGTGATCGCGTAACCCCGTTCTATGACCCCTTGGTCGCCAAGCTGATTGCCCGCGGTGCAGATCGTGAACAGGCCGTCGAGGGGCTGTCGAGGGCCCTCGAAGCGCTGGTGGTGGGCGGATTGGCGAACAATGCGGATTTTTTGCGCCGCATTCTGGCCGACCGGGAGTTTCGCAACGGCGGCGTTACGACAGCATTTGTGGCGGAATTCCTGGCTGCCGAAAAACAGCAAGCGAAGGCATCCAAAGCCTGATCTGGCTTTGTTGAAATGTCTGTTACTCAGATTAGCCGACATTGTAGGACACGATATTGTTGACACAATAGTTGTATTCGACGCATCATCAATGTCGAGGATAGCAATGCCCGCTTTTAGGGCTTACCCACGCTGCCAACATCGGCAACGTTACTGGAGGAGAAGAGCATGAAAAGGCTGATGACAACCGCGCTTTCCGCGGTCCTCGCAACGACGCTGTATACATCCGCGCAGGCGTCGGAAAACGTCACCATTGGAGCGGCTTCGGTTGGCGGCACTTACTATGTCTGGGCCTCGGGGCTGGCCAACGCGCTGAGCAAGGCCGGCATGAATACCAACGTGGAAGTGACCGGTGGCCCGCTGCATAACATCCAGCTGGTCAATGCCGGCCAACTGGAGCTCGGGCTGGTTACCGCCGCGCCGGCCTATGAAGGCCTGCACGGTCTGGAATGGGCGGACGGCACAAAGCACGAGAAGATCCGCGCGCTGCTGCCCATGTTCCCCAGCTATTTTACCTGGTGGTCGCTGGAAGGCTCGGGCATCGAGGAGTACGCGGATCTGGCCGGTCGGTCGGTTGCCATGGGCCCGAAGGGCGGTACCCCCGATACCTACGGCCGCAAGGTCTACGAGCATACCGGAGTCGATCCCTCGCGCATGGTCAATGCCGGCTTCTCGGATATAGTGAATCAGTTGCGTGATGGCCAGATCGAGGCCGCCTTTACCACGGCCGGCCTGCCGCATCCGGCGATTGCGGAAACGGAATCCACGCACAAGATCCATCTGATCACGCTGCCGACCGATCTCAGCGAATCCTTCATCAAGGAGTATCCGTACTTCGGCGTTGATGTCGTGCCGGCCGGAACCTATGAGTCAGTGAAAGAGGATCAGCCGACGCTGACGGTCTGGAACTTCCTCATCGGTAGCGCCGACATGTCGGACGAGGCGGCCTACAACATCGTCAAGGCGGCCTTTGAGAATCATGACACGCTGATGGAGGCGCACCGGGCCTCGCGTCATGTGACGCTCGAGAACATCAGTAAGATCGCCATTCCGCTGCATCCAGGTGCCGTCAAATACTACCGGGAACAGGGTATCGACCTCCCCGACAGGCTCATACCGTAAAGCCGGCCGACCGCCCCGGGTCTGAGTTAAAGGCTCGGGGCATTCTTCCGAACATCTGCATCAGGGTGTGAGTCGAGGTTCCCATGTCTTTTCCAAACATCAGCCTGCGTACCGGAGGTGACTGGTTGCGGGCCACCATGGTTGTGGTGGCCATTGCGATCGCCGTATTTCATTTCTACGCGCTCGCCATCCAGCCGCTGCACCCGCTGATTTTCAGAACCTGGCATATCACCGGACTGGTCGTGTTCGGCGCATTGGTCGGCTTGACGGTCGACAGCAGGTGGATCCGTTACTCTGCCCCTTTGCTGGGCATCGGCGCCCTGATCGGCGCCATCTACATGACCCTGAACATGCAGGGTATTGAAATGCGCGCCGGGGTGATGCCGACGCAGATGGACGTCATCGTCGGTTCCATCATGCTGTTCGCTATCCTCGAGGTGACGCGCCGCACCACTGGCAATGCCATCTTCATCCTTGCCATCATTGCGCTGCTTTATGCGATGTACGGCAATCACCTGCCGAATGCATTCGGCCATCGAGGGTACGGTTTCGACAGGCTGATCAGTTACCTGTACGGCACCAACGGCCTGTTCAATATTCCGCTCGGCTCTTCGGCGACTTATATCTATCTCTTCGTTCTGTTCGGTTGCCTGATGATGGCGTCCGGCGCGGGCGAGTATCTGATCAAGGTGGCGATGGCCCTGTCCGGCCGCTCCAGAGGCGGCCCGGCCAAGGTGGCCATTGTCGCCAGCGGCTTCTTCGGCATGATCAACGGCACCTCCGCCGGCAATGTCGTGGCGACCGGGTCAATGACCATTCCGCTCATGAAGCGTGCCGGCTACACGCCGACCATGTCCGCCGCTGTGGAAGCGACCGCCTCCAGCGGCGGGCAGATTCTGCCGCCGGTGATGGGCGCGGCGGCGTTCCTGATGGTCGACATGACCGGCATTTCATACACCAGCGTCATTATCGCGGCCGCCATCCCCGCGCTGCTGTATTTTCTTTCCGTATTCATGATGTCTCACTACGAGGCGGTGAACCGCGGTATCGGCGGCATCCTGGCCAAGGATCTGAATGTTGACCGCAAGGCCATGATGACGGGACTTTATTTTCTTATCCCGCCGTTGGTGCTGATTCTGTCCCTGCTTGTGCTGAACGTGTCGATTATCCGCGCAGGCCTGTACGCCATAGCCGCCACCATCCTTGTCAGCTGGTGCCGCCGTGCGACCAGGGTGGGGCCCCGCATCGCCGCCACGGCTACCGTCGATGCCGCCAGCAGCATTCTGCCGATTGCGGCAACCTGCGCGACGGCGGGCATTATCATGGGCGTGCTCAACCTCACCGGCATGGGCCTCAAGTTGGCTACGATCATCATCGCGCTGACCGGCGGCAGCCTTTTTCTTACGCTGGTGCTCGCGATGCTGGTCACCATCGTGCTCGGCATGGGTTTACCGACGGTTGCCGCCTATGCCATTACCGGGGCGGTGGTGGCGCCGGCGTTGACACGCCTCGGCGTGGAACCGATGGCTGCGCATCTGTTCGTGCTCTACTTCGCGGCGATGTCGGCGATCACACCGCCGGTATCGCTGGCCAGTTTTGCTGCCGCGGCGGTTGCGAAGGCGCCGGTGTGGCCGGTGGCGATGACGGCGCTGAAGCTCGGTTCAGCAGGATTCATCGTGCCTTATCTGTTTGTCTACCGGCCGGAAATACTGATGAACGGCAGCATCGGCGGTATCGTAGTTGAAACCACTATCGCGATTGTCGCCATCGTCAGCCTTGCCGCCGCACTTCAGTTGAAAACCGGCAATCCCTTGCCGAGGGTGATCTGGTTCGGCGGGGCCATTCTTCTGCTGACGCCGGATGTCACCTTGACCACGCTGGGGCTGGTCTCCGTTGCGCTGGCCGCGGGCTGGGAGTTCTATCGGCGAAGGCAACAGCAGGGGATCGCGGGCAAGGCCGTTCAATAGGCGTGTCCGAATTGCATCTCCCGGTGTTCTGAAAGGGCTGCCCATGAAGATTGTCGCGGGTCGGGAACTCGGTTGGGCGGCGGCTCAGTATCGCCATCACGTCGCGCTGGTATTTGGCGAAGTGACCTACAGCTATGGCCATCTCGACCGTCGCGTCAATCAGTTGGCCAATGGCTTGCGCGACGGCCATGTCAAGACGGGCGACCGCGTTGCCGTGCTTCTCAATAATAGCGTCGAGAGTGTCGAAACGGTGCTTGCGGCCAGCAAGGCCGCCTTTGTTCATGTTGCCCTGAATGCGCGCCATACGCCGGAAGAACAGGCCGGGATACTGCGGGATTGCGGCGCCACAACGCTGATCGTGGGTGCCGAATTCCGGGGCATGATGGAGCGCCTGCGGGAGCTGGCGCCGGCACTGCGCAGCATCATCGGCGTGGGCTGGGAAGCCCCCGGCGTGGTCGGCTACGATACCTTGCTGGCACAGTCGGCCGACACCACGCCATGTGTCGAGATCGATGATGGCGCGGTCAGTCGTATCGCCTATACCTCCGGCACCACGGGCAAGCCGAAAGGCATCGTTTACACGTACGCGCGTTACAGTCAAAGAATCAATAACTTCTTTGCCGCCCTGGAGTATCGTCTGGACGTCGAGGATTCGATCATCCATGTCGGCCCGCTGTCCCATGCCGCGGGTAATTATCTGATCCCCTATTATCTGCGTGGCGCGCGCAACATCGTGGCGCCGCGGTTCGATCCGGCGACGATGCTGGAGCTGATTGAGCGCGAGCGGGTTACGCACCTCTTTCTTGTGCCGATGATGCTGACGCGCCTGCTGGACCACCTGGACAGCAGTGAGCGCCGTTACGATCTGTCCAGCCTCCGCCGTATCAATTACGGTACCGCGCCGACGCCGGAGGGCGATCTGCGCCGCGGCATCCGGCGTTTCGGTCCGATCTTTCGCCAGCACCTTGGTATGTCGGAGTGCCCTCAGCCGCTGACCGTGCTGTACCCGCGCGAGCATGTACTGGAGGGCGACCCGAAGCTGGTCCGACGATTGGCGTCCTGTGGGCGGCCAACCGTGAACGTGGATATCACCATTCGTGACGACAAGGGCGGGGAGCTGCCTGGTGGGGAGATCGGGGAGATTGCGATCGCCGCTCAGGGGATCGGTGATGTTGCGTACTGGAACCGTCCTGATTTGCGCGCTGAGGTGGTCCGTGACGGCTGGTTTTATACCGGAGACCGCGGCTGGTTCGATGACGATGGTTATCTGTTCATCGCCGGTCGCAACAAGGACATGATTATCAGCGGTGGATTCAATATCTATTCCCGTGAGGTGGAGGTGGCGCTGGAGTGCCATGCGGAGGTCTTCGAGGCGGCGGTGATCGGTGTTCCGGATCCGGAGTGGGGCGAGAGCGTGGTGGCGTTTGTCGTGCCTCGGCAGGGAAGTCGTCCTTCGGAGGCAGATATCATCGCGCATTGCCGGGAGCATATTGCGAGCTACAAGAAGCCGCGGCATGTACGCTTTCTGGAGGCCTTGCCGCGTAACAATGCGGGCAAGCTGGACCGCCAGGCGCTGCGCGATTCCTGTGCGTCGAAATGATTGTTTTACTCGTGTATGGAGGGGATGCCTGATGTCCGATACAACAACAGTGCAGCCGACGGTGCTTGTTGAGGATCGTGGTAATGGCACGGCAGTGATGACGCTGAACCGGCCGGAGGCGATGAATTCCATCAATAACGCGATGGCCGGGGAATTTGTGCGGTTGTTCAGTGACTGGGCGGTGCGTACGGATATCCGTTGCGTGGTGCTGGCGGCGAGTGGGACGCGGGCGTTTTGTGCCGGCGCCGATCTGAAGGAGCGTAATGGTCTGGATTTCGATGGTGTGCGGCGGCAGCATGCCTTGTTCCGGCTGTCGCTGACGATTCGCCAGAGTCTGGAAATGCCGGTGATTGCGGCGGTGCAGGGCCTGGCATTGGGGGGCGGTGCGGAGCTGGCGATGGCGTCGGATATTGTTTATGCGGCGCCGGAGGCGGAATTCGGCCTCCCCGAGATTCGCGTCGGGATTATGCCGGGGATGGGCGGCACGCAGTTTCTGCCGCGGATCGTCGGCCGTGGCAAGGCGATGGACATGCTGTTGAGCGGTGACCGGATCAGTGCGGACGCGGCCCGGGCATGCGGGATCGTCGCCGATTTGTTTCCGCGTGATGAGCTGGTCGACCGCGCGGTGGCGCGAGCGGAGCAGATCGCGGCGATGCCTCCGCTAGCAGTGCGGGCGGTGAAGCGGGCGGTGACGGTCGGTGGTGAGCTGGATCTGAACAATGGGCTTGCGTATGAGCTGGCGCTGCATCAGCGGTTGATGGCGAGTACGGATCGGGAAGAGGGGATCCGCGCGTTTGTTGAGAAGCGGGCGGCTAAATGGGTAGGGGAGTAGAAGTAGGTGAGAAGGCCCTGCGGGTGGCTTCGATCCGGTCGGCCGGGGCGGGTGGCCGTCTGACGCTCCACGCTACGCCCTGATCGCCCGTAAGGCCTGGCCGGGCAACAGCACATCCCTGTGCTGTCGCCCGGTGGCCGCATCCCTGCGGCCACCCTGCGGGCCGGACGGCCTTACGGGCGGGGCTTCGCGAGTCGCGTCAGACGGCCACCCGCCCCGGCCGACCTTGGCTGTGCGGGTGCTTTCGGGGTGCGGCCGTTTGTTGCGGATCGTTCTGCATTGCGGGGCAGGGGCATGCACGGCCGGGATGTCGGCTCACATGATGAAGCTGCGGTAGCGCTCCAGCCATTCGCGTGCGCTGCGGATGATTTCCTTTTTCTTGTTCTGTGCTCCTTCGGCATCGCCTGCTTGCATGAGATGCAGCATTTGCAGATGCATCTCGCGGCCCACGGCGGCGCGTCCCGGCAATAATGTTACGCGGCGCTTGATAAGCCTGGCCTTGTCCAGCACCAGGTCGAGGAAGTTGGCGGCGTGGGTGTTGTCTGCCCATCTGACGGTTTCGCGGCGCAGTTCCTCAAGGCCATCGATGTAGGGCTCGATGTCGCCATTGGCAATGGCCTGTCCCATGGCGGGCCCGAAGCGTTCGATGAACGGATCCCAGGTTCCGGGCGGGGCGTTGAGGGTCGCGCGGTGGGCGCAGAGGCCTTCCAGCGCCTCGCGGATGTCGAAGATTTCGTAGATTTCCTTGGGGTCGAGGCGGGCGACGACGGCGCCCCGGTTGGGGATGCGGTTGACCAGCCCGCGCTGTTCAAGTGCCCCAAGCACTTCCCGCACCACGGAGCGCGAGACGTTGAACTGGTGGGCTATGTCGAGTTCCTGGAGCCGGGTTCCCGGCGGGAGGTCATGCTCGGCAATGCGTCTGCGCATGTCCTGGAGGACGTCGTCGGCACGGTTCTTCCGGCCTGTGGCGCTGCTCCGAGATGGCTTCCGGGTTACGCCGGTTTCTCCCATGTTCGCGATGTCCTTTAATCGTTTTTCCAGAGTGTCCGTGGCTCGAATATTACGCTATCGCCAACAATTCTGTCCACAGGAGGGCAGGAAGGATGCTCCCTTGTGGAGGCACTATGCGCCGCGATCAATCACCGCAACCACGCCGATCTGCGACCGATGATGGTGGTGAACGTACGCGATTCCATCGCGGATTGTCTGGATTCGTGGGATATCGGAAGTCGGTGGCGAATGCATGGCCATGGACGTCAGTGTTTCATGCGTATAAACATGATTGTTGACAAGAATGTTAATGGCAATATAGTTTCTCTTCCATGTGAGTGCGCGGCGCGATCGACGCCGACGCTCAAGTTATTCGCGTGCGGGTTCCGAATAATGCCGCATTGCGCGGATCGTCGACGGAGGAGCGGTGGAATGGCGAAGTTAAGTGGTGGACGTGCGGCGGTTGAGGCCTTGCGTGCGAATGGCGTGGATACGGTGTTCGGGCTGATCGGATCGGCCACGATGGAGATGTTCGACGCGCTTTACGATGCCGAGGATATCCGCTTTATCGGCGTCCGTGACGAGCGTTCCGGCACGCACATGGCCGACGGTTACGCGCGCGCCAGTGGCAGGGCCGGCGTCATTCTGGCCGGGCAGAACGGCCCCGGCGCGACCAATCTGGTCACCGGCATTGCGCAGGCCAGGGCGGCTTATTCGCCGGTTATTGCGCTTGCCGGTTCGCTCGCTTCGGGTCACGTCTACCGCGATGCGTTTCAGGAAGTCGATCAGCAGCAGCTGTTCACGCCGATTACCAAGAAAACCTGGACGGTGAACAGCGCCGCCCGGGTGCCGGAGATGATGAACGAGGCGTTCCGGCAGGCGCTGTCGCCGCGCCGAGGGCCGGTGCTGCTGAATCTGCCGCGGGACGTGCTGGCGGGCGAGGCGGAGTTCGATGCCATCCGCGGTGCCGGAGTGGATTCCGGGCAGACCGCGATTCGCGGTAATCCGCAGCAGATAGAGAAGGCCGCCGAGCTGCTGGGTTCGGCGGCCAGACCGCTGATCATTGCCGGTGGCGGGATCAAGAATACCGGTGAGTATCGGGCCGTTGTCGAGCTGGCGGAGGCGTTGGGCGTGCCCGTTGCCACCTCTCCAGGCCACGGTGATGCGCTGCCGTTCGACCATCCGCTCAACGCCGGGCAGGTCGGGCCGCGGGGTAATGTGGTGGCGTCACGCCTGGCACGCGAGGCGGATGTGATTCTGGCCTTGGGAACGCGGCTCGGTTTTAACACAACGTTTTATTCCTACGACAATATCAACCGCGATGCCGCCATTATTCAGGTGGAGATCGAGCCTACCGCGATCGGGCGCTTCTTCCCGGTTGCGGTGGGAATCTGGGGTGATGCCGGCAGCGTGGCGCGGGATATCCAGGACGCGGCTCGTGACATGAAGCCGCGGGGTGAGGCCTGGCTCGACGCCTATGTCAGTGAGCGCAAGCAGTTTCTGGCGAAGCAGGATGAAACCACCACCGACCAGCAGGTGCCGATACGACCGGAAACCCTGTTCAAGGTGTTGCGGGCCGCCGCGCCGCGTGACGCCATGTTCACCATGGATGCCGGAACATTGTGCTTGCAGGCGACCGACAAGCTCTCCTACTGGCAGCCGCCCAGTCTGTTCACGCCACTGGATTTCGGCCTGGTGGGGTTCTCCTTTGCCTGTGGGCTGGGGGTGAAGCTGGCTTGCCCTGACCGTACCGTGATCAGCCTGATGGGGGATGGCGGCTTCGCCATGACCATGGCCGAACTTGCCACCGCGGTTGAGTACAACATCAACACGGTCACCGTCGTTATGAATAACCAGTGCTGGGGGGCCGAGAAGGCCTATCAGCGGGATTTCTTCGGCGAGCGCTATATCGGCGCCGACCTGCAGAACCCGCCCTATGACCGGGTGGCGGAGCTGTTCGGGGCGCGTGGTTTCCGCGTTGAGCAGCCGAAGGACCTGGAGCCGACCCTGGCCGAGGCGATTGCCTGCGGCAAGCCGGCGGTGATCGACGTGCAGATGGACCCGGCGGCGCTGTACAGCTTCCGCCGTGATTCGTTCGCGCATCGGGCGGGCGGCAAGCAATGAGCAAGACGACCGGAACGAGAGCTGAATTCGATTACATCGTTGTCGGCGCCGGTTCCGCGGGCTGTGCACTGGCCGGGCGGCTGAGCGAGAACGGCGGTGTTTCAGTGCTGTTGCTGGAGGCCGGCGGCTGGCCGAAGAACCTCTGGATCAACATACCGCTCGGTGTCGGCAAGCTGCTGCAGAATCCGAAGTATGCGTGGCCGTTTTCCACCGAGCCGGAGCCGGGGCTGAATGACAAGTCGATCTACTGGCCGCGCGGCAAGGTAATCGGCGGCTCCAGCGCCATCAACGGCATGGTTTACGTGCGTGGCGATCCGGCCGAGTACGACGCCTGGGAGCGCATGGGCAATCGTGGTTGGGGCTACAGTGACGTGGCGCGCTACTACCGGCGCCTGGAGCGGTACGCCGAAGGCAACCCCGAACTGCGTGGTCGCGACGGCCCGATGCGCATCATGAATCGCGGCAGCTGGGACCCGGACCCGCTCTCCGATGCCTATGTGAACGCCTGCGTGGAAGCCGGAGTGCCGCGCGTCGATGACTACAACGACGGTACGTTCGAGGGCGCCAGCTACCTGCAGCAGACGGGCTATCGCGGCCGTCGATGGAGTGCGGCCGACGGGTACATAATGCCGGCGCGTCGGCGCGACAATCTGACGGTGAAAACGCATGCCCTGACCGCCAGAGTGTTGTTCGACGGCAAGCGTGCGGTCGGCGTCGAGTACATCCGGGATGGTGAGCGGCAGTGTGTGTACGCCAACCGGGAGGTGCTGCTCAGCGCGGGCGCGATCCAGTCTCCGCAGCTGCTGGAGCTTTCCGGAATCGGCAATGCGGAGCATTTGAACGCGCTGGGCGTGCCGTTGGTGCATCATCTGCCGGGTGTCGGTGAGAATCTGCAGGACCACCTTCAGGTCAGGCTCACCTATGAATGCACGCAGCCGCTGACCATCAACGACATCATCGGCAGCCGCATGCGCGGCATGCAGCATGGCCTTCGCTACATCACGCAGCGCAAGGGCCTGCTGAGCACAACCTCGTCAACGGTTCATGCCATCGCGCGAACCCACCCGGACCTCGACCGCCCCGACGTCAAGATCCAGCTCGCGCTGATCAGCGGCGCGGACCGTTACTCGCGCAGCAAGGAGATGGGGATCGACCGTTTTCCGGGCTTCTCGCTTGGCGCGTTCATGTTGCGTCCGTTATCCCGGGGCGCCGTGCATGCGGCCAGCGCCGATCCGGCCGAGCCGCCGCGAATGCGTGCCAATTACCTGTCTTACCCGGAGGAGAGGCAGACCTATCTGGATGCGCTCAAGCGGATTCGGGAAATTGCCGCGCAGCCGGCGTTCCGTAAGCTGCTGCGGCGTGAGACACGGCCCGGGCCGGAGGTCACAAAGGGCGAGGCGCTTATGGACTATATGCGCCAGACCGGACAGACCTCCTGGCATCCCATCAGCACCTGCCGGATGGGCAGCGACGAGCAGTCGGTCGTGGACAGCGAACTGCGCGTACACGGCGTGGAGGGGCTCAGGGTCATTGACGCCTCGATCATGCCGACGATGGCATCGTCCAACACCAATGCGCCGGCCATCATGATCGGAGAAAAGGGCGCGGACCTGGTGCTCGGTGCCGGTGCGGACAGGCCGGATGGCTGAGGCCGTGGCCGTCCGGGGCATGGACTGCAATGATGCAATGATCGACGTTATCCGGTTCCGTACGGCCGGCTCGCGGCGGGGCGTACTGCACTGCCCGGGATCGCCCGGAGCCGTTTGACATGGTCGCCATGGACCTGCTCCTGCTCATGGGGATCTGCGGCTTTGTCGCCTCGGTCCTGCACAGCCTGACCGGATTCGGCGGCGCATTGTTTCTCGCCGCCATGCTGGCACCGCTGATCGGTATCAAGGATGCCGTGCCGGTGACCGCGGCGGCGATGATCGTGGCGAATGTGACCCGCGTCTACGTGTTCCGTCATGACATTCCGTGGCACGTGGTGGCGCTGGTGGTGCCCGCGGCGGTTCCGGGGATCATCCTCGGTGCCATGCTGTTTGTCGGCATGTCGGACCTTGTGGTTTCCGTGCTGGTCGGCGCCTACCTGGTCATTGCGGTCATTGCGCGTCATGTGGTGAGCAGAACGTATCATGTGGGGCCGAAGACCCTTGGGTCGGTGTCCGCGGTTTATGGCCTTATCGGCGGCACCACGTTCGGCGCCGGCCTGATGCTGGCGCCGTTTCTCCTCGGTGCGGGGATTGCGGGCGTAAGGCTGGTTGCCACCGTGGCAGTTTGCGGTCTGGTGCTCAACCTGTTGAAAAGCGTGGTCTTCGGCTGGTCCGCGGCGTTCGGCCCAGCCGTACTGGTGACGGGCCTCGGCATAGGCTTGTGTACGATTCCGGGCACTTACGTTGGCCGATGGCTGCTCGGCCGCGTGACCGCGACCATGCACACCTATATTCTGGAATGCCTGCTGGTGCTGGTGGGCATCTATCTGCTACAGGGCGGCGTCATCGGCATGCTGCAGGGATAGCGCGGCCACGTGAATAAATCAGAGTCTCCTTAACAGTCAATGTAGTCAATAACGTACTATTCAGGTGTTGAACTGAAATGCAGGTATTGCCAACGTGATTGAGAAACGTAAGCGCTCTAAGGCCAGGGGCATGAGCCCGGACGATCTGGTGGAAGTACTGCGCAAGCGCATTGTCAGCCATGAACTGCCGCCGGGGTCCAAGCTCCGTGAGATCGAACTGACGAGCGAGTTCGAGGTCTCGAGGGCGCGCATTCGCGAGGCTTTCGGCGTCCTCGAGGAGCGTGGCCTGATCGAACGAATCCCCAACCGCGGTGCCGTTGTCACCCGTCTCGAGGTCGGGCAGATCCATGAACTCTACGAGGTGCGCGAGGTGCTGGAAGGGCTGGCCGTGCGGCTGGCCACGGAAAAAGCGCCACCGGGGTCGTGGGACGATCTGGTCGAGATGTTTGGCCAACCCGCGGAAGAGGCCATCGCCCGCAATGATCTCGAATGCTACATCGATTGCGTGATTCAGTTTCGGGAGCGCTGTGCGAAAGCCGCCGACAACTCCGTGCTGGCGGCGCAACTCGATGGGCTCTACGACCGGACCGGTGTATTGATCCGCCGCCTGGTACTGGTGCCGGGGCGTGCCCTGGAGGGAGTGCGTCAGCACCAGGGCGTCCTCCGCGCAATGCGCGCCGGTGACGCGGATCTGGCCGAGGAACTGAAAAGAAAGAACATCCGCAGCGCGGCCGTAGCCTTTCGCAAATACCAGAAGTACCTGCTTTAGGGTCGAGACAGGGAGCGATGAGAGGGACTTCCCGCGTGAATGCCATGGATCGGCGGATGGATGACTTTCCCCGCTGCCTGGATGAAGTGCTGGCCGAATGCTGGCCGCAGCTGCGAGGCCGCATCGTCGCGGTACCGGCCTCGAGTCGCAGCGTACCGCTAACGGCATTACTGGTACCCGGTGGGGTTGATCGCCTGATTGGGGATTTTGCCCTCCGGTATCCCAATCAGGATCTCAGGGCCGTGGCGTCACTCTGGGCGCAATGGTCTCTGGCCACCACCTGGCCGCCACTGGTCGTGGCCGCGTTGGTGCTGGGCGCGGCACCACGGCCGGCATCCATCCAGTTATTGCTTGATGACACACATACACCGGCGGGACTCGCCGTTACTTCGGAAGCCGAAAGGGCGCCTGCGCAACATATTCTGCAGACACTCGTGCGAGAGCGTACGGCGCCGCTGCTTGAGGCCGTGGCCGTCGCCGGCGGCATGTCGCCGCGCGTACCCTGGAGTAATGCCGCCAGCATACTGAGCTGGACACTGGACCAGCTGCAGGTACTCCTGCCAGACCTTCATCTGCATCCACTCCGGGAGATGCTCGAACGCCGCTACTGGCCAGATGGATCCCGTAACCCCCTGTATGTCCCCGCGGCGCGCAACGGCAGGGGGACGAGCGAGGGTCGACGGGTCTGCTGTCTGCGTTATCGTCTGCATGGTTTTGACTATTGTGCCGATTGCCCGATCACCGCCCGCCAACGACAGACCGCGGCAGTCGAGTGAGTCGCTGGTGATGACCTTGCGTCGGGGATCTCTCGAAAACGTCCGTTCATAAATGAGAATGATTGGCATTCGCATTAGTGTCTGATAGTCTCCGCACTGAACCTGGCTTGCCGGCTTGCCAAATCGAGCGGATCGGCGGCAAGGAACCACAGGCATGGACAAAGGGAGTGTCCTCGTGAGCAGCACAACTCAACCATCAACACGACTCGACCCGCAACCGGACGTATTGGCCTGGCGCCGTCCGGATGCAGCGTTCCTGTTCAACCACCGCAGTCTGAGCGAGTACGAAGAAGCCATCTGGAAGGGTATGGAGCTTGTCCAGAAGCAGGTGTCCAGCACGCAAAGGCCGTTTAGCGGCGTGTCGCCGCAGGCATTGGCTGCAAGTTTTGAAGACGTGGATCTGGATCAATCGCTGCACAGCCTTTCCGATGCGCTGGACGAGGTCGAACGGCTTTACCTGAATGACGCCGTCTACTTTCACCACCCGAAGTACGTCGCGCATCTCAATTGCCCGATAGCGATACCGGCGATCCTGGCGGAACTCATTTTGAGTTCCATCAATTCCTCGCTGGATACCTGGGATCAGAGTGCTGGTGGCACGTTCATCGAGCAGAAGCTGATTGACTGGACCGCGAGCAGAATCGGCCTCGGAACACGGGCGGACGGCGTTTTTACCAGCGGCGGTACGCAGTCGAACCTGATGGCGATGCTGCTGGCCCGGGAAACCTGTTGCGGGAGCCTCTCGGAACCACATGCCGGCAGGCTTCCCGGCTTGTCAGAGGACTATCGAAAGCTGCGGATATTTACCTCCCAGGCAAGTCATTTCAGCATCCGCAAGGCGGCGTCCGTACTTGGCCTGGGATACGACGCCGTCATATCCGTACCGACGGACAGCCGATTCAGAATGAACGCGCGGGCACTGGAGACCAGGATCAAGGCCAGCCTCCATGACGGGCTGATCCCCATGGCCGTCGTGGCGACCGCCGGCACGACGGATTTCGGCAGCATCGACCCCATGGAAGACATTGCCCGGATCTGCCGCCGTTACGGACTCTGGCTGCATGCGGACGCGGCCTACGGATGCGGGCTGCTGGTATCAAGGAAATACCGCAGCCGCCTCGACGGCATACAACACGCCGATTCGGTAACCGTCGACTATCACAAATCCTTCTTTCAGCCAGTGAGTTGCGGCGCCTTGTTGGTCAAGGACCGGCGCCACCTCGGCTGTGTTACATACCACGCGGACTATCTGAACCCCAGGAGTCAGCGCGAGGAGGGTACGCCCAACCTGGTCGACAAGAGTATGCAGACCACCAAGCGGTTCGATGCCCTGAAACTGTGGCTGACTCTGCGGGCCGTGGGTGCGGAGACCATCGGTAATGCCTTCGATCAGGTCATCGCTCTGGCCCAGCAGGTCTACCGGTTATTCCTGGCGGATGATGCCATCGATGTTATTCATCAACCGGAGCTCAGCGCGCTGGTGTTCCGTTACCGCCCGTCGCCGGCATGCCCGGAACACGAGCTGGACGCCGCGAATACGTTTATCCGCAAGGCCCTGTTCCGGTCCGGAGATGCGGTTGTGGCCGGCACCCGCGTGGACGGCCGGCAATACCTCAAGTTCACCCTGCTTAATCCGGCAACCACGATTCAGGATATTCGGGAAATCCGGGATCTGATCAAAAGCCACGGCGAGCGGTACTTCCGCCGCGGTTGATCAGCATCTTCCTGGCAGGCTCCTTAACAGCCTGCGAGATCGAATATGCAACGCAATGGAGACCTGACATGCGTGATTCCATCTATGATTTTGCCGGTATCGGGCTGGGGCCGTTCAACCTGGGTCTGGCGTGCCTGACCGCGCCCATTGCCGGACTTGACGGTGTGTTTCTGGATGAAAGCGAGCGTTTCGACTGGCATCCGGGCATGCTCCTGGAGGGTGCCACACTGCAAACGCCCTTCATGGCCGATCTGGTTACCATGGCCGATCCAACCAGTCCGTACAGCTTTCTGAATTACAGCAAGCAGCAGGGACGATTGTATTCATTCTATATCCGCGAAAATTTCTTCCTGCTGCGTAATGAATTCAATCAATATTGCCAGTGGGCGGCCAACCAGTTGCCGAATATCGAGTTCGGTACACGCGTGGAGCGGATCGACCATGATGCGCGGCGTAGCTGTTACGTTATTCAGGCCACTTGTATCACAACCGGCAAGACCAAAACCTGGAGTGCCAGGAAGCTGGTACTGGGAACCGGAGCGGTCCCGTACATACCGGAAAGCTGCCAGCCCCTGATAAACCAGGCGCCGCATTCATCCTCCTACCTCAATCACAGGCAGGAACTACAATCCAGACGTTCGATCACGGTTCTCGGCAGCGGCCAGAGTGCCGCCGAAATCTACTTCGATCTGCTTCAGGATATTGATAAAAACGGTTACGAGCTGAACTGGATTACGCGATCTCCGCGCTTTTTCCCACTGGAGTACAGCAAGCTGACGCTGGAGATGACGTCGCCGGAGTATGTCGATTACTTCTACGGCCTTCCGGCGCATAAGCGGGACCGCCTCATCCGACGTCAAAAGAATCTGTACAAGGGCATAGACGATGATCTGATCTGCGCCATTCGCGATCTGCTGTATGAAAAGCGTCTGTTACATCCGCTCAGGACCAGGCTGCTTACCAACTCGGAGCTGAAAACGGTGGCCTTTGACGCCAGGCAGGGCCGTTTCGATCTGAATCTCTACCAGAGCGAGCAGGAACAGCCGTACACGATCTCCACTGAAGGCCTGGTGCTGGCAACCGGATATACCTATCAAATCCCGCCGTTTATCGAAGGCATACAGTCCCGGATACGATGGGATAACCGCGGCCGCTTTGAGGTGTGCCGAAACTACAGCATCGACCGCAATGAGTCCGAGATTTTCGTGCAGAACGCCGAACTTCACAGCCACGGTTTCGTGACCCCGGATCTTGGCATGGGCTGCTACCGGAACGCCTGCATTATTCGCGAGATGACGGGCCGCGAGCACTATCCGATCGAGACGGAAATTGCCTTTCAGCGATTTTCGGCACTGAAGGATGCGGAGGGTTTATCTGACCCTGCCCGCCCGATGTCGACAGATCAGAAAAGTCCGGAGGTCTGCTGAGATGGCGACACCGACCCCTTTCAGCGCTCCGACCGATCGCGCCGGGAGCTCGACGAATTTCATCAGGCATGTGCCCGGTTGCGGAGAATTCAGGTTGCGCCCGCTGCAACTGGATGAGGACGTCCCTCTGATCCACGACTGGGTAAGCCGGGACTACGCAAGATACTGGGGCATGCAGGACCAATCGGTGGCAGACGTCAGGGCCGCCTATGAGCAGATCGCCAACGCACCGCACAGCAGCGCGTTCGCGGGCCTGTACAACGGCCGGCTATCGTTTCTGATGGAAAAATATCACGCCTTGGATGAGCCGATTGCGAATTGCTACGAAGCGCGATCGGGAGACTACGGCATGCACATTCTGGTGGCGCCGCCACGGCACCACATCCCGGGATTCACCTGGCACGCGTTCACCACGGTGATGGCCTTCATGTTCAGCGATCCGCGGGTCGAACGCGTGGTGGTGGAGCCCGACGTCAGGAACGACAAGATCCACGCACTCAACAATCGGGCGGGTTTCCTGTACCAGAGGGTGATCGAACTGCCCGGAAAACAGGCGTATCTGGCATTTTGTACCAGGGCCGGCTTTGACACCGCCCTGCGCAGGGAGCAAGCATAAATGAAGGATTTCATCGCCGTATCACCGCAGAGGGCGATCGCCCATTTACGGCCGGATACATGGGCAAAGGCCAATGCCCTGCTGATCCGCAAGGCAATCTGCGAGTTTGCCCATGAGTTGCTGATCCAGCCACGATTGCAGGACACCGTGGACGGCTGGGGTCATTATGTGCTGAAGGCGGACAACCCCGGCATCCGCTACCGCTTTCGCGCCCGCATTCTGAGCCTGGACCATTGGTGGATCGATCTCGCCTCGCTCAGCAAATACGCGGACAACGAAGTCGCGCCGCTGGACGCCTTGGCCTTTATCATCGAATTCAGGGATAGCCTTGGTATCAGCCCCACCACGTTGCCTGTCTACATGGAAGAAGTATCCAGCACCCTTTACGGAAGTGCGTACAAGCATGCCGGGGAAGGATTGAGCGCCACGGAACTGACACGCGCCGGGTTCCAGGCGGTGGAGGCCGCCATGATGGAAGGCCACCCAACGTTCGTTGCCAATAACGGTCGTATCGGCTTCGATGCCATCGATTACCGGGCCTATGCGCCGGAGGCGGCCCCGGCGGTACCGTTGATATGGCTCGCCGCTCACCGCAGCCGCGCCGAATTCGCCTGTGTCGATGCACTGCCATACAGCAAGCTGCTGCGGCAGGAACTCGGTGAGCGGATCCTGGAAACATTCAACAGTACCCTGCGCGAGCAGGGGCTGGATCCGGCCGCCTATCTGTTCGTTCCGGTGCACCCGTGGCAGTGGTACAACAAGCTGGCCAGCGTGTTTGCCGCCGACATCGCCACGCGAAATCTGGTCTGCCTCGGCTGTGGCGAGGACGTCTATCAGCCGCAGCAGAGCATAAGAACATTTTTCAACCTCAGCCATCCGGAGAAATGCTACGTAAAGACCGCGCTGTCGATACTCAATATGGGTTTCATGCGCGGCCTGTCGCCGTACTACATGCGCACCACGCCGGCCATCAATGCCTGGGTGCATGCGCTCATCGGCAAGGATGACTTTCTCCGCGACAACGGTTTCAGCATCCTCCGCGAGGTAGCCTCGGTGGGGTATCGCAATCAGCACCATGAGCAGGCGCTGGAGAGCAGCAGTCCCTACCGAAAGATGCTTGCCGCCCTCTGGCGGGAAAGCCCGCTGCCCGGGCTGAAGCCCGGACAGCGGCTGATGACCATGGCTTCGTTGCTGCATCTGGACCGGCAGGGAACGGCGCTGTTGCCCGCGTTGATCAAGTCGTCGGGCGTGGATACGACCGGCTGGCTGCGAGCCTACCTGGGTTGTTATCTGAGCCCGCTACTGCATTGTTTCTATGCCCATGATCTGGTGTTCATGCCGCATGGAGAGAACCTGATCCTGGTGCTGGAGAACAATGTCCCGGTACGCGCGATCATGAAGGACATTGCCGAGGAAATCTGCATTCTGGATACCCGGGCCGCGCTGCCGGAAGACGTCAAACGGGTTGTCGTTTCAGTACCGGAGGACCTGAAGGCGCTGTCGATCTTCACGGACGTTTTCGACTGCTTCTTCCGCTACGTGGGGCATATTCTGGTCGAGCAGTGTGGCTTCCCCGAAAGCGGGTTCTGGGAGCTGGTCGCCCGATGCATAACAGATTACCAACGTGCGCACCCGGAACTGCGGGACAAGTTCGAGCGCTACGATCTGTTCGCGCCCCGGTTCAGGCGATCCTGCCTGAACCGGCTGCAACTCTCCAACAACCAGCAAATGCTGAATCTCGCCGATCCGAGCGCAGCACTGCAGTTCGCCGGAACGCTGAAGAATCCCATTGCCGCCTACCGGCCGGACCGGCAGCCGGCACAATTCACGCCATGCCCAGCGGGGGAATGTCACTGATGTCGGAGATCGAGAGTAGCTGGAAGGCGCTGGGCCGCCTGCTGCGGTATGCCAGGGGCTATCGCAGTCGGATCATGGCTGCCGCAACGTGTTCGGTAATCAACAAGCTGTTTGATATCGCTCCGGAAATCCTCATTGGTATCGCTATCGACGTGGTGGTGAACCAGCAGGACAGCTTTGTCGCCCGGCTGGGCTTCGTGGACCCGCGGGAGCAGATTCTGGTGCTGGGGGTGCTGACCTTCTTCATCTGGGCCGGCGAGTCGCTGTTCGAGTATTTGTATCTGATGCTGTGGCGCAATCTGGCGCAACGGCTGCAGGCGGACCTGCGTCAGGATGCCTACGAGCATCTTCAACGTCAGGACATGGCTTTCTTCGAGGCCCGCAGTTCCGGCGAGCTGGTGTCCATACTCAATGATGACGTCAACCAGCTCGAACGCTTTCTGGACGGCGGTGCCAACGATCTGATTCAGGTGGCCGTCACCGTGCTGGCGGTGGGGGCGGTGTTCTTCATCCTGTCGCCCGCCATTGCCGTGCTGGCGTTTACGCCGGTTCCCCTCATCATCGGCGGCGCCTTTTTCTTCCAGCGCCGCGCCGCGCCGCTGTATGCCTCGGTGCGTGCCCAGGTGGGCGGCCTCGCCAGCCGCCTTGCCAACAACATTGGCGGCATGGCCACCATCAAGAGTTTTACCGCCGAACAGCGCGAGGCCGATCGCCTGCGCGCCGCCAGCGAGGCGTATGTCCAGGCCAATGGACGTGCCATCGCGGTCAGCTCGGCTTTCATTCCGGTGATTCGCATGGCCATTTTGCTCGGGTTTTTGCTGACGTTTACCATCGGCGGCCTGAAAGTGCTCAGTGGAGAACTGAATGTCGGTGTCTATGGCGTGCTGGTATTTCTCACCCAGCGGCTGTTATGGCCGCTGACCGGCCTGGCCCACATCGTGGATCTGTTCGAGCGCGCCATGGCCAGCACCCGGCGCATCCTGAACCTGATGGCCATTCCCCCTGGCGTCGCTGATAGCGGCACGGCAGCGCTGCCCTCACCGGTAAAAGGGGAAATCGAGTTCGAGGGCGTGTCGGTGCGCTATCCGGGCACCAGTCACGGCGTCAGCGATGTTTCACTGCGTATTCCGGCCGGCGGCACGGTGGCGCTGGTCGGAGCGACGGGCTCCGGCAAGTCCACCCTGGTAAAGCTGCTGCTGCGTTTCCATGCCCCTGATCACGGCCGAATCCTGATTGACGGCGTCGCCATCGACCAGGTACCCGTCCGCGCCTTGCGCAACGCCATTGGGCTGGTGAGCCAGGATGTGTTTCTGTTCGAGGGAACGATCCGGGAAAATATCGCCTACGGCTGTCCACAAGCCGCCGCCGATGCCATCGAACGTGCCGCGAGGCAGGCCGAGGCATGGGAGTTCATCGCCCGCCTGCCGGACGGCCTTGACACCCTGGTCGGCGAGCGCGGCGTGAAGCTCTCCGGCGGCCAGCGTCAGCGCCTCTCCCTGGCCCGCGCCTTGCTGAAGGATCCGCCGATCCTGATCCTCGATGAAGCGACCAGCGCCGTGGATAACGAGACCGAGGCGGCCATCCAGCGCTCGCTGGAAAAGATCACGCAAGGCCGTATGGTATTGCTGATCGCGCATCGCCTGTCGACCATTGTGCGTGCCGATATGATCGTTGTGATCGATAACGGGCGCGTGGTGGAGCAGGGTAGTCATGCCGCGCTGATCGAGCACGCTGGCCTGTATGCGGCCCAGTGGGGTGTACAGACGGGAGGGTTTGGCCCAGTGCTGGAGACGCCCGGTTACGGCTGATCCCGTGCCCCTTGACGGTGCGTTTGGCGGGGCCAGGGACGGCTCCTTGCCGTTTCCTGAGTGCCTCTGCTAGCATAAGAATGTCGAACATATGTCCGATTAACGAACATACGCATGCTCGCAGCCATTCAATGAGGGCAGTTATGAATAAGAAGATTCCGCTTTCGCTTTTGGTCATGTCTTCCCTGTTACTGGGCGCCGGCACAGCGACTTCCAGTGAGGTCAACTTGCGGTACGCACATTTTATGCCGCCGGCATCCTGGCAGCATGAGGTGATGTTCGAGGACTGGGGCCGGACCGTGGAGAAGGAATCCGACGGCCGTATATCGGTACGGGTCTACCCGGCGCAGACACTCGGACGTGCTCCCGCCGGCTACGACAATGCAAGAACCGGCATCACCGATCTGGCGTGGACCGTGCAGGGCTATACCGCCAACCGTTTTCCGCTGAGCCAGATCGTCGAGCTGCCGGGCTTGTTCGACAATGCGACGGAAGGCTCCTGTGCGTTCCAGAAGCTATACGACAGCGGCGCGCTGGATAAGGAATATGATGAAACCCACGTGCTCTACGTGCACGTTCACGGCCCGGGTCACATTCATACGCGCGACCGTCCGGTGACCAGCCTGGAGGACCTCGAGGGGCTGAAGATCCGGCAGCCGACGGCGGTTATCGGCCGTCTGCTCTCCGAACTCGGCGCCGAGCCTGTCGGCATGCCGGCACCGCAGATCTACGAAAGCACCGAACGCGGCGTGATCGACGGCTTCCTGCTGCCCTGGGAGGCGGTGAAGGGTTTCCGCGCCGACGAAGTCGTGTCGCACCATACCGAACTCGGTCTCTATTCTCTGGCCTTCGTCACCACCATGAACAAGCGCGCCTATGAACGTCTGCCGGATGATCTGCGCGCGGTCGTCGACAGCAACTCCGGCATGAAATGGGCAATGATTGCCGGTCGCGGTTATGACCAGGGCGACATCGACGGCAAGGAAACCGGGGAGAAGAGCGGAACCACCTATCAGCTCAATGCCGAAGAGCGTGAGCAGTGGGAGGCCGCCGGAGAGCGGGTGACAGAGGGTTATCTTGCCGAACTCGAAGCCGATGGTCTGCCAGGCCGCGAGGTTTACGAGGCCTTCAAGGGTTATGTGGATGAATGCCGGGTGGACCTGGCCCGGAACTAAGTCATGCAGTATGGCGGCGGTCTCGGCGCTCGCGCCGCGGTCGCCGCCGTTCCCCGGATTGCCCGGCACGAATCCGCCAGGAAGGCACTTGTCTATTGGAATGAGCCGCGCCGGTGAGGGGCGAATCCACACCCACCGAGATCCATGCGTATGCGACTCCTCCTCAAGGTGTTCGATTGGACAGCCGGGCTGGCGCTCACGTTCATGCTCGCCGTTGTCACGGCCAGCATTCTCACGCGCATGCTTTACGGGCTGAGTGGCGGCGCTGTGAACCTGATGTTCTCCGGAGCCATCGAGCTTGCCTCGTACTCTCTGCTGGCCACCGTGGTCGCTTCCTTTCCGCGTGCCGCCGCCGAAGGGCTGGTCAGCGTGGATATATTCACCGATCGCTTGCCGGGGTGGGTCAACGGCGCGCTTGATCGATTCTGGTCGCTGGTCGTTGCCGCGGTTGCGCTGATGATTGCTTACGCGGCGTGGGCGCAGGTGGCGATCAGCATGCGACGTAACGACGAAACCCAGGATCTGGGCATGGCGATGTACTGGTTCTACGGCTATGAGATGGTTGCCTTCATCGCGTTCGGCCTGACGGCAGCGTGGGTGGCGCTGAGGTGGAACGCTCCCCGCAGACAGGTTGGTACGGAAGCGCGGGGTGAGGACGCGGCATGAGCGCACTCAGTCCGCAGTTGATTGGTTTCCTGTCCATTGGCTTCTTGCTGCTGCTGATCGCTCTGCGCTGTCCGATCGCGCTGGCGATGATGCTCGCCGGGCTTGGCGGCTTTGCCGCCATTGTCGGCCATGGTCCGGCGCTGGCAATTCTTGAGACCGCGCCGTTCGACGTCGCCACCAGTTACTCGTTCACGATGGTGCCGTTATTCATTCTGATGGGGAATTTTGCCGTTCAGGCCGGTCTGTCCGCTGATCTGTTCACGGCGGCGCGTCGCCTCATGCGCGGGTGGCGCGGTGGCCTGGCGCTGGCTTCGGTGACAGCCTGTGGCGGTTTTTCGGCGGTATCCGGGTCCTCGCTGGCGACTGCCGCGACGATGGCACGGGTGGCGCTGCCGGAAATGCGCGCGCACGGCTACAGCATGCGTCTGGCCACCGGTTCGCTGGCGGCGGGCGGCACGCTGGGGATCATGATCCCGCCCAGTATTGCCTTACTGCTGTATGCACTGATAACGGAGCAATCGGTCGGTGCGATGTTCCTGGCCGGGTTTTTGCCGGGCATCCTTGCCTACCTGCTTTATATCGTGACAATCATCATCGTGGTCCGCTTCAGTGCGGCGGCGGACATGTCACTCAAGGAAGATGCCCAGACGTTAGCGCAGGCGCTGATCAAGGCCATACCGGTGGTCGTTCTGTTCGGGATCGTCATGGGCGGGTTGTACGGCGGGCTGTTTACGCCGACCGAGGCGGCCGGTGCCGGCGCTTTCGTCGCGCTGCTGTTCGCGCTGTTTCGCGGCATGCGTCATGCGGGTTTTGCCACGGCGATCAGGGACACGATTCGCACCTCGGCATCAATTTTCCTGATCATCATCGGGGCGGAGATTTTCGGCTATCTGTTGTCAGTGTCGCAGATCTCCTTCGAACTGGTGAGCATGATTCGCGGCATGGGGCTTGAGCCCTGGCAGGTGCTGCTGATCATTATCGGGTTCTTCATCGTCTTCGGCTTGTTCATGGACAGCCTGGCGATGATTCTGCTGACCGTGCCAATCTTCTACCCGCTGGTGATCGAGAGCGGTTTCGACCCGATCTGGTTCGGCATCGTTGCAGTGGTGGCCGTGGAGCTGGGCCTGATTACGCCGCCCGTGGGGATGAATCTGTTCGTCATAAAAAGTGTGGCGCCGGATGTCTCCATGCGCGACATCATGATGGGTTGCCTGCCGTTCGTTTTCGCCGACATCGTCCGCCTGGGGTTGCTGGTGCTGTTCCCGGCGATCGCGTTGTTCATCCCGAATCTGCTGGGCGCTCACTGAGGACGTTTTCATACGGCGGAAGGCGCGGCGCTTTTCCGCCCTACCTTTGTCCGACCTACCTTCTACCTTCTCTACGTCTTTGCTTTCGCCAGGAAGTCGGCGATGGTGGTCATGAAGCGATCCGTGTTCCGGTAGTTGGCCAGCGACGCGTGTCCCTGGCGGGCGTCTTCATCGGTCATGATCCGGCCGCGGCAGTCGTTGATCAGGTCTTGCAGATACGTGCGCGAAAATTCGGGGTGAAACTGATAACTCAATACCGGTCCACTGCGGTAGAGCAGGCCGCCGACCGGGCAGAAAGCATTACCCGCGATAACGTCGGCATTCTCCGGCGGCGCCGCGACCTGATCCTGGTGAAACACGGGGACGGGGAAAGCACCAGTTTCCTGGACGGGACCGCTGAAATCATAGGTCTGGATGCCGCAGCCCCAGCCATTGGCCGCCTTGACGATCGGCGCCCCGAAGGCGGAGGCAATAATCTGGTGACCGAAGCAGATGCCCACCTGCGGCTTGCCGATCCGTGCAGCCTCCCGGATAAACGCCTGCAATGGCGCCATCCACTCCAGTTGGTCATTGACGCCGTGGCGCGAGCCGGTGAGCAGATAGCCGTCAAAGTCGGCGGGATTGCCGAGCGGGTCACCACTGACCGGCGACAGCGCGTCAAACCGCAGCCTGCCTTTCGCGGCGGAGTCCAGGGCCTGGTTGAACATCCCGGGATAGCGGCCATGGCGCGCCTGCAAGCCCTGCGGCACGGTTCCGCACTCGATGATGGCGATTCTCTGCATCGTATTCCCCGCAATGGCGGCCTCAGAACAGATCGAAATACTCTCTTTGTTCCCACGCGGTGACGTCGAGATTGAAACGCGCGATCTCTTCCCGCTTGATGTGAATGAAATAATCGACAAAACCGTTCCCCAGCCCCTCGCGCAGGCAGGTGTCCCGGTCCAGAAAATCCAGGGCTTCGCTCAGCGAATGCGGCAGCCTTGGGGCATCCGCTTCGTAAGGCGTATCGGCGGACGGGCCCGGCTTCAGCTTTCGGGTCAACCCATCCAGGCCGGAAATCACCTGCGACGCGACGTACAGGTAGGGGTTGGCGGCCGGCTCACCGGCGCGGTTCTCGATGCGGGTGGCGTTGTCGCCGGGTCCGCCGAGCGTGCGCATCATTACCCCGCGATTGTCGCGCCCCCAGTTGGCGCGATCCGGGGCAAGCGAGTAGGGGCGGTAGCGGCGATAGCCGTTGATGGTCGGCGTCGACAACGCCGCCGAACCCTGCGCGTGCTCGAGCAGACCAGCCAGATACTGTTGGCCGGTAGCAGAGAGCAGCTCGCCGGACGCCGGGACGAAGGCATTGTTGCCGGTGCGCTTGTCGATCAGCGATTGGTGCAGATGCCAGCCGCTGGACATGGTCGATTGTATCCGCGGCCGGCACATGAACGTTGCGTGAAAACCGTGCCGGCGGCAGACCTGCTTGACCGCGCTGCGGAACAGTACCATCAGGTCCGCGGATGCCAGGCCGAGACCGGGCTGGAAGGTGAACTCGATCTGGCTCGGGCCGTACTCGCACTCCATGGTGCGTAGCGGCAGGTCCAGCCCGGCGCAGGTTGCACGCAGCAGTTCGATGACCTCGTGCGCCTGATCGTGGCGTATCTCGGTCAGGTAGTTGTAGCCCTGGTTGAGCAGGGTCACCTCTGGCGGCGCCGCGGGCTGGCCGGCATCGCCGAGGTCGAGGTGCGGGTCCTTCATCCGGTAGACGTGGAACTCCACTTCCAGCCCGGCGAACAGCGCATGGCCCTGGGTGTCCAGGCGCTGCAGGACGTCGCGGCAGAGCTGCCGGGTTGAAAACGGCACCGGCCGGCCGTCGGCAAAGTAGAGATCACAGAGCACCCAGCCGGTCTTCGGTGCCCAGGGCAGGATCTTGAACGTGGTCGGGTCGGCAATCATGATCACGTCCGCGGCGCCCTGCATTTCTTCCATGCCGAAGCCGCCGCCAGCGGTGAACACCGGGAACACGGTGCGGTGCGAGGTGTCCTTGGCGAGCAGGGTGCTGGTTACGCCGCAGCCGTTCGCCATGGCGTTGTTCGCCTCGTTCGCCACCAGCGTCTTGCCGCGCAGCAGGCCGTGCTGGTCGGCAAAGGACAGACGCACCGTCTCGATCTCGCCATCGTCGATTCTGCGGGCGATCCTGCGGGCCGCGTCCTGCTGTTCGTCATTCCACAGGCCGTGCCGAATCGCGAAAGCTGTTTGCTTCTGCATGCTCTTATTCCTTCCGATCAGGGTCTCTGGCAGCTATCCGGAATCACTCGGCCTTTCGCGGAGCCGCCCATGGACACTGCTCCCGCCGGCGCCGATCGGCCTCACGCCAGTAGCTGTCCGACTGATCACGCGGGCCGATGCCGTCAAGCGTGGGCGGCCCCGAGAGCGCGGCGGCTTCTTCGTCGGTGAGCACCATCAGCGGCCGCTCGCCGCGCTCCGCCTGGTCGATGGCCTGGTTGAGCAGGCGGCGATACTGGGTGACGCCCTTGTCGGTCTGACCCAGGTGCTCGCGGGTGCGGTTCTGGATCGGCCCCTGGGATTCAATCGCCCACTGATCGTGCACATTGATGTCGAAGCCCATGCCCGTATACGTCTGCTCAGCCTGTTCCGCCGGATCGAAGCCGTAGTTGTTGGCCTTGTTGCGCCGCGACTTGTAGTCGGGGAGCGTATAGAGCTGCAGGCGCTGCTCGCGCATCTGTGGCTTGTTGACCGGTTCGCCGAAGCTGGTGAAATAGGCGTACCAGTAACAGGACGTGTCGTCCACCGGTACGTGCCACTGGGTGATCGTGATCTCGCTGCTCATCGGGATGATGAACGCCTGAGGGAAGTAGAGGTTGGTGACTCGCACATGGGTGCGCGCTTCGTCCAGCGTGCGCAAGGCAATCAGCCGCATCCCGTAGTCGGTCTTCTCCACCTGGATCTCCGGCCGGTCATACTCACGCAGCACCCTGGTCATGGGCATGTCGGAATCCGCGGAAGCGCCCCGGAACTGTTTGCCGTAGCCCTGATCCGGATCCTCGTCCTCGAAGAAACGGTGCAGGAACGAGGCGTGTGCGGGGTCGATACCCACCTCGAGGGCCTGCAGCCAGTTGCACTCGATGAAGCCTTTGAATGCAAACACGTGGCTGTCCGGTGCGTCGAAGCAGTCGAACGCCGGAAAGGCGGGTGGCTCGCCCTCGCCGAGATAGCCGAAGATCATGCCGTTGTGCTCATGGACCGGGTAGGAACGCTGTTTGATGCGTGTACACAAGCGGCTGCCTTCGGGCTCCGCCGGCGTTTCCAGGCATTGGCCCTGCGCGTCGAACAGCCAGCCATGGAAGGCACAGCGCAGGCCGCCGTTTTCCAGGCGGCCGAATGCGAGGTCGGCGCCGCGGTGGGGGCAGTCGCGGTCCAGCAGCCCGAGCTTGCCGTGCGCGTCCCGAAACAGCACCAGATCCTGGCCGAGCACGCGTACCGGTCGGATCGGACGCTCGCCTTCGAGCTCGTCACTCAGGGCCACCGGCTGCCAGTACAGCCTCAGCAACTTGCCAGTGGGGGTGTCCGGCCCCACGCGGGTGATGCGGTCGTTCTGCTCGGCGCTGATCATGCCTCGTCATCCTCCTCGATCTCGGTGCTTGTTCGACTACCGGTCAAATGTTCATATAAATATACTGCCTGCGTTTACCGGCGCGGTGCAAGCCGGCCGGTGCGGTAGCCCAGCGCATTGCCGGCGACTGAACTTGTGATCAGAACGCATCAACCTGTATTATTACTCAACATTTGTTCGTTAAACGGACGTCACTGGACGTCCGAAAACGGAGGCGCACATGCCGACAATCATTTATCTGCTTGCCGACGGCAGTCGTCGCGACGTGGCGGCGGAAGCCGGCGATACCGTGATGTCTGCCGCGATCCGGAATAACGTACCGGGCATCGAGGCGGAATGCGGAGGGTGTCTGTCCTGCGCAACCTGTCATGTTTATATACAGGACGGCCCGGTTGAGCAACTCGCGCAGAGGTCGGAAGACGAGGACGATATGCTCGAAGGGGTTGCCGCGGAGCGGCGCCCGGAGAGCAGGCTGGGCTGTCAGATTGAACTCAGTGCCGCACTGGATGGGTTGGTGGTCCAGGTGCCGGAGACGCAGGTATGAGCGATGCCGGCGTGGTTATCGTCGGCGCGTCCTACGCCGGGCTGCAGATGGCATCGACGGCACGTGCCCTGGGCTATCAGGGCCCCATACGCCTGATCGGGGAAGAGAGCATGGCGCCGTATCAACGCCCGCCGCTTTCCAAGCAGTTCCTTGCCGGCGGTATGGCGGCTTCCGTGCTGCCCCTGAAGTCGGAGGATTTCTATACCCAGCAGGGTATTGAACTGTTGCCGGACGCCCGTGTGGTCAGCATCGATCGCGACCGCAGGGTCGTGGAGACCGCGCGCGGCGAGCGCATACCCTACCGATGGCTTGGGCTTGCCACCGGTGCGCGACCCCGGCCCCTGCACGTGCCCGATGTCGACCTCGACGGCGTGTATGAACTGCGGACTCTGGAACACGCTCGGGCGCTGCGCGCCGCGCTCAGGCCGGATGCCGTCGTGGTGGTCATCGGCGGCGGCTTCATTGGTCTGGAAGCGGCAGCCACCGCCCGCGGTCTTGGCTGTCGGGTGACCGTCGTTGAAGCGGGCGATCGCCTGCTCGCCCGCGCCCTTTCCCCGCGCATGGCGAGTTATCTGGAAGCGCGTCACCGAGCCGAAGGCATCGATATTCGCCTGAGTTCCACCGCCGAGCGCATCGATAACCGTGGCGGGCGCGTGGGTGGCGTAACCTTGCGGGACGGTACAACCCTGGAAGCGGATCTGGTCGTGGTGGGCATCGGCGTACTACCCAACAGCGAGCTTGCCGAGCGGGCGGGTATCCGCTGCGCGAACGGGATACTGGTTGACCGTAATGGGCAAAGCAGTGATCCGTCCGTCTTCGCCGCCGGCGACTGTGCATGCCACGCGCAGTGGACGGGCGGTCCGTTGCGCCTGGAGTCGGTTCAGAATGCCAATGACCAGGGGCGTGCGGCAGGAGCGGCCATTGCCGGTCAACCGAAACCGTATGGTGCGGTTCCCTGGTTCTGGTCGGATCAGTTCGGCATCAAGCTGCAGATGGCGGGGCTCTCCGCCGGCCACGACCAGGTGGTCATGCGCGGAGAAATGGAGGAGGGACGTTTTTCCCTTTTCTATTTCCGTCAGGGGGTATTGATTGCCGCCGACTCGGTAAACCGGGCCGGGGAACATATGGCCGTGCGCCGCCTGCTGGCAGCAGCGGTTCCACTACGCCCGGAGCAGGCAGCGGACGCTCAGGCCGATCTCAAGGCGCTGGTCCCGCGGGCCTGAACTGAGGACAGCGTTGACATGTCGCGATTACGTGAGAAAGATGCCCGGCAACGGCAGGAATCGAACAGAAGCCCGGATTTCTCCGAGGCACTGGCGCGCGGACTGAAAGTGATCGGCGCGTTCTCATCGGAACGCCCGCAACTGACGATGAGCGATATCGCAAGAGCGGTGGACTTGCCGCGTGCGACGGCGCGCCGGGCCATCTACACGCTCACCGAGCTCGGCTACCTGGCTTCCGAAGGGCGCCTGTTCCGGCTGACGCCCAAGGTGCTCGAGCTTGCCAGCTTCTACCTGAAGTCCAATCCCGTCACCACCTTGCTGCAGCCGGTCTGCGACCGGATCAGTCGCACGCTTGAAGAAGCCTGCTCAGTGGCCGTGCTGGATAACACGGAGGTGGTGATGATTGCGCATACTTCGCCGCTGCGTTTTATCGCCGTGGCCCCCGGCGTCGGTTATCGCCTGCCTGCGTTCTGCACGTCGCTCGGGCGCGTTCTGCTGGCCGGCCTGCCGGACCGGGAGCTGAACAATTTCCTTGCGCGTCTCGAGCCCAGGGCGCCTACGCCCTATACCGTGACCGACAAGGATGTGCTCCGGCAACGAATCGAGGCGGTCCGCGAGCAGGGCTATGCCATCGTCACCCAGGAAGCCGAGACGGGTTTCCGCTCCATCGCCGTGCCTATCCGCCGCCATGACGGCGCGGTGATTGCTGCAATCAATGTGGGCGGGCGGATCGAAACCGTCACCGAGCAGGAGATGCTCGACGGCCATCTCGAACTGCTGCGACGAGAGACCGGGCAACTCCAGAACCGGCTGCTGTAGCGTCAGAGCGGCCGCGCATCGGCGCCCGGCTGTCAGTCCCGCCAATGGCAGGGGTCATTCTGCAAGTTCCGCAAGCCGGCGTTCAAGGAAACGTTGCTCAGGCCCCTGCCGCGTGAGTCCGAGCGCCCGCCGGTAGGCGGCGCTCGCCTGTGCCGTGTTCCCAAGCCGCCGGTACAGATCCGCGCGTGCCGCATGGGCGAGGTAGTAATCACGCAAATGGCCGCGCGCGAGAATGGTGTCGATAGCAACCAGCCCGGCTTCCGGGCCGTCGCGCATGGCCAGGGCCACGGCGCGGTTGAGCTCGACAACGGGAGAGTGGGTCAGCCGCAGCAGCACGTCGTACAGGCCGACGATTTCCGCCCAGTCGGTAGCCGCCGGTTCCGCCGCCGCGGCATGCACGGCCGCGATGGCCGCCTGCACCGAATAGCTGCCGAAGCGCCCGGACGATAGCGCCCGGGTTACCAGTGTTGATCCTTCCTCAATCTGGTCCCGATTCCACAGTGTGCGATCCTGCTGATCGAGCAGCACCAGATCGCCATCTGCCGTGGTTCGCGCCGGTCGCCGCGATTCCTGCAGCAGCAGCAGGGCGAGCAGGCCGAACACCTCCGGATCCGGCAGCAACTCTGCGACCAGTCGGCACAGGCGAATCGCCTCGGCGGACAGATCGGCGCGGGTGACGCCCTCACCCGAAGAAGCCGAGTAGCCTTCGTTGAACACCAGGTAGATCACACGCAGCACGGCATCCAGGCGCTGCTGCAGCTCGGCATGCGTCGGCACCTCATAAGGAATCTGCGCGTCCCGGATCTTGCGTTTGGCGCGCACGATGCGCTGGGCGATGGTGGCCGGCGTTGCCAGATAGGCGTTTGCGACTTCTTCCGTGGTGAGTCCGCAGACTTCGCGCAGCGTCAGGGCGATCTGCGCGTCCTGACCCAGTGCGGGGTGGCAGCAGGTGAAGATCAGGCGCAGGCGGTCGTCTTCGACGTCCTCTTCGTCGGCGACGACGGCAGCAGTGTCGGCATGCGCATGCGACGCATTGGTCAGTTCAGTCACTAGCGCGGCAAAGCGGGCATTGCGGCGCAAACGGTCAATTGCCTTGAATCGGCCGGTGGAAACCAGCCAGGCGCGCGGATTGGCGGGTACGCCGTCGCGCGGCCACTGCTCAAGTGCCGCGGTAAAGGCGTCGTGCAGAGCCTCCTCGGCGCGTTCAAATTCGCCGAGCAGGCGAATCAGCGTCGCGAGGACGCGCCGCGATTCTTCCTGGTAGACCTCCTCTACCGTCTTGCGAGCCTGCTCGGCAGCTTCCCGGGAATAGATCAGAGGCTCCCTAAGGCTGAAGTTGACGGATCGGGCGCACTTCGACACTGCCCACGCGCGCCGCCGGTATTTTCGAGGCGATCTGGATCGCCTCGTTCAGATCCCGTGCCTCGACCAGGTAGTGGCGCTGATAAGTCGCTCGACGCCGCGCGGAATCGACAGCCATTGATTCAGCCGGATTCTTCACTATCGAGGCCTTCACGCACCTTGCGGGCAAGTTCGTTCAGCCGGAACGGTTTGCCCAGCAACTTCACACCGCGGTCAAGGCGGCCATGATGAACGATGGCATTCTCGGTATAGCCCGACATGTACAGCACCCGTAGCGTCGGCTCGATCTCGGCCGCCCGCTCGGCCACCTGCCGGCCGGACAGCCCGCCCGGTAGCACCACGTCGGTAAGCAGCAGATCGAAGCCGGTATTGCTGTTCAAACGTTCCAGCGCTTCGTCACCATCCGCGCACTCCGTGACCTGATAGCCCAGTATGCGCAGGCTGTTGACGGTGTGTTGTCGCACCAGCTCATCGTCCTCGACGACGAGCACATGTTCGCTGCCGCGTTGTACCGGGCTGGCCGGCGCGGCGCGGCGCTCGAGGGAGTCCTGCCGGTCCGCCCGCGGGATGTAGAGCCTGACCGTTGTGCCCTCGCCGGGCTCGCTGTAGATGTTGACCTGGCCGCCGGTCTGCCTGGCGAAGCCGTAAACCATGGACAGGCCGAGGCCGGAGCCCTTGCCCACAACCTTGGTGGTAAAGAACGGTTCGAAAGCTTTTTCCCGGACGTCGGCCGACATGCCGTTGCCGGTGTCCGAAACCGCAATCATCACATAGTGCCCGGGCTTGATCTGGCGCTCCTCCGCATAGTCCGAATCCACCGTCATATTGGCGGTCTCGATGGTCAGCTTGCCGCCGGCCGGCATGGCATCCCGGGCGTTGAGCGTGAGGTTGAGGATGGCATTCTGAAGTTCTCCGGGATCGGCTACCGCCTTCCACAGACCGGTGGCGCGTACCAGCTCGATGTTTACGTCCTCGCCCAGGGTACGCCGGAGCATGTTTTCCAGTTCGGCGATCAGCGCATTGATGTCGATGGTGCGTGGGTCCAGCGGCTGGCGTCTGGCGAACGCCAGCAACCGGTGTGTCAGTTCGGCGCCACGTTCGCCAGCCTGCTGGATGGTCGAGATCAGGGTTCGCACCTCGGCAGGAGCATCCGGCAGGGACTCCAGCGCCGTGTCCGCGTTGCCGAGAATAACCGTGAGCAGGTTGTTGAAATCATGCGCGACACCGCCGGTGAGTTGTCCGATGGCGTCCAGCTTCTGCGCCTGGCGCAGCCGTTCTTCGGTGTCGATGCGCTGGGTGATGTCCTGGAAATAAACGGTCAACCCACTGGTATGGGGGAATGCGCGGACCGACAGCCAGGCCTTCAACGGCGGGAAGAACAGCGTAAAAGTGACGGGTACATTATCGCGGCGGGCCCGATTGTATTCCTTGAAGGCGATGGTCTCGCGCCCCTCCGGGAACTCCTCCCACATATTCTTGCCGAGGAGGTCGGCCTTTGACCGGCTGAGCACCCGCTCGGCCTCGGTGTTAACGAAAATGAACCGCCAGTCGGGGTCGAGGGCGATAACGGCGTCGGAAATCGAGGTAAAGATGGTCTCGATTTCCGCTCTGGCCGCATTGGCTTGCGCAAGCGCGGTTTCGCGTGCTTCGCTTGAGAGCAGGTTTTCAATGACCGCGCCGGTGACGCTGGCGAGCTGCAGCGCCTCGCTGGCGTCGTTTTCGTTGAAGTCGCCCTCCTGTTTGTCGGAAAGCTGGATCAGGCCGATCTTGCTGCCGTCCTGGCCGAGCACGGGAACGGCCAGCCAGCCTCGCATCGGTGGCCCGGCGTTGGAGGCATCGGCGAGTTTCTTCCATGCCGGGTGGGTCTCGAGCTGGCTCTGGGTCATATACACGGGATGGTTGATTTCCCGTGCCAGCCGGTAGGGATCGGAACCTCCGGACAAGTGGTAACGGCCTTGCCATTGCACGTACTTGTCGGACAGGCTGGTGGCATGGAGGGTCTGCCCGGAATCGCCGCCACGGATCAGGCTGATCTCCGCCTGGTGCGCGCCTATCAGCCGGCGGGCGACGTCCGCAACGCGACTGAGCAGGCTATTGATGTCATGGCAGCGGACCAACGCCGCAGTCTCCTCCGCGCGCCGCCTCAGCCGGGCCGAGCGCGTTTCCTGCCACTGTCGCTCGCGTTTGAACGATGCGTCGACAATGATGGATGCGCTGATGAAGAGCACCATGGCCAACGCGCCAATCAGTACCTGGAAGGCAAGCCGATTGTGCCAGGCTGCGAGAATTTCCTTTTCTCCGAGGCCGACAAACACGACCGCAGGCGTGTCCTCGACGACCTTGTAGGCCGTAATACGCGCGAGGTCATCGGTGGGATACCGGACTGTATACTCGCCGCTGGGCCCCTCCTTGATTCGGGTCCGAAACAGGGGCGTATGCGTGTAATCGCGGCCAATGTATTCGGGAACGAAGGGGCTCCTGGCAATCAGCAGCCCGTCACGACTGAACAGGCCGACCACACCTTGCTCGCCGATTCGTAAGGTGTCATAGAAGTCGAGGAGGTAGTCAATGGAAATCGCCGCGCCGACGATGCCGGCGAACTCGCCGTCCGGTGATTCGATCCGACGACTGACATTCGCAATCCAGCGACCCTCCGCATGGCCGACCCGGCCGAGACGCGGCGGGCCGAGGACGAGATCCTGGTCCGCGCTCTGACGATGCAGCCGAAACTCCGGATAGCTGGACAGATCCGCCGGCTGAGGGTCCGGCTTCCGGGACGTTGCTACCAGTTCTCCATGGGCATTGAGTACGAAAAAGGCGAACGTCGCGGCGGATGCTTCCTGTCGGCGTGCGAGTAGCTCATGGACTCCGCCCAGATCGGCGTCAGGTCCGGTGCCGATCGGCATGACATCTTCTGCGACGGTGATCAGGCTCAGATTCAGTACCGACATGGTCTGACGGGTATGTTCGGCGAGGGCGTCCCTGAGGTTCTGCACATCATTGCGCGCGTGCTGGACGACGTCGTCCCGATCCGCGCCCGCCTGGAGCCCGATGACGCCCGCCAGTATGAGAGCAACGACGACGTTGGCAGCGATTATCGCTTTATTCACAAGAGCCCTCGATACTGCGAAGCCGTGTTCGACACCCACCATTTAGCGATATTGAACGGGAAAGTCCAACCCGTTGACCGTTAAGGAGACACTGATGTATTCCCATGGGGCTCCGTTATCGTGATCAGCGTCAGTTTGATTCGGCCGAGGTCATTGGTTTTATTGAGACGATCAAATGAAATAGGCGCCGGAAAGCGGTGGTGACTGCGGACGGATTGATATTGACGTCACAACGCAGTTATCGTCAACAAAATGGATGGCGATCATGTCGAAAGGTACCATGGCCATGGGTTCTCCGATTAAGCTCGGAATGCCACCCTCAATCAGCTGCTTCGGCACGCGCTGCAGCGTCATTCGATTGCACCGTCCAGGTATGGCCAAACCCGCCCCAGAGCGCCGGCAGTGCACATTTCCCGAGGACACTTGATGGATGCACCGTGGGCGAGTGGTCGTGGCCGGCCCCTGAAGGCCGATGGGCGGCGGCGCGGCATGACCGTCGCCGCGCTGCTGGGGCTGGCGGTCACGCTCTATGCCGAGACATTGACACCGCTGGGCGTGGCGCACGGTGCGCTTTATCCGCTCATCATTCTGCTGGCGGCACTTGGTCGGCAGCCGCGCCTTGTTCTCCTGGTGTCTGTTGTCGGCGCGATCTTTATCCTTGTTGGTATTCCGCTCTCGCCGCCGCCCCCCTCCGGTATATCCATGGATCTGGTCGTGGCCAACCGGAGCATGAGCGTCGCCGTTGTGCTGGTGACCGGCGCGCTGGCCCTGATGATGCTACGGTACCTGCGCGAGGCGAACACCGCCCTGGAAGAGCTGGAGCGAACCAACCAGGTGCTGCGACAGAACAAGGAGCTCCTTGAGATAGCCAGTGAATCAGGCCACATCGGCGGCTGGAGCGCGGATCTGGAGACTCAGCGTGTTTATCTGTCGGAAGAAGCATTGAGAATCTGCGGCAAGCCGTCCGGCTACACTCTGTCCGTCGAGGCGGCCATCGCATTCTACACACCCGAGTACGGCAAGGTCATCCGCGGTGCCTTTGAGCGCTGCGCCCGTGACGGTGCGCCCTTCGACGAGGAACTGCTGTTGCTTAACGACGCCGGCGAAGCAGTGTGGGTTCGCTCCATCGGCAAGGCCGTGCGCGATGCCAGCGGTGCGATCACGCGGGTGCAGGGCGCTTTGCAGGATATCGATCAGCGCAAACGTGCTGAAAGATCGCTCCAGGATCTTGCGGAACGCCTGACGGCGACGCTGGAGAGCATCACCGACGGGTTCTTTCTACTCGACCGGCAATGGCGGTTCAGTTTCGTCAACGGTCGGGCGGAAAGCATACTGCGCAGGCGTCGCGTAGAACTGCTCGGCCAATCCATCTGGGACGCGTTCCCGGAAGCGATTGGAACCCGCTTCGAGGAAGCGTACCGCAAGGCCGTTGAAACCGGGGAGTCGGTATCTTTCAATGCCGGTTTCGAGCCGCTGGATCTTTGGGTCGACGTGCGCGCTTATCCCTCGGCGGAAGGGTTGGCGGTTTACTTCCTCGATATGACCGAACGCCACCGTCTGGAACAGCGGCTGCAGCAGGCCAAACAGCTGGAATCCGTCGGCAAGCTCACCGGCGGCATCGCGCATGACTTCAATAATCTGTTGACCGTCATCATGGGCAATATCGATCTGCTCGGTGAGCAGCTCGATGCGGACTCACCCTTGCGGCCTGTGGTGCGGACGATCGGCAGCGCGGCGCAGCGTGGCGCTGATTTGACGCATCGTCTGCTCGCCTTCGCCCGCCGGCAACCGCTGGAGCCAAGGGCCGTGAATGTCAACGCCCTGCTAACGCGCATGGAGGACCTGCTCCGGCCCGCCATGGGCGACCACATTGCGGTGACGCTGCGTCTGAGCAAGCAGCCCTGGCATGCCATGGTCGACCCGGCAGAGCTGGAAAGCGCAGTGCTCAATGTGTGCATCAATGCGCGGGCTGCGATGCCCGACGGCGGCCGGTTGACGCTGGAAACCATCAACACGCATCTGGATGAAACCTACACCGATCAGGGTGTGGATTTGCGGCCCGGCGAGTATGTCGTGCTGGCGGTGTCCGATACCGGCCACGGCATCGCAGCGGAAAACCTCTCCCACGTGTTCGAGCCGTTTTTCACGACCCGGCCGCAAGGGCAGGGCAGCGGGCTTGGTCTGAGCGTCGTATTCGGTTTCATCAAACAGTCCCGCGGCCATATTACGATCTACTCGGAACCCGGCCAGGGTACGACCGTCAAACTGTATCTGCCGCGTTGTATTGCTGGCGAGGAGCAGCCGGCGCAGGATGTCGTCGACGACAGCGTGCCGCGCGGAGGACAGGAAACCATTCTGTTGGTGGAGGATGGTTCCCTGGTTCTCCAGCAGGCGCAAGGGCAATTGCGTGCGCTTGGCTACCAGGTGCTATGCGCCGAAGGTGGGCAGCAGGCGCTGACCATCCTCGATGCGCATCCGGAGATCGACTTGCTGTTTACAGACATGACCATGCCCGGCGGCATGAGCGGCAAGCAACTCGCGGAAGCCGCCCGAAGCCGATATCCGAACCTCAAGGTGCTGTTTACCTCGGGCTATACCGAAAACGCCATCGTCCACGCTGGTCGTCTTGACGCAGGTCTGCACCTGCTCAGCAAACCGTATCGTCGAAAGGACCTGGCGCGCAAGCTGCGAACCGTTCTAGAGGAGGATGCGCATGGAACGCCGGCTGCTGATTCTTGATGACGATCCGCTGGTTGGCGATACCATGCAGCGTATCGCCGAGTTCGCGGGCGTTGCCGCACAGTTCGTCACCGATCATGTGGAATTCTTCCAACTCGTGGAGGACTGGCAGCCCAGCCACATTGCCCTGGACCTGGTCATGCCGGACATGGACGGCGTGGAAGTCATGCGCGAACTCGAGCGCCGCGGCTGCTCCGCGCGGATCATCATCACCAGCGGTGTCGGCTCCCGCGTGCTGGACGCGGCCGGGCGATCGGCCGCCGAGCATGGTCTGGCGATTGCGGGTGTTCTGGCAAAGCCCTTTTCGTCTGCTGCCTTCAGGAAACTCCTGCGCGAGAACGGCGCGGCGGAGCCCGGCGTTCAGAGTAACCCTCCCGACGGCAGGGCCGCTGCCAGGAAAAGCGATGCGGATATAAACGCCGGTGCGCTGGAGAAAGCACTCGCCGAAGATGCTCTGTATGCGGCCTATCAGCCAAAGGTGAATTGCAGGACCGGCCAGCTCGCGGGTTTCGAGGCGCTGGCGCGCTGGAAGCATCCCGCGTTCGGGCTGGTTCCTCCCGACCACTTCATACCGCTGGCGGAACGTTCAGGGCTGATCGACAAGGTGACCGAGCAGATCTTCGGGCAGGCGCTACGCTGGTTTGGCGGGGAATTCAGAGAATCCCGCTCGCCGGCGATTCAGGATGCCATCAAGTCAGCGCCGATATCGCTATCGCTCAACCTGTCCGCCAAATCCCTGGTTGACTCCGATCTGGTCGAAAAGCTGGACAGGCAGTGCCAGGTATTGCGCGTCCCCCACGGCCAGGTCGTACTGGAGTTGACTGAGACCAGCGCCATGGGAGACCCCACGAGTTCGCTGGACTTGCTGACCCGGCTGCGCATGAAAGGCTTCCAGTTGTCCATTGACGACTTCGGTACCGGCTATTCCTCCATGCTGCAACTTGTGCGGCTACCGTTTTCCGAGATCAAGATCGACAAATCCTTCGTCGGTACGGCGAGGCATTCGCAGGAGTCCCGGGCGGTGATCCGCTCGGTGATCTCGCTGGGCCACAGCCTGGGGCTGCGCTGTACTGCGGAGGGCGTGGAAGACAGCGAAACCCTGGCGCTGATCCGCAAGGCCGGCTGTGATTTCGCGCAGGGTTTCCTCATGGGCTCGCCGATGAGCGGCAATGCGATTCCCAAGTGGGTAGAGCGCAACCGCGGGCATTGGTCGTCCGACGCGAAAAGCGATTCGGGAACATCCCGGCGCTAAGGCCGGCCATCCAGTCTGGCGAAGAGTGTGATTCACCAGCCCGTTGCGGCTTGTATACCGGCGAGTCCCGGCGGGTTTTCGAGCCGAATATGCGCCATAATCGGCTCATAAGTTGATCCGATAAAGTGGACTATTCGGCTCATGTACATCTGACAACAGGAAAATTGGCCCGGCTTTCGCTGGGATGAGCCCGCACTGAAGATGCGGTTGGCTGCCGTGCGGCTGTTACAGGGGCGGCTGCCGGGGTGGACCGAGGCTGTCCCCAACAGCGCCGATCTGGAGATCACTGAATGGCTGGCGTGGTTCCTTGACGTGCTGAAGGAGGCGTTGCAACTGGCGGCGGTGTCTCGGCTTATTCCGGAAAACAAAAAGGCCAGCCGTCTACAGGCTGGCCTCTTCGTTGCTTTGTTTGGTCGGGGTGAGAGGATTTGAACCTCCGACCACCTGCACCCCATGCAGGTGCGCTACCAGGCTGCGCTACACCCCGAATTCGGATGAAATCTTACACTAAACTATGCTCCCACGGCCACGTCGGAGTAAATCTCAATCGATCAATGGCTTAGTGCACATTGCCGCCTTCGAGGGCCGTTTGTGTGGGGTTCCGTCGCAACCGGGCGGAAGATGATCGTGCTCGGTAGGACAGAGGAGATCGATCTGGATGACGCCTGACGCAAAGCCGAGGAGATCCTATTGCGAGTCAAGGTTGACACCTTGTCGACGCTCACAGTGCGCAGAGTATCGCCATCCCGCGGGGGGCGAGAACACCGAGGCCCCGAAATATTACGCGGCTGTGTTCTACGGCCCGTTTCCGAAGCGTTTCTTTAGCCACCCAACGCGCCCGGTGATCAGCTCCGCGAGCTGCGGTATGACCGGGTTGCACACACCCGATTTCGCGCAAGCCGAGGCAGTTGTGGCGCAGGCCTCTGGCGTGCACTCGAGCAGGTCTTGCAGCATTGCAAGACCGTGCTCTGGTGGTATTCCTGACGCGTTGGCTTGCGCTTCAATATGTCGGGGCATGATTGTCTGATCTTTCCCATGTCCGCTGAAATACATCGCGAAGGGCGGCAGTCGGTCTCCGGGCTTCATGTATGGCAAGAAACTGGCTACGTCATAAAGGGGTGCGAGCACCGCTTGCTGGTCGCGCCCGTAAACAATGCTGTAGTTCTTCGCATGCGCATCGGTTCCACCGATGATCAGGTTGAGGAGCGCGGCCCGGAACAGCGCCTCCTTGTCTCGCGCGTGGCGTGTAGTGACCCGGCCGAGAATGCCGGTCATGTCCGCGAGCCCGGGACCGCCGTCGTTCTCGTATTTGTTGGTCGGGTGCACGCCGAGTGCCTGACACATGTCTTCCTGGTGGATGCGCAACAGGGCATCGTCCTGAACGCGCCTGTCATACCGCTCCACGACGATCGCACTCTGGCCATCGAAGTAATGCACCTTGGAGTGGGCAGCCCGAAAGCCGAGCTCGGCTGCAAGCATCAGGCAGAAGTGCTCATTTTCAGCGTGTCCCGGAATGTCGGCCCGGGCCGGTTTGATGATGTGGCTCGTCGGCTCTGCTCCCGAGGGAACGGCCCAGCCGCCGTCCACCGCCCGCAAGGCAATCTTTGATTGCGCCCCGGCGAGAGAGAACCGGCCGAGCTCGAGACCGCCCGGGCCGCCCGGATCATCCAGTATGCGACGAAGCTCCGCCCCAATGGCCTGCTCGGAGATAGGCTCCAGTGCGCCTGCGCGCAACGCGTCCTGGCGGTCTGGCGGCACGAACTGAACAGCGCCTGCACAGTCTTCCCCCATGTTCGAAAGCAGGCCGAACCCGGAACCAAGGCCGACCTTGTGGCGCCGCGCCCAGGCATGGAGCGTCATTTCATTCTCCGGGAGCAGGCCCCACAGGAAGTTGCTGATGAGAGTATGGCCATACTCCTCATTGGACAAAGGCATACTTGCCGACAGGGGAACACCCGGGCCGCTCCGCAGCCAGTTGCTGGCGTAGGAGAACGACAGCAACTCCCGGCCCCGCTCCGCCCGTCGGTGGACCTGGCCCACGGATTCGCCGTTCATCAGTACATTCAGCACCTGCACGCTCATCGTTCACGACTCTCCGGGCCGTCAAGCAGGTTGCCGAGATCCGGGTAGTTGCTTATCTGCTTGGTCTCTTCGTGCTCAACGTCCCACGGCGCGAGGATGTTCACCTCCACAGCGAGGACGTCCAGAGTGCGCAAAAGCAGGCCGACCTCCGCGGAGGGCTTTCCCTGCTCGATGGCCCACACCCAGGACTGCGTGGTGCCAACCTTTTCGGCGAGCGCGCGTTGGCTCAACCCCTGTGACTTACGATGGGAGCGGATTAGACGACCGAGGTCGTATGCAGTGCGGATACGCATGATTGGCTCGCGACTTTCGATCAAAAGTCATTGTGCTGTGACTTTTGATCGAAAGTCAATGTGATGAGACTGTCGAACGACAGTCATGGCTTGTCGATTTCAACGTATCCCCTGGTGGGACAACGCGTCAGCGCAAGCAGATGGAGCCCCTTTCTGGAACTTGGAGCTTGAGTGCCGGAGTATAGGAATCAAGGCCAATGAGCCAACGTATTGAGGGGTCATGATATAGATCTGGTCGGGGTGAGAGGATTTGAACCTCCGACCACCTGCACCCCATGCAGGTGCGCTACCAGGCTGCGCTACACCCCGAATTCGGACGCCAAGGATACAGAAAAGCCACACCGCGGGAAAGTGCGAAAATCAGTTGGGGTTTGCCGCCGTATCACGCACCCGGCATGATGCGGCCAGGTGTCTCGCTTTGGAGCCGGAAGGCCCATGAACGTCGTTTTCCTCGTGATCGTACTGGTGGCGTTCGTCACCACCGCTTTCTACCAGTTGGGCATGGCTCCGGTGGGGGAGGGGGAGACCACCCCCATGGAGGCGCTTTCCACCGCCATGGTGGAGTCGGCGGCGGGCGCGGTGGAACTGGCCATCGGCCTGATCGGCGTCATGACGCTGTTCCTGGGGCTGATGAAGGTGGCGGAGGCGGGCGGCATGCTGACCATCCTCGCCAAGCTCATCAGGCCATTGATGGTCAGGCTGTTTCCCGAGGTGCCGGGGGACCACCCAGCCATGGGCGCGATGATCCTCAACTTCTCGGCCAATGCCCTCGGGCTAGGCAATGCCGCGACTCCGTTCGGCATCCGCGCCATGCAGGAGCTGGACAAGCTCAACCCACGCAAGGGCACGGCGACGGACTCCATGGCGCTGTTCCTGGCCATCAATACTTCCAGCATCACACTGCTGCCGACGGGGGTGATCGCCTTGCGGGCGGCGGCGGGCTCGGCACAGCCGGCGGCGATACTGCCCACCACGCTGTTCGCCACAGTCTGTGCAACCATCGCCGCGGTGCTCGCGGCCAAGTTCTACTGCCGGTTTTTTCCGGCCGAGCGATATGCCGTTCGCGAACATGACGATGCCGGGTCCGGGGCCGTCTATCAGGCCTACGAGGCCTTGCCCCCGGAGGCCTCGCAGGCCTATCCCCTCTGGGTCTCCACGCTGGCGCTGGGGGTGCTGCTGTCGCTGATCCCGCTGTCGATTGTCTATGGCCGGGTGATAGCGCCGTGGATCATTCCCGGGCTGATGGTTTTCTTCCTCATGTTCGGCGTGCTTCGGGGCGTGCGCATTTATGAGGTGTTCGTGGAGGGTGCGAAGGACGGGTTTCAGGTGGCGGTGCGCATCATCCCCTATCTGGTGGCGATCCTGGTGGCGGTCGGCATGTTTCGCGCCAGCGGCGCCATGGAGGTGATGACGCACTGGATAGGCGGCATTACCGGCCGTGTCGGCCTGCCGGCGGAAGCGCTGCCGATGGCGCTGCTGCGGCCGTTGTCGGGCTCGGGGGCTTACGGGATTCTGGCTTCGATCATCAATGATCCGTCTATCGGCCCGGACAGCTATACCGGCCTGCTGGTCAGTACCTTGCAGGGTTCCACGGAGACCACGTTCTACGTGCTGGCGGTGTATTTCGGCGCGGTGCAGGTACGGCGCATTCGTCATACCCTGGCCGCGGCATTGACGGCCGACGTGGTGGCGGTGATTGCAGCGGTGTTCATCTGCTCGACGCTGTTCGCGGTGCTGATCTAGGCTGCTCCATGGGAATACCTAGTCGTCCAAGAACCAGTGCGTTCCGGTCAGCGCGCTCTTGCTGGCCAGTCGGCGCCCGTTCTCGAGACCCAGGATGATGGTGGCGGGTATGCCGGTGTTGTCGATGGTCTGCCACAGACGCAGCAGGTCTTCGAGCTGGTGCTCCCGGGTCGCCGGGGGCAGGTCAAGGTAGGATTCGGTCACCGTCAGCAGGACGACGGCGTAACCCAGGTAGTCGGGTTCGAGGAACAGGCCGCCGGCACCGTCGCCGCCAATTAGCATGTCCCTGAATAACAGAAAGCCTGGTGTCGGGTCGTCGGCTTCGCGTCCGGTCAGCGGATCGATCAGATCGTCCCGGATCCAGCCCTGACCGCCGTCAATCAGCAGAATTTCCAGCCAGTCACCCTGCCGTTGCAGTTCCATGGCCACATCCGCGCGCGCCGCCTGGGTGACGATGCCATGGTCCGTGCCCGGACCGTTGCGGATGTTTGTCGAGTACTGCTTTACCTCCCACAGGTCCCCGGGAGCGGCGAATGCGCTGGCGTGGGGGGCGATTGCCATCACGGCGGACAGCAGGCAGCGGCTGATCATGGTCATCATCGGCTAAGCGGGAGGTCTGAGCTGGTGGGTACGGTGAGTGACATGCACGGATTCTAACGGTTTCCGCAATCAGTCGGAAACCAAGTTGAACCCTGGTCCGGTTTGACCGTCAAACTGTACTAGATTGGTACTCTTTAGTTATACTGCACAGATCATGATACGCATCAACCGCGAAACAGACTACGCCACGGCCATACTCAGCGTGATGGCGGACCAGCCGGAGGCGCGTTACAGCGCCACTTGGCTGGCGGCTTTTCGCGGTCTGCCCGGCCCGGTGGTGAGCAAGATCCTAAAGCAGCTGGTCCGGGGCGGGGTGCTGGTCTCGCATCGCGGTGCCAAGGGCGGTTACAGTCTCGCGCGTCCGGCGGAGGCGATCTCCATTGCCGAGATCATCGCCGCCATCGAAGGCCCGATCGCGCTGACGGACTGCATCGAAGGCGGCGGTGCCGCATGTCAGTTCAGCTCGCAATGCGCGGTCAGCAGTAACTGGACGCGTATCAATGATGTATTTTATCGCGCTCTGCAAGGCGTAAGCCTCAAGGACATGAGTCAGCCGCTGTCCGCGGACCACGCCAGCCTCAACGGGGTGGCGGCCGCGGTCAGCGGGTTGCTGAACAAGGGCGATGGCGACGACGGGCAAACCCCTGGGCGTCCGCAACGCGTGCACTTCAACCGCGCCTGACGTCATCGCACACGGTTTGGGTTATTGAACGGTATTCAATCGGGAGCAGGTTATGTCTGCCAGCACCAGGACCATTGATGAACTCACCCGCAAGGGCTACGAGTACGGCTTCGTCACCGACATCGAGCAGGAATCCCTGCCGCCCGGGCTGAATGAGGACACCGTGCGTTTCATCTCCGCCAAGAAGGGTGAGCCGGAGTGGCTGCTGGAGTGGCGCCTTGAGGCCTACCGGAGCTGGCTGGAGATGGCGACGCCGACCTGGGCGCACGTGCATTATCCACCTATCGACTTCCAGGCCATCAGCTATTACGCGGCGCCCAAGGATCAGCCCACCAGCCTTGCGGATGTCGACCCGAAACTGCTGGAGACCTACGAGAAGCTGGGCATCCCCATGCACGAGCGGGAAATGCTCGCGGGCGTCTCGGGCGGCAGTAACGTGGCGGTGGACCATGTATTCGACAGCGTCTCCGTGGGCACGACCTACAAGGACAAGCTGGCGGAGAAGGGCGTGATCTTCTGCTCCATGTCCGAGGCCGTGAAGGACCACCCGGAGCTGGTGAAGAAATACCTGGGCTCGGTGGTGCCGCGCAAGGACAACTACTACGCCGCGCTCAATTCGGCGGTGTTTTCCGACGGTTCCTTCGTGTTCATTCCCAAGGGCGTGCGCTGCCCCATGGAGCTGTCCACCTATTTCCGCATGAACGCCGGCCATACCGGCCAGTTCGAGCGCACCCTGATCATCGCCGAGGAAGGCTCTCATGTGTCGTACCTGGAGGGCTGCACCGCCCCCATGCGTGACGAGAACCAGCTGCATGCGGCAGTCGTGGAGCTGGTCGCCCTGGACGATGCCGAGATCAAGTATTCCACGGTACAGAACTGGTACCCGGGGGACGCCGACGGCAAGGGCGGCATCTACAACTTCGTGACCAAGCGCGGCCTGTGTGCCGGCAAGCGTTCGAAGATCTCCTGGACCCAGGTGGAAACCGGTTCCGCGATTACCTGGAAGTACCCGAGTTGCGTGCTCCAGGGCGATGACTCGGTGGGCGAGTTCTACTCCGTGGCGGTCAGCCGCGGCCGGCAGCAGGCCGATACCGGCACCAAGATGATCCACATGGGCAAGAACACCCGCAGCACCATCATCTCCAAGGGCATATCCGCCGGTCACGGCCAGCAGAGCTACCGGGGCCTGGTGCGGGTACTGCCGACGGCGGACAACGCGCGCAACTACTCGCAGTGTGATTCGATGCTGATCGGGGACAAATGCGGGGCGCACACCTTCCCGTACATCGACGCCCGGCACCCGACCGCGCAGATAGAACACGAGGCCACCACCTCGCGCATCAGCGAGGACCAGCTCTTCTACTGCAAGCAGCGGGGCATCGGCGAGGAAGAAGCGGTTTCGCTGATCGTCAACGGCTTCTGCCGCGACGTGTTCAGAAAGTTGCCGATGGAGTTCGCCGTGGAGGCGCAGAAGCTGCTGGAAGTCACGCTCGAAGACAGCGTCGGCTAGCCCCGGAGCGCCTTTTGAATCATGCCCGCGGACGCCTGTCCGCGGGCGCGGGGGGGGGGGGGGGGGGGGGGGG
>JBBDNK010000002.1:136436-174767 GCA_040877625.1 Aquisalimonadaceae bacterium
GTCCGCGGGCGCGCTGCCGCCGGCAGGGCGGCAGCCGAGGAAATACCGAATCTGGAGACTGAAACATGGCATTGCTCGAAATCAGGAACCTGCACGCCAGCGTGGCCGGTGAAGAGATCCTCAAGGGGATCGATCTGTCCCTGGATGCCGGCAAGGTGCACGCCATCATGGGGCCGAACGGCTCCGGCAAGAGCACGTTGTCCAAGGTGCTGGCTGGTCATGACGGCTATGAAGTTACCGCCGGAGAGGTGCTCTACAAGGGGCGCGATCTGCTGGAGCTGGCCACGGAAGACCGGGCACGCGAAGGCGTGTTCCTGGGTTTTCAGTACCCGGTGGAGATCCCCGGCGTTGCCAACACCTATTTCCTGAAGGCCGCGCTCAATGCCATCCGCAAGCACCGTGGCGAAGACGAGATCGACGCCATGGCCTTTCTCAAGTTGATCCGCGAGCGGATGAAGCTGGTGAAGATGGATGAATCACTCTTCAAGCGGCCTGTGAACGAGGGCTTCTCCGGCGGCGAGAAGAAGCGTAACGAGATTTTCCAGATGGCGGTGCTGGAGCCGACCCTGGCCATCCTCGACGAGACCGATTCGGGGCTTGATATCGATGCGCTCAAGACCGTGTCCGAAGGCGTCAACGCCCTGCGTAACCCGGAGCGCGCCTTTCTGCTGATCACCCATTATCAGCGCCTGCTTAACTACATCCAGCCGGATGAGGTGCATGTGCTGGTGAATGGCCGCATCGTCAAGTCCGGCGGCAAGGAACTGGCCCAGGAGCTGGAGCAGTCCGGCTACGCCCTGTTCGAAGAAAACGCAGCCTGAGGGGGTACCGATGGAAGCGGCAAGCGAACAGAAAAGTGTTTACCTGCAGGAGCATGAAGCCCTGCCGGCGGTCGGCCCCGCGTGGTTCATGCAGCGGCGTCGGGATGCCATGGCCGCCTTCGAGCGCCAGGGTTTCCCCGACCGCCGTCTGGAAGCCTGGAAGAACGCCAACCTGACGGCCATGACGCAGCAGCATTTCACCGCGGCTGCCGCCGGCGGCGTGGCGGACGGCGGGCTGGCGGCCGTGGCCGCCCTGGTGCCGGAGGCGCTGCGGTTGGTCTTCGTGGACGGTCATTTCAGCACATCGCATTCCGACCTGAGCAGTCTGCCCACGGGGCTGCGCGTGCAGTCCATTGCCAGCGCCCTGGCCGCCGGTGACAGCGTGCTGGAAGCACACTACGGCCGCTACGCGGAGGTTGATACACATCCGTTCGCGGCACTGAACACGGCTTTCGCCGAGGACGGCGTGCTGATCGACGTGGCGCCCGGCACAGTCGTGGATATGCCGGTTGTGCTGGTGTTCCTGGCCGGAGATGCAGTGGATGGCAAGGCCGTGTATCCGCGCGTGCTGGTTCGCGCCGGCAGTGGCTCCGAGATCCGTCTGGTCCAGCATCATGCCGGCACCGGCACGCAGGCCTATGTCAGCTGCCCGGTGGTGGAGCTGGTGGTGGAGGCCAATGCCGGCGTGCAGCTGCAGCATTTGCAGGAGGAGGCGCCGAAGGCATGGCATCTGGGCGTGGTGCATGCGGAGCTCGGTCGGGATGCGCGCTTCAATCTGCACACCGTGTCCACCGGCGCCCGCTACGGTCGCACCGACGTCTACGTCAATCTGAACGGCAGCGGTGCCCAGGCGGCCATGAACGGCCTGTATCTGGTCAACGACGGCCAGCATATGGACTATCACACCTGGGTTCGGCACCGTGCCGAGCACGGCACCAGCCAGCAGATGTTCAAGGGCATACTCGACGGCAAGGGTCAGTCCGTGTTCGACGGAATGATCCACGTGGCCGAGGGCGCCCAGAAGACCGATTCGCAGCAGCAGAACCGCAACCTGCTGCTCAGCCGTCGCGCCCTGGCGCGTTCCAACCCGCGGCTTGAAATCTACGCCGATGACGTCAAATGCGCCCACGGCTCCACCGTCGGGCAGCTTGATCCGGATGCGCTGTTCTACATGCGCAGCCGCGGTATCGGCGAGCAGGAAGCGAAGGGGCTGTTAACCTTTGCATTCGCCAACGAGGTGCTGGAGTCGATCGCGCTTGAGCCCTTGCGCGAGCATGTGCGGGAGCGGCTGTTCGCGCTCCTGCCCGGCAACGAGACAGTGAGGAAGCTGGTATGAGTTCGGCACGCCCGATCACCGACACGGCCGCGGCCTACGATGTAGATCGCATCCGCCGGGATTTCCCCATTCTGGCGCGGCAAGTGCACGGCAAGCCGCTGGTTTATCTGGACAACGGTGCCAGTGCCCAGAAGCCGGAGGCCGTGATCGAGGCCGAGGCCCGGTGTTACCGGGAGTTCTACTCGAACGTTCACCGCGGTGTGCACTTCATGTCCCAGGCTTCGACCTCGGCGTTCGAGGCGGCCCGCGGCAAGGTCGCCGGTTTGCTCAACGCCGCCTCGGACAAGGAGATCGTGTTCACCCGCGGCGCCACCGAGGCTATCAACCTGGTGGCCTACAGTTATGTGCGACCGAAGCTGAAGGCCGGCGACGAGATACTGATCAGCGCCATGGAGCACCACTCCAATATCGTGCCCTGGCAGCTGCTCTGCGAGGAGACCGGTGCCCGGCTCGTGGTCGTGCCCATTTCCGACGCCGGCGAGATCAGCCTGGACGATGTGGAAAGCCGCATCAATGGGCGCACGCGCATCGTCAGCATCATGCATGTGTCCAACGCACTGGGTACGATCAACCCGATCGGTGAGATCATCCGGCTCGCGCATGCCAAGGGCGTGCCGGTGCTGGTGGACGGCGCCCAGGCCGTGCCACACATGCGCGTGGACGTGCAGGCGCTGGAAGCGGATTTCTACGTGTTTGCCGGCCATAAGCTGTACGGTCCCAGCGGCGTGGGCGTGCTGTATGGGCGTTACGAGTTGCTGAAGGCCATGCCGCCCTGGCAGGGCGGCGGCGACATGATCCGCAGCGTCAGCTTCGAGCGCACCGAGTTTGCCGAACCACCGGCGCGATTCGAAGCCGGCACACCGAATATTGCCGGTGTGATCGGTCTGGGTGCGGCTGTGGACTACATCCGCGCCCTGGACCCGGCGGCCATTGCCGCGCACGAGGTGGACCTGCTTCGCTATGCCACCGAGCTGGTTGCGGACATTCCCGGCGTGCGCATTATCGGCACCGCGCGGGACAAGGCCAGTGTGCTGTCGTTCGTGATGGATGATGCGCATCCGCACGATATCGGCACCATTCTGGATGGGGACGGTGTTGCCATCCGTTCCGGTCACCACTGCGCGCAACCGGTGATGCAGCGTTTCGGCATACCGGCGACGGCGCGCGCGTCGTTCGGCATCTACAACACCCGCGAGGAAGTCGAGCAGCTTGCCGCGTCGATCCACAAGGTGCGTGATCTGTTCGCCTGATGACCAGGTTGGCCGCTCTCTACCAGCATGTGGTGATCGACCATAATCGATCACCACGCAACTATCGCCCCGTGAATCCGCACAGCCATCATGCCGTGGGCTATAACCCCCTGTGCGGCGACCGGGTGGAGCTGTTCCTGGATGTGTATGAAGGGATCATTCGCGATATCGGCTTTCAGGGGGAGTCCTGCGCCATCGCCACGGCATCCGCCTCACTGCTTACCGCAACGCTGATGGGCCGCCGTGTGGACGAGGCCCGGAGCATCGCCCGGCGCTTCAACGCGGAGCTGGAAGGAACCGAACCTCCTGCCGGCGTGGAGGGGCTGGGAGAACTGGAGGCGTTGCTGGCAGTACGCAATTTCCCCGGCCGGGAGAAATGCGCCCGCCTGGCGTGGCGGGCCCTCGAAGCGGCTCTGGGTGGGGAAGCCGCCCTTGCGGTTACCACCGAAGCCGAGCGATCCGGCTCCGGGTAGGGCGGAAAAGCGCAGCGCCTTCCGCCGAATGAAAACGTGCGATGTCCTTAAAACGTCACCGGTAAGTCACCATGGCCTCTATCAGCCAGTCTGGGCGGATGATGGGACGGCGACGATATCGACGACTGGCGAATCGAGAGATGAACCATGTCATTCGGCGGAAGGCGCTGCGCTTTTCCGCCCTACCGGGCTGATCGCGGTTGACGGTCTATATCACTCACACGACTTCCGCCTACTTCTTCGTTCGCCGCTTCGGCAACACGTCCGTGGGGGCGAAATCGTCGACCATGATCACCTTGTCGCGCGCCCGCTCCGCCTCGTCGAGGATGTCCAGATCGTTCTGGTCGATTACGCCGGCTTCCAGCGCCGCAGGGCCCAGGGGCTGATCCTTATCGATGGCAAGCTTGCCGCTGCGAATGGCTTTCTGAATGCGTTCTTCCACGGGCTCCGCCGCGACAACACGCTCCAGGGCGTAGAGCAAAGCCCCGCCGGCGTCCTCGCGGTCTGTGCTGATGAAAACGCCTTCCACCAGTCGCGCCCGCGCAGCGCCCGGCTCCATCATCAGCTGCGCCACCTGGGCGCAGGTTCTGTCGGAGGGGCCGTTGAAACCCCGGCCCAGAGGGAAGATCAAGACCCTCAGCAGCGCGGCCACCCGCCGCTCCGGAAAGTTTCTGAGTACTTCGTGGATGCTGTTCTGAATGGTTAACAGGCACTGTTCCATGCTCCATTCCAGCAGCGGCAGATCCTCCGTCGGCCGGCCCTGATCATGGAACCGCTTGAGCACGGCGGAACCCAGGTACAGATAGCTGAGCACGTCGCCCAGGCGGGCGGACAGGCGTTCACGGCGTTTCAGGGAGCCGCCAAGCACCAGCATGGACGTGTCCGCGAGCAGTGCGAAGCCCGCCGCCAGCCGCGAAAGCTGCTGGTAGTAGCGGCGGGTCTCCCGGCCCGCGGGGGTGCGCATGGCCAGTCGCCCACCGGTGAGCCCCAGCAACAGGGCGGCGGACACATTGCTCACGGTATAACCGACGTGCTGGAACAGCAGCTTGTCGAAGGCGTCTTCGGCGTCTTCCAGTGCCCGGGTACTTGTCGCTTCGGCAAGGTGCATCTCACTGAGCAGATACGGATGGCAACGAATTGCGCCCTGACCGAAGATCATCATGTTGCGCGTGAGGATATTGGCGCCTTCCACGGTGATGCTGATCGGTGCCTGCTGATAGGCCCGGCCCAGGTAGTTGTTCGGCCCCAGACAGATGCCCTTGCCGCCATGCACATCCATGGCATCGTTGACGCACCCGCGCATGCGCTCCGTGACGTGGTACTTGACGATCGCCGAGATCACCGAGGGCTTCTCGCCCTGGTCGACCGCCACGGTGGTCAGCGTCCTGGCCGCATCGGCCATGTAAGTATTGCCGCCGATCCGGGCCAGGGCTTCCTGTATGCCCTCGAACTCGCCGATCGGCAGCTTGAACTGCCGGCGCACCCGCGCATAGCTGCCGGTGAACAGGGCGGCAGCCTTTGACGTGCCGGTTCCGGCCGCCGGCAGAGAGATTGAGCGCCCCACGGACAGCACGTTCATCAGCATCATCCAGCCCTTGCCGAGCATCGGCTGCCCGCCAATGAGGTATTCCATCGGGATGAAAACGTCCTTGCCCGAGGTGGGGCCGTTCATGAACGCGGCATTGAGCGGGAAATGGCGGCGGCCGATTTCAACCCCGGGGGTTGCCGCCGGAATCAGTGCCAGGGTGATGCCCAGGTCGTCCTCTTCTCCCATCAGGTGGTTCGGGTCGCGTGCCTTGAAGGCCAGGCCCAGTAAGGTAGCTACCGGGGCGAGGGTGATATAGCGCTTGTTCCAGCTGACACGCAGGCCGAGTACCTCTTCACCGTTCCATTGACCCATGCAGACGATGCCTTCATCGCGCATTGAGCCGGCGGCGTCTGAGCCCGCGTGCGGGCTGGTCAGTGCGAAGCAGGGAATGTCCTCGCCTCTGGCGAGACGCGGCAGATAGTGGTTGCGCTGCTCATCGGTGCCGTAATGCATCAGCAGTTCGGCGGGGCCGAGCGAATTGGGTACGATGACCGTGGAGCCCAGATCGCCGCTGCGGCTGGCCAGCTTCATTGCGACCTGGGAATGGGCGTAGGCGGAAAAACCGAGCCCCCCGTATTGCCTGGGGATGATCATGCCGAAGAAACCGTGCTCCCGGAGGTAAGCCCAGACCTCCGGTGGCAGATCCATCCGCTCGAAGGTGATCTCCCATTCGGTGGCCATGCGGCAGACTTCTTCCGCGGGCCCGTCCAGGAATGCCCGCTCTTCTTCGGTGAGCGACGGCCTGGGATATGCGAGCAGGGCTGGCCAATCCGGCCGGCCGGAGAACAATTCGCCGTCCCACCAGACGGTGCCGGCCTCGACGGCTTCCCGCTCGGTGTCGGACATGGGCGGCAGCACCTTGCGGACCCAGCCAAGCCCGGGGTTACTGATATGTTGTCGGCGAATGCTGCCGACGTTCAGCGGGATAGCCACGCCGAGGAAGACCAGCCAGACCAGCAGCGTGGGCAACCAATGGGCCTGGCCTGCCACGGTCATGATGATCAGGTAGCCGGCGATAACCGCCGTGCCAATGAGCAGTCCGGCACGCAAATACGTCACGGCCAGCAGCGCAGCCGTCAGTCCCACCAGCCAGGCAAGGGTTACCATGGTTCTTCTCCTTGGGTCGCAGCCGATCCCGCTGAATCGAGAACTGGATAACCTACGGTAGTTTACCCGTGGGCAGGTGACCAGTGTCTCCTTTAGTCTCGCCCCGCTGCGGGGATTTGGTACACTGCCGCCTTCAGTCGAGACCCCTGCGTCCTCATGGAACCTGCCAATGCTCCTTAGCTGGATAGAACGCCGCCGCCTGCGGGTCGCGAACCTGATGGGGTTTCTCGCGTGTGCGGTGATGATTGCGGCCGCCTATTACATGCAGTACGGCATGGGTCTTGAGCCCTGCCCGTTGTGTATCTTCCAGCGCGGCGCGACGCTGGGCATGGGGCTGGGCTTCCTGCTGGCCTTGCTGCATGGACCGAAGAGCTGGGGCAGATACCTTTACGGCCTGCTGATTGCCGCCTTTGCAGGTCTTGGGGTGGCCCTGGCAGGCCGCCATATCTGGTTGCAGAGTCTGCCGCCGGACCAGGTGCCGGCCTGCGGGCCCGGCCTGGACTACATGCTCAGCACCTTTCCGTTCATGGATGCATTGCGCATGACGCTGGAAGGCTCCGGCGAGTGTGCGGAGGTTGATCTGGTCCTGGGGCTCAGTCTGCCGGTATGGACCCTGATGGCCTTCATCATCGTCGGCCTGTACGGCTTATGGGTGAATTTCAAACGCAGGGAGCGCGCCATCTGGCTTTGATGGCACAGGACTAACACGTTCATGGCAAGACGCCGATCTTCTTCTTCCCGCCGCCGTGGCCGAAAGGCGCCGACCAGGCTGCCCTGGCGCCGCGTATTTCTGGTCGCGGGCCTGTTCTCCGTGGTGCTGCTCGGTGGCTGGACCGCCTGGCTGGACCATGCCGTGCGCAGCCAGTTCGAGGGCAAGCGCTGGTCGGTGCCCGCCACCGTCTATGCACGGCCGCTCGAGCTCTATGTCGGCAGACCGCTGACGCAGGCGCAACTCCGCGAAGAACTGGATGTGCTGGGTTATCGGCAAAACCCGGAGGCACGGGGGTCCGGTACCTGGCACGGTAGCGGCGGAGACTATCTGCTGGGCACGCGGGCCTTTCAGTACTGGGACGGTGCTGAACCGGCACGCAGGATCCGGGTCGGGCTGCGTAACGCTCGGGTCGCGACACTGCGCGACGCAGACAGAGGCGGGGACCTCCCCCTGGTGCGCCTGGATCCGGCGCGTATCGGCAATATCTACCCGGCCCACCGGGAAGACCGCCTGCTGGTGCGCCTGGAGGATGTTCCCGGGACGCTGGTGCAGGGCTTGCTGGCAGTGGAAGATCGGGATTTCTACAGCCACTGGGGGCTTTCTCCCACCAGTATCCTGCGTGCGGCGGCAGCCAATATCCGCGCCGGCCGGGTGGTGCAGGGCGGCAGCACGATAACGCAGCAGCTGGTGAAGAATTTTTATCTCACCAGCGATCGCACCCTGCTGCGCAAGGGCAATGAAGCGATCATGGCCTTGTTGCTGGAGTGGCGTTACGACAAGGACGACATACTCCAGACCTATCTCAATGAAGTCTACCTCGGCCAGGACAGGGAGCGGTCCATCCACGGCTTCGGATTGGGCAGCCGGTACCTGTTCGGTGAGCCACTGGAGAACCTGCCGCTGGCGCATCAAGCGCTGATGATTGCGATGGTAAAGGGGCCGTCCTATTACGATCCCCGTCGTCATCCCGACCGTGCACTGGCACGACGCAACCTGGTGCTCAATGTCATGGAGGAAACCGGCGTGGTGGGCGCGGCCGCCGCCGAGGCGGCGCGGCGCGCGCCACTTGGGGTGGTGCCGGCAAGCAGCGGGCCGCGGCGAGGGTATCCGGCATTCCTGAATCTGGTACAGCGGCATCTGCAGCGTGATTACCGGGCCGAGGATCTGCAGACCGAAGGGCTGCGTATTTTCACTACGATGGCGCCGAGCGTGCAGTCGGCCACGGAAGCGGCCATTGCCAGGCAACTGCGTGGGCAGCCGAAGGAACTTGAGGCTGCCGCGGTCATGGTGGACGTGGAAAGTGGAGAAGTCCTCGCCCTGGTTGGTGGTCGCGACCCGCGGTATGCGGGTTTCAACCGCGCCCTGGATGCCCGGCGGCCCATCGGCTCGCTTATCAAACCTTCGGTCTATCTCGCCGCGCTTGAGGACCCGGCGCGGTACGGCCTGGGCACGGTTCTGGATGACAGCCCGCTGACTCTGGAAGATGATTTGCGTCAGCCTTGGGAACCGCGCAATTTCGACCGCATGTTTCGCGGCAATGTGCTGCTGGTGGACGCTCTGGCACAGTCATGGAACATTCCCACCATCCGGCTCGGCATGGACGTCGGCTTGCCGGCGGTACGGCGGACGGTGGACAGGCTGGGTGCGCCGCTGCCGCGGCGCGTTCACCCGTCCTACCTGCTTGGTACTGGCGAGCTGGCGCCCGTGGACGTCGCGCAGATGTACCAGACCCTGGCATCCGGCGGCTTCAGGACGCCGCTGCGGTCGGTCCGCGAGGTAACGCAGCAGGACGGTACGCCGCTTAACCGCTATGCGCTGTCCACGACCAGGGCGTTCGAACCCGGACCCGTACACCTGGTCAATGCCGCGCTGGTGACGGCGATGCGCCAGGGCACCGGCCGCGGCGCGTATCGCTTTCTGCCTGAAAGCCTGATGGTGGCGGGCAAGACCGGTACCACGGGTGATACCCGGGACAGCTGGTTCGCCGGATACGGTGCGGATCTGCTGGGTGTGATCTGGTTGGGGCGGGACGACAACACGGCCACCGGGCTGACCGGGTCGAGTGGGGCGCTTCCGGTATGGGCGGATGCCATGGCTCAGATGGAGCCGCGTTCCATTGATCTGGCGCCGCCGGATGGGGTTGAAGGCATGTGGGTAGACGAATTCACCGGACTGCTGTCTGCCCAGGGCTGTGAAGGTGCCCGATCGCTGCCTTACATGGCCGGGCACGGGCCTGCCGAGGCCACTGCCTGTGGCAGGCGTCGTGGTGGTGACGGCAATCGTGTCGCCGACTGGTTCAGAGGACTATTCCAATGAAGACATCAGTTCACGCATTCTGGCTGATTCCGATGCTGTTCATCGCCGGCTGTGCGGTCGTGCCGCCGGATCGTGATCCCGCCGACAGGGCGCCGGCCGAGGAGCGCGAAGCGGCACCGGAGCAGGAGGCGGATCGTGCGGCCCCCGCCGTGGTGGCGTTGCTGGATCAGGCCGACACCGCCTCCGCCGATGGCGAGCACGGCCGCGCGGCGGCACTGCTGGAGCGTGCGCTGCGCATTGACTCCACCAATCCCGTGCTCTGGCACAACCTTGCCGTGGTGCGGTATCGGGAGACGAATTACGCCCAGGCCGAAAGCATGGCGATGCGTTCCAACCGCTACGCGGACGGCAGGCGCGAGCTGATGATGCGCAACTGGCAGCTGATTGCGGTGTCGCGGGAACTCTCCGGCAACAGCAAGGGGGCTGAAGAGGCGAAGGCGCGGGCGAAGGCCCTGCAGGATGGGGGCGGCCGGTGAAGGATGTACGCGCCCTGCTCGGTGCCCAGGGTCCGCTCGCCGAGGCAGTAACCGGTTTTCAGCCACGGGAGGAGCAGCAGGCGCTGGCTGCCGCCGTGCAGCAGGCCATCGGCAGCAGCACCGCGCTGATCGCCGAGGCCGGCACCGGTATCGGCAAAACCTATGCCTACCTGTTGCCGGTGCTGCTTTCCGGACGCCGGGTCATCATCTCCACGGGAACGCGCACGCTTCAGGACCAGCTTTACCACAAGGACCTTCCGGTTGTGCGCAAGGCGCTGGATGTGCCGGTTCGTACGGCGTTGTTGAAGGGACGGTCAAATTACCTGTGCCTGTATCGCCTGGAACATGCCGAGGTGGATGGCCGCTTCGAGCGTGCGCAACATGCCACGGAGCTGCAGCGCATTCGCCAATGGGCCGCGACCACCCGAGTGGGAGATATCGCCGAACTCGGCGACGTGCCCGCGGACCGGCCGATCTGGAGCCGCGCGACCTCGACGGTCGATAACTGCCTGGGGCAGGAATGCCCCGTCTACGGTGAGTGTTTCCTCATGGAAGCGCGCCGCCGTGCACAGGAAGCCGAGGTGGTGGTGGTCAACCATCATCTGCTGATGGCCGACATGGCCCTCAAGGAATCGGGCCACGGTGAGGTGCTGCCGGGTGCGGACGCCTATATTCTCGACGAGGCGCATCAGCTGCCCGATGTGGCGGCGCAGTTCTTCGGCTTGTCCCTGAGTAGCCGTCAGCTACTGGATCTGGCCCGCGACACCACCGCCGAGTACCTGCGTGAGGCCGGTGACCAGCCAGACGTGCCCGACGCCGTGGATGCGTTGCGCAAGGCCGTGCTGGATTTTCGCCTGGCCATGGGTCAGCGACCCCAGCGCGCGGCATGGGCCGCCATTGCCGGTAACGAGGACCTGCAGGAAGAATTGCGCACACTGGAGGCATCGCTGTATCGCCTGGTTCAGGTGCTGGAGCCCATGGTGCCGAGAGGCAAGGGTCTGGAGTCCTGTCATCGCCGTGCCGGGGAATTGCGAGAGAGTCTGGATGCCTTCCAGCGTGGCGACGCCGAGGATAGCGCCCAGTGGTTCGAAACCCATACCCAGTCCTTCATGCTGCGGCTGACACCGCTGGATGTGGGCAAGCAGTTTCAGGGCCAGATGCAGAAGTATCCGGGCAGTTGGGTGTTCACCTCGGCGACGCTGTCCGTCAATCACGACTTCGCGCACTTCCGGCAGCGCATGGGGCTGGCCGAGGATGTCGCCACGCTGCAGCTGGAAAGCCCGTTCGACTACGCTAACAATGCCCTGCTGTTTGTCCCCGCCGGGTTGCCGGAGCCCAATGCGCCCGCCTACAACACGGCGTTTCTGGAGCAGGCCCTCGAGGTGGTCAAGGCCAGCCGCGGTCGCGCCTTTCTGCTGTTTACCAGTTACCGGGCGCTGAACGAGGCCGCCGACTGGCTGCGGGACCGCACCGATTACCCCTTGCTGGTCCAGGGCGAAGCGTCACAGCATGCATTGCTGGACGAATTCAGAAGCAGGGGCGACGCTGTGCTTTTGGGCACGGCCAGTTTCTGGGAGGGCGTCGACGTCAAGGGCGAGGCGCTGTCCGCGGTCTGCATCGACCGCCTGCCGTTTGCCTCTCCGTCCGATCCCGTTACCGAAGCCCGCATCGCCCACCTTCGGCGCAATAACGGCAACCCGTTCCGGGATTATCAGCTGCCGCAGGCCGTGATTACGCTGCGCCAGGGAGTTGGCCGCCTGATTCGTGACCACGCCGATCACGGCGTGCTCATGATCGGCGATCCGCGCATGCTCAACCGTTCCTACGGCCGTCAGTTCCTCAACAGCCTGCCGCCGATGAGCAGAACTCGCGATCTCAATGTTGTACGGGCGTTTCTGGAGAACGTCTGATTGCCGTTGAACGATCGGTCAACGGGCTGAAATCCTCCCTTTCTCCAAGAAACGCCGGCCTCGGCTGGCGGGCACCGTAAGGTTTGCGTGGCGTGTTATTCACGCTGTTGTAGACAAAGAACACATTACTGCGCGGATCCGGGGACATGTTTGCGGTGGAGCCGTGCAGGGTGTTGCAGTCGAATACCAGCAGTGAGCCGGCGGGGCCGGTGGGTGTCCGGATGCCGTACTTTCTAATCACCCACGCGAGATTGTGCTCATCGGGTACGCCCAGTTCCTGCTGCCTCAAGGATGCCCGATAGTGATCGTCCGGGGTTTCGCCCGTGCAGGGGAAGAACGTCCGGTGCGATCCCGGAATCAGCATGAGCGGGCCGTTGAACGCGTGGTTGTCGGTAAGAATGATCGACATGCTGACCGTGCGCATGTAGGGCAGGCCGTCCTCGGCATGCCAGGTTTCGAAATCCGAGTGCCAGTTGAATCCATTGCCGCGAAAGCCGGGCTTGTAGTTGATCCGGGACTGATGCACATAGACATCACTACCGAGGATCTGCCGGGCCATGTCCAGCAACCGTGGATGGCGGCAAAGCCGGTTGAATTCGTCGGAGCGCCGGTGGACGGCAAAAACCGAACGGACTTCCTCGCTGCCCGGTTCGGTAATGACACCGTCGCTGCCATGCGCGATGCAATTGTCGGAAAGCCGGTGCAGTTCCGCGCGCAGCGTCTCCGCCGTGGCAGCATCGAGCCAGCCATTGAAGAACAGAAAACCGTTCTGCTCGTATTGTTCAAGCTGCTCCGCGCTGAGCGGGCCCTGCCCGGCAGTGCCATGGACGATTGCATCCGGACGCCCGAATGCCGGGACAGGTTGTCTGGTCCTTGTCGGGTAGAGATCGTGATTTATGTCAACCATGGACAGCGTCTCCTTGGGTCCTTGGGACCCAATGGGTGGAAATTGACGGATTGTCTCGGTCAGTTGGCTTTGATGTTCGCTCGAGGCCGCCCCCGTGGGATTTGAGGCGGCGCCCGTGCAAGCCGGCGTCGGGCGGATGCCCGACAACAGGTAGATCTACCGTATGGATCTCCCGGCCCAAGGTGTAAGGCTCAGGTGAGCGATTTTCAAGGCGCCCGAAGTCCGCGGTCCGATCGTGCGGTTCAGACACAAAAAAGGCCGGGGCAACGGCTTTGTTGTCCCGGCCTTATGTCCTCTATAAGGGCATTCAATCTTCCACGAGGCTGTATGCTCCATCCTCGTCATGCACTTCACGGCCGGTCACCGGTGGGTTAAAGGCGCAGATCAGCCGCATCTCCTCAGTGCCGCCGCGCAGGGTGTGGCGGTCGTGATTGTTGAGAGCGTAGAGCACGCCGTCCTCGATCTGGTGCACCTCACCGGTGGCCAGGTCCTTTATCGTGCCATTGCCGGCCACGCAGTACACCGCCTCCAGGTGATGCTTGTACCACAAGTTCAGCTCGGCGCCCGGGGGGACGATGGTCTCGTGAAAGGAGAAGCCCATGCCGTCTTTCTTCAATAGCAGGCGACGACTTTTCCAGCCTGGGCCTTCCACGTCGCGATCAGTGCCGATAATGTCCTGCAGCCTGACGATTTTCATTGTATCTCCCGCTTGTCTTGTTCTATAGGATCAGCGCCGAAAGTAACCCGGTTGTATCGTCTTCCGAGACAACCGGGTTATCGATTGGTTGGGCTGAAAAATAACGTTCGAGAACTACTCGCTTGCGGCCTTCTTGCTGATGCCGAGTTCCTGCATGGCGATCACCAGGCTGCGCTCGATGATATCCAGGCCTTTCTGCAGATCACTGTCCTCGGTGGTCAGCGGCGGCAGAAGCTTCAGCACTTCATCGTCAGGCCCGGCGGTCTCTATGATGAGCTTGTCACGGAAGGCTACCTGGGAAATCCGGCCGGCGAGTTCCTTGTTGGCAAATTCGATGGCCTGCATCATGCCCCGGCCACGCTGACTGCCTTCCGCCTCCGGATACTTGGTGGCAAGCGTCTTCAGGAATTTCTCCATCATGGTGCCGCGGCGGGCGATGTCCTTCTCGAATTCATCACCCTGCCAGAACAGCTCCAGCGTCCTGGTGGCGGTCACCAGTGCCGGGTTGAAGCCACGGAACGTACCGTTGTGTTCGCCCGGCTCCCAGATGTCATGCTCGGGCTTGACCAGAGTCAGCGCCATGGGCATGCCGTAGCCACTGACGGACTTGGATACCGTGATGACGTCGGGGCTGATGCCCGCGGGTTCGAAGCTGAAGAAGTGCCCGCAGCGGCCGTTGCCGGTCTGGATATCATCCACGATCAGCATCATGTCGTACTTCCTGCACAGCTTCTCCAGCCCCTGCAGCCAGTCCCACTCGGCGACGTTGACGCCGCCTTCGGCCTGTACGGTCTCGACAATGGCAGCGGCCGGGAGGTCCATGCCGGAGCCCGAGTCCTGGAGCAGGCGATCGATGTAGTCGATGGTGTTGTGCTCCGGCCCGAAATAGTTGCAATAGGGCATGGAATCACTGTGTGTCAGCGGCAGCCCGGCGCCCTGGCGCTTGAACGAGTTGGCCGTTACCGAAAGCGAGCCCAGCGTCATGCCGTGAAAGGCGCTGGTGAAAGACATGATCTTCTCACGACCCTTTACCTTGCGGGCAATTTTCAGCGCTGCTTCCACCGCATTGGTGCCGGCGGGGCCCGGAAACTGAACCTGATAATGCATGTTGCGAGGTTCGAGGATGATCCTGTTGAAAGCCTCCAGGAATTGCCCCCGAGCTACGCAGGCCATGTCCAGGCTATGGGTGATATTGTCGCCGGCAAGGTAGTCAGTTAGCGCTTTCTTGAGTTCGGGATGATTGTGCCCGTAATTGAGTACGCTGGCGCCAGCGAAGAAGTCCAGAAACTTTTCGCCTTCGACGTTCTGCATCCATGAACCCTGTGCCTTCTCGAAGACGGTCGGGAACGCCCGCACATAGCTGCGTACCCGGGATTCGTGCTGCTCGATTTCTGCCATCGGATCCAAGGTCATAAACGTGTCCTCTCATATTCCAGGTTGACTGGTACGGGCGGGGTCGAACGGCCCAATGAGGTAGAGTTCCTCGGCCTCGTGCCCGCCTTCGGGAAAATCGTCTTCGGTGAAACCTTCGGTCACCCGCAGGTCGGCATCCAGATCACGCGCGATTGCCTTGAACAACGCCCGGGATGCGCCGTTGGACGGCGAGATGGTGGTCTCCAGCAGCCGGGCGCCGCGGGCACCCCGGCTGGCGAGGAAGGCCGTCACCAGCCGCTTGCCCATGCCCTGACCGCGGATGGATGCGTCGACGCCCACCTGCCACAGGAAGATGGACTCCGGGCGCTGGGGCGGGCGATAGCCGGAGACGAAGCCGACAACCTTGCCGTTCAGTTCGGCGACGATGCAGGTATCAGCGAAGTCCTTGGCCAGCAGCAGGTACATATAGGCAGAGTTCGGATCCAGCACACCGGATTCCTTGACCACCGTCCACATGGCTCCACCGTCGGCCACCGTAGGGTTGCGGAATGTGATCTGACTGTCCGGATTCGCCTGTGTCACTCTACCGTTTCCTGTACAAGTTCCGGCCCTTCAGCCCCAACCAGAAGTATAGAAAGCCGCCCCGTGTGTCTGTCGCCAGAGCATTGACGGGCGCTATGCGGCGCGGGAATGTCCCCTGTCGGGTATGCCGTCGCAGATAGTCGACACCGCAGACTGGCAGGAGAGACGGGCAATAAGAATTGAAGTCGGGATTATTCCCAACCTGCAGCCTCGATTGCAAAAATAATGGCAAAATTAGATCATAAAAGCCATTCATTGTCAAGGATAAATTGAATAAGTGATTCTCTAATATACCGCGATTTTTTTGTTTATTAAATGTGTTTGTATTTCATTTTTATTACCGCCATTTAATTGACGATTTATGAATTATTATTCATTTGTTTGGCCAGTGAAAGATTTTTCGGATTATGTTTCCTATTGACTGGAATCGCGCGGGCGACCACTATTGCGCCGGTTATCAGAGGTTTTCGGTCGCGTGGTATGGGAAAGACACTCAGTTCGCTGGCTGCGCTTTTTGTTTCCATGGGCACCCTGCTCATGGGAGGCGGCCTGCTCGGCACGCTGCTTGCCGTGCGCATGGGGGTCGAGGGCCTGCGCCCGGAAGTGATCGGCCTGGTGATGGCCTGTTATTCGGTGGGTTTTGTGGTCGCCACGCTGGTTTGCGCGCGAATTATTCAGAAAGTAGGACATATTCGCGCGTTTGCGGCGTTCGCCGCCATTGCCGCCTGTTCGGCACTGTTTCATGGCTTGTTTTTTGATCCCGTTCTCTGGGCCCTCATGCGCGTTGCATTCGGCTTTGCCGTGGCCGGGCTTTATATGGTTACCGAGAGCTGGCTCAATGATCAGACGCCGCGGGAATACCGCGGGCGAGTGCTGGGCATTTACGTCATCGTGACATCGCTAACGCTTGGGACCGGCCAGTTCCTGCTCAATCTCTGGGATGTGAGCGGTTATCAGTTGTTCAGCCTGGCAGCCATTCTGATGGCCGCCGCCCTGGTACCGGTGGCACTGATCCGGGTCAGCTCACCGGAGATCCGGGAAACCGGCCGGGTGAGTCTGCGCCAACTGTACCGTATATCGCCACTGGCCATGTACGCCGCCTTCGCTGCCGGCCTGATCAATGGTGGCTTCTTCGCGCTCGGCCCGGTATTCGCCGTGTCGGTGGGGTTCTCCACAACGGCGGTCGCCACCTTCATGGGGTCGGCCATTCTCGGGGGGCTGTTTCTCCAGTACATAATCGGTCGCCTGTCCGATCACTTTGATCGTCGGCTGGTCATCGTTGTGGTGGCAACTCTGGTTTCAATGGTCAGCCTGGTCCTCGCCTCGCTGGATCGCCCGGTGCTGGCCGTGACTATCGGCCTTGCCGGGGTCTGGGGTGGTTTGAATTTCACCGTCTATGCGCTTGGTCTTGCCCTGGCCCATGATTTCATGAGCGCGGAGGAGCGGGTGCCTGCAAGCGCGACACTGCTGCTCGTTCACGGCGTGGGCATGATCTGCGGGCCACTGCTCCTTTCCGCTATCATGGGCTGGGTTGGACCGGAGGGGCTGTATTTGGGGTTTTCCGTTATTGCGATCAGCATTGCGGTGTTCGGTTGGTACCGGAACCGGGTCGGCGAAAGTATCGAGGTGACGGAACAGGAAGCCTATGTGGCGACGCCGCAGGTGTTGACGTCGACTCCCATGACCCAGGCGCTGGATCCGCACTTCGACGACCCGCAGCTCGAATTCGAGTTCGAGTTCGAGTTCATCGCTGAATTCGCAGACGGTTTCAACGATAACCGGTCCGATGCCACCGGATAGCCTTCCACTTTCACGGACGTGTTGAACATGTCGGACAATCGGCCTGCCATTCTGGCGCTTGATGCCTCCACCGAGGCCTGCACGGTCGCTCTCGAGCTTGGGGAAGGCCGGTGGTCACGGTTTGCCGTCAGACCTCGCGGACATGCCCGGGACCTGCTGGCGATGATCGAGGCGGTTCTTGTTGAGGCAGGTCTGGAGCGCCGCCATATCGGCCTGGTGACTTACGGCCGCGGGCCGGGTGCATTTACCGGCGTTCGCATAAGCGTGGGTGTCGCCCAGGGGCTGGCCTGTGGGCTGGACGTTCCGGTTGCCGGCGTTTCCACTCTGGCCGCGGTTGCCCAGGGCAGTTGGCGTCGCCAGGGCGCCGAACGGGTCCTGGCGGCCCTGGACGCGCGCATGAACGAGGTTTACTGGGCCGCCTGTGCCCATGACGCCGATAGCGGGTTGATGCTGCCGCTGGGCGAGGAGGCGGTTGGGCCGGCGAGCGCCGTCGCTCTGCCAGAGCGCTGGCAAGACTACCTGGGCGCCGGCACTGGGTGGCAATCCCACGGTGAGGTGTTGACCGCCACCCTGGGAGTGACCCCCCGCGAGGTTGAGGCGGATGCCTTGCCGGACGCGCTGGATCTGCTGCCATTCGGCCGACACGCGCGCAAGATCGGGCAGGTCGTTGCGGCGGACGAAGCGGCACCGCTGTATCTGCGTAACAAGGTTACCGGTTGAGCTCGGCCGGTTATGGTTTGCAGCGAGCGCGATCGGGTGCGGGCGATCACCATGACAAACGGTTACATGAATAACGGCATCCATTCAATTTGTATTCGGCGAGAATAGAATCTAACACGTCCACGATTCGTACAGGCTTCTTAGTGTCTGCCAAGTAATTGCCGGGCAATGAAACCCGTGATTTCGGGCGGATTGTTCAGATCAAGTATGGGCAGCGCCGTGACGAGGGCGTCGGCCGCGTCCGTGGCCACGGCGATAATGCTGTCATCGCCGTCGTGCAGTGCCGGTCTGCCCTGGGCCGGCCGGTGGACTTCCAGCTTCGGAAACCGTTCATCGCGAAAGCCCTCCACCAGAACCAGGTCCACACAGGACTGATCCAGGCGCGACAGTTCCTCTACCAGCACTGGATCCCGCTCCTGCTCGCGTTCGTGCATTAGCGCGAAGCGCCGGCCCGATGTCAGCAGTACCTGGGATGCCCCGGCCTTGCGCAGGATGTGGCTGTCCTTGCCGGGATGATCGACATCGAAGCGGTGATGGGCGTGCTTGATCAGGGCTATGCGCACCCCCTGCTGAACCAGCAGCGGAATGATCCCGGCCAGTAACGTGGTCTTCCCGGAGCCGCTCCAGCCGGCAAGGCCCAGAATCGGCTTTATGGCAGTTTTCGGCCACAGCTCCCGGTAGCCGTCAGGTGCGGCCGGCCAGCCGGCTCTGGTTTGTTCAGACATCGTATCTCCGCTGCAAATGGCGTCGTTGGCCAGTGGACGAAACTACTGCCCGCAACCGGGCAGATCTGCTATCTTCCCTCAGTGTCTCTCTAGGCCGGAATTATGTAAGTTGCCCGGCAGAATGGGTCAACCTGGAAGGGTGTGCAATATGGAACACGAACTTCCCGCCGGCGCCGGTGATGTCGCTGATGCCTATCCCGAAGTCTGGGACGCCTATGCTGCGCTGGGCAGTGCCTGTGCCGAGGCCGGTTCACTCGACCTTCGGGAACGACGGCTGGTGAAGCTTGCCATGGCCGTGGCCGTCGGCAGTGAGGGTGCCACGCATTCTCATACCCGGCGCGGGCTGGAGGAAGGCATCGAGCCGGACGATCTGCGTCACGTGGCCATGCTCGCCGTTACGACGCTGGGGTTCCCCCGCGCCGTCGCAGCCCTGAGCTGGATAGAGGATGTCCTCGATGAAGAGGAGGACGCGCTTGACGACGACCTCCTGGAAGACGACGAAGACTGAGTTCCGTAGCTCCCGGAAGCACCTCACGAAGAAGGTGCACCGGCCACGCGATTACGGACACATGCACTGTTGAGCGAAGAACGCCCGTGGATTGGACAGCGCTGACGCTATCCCTGGAACTGGCACTGTGGACCGTGCTGATTCTGAGCCCGGTCGGCGTCTTGGTGGGCCGATGGCTGGCCTGGAGCCGGTTCCGTAGCAAGGGAGTCATCATTGCCCTGCTCACATTGCCCCTGGTTTTGCCGCCCACGGTGCTGGGCTACTACATGCTGGTGGCGTTCAGTAGCGGCTCGCCGTTCGGCGCAGCCTATGAGGCCGTGATCGGCCGTTCATTGATTTTCAGTTTCCAGGGCCTGCTGCTTGCGTCGGTGGTCGTAAACCTGCCGTTTGCCGTTCTGCCCATGCAGCGTGCGTTTGAGAGCGTTGGGCAGGACCTGCGTGAAGCAGCCACCTGCTGCGGCATGAGCTCCTGGCGCAGCCTCCGGCGTGTGGAGCTGCCACTGGCCTGGCCGGGCGTGCTCTCCGCCATGGTGCTGACCTTTGCCCATACCCTGGGTGAATTCGGCGTGGTGCTGATGGTGGGTGGTAGCATTCCGGGCGAAACCCGCACGATCGCCATCTCCATCTATGACCGTGTCCAGGCGTTCGACGACAGCGCGGCCGGCATCATGGCTGCGACCTTGCTGGCTATTTCGATCGTCGCGATAAGCATGACCTATCTGGTTGGCAGCCGAGCCGTGCGTGGACATGGCTGAGCCGGGCCTTCATGTCGTGCTGCATCAGCAGGCACCGATTCCCCTGGCAGTTGAATTCAGCTGCGAAGCAGGCGAGCTTGTGGCGCTGTTCGGGCCATCCGGCAGCGGCAAATCCACGGTGCTTCGCTGCATTGCCGGGTTGCATCGGCCACGCCAGGGGGCCATTACCGTTAACGGCACTACCTGGTTGGATAGCCGCCAGAGCCGCGATGTGCCCGCTCACAGGCGCAGTATCGGCATGGTTTCCCAGCATTACGCATTGTTCCCGCACATGACCGCGCTGGAGAACGTCATGGCGGGGCTGGAACACCTTCCTTCCGGTGCCCGTCCGGCTCGGGCCAGGAAGTTGCTGGAGCTGGTCAACCTGCCCGATCTGGGGGGGCGACGGCCGTCGCAACTGTCCGGCGGGCAACAACAGCGCGTTGCCGTCGCCCGGGCGCTGGCCCGGGAGCCGAGGGTGCTGTTGCTGGACGAGCCGTTTTCCGCCGTGGACAAGGTCACCCGCAGCAAGCTATACCGGGAGCTGGCGGATTTGCGGGCCCGGCTCAACATCCCGGTGGTCATGGTGACGCATGACCTGGACGAGGCCGCCGCGCTGGCGGACCGTATCGTCATCGTCCACCACGGCCGGACGCTGCAGCAGGGTATTCCGTTCGACATTATGGAACGACCGGCTGATGCGTTGGTGGCGCGCCTGGTGGACAGTCGTAATCTGTTCCTGGCAACCGTCGCGAGTCATGATCGGGAAGCGGGCGTAACGGCTCTGGACTGGGCCGGCGGGGCCCTCAGGGCGGCGCTGCGGGAGGACCATGCGACAGGGGAGAGAGTCATGTTCTGCATCCCCGCGCCGCGGGTGGTCCTGCAGCGGCGATTCCGGCCCGGGGATACGGAGCGTGAGAACACCCTTGCCGGCCGGATCATTCAGGTGATTTCTCTGACCGAGACCACCCGTGTCGTGCTCCGTCTTGACGGAGAAGACAACCCCTGGCTGTACCTCAACCTGTCGCCACACGCCGCCCGTCGGAACCGGCTTGCCGCCGGCGAAGAGGTGCGTGTGTCGCTGCCACCGGACGCCATTCATCTGATGCCTGCATCGGTGGACGGTGAGTCCGGTTATCGGCCGTAGCCAGCGTTGACGGTGGCCCGCCCGGCATGTGCGACGTGTCACGGTATGGCGTATTCCCCGGTGGAAAGAGTGCGGTATGGCAAGGTGGTCAGCGTATAATGGCTGTCTGTCTGATTGTTGATCCGAAGGCTAGACCGGGATTTCCGGGACAAGGAGAGTCTTTATGCCCCAGTTGTCGCAGCCCCTCGCCGTGCCTGCATACCCGCGCGACGAGCCGCTCGCCGCATCGCAGACCGATGCCCGACTTGAACAGCACCTCGAGCAGGCCGGGCGACTCTACCGTCAGCGCTGGGCGTATCGCGGAGCCTGGTGGGTCGAAGCCCGCAAGCTGCGCCTCACCGAAGCCCACCTTTGCACGCATCTGCTGGCGCTGACAAACGCGCGCTGTACCGGCGAGGATGCCTGGACAACGCCTTCGGAGCTGTTCATCGGTGCCGTGGTGCGTTTACTGGCGGATACCCCCGACAAGACAGATCAGGTGCTGGACGGCCTGCTCAGCGCACGCTCCCGTGCTGAAGTCATGGAGGCACTTTGTCTTTGCGGCGAGCAAGCAGCGCAATTGCCGCTGGTGGATTGGTACTGGGCACATGCGCCTCTGCGGGCATCGCTGTTCCAGCTCTGGGCCAGTCTGGACATACAGGCCCCGGAGGCCTGCCTGATCGCTGCCCTGAGCGATGCGCAGTCGCCCGCGGATCAGCTCGCGGCTCTGGATTACCTGGCCACGCGAGGTGCGGCCGCGGTGACCCATTGCCGCAGCTTCTATGATGATCGCGGGCGGTTCGCCGAAGTACATCCTCAGGTCGCCTCGGCCGCCTGTCGGGCCGGCCTGCTCTGTGGTGATACGCGTGCCGTGGATGCGGCTGTTGGCAGTCTGGAGCTGGTTGGCGACGCGCAGCGAGAGTCTTTCCTGCGGGTGCTGGCGCTCTCTGACCATCGCCATGCCTTGTCCGCCCTGCGGCAGTACGGTGAGCGGCACCCGCTGGAGTCCGCTCGATTGCTCGCCTTGCACGGCAGCCGCCAGGCGTTGCTGTGTCTCCCTGACATGGTCTCCCGGTGTGACCCAGACGATGTCGAGTCGGTGGGATTTCTCGCCATGGGCAAGGCTCTGCCACGGCGATCTCGCTCCAACACGGGGCTTTTCCGCCGACCCGCGGATACCGGGCAGAGCGCGGGCACGGTTGACGCTGACGCGTTTGCGGCAACGTTGAAAACGCAGCTCGCAAAGGCATCCGCCAGCCGTTGGCTTGCCGGAGAGCCGCTGTCCCTGGCCATGCTTGGTTGGCTGGCGCCGCGGGTTGTCGGCCAGGGAGGGCAGCTTTTGGTGGAGCGTCTGGCGTTACAGGCCAGAAAGGTCTGCCGCATCACAGCCCGGGACTGGATGACGCGTCGAGAACGGCGATTGCAGACCCTGACCGGTAAGAGTGTGGCCGGCATGGTCCGTTCTAGTGCTTGATGAGGTCCACTTGCACAACAGGTGGCGCAAATTGATCCAAATGCTCGGGCATAGATTCGCCGCCATAAAATCGGCTTACATACTCATATATTTGTGGCTCGAGAATCGGCCCCTCGTGAAACAGGCTGACCTCATCATTCCGCATAAAGATCATTGAGTAAGGCGCATCGTAACGCTTCGAGCACGTCACCAGTGAGGCGAGGTCATCAGAGCTCACTTTGTAGAATGAAAATACCAGTCCAGCTTCTCTGGCAAATTCATTAAGGTAATAGGACCAATCCGCATATTGCTCACTTTGCCGGGTTTCGTCCGCGTTGATGATAAGCACGATTACCTTTCCGGTTGCGAGATCGTGATTGACGTCCTCTGTAAAGCCGGCAGCAGCGCTGCTGCTTGCCGCAAGCAAAAGACATGCAGTCAGCCAATGAAGAGTAAAATCCCTGAGTCGATTAAGAAACATATCGATGGTTACCACGGTGCAAGCCGAATGGTTTGTCGTTCCGGTTAGGGCAGACTATCCTGCGGCGCTGGATATGCTCTCGTCCACGTAACGCGGCAGATACAATTTCACCGTTGTGCCGTGGCCGGGTTCCGATTCAATGCTCACATGCCCAGCCGATTGCTTGATAAAGCCATAGACCATGGCCATGCCGAGCCCGGTACCCTTGCCGCGTTGCTTGGTGGTAAAGAATGGCTCGAATATGCGTGCCTGTACTGCCGGCGGCATTCCCATGCCACTGTCCGACACCGTTAGCAGCACGTACTCGCCGGCGGCAACACCGTGGTTGCGATCGGCGTAATCGGTATTCAGCCGGGTATTGCTGATCCCGATGGTCAGGCGGCCACCGTCCGGCATGGCATCCCGCGCATTGATGCACAGATTGAGCAGCGCATTTTCGAGTTGGGGCTGGTCCACCAACGTCGGCCAGAGGTCCTCCGCCTGTGCTACGTCGGTCTCGATATGACCACCGAGGCTCCGTGACAGCAGCCCCTGCAGATCGCTTACCAACTGCCCCACGTCGGTCACCTCGGCGGCCAGCGGCTGGCGACTGGAGAACGCAAGCAGTTGACTGGTCAATCTGGCGCCACGCTCGGCCGCCATGCGGGTCATGGCCGCCAGTTCGGCGTGATGGCTGTCCTTGGGCAGTGTTTCTTCCAACGATTCCGCATTTCCCAGGATGACGGTGAGCAGGTTATTGAAATCGTGTGCAATACCACCCGTGAGTTGACCCACCGCCTCCAGCCGCTGCGACTCGCGCAGGCGAGCCTCCATTTCGTGCACCTCGGTGTTGTCAAGGCAGACGAAGGCCAGAGCTTCCGGATCGCCGTCGGCTTTTGTTACCTGGGCGAAACTCAGGCGGGTCCATAGCGATTGGCCGGTGTCGGCCTGCAGTCGGAGTTCGGCATCGTAGTCGCGTTTTTCTCCCCGGCGCATTTCCTCCAGCAGCGATTCCCAGACCGGACTGTCTTCGGGGTGAACCAGGTCGCCGAAACGAAGTCCGTGCAGGCGTTCCATAGGCTTTGCCATCATGTGCGCGAAAGTCGCGTTTACATGCAGGCAGACGCCGTCAAGAGACAGCCAGCCAACGCCGCTGGCGGCATTGTCGAACAGTTGTCGGAACTGTCCTTCGCTGGCCCGTACTGCCTTGTTGATGACCTGCAGGGCACGGCTGCGCTCATGCTCCTGGATGTAGGCCTCGCGGTATCTGGCGAACAATCCCAGAACCAGCGCGAAGGTTGCGTAGCTCAGGCAATACACCGCCAGTACCCCGATTTCGGACTGGCTGTTGGGGTAAAGTGCGAGCCTCCCGGCAATGAGGAAATTGGGTATCAGGTAGATGGCCAGCGTCAGAGGCGCGCTATGGCGTGCGACATTAACGAAGCGATTGAACGCCATCAGCGCGAAAAACCAGAGCAGGTACACCAGAAAGCTGTTGGTAATTGCTGATTTGTCGATGGATAGCAGCGAACCGACGGAGAGGTACAGCAGGAAGAAAGTGCTGGTAACCGGCGCCACCCACTCTATGCGGTCGAATGGCTTCACTATCAGAATCGCAAGCAATCCCGCGGAAAAGACAAGCGAGGAGAGTACGAGCCAGACTTCATAGCCGGTGACGCTACCGGCCGAGCGGCCGAGCGTGATACCGACGATCGAGCCGGCGAGGGTCAGTATTGCCGCGCCCAGGACTGCCTGTCGCGCGCTTGTCATCGGGGCCTTGGCCATCGAGCGTACCGCCTTCGGACACAGAAAGGGCGTCAGGTTCTCGCCCGACTGCTGAGTACACCATTTATTACATGAATTGCAACTTTGGTCGGCAATTATTAAGTTGCGAGAAGCAATGCAGGTGAAACGCCGGCGCTATTATGCGACAACGGCCGTCGAAAATACGTCGAGGGGTTCACGTTAGGTCGCATGAATTGCGACATGGCTTGGCAGCATTGTAACGAGAGACCGGAGTCGCGGTTCCTCGGGGGCGAGGGAGGCGTGCCGGTATTTGATTCATTGACACACAAGTGATCCAGCAGATAAATTTCCGACACCTGCCAGGCGGCGTAGCACCACCACGTCATAGCCAGGCAGAGCATCGACCACCGGATGGTCGATACGTACGGATACACAAATGCTCAACAAGGAGACAGGGATGTCAGACCGCGCCGAAGCCTACTTTCACATCGTTCGCCGTTCCACCAATCTTCACGAACTCAGCCAGCAACTCTATGGCGACAGCGGCAGCGCCAACGCGCAGGATTTTCGCCGCATCAACGCAGTGATTGCCGATTCATCCGGGCAGGTTCTGCAGGGCCAATTCCTGTTCATGCCCGAAGGCGCCTGCCGGGCGGATGAGCAGGGCGTGGCCGAGACCCTGGTCGGCGTCAACGGCATCATCCTCGGGCAGATGGACTGGATGGACCGCCGCAGCCTCGCCGAGGGCTACCAGTTTCTGGACAATGCCGCCACCAATCCCCAAACGGTCAAGACCGCCATCGGCATCGTCAACAGCAGCGCCAGCGGGCTGCTCAGCACCGGCAGTTTGCAGACCCGGCAGATCGGGCGGGTGCTAAGCGAGCTGGAGCAGCGGTACGTGCAGACCTACCGCGCGCACGGCCGGCTGACCCCGCAGTTCTACGCCTACCGCCAGCGCACCTTCCGCACGCTGGATACGGCGTTGGGGCGCCTGGTGCGCAATGTCACCCTGGGCTCGCCCCTGAAGGAGAGCGCCAAGCGCACCTTGAAGGTCAACACCAAGAGCCAGATTCTTTACTGGAGCCGCAACGGCGCTGCCGGCGGCGTGCGGGATTTCAAGGGCCACTTCAACCGGCTGCACACGGTCAATCGGTATTTCCGGTTTGGCGGCTACGCCACCATCGGCATCGATGCCATGCTGACCGCCAGCACCATCTCCGAGGCGTGCCATGCGGGGGATGAGCGCCATTGCCTGCGGACATCCGTGGTGGAGACTGGCGGGCTAGTTGGCCGCGTTGGCGGGGGTATCGCAGGAGCGGCACTAGGGTATGGCGCCTGTAATGCCGTACTGGGTGGACCGACATGGGGAACCAGCGTGGTGTGGTGTGCCCTTGTAGTAGGCGGAACGGGATCCTACCTCGGAAGTCAATGGGTTGGCGGGGGTGCGAAGTGGTCCGCGGAAACCTTGTACGACAATACGTATCGGATCGTCCGATGAAGTCTATTGAACTTTTCGCAGCTCTAGGTGCAATGGCATGCGTGGTTATGATTTACGCTTGGCTCTTCTATTGTGTCTATATTATGTATCGTATTCTGCATCACGTAGATGCGATTGTTGACCCGATCGGACATGAGATTACTCAACATTGGGGCGACATGCTGGTGTTCCGAATTCACCGACTTATTATTTACGGTGGATCAGCTGCATGGCCGTGGTTCAATCGGCGAACGTTTCCATCTTATGACTTCCGAAAGCTGCCTAGGCCTTTACGGATTCGTTTGGCACTTCAGTTCTACGGCATGGTGACTCCCCTTTTTCTTCTGGCGGCGGGTTACTCGGCCATGAAGTTGGTTGGAATATAATTCGGTTATCGGCGCCTTGCCCAGTCGTGGCATCTATCATTACCGTAAATCGTGGCCGGTGTCGAAGAACTAGAGAAGAACATCTAAACTAGGCCAATGCAGCCGACGCTCGTATCTCGCGAACAGAGGACCGGCGCTTCGGCCAGGCGAAAAGGGGAACAAGGAATGAACTTTGCAAAGACGCTGGTTTGGATAAACTGTTGGCTGTTCCTAGCCTTCGGCTTCGGCTTCATCTTGGCTCCAGAGTCGTTGGCGGCTCTTCTCACGGGCGCCGCCCCAGCCACTGCCAGCGCGGTCACCGACATGCGTGCCACTTATGGTGGGATGGCCCTGGGTCTAGCGGTCATGTTCGGCCTTTGCGCTAGCAACGAACTCCAAGTCCGGCTTGGTCTTCAGGGCGTTCTAGCTGTCATGGTGGGGCTGGCGGTTGCCCGCACTCTCGGCATGCTCCTCGACGGCACGCCAAACGTCTTTATATTCATAATGCTCGCCGCGGAGGTCGTAATGGCGGCTCTCGCGCTGGCGGGGCTGCGGCAGGCAGGTGCACAAGAGCCTTCTGATATGCCGTTGGAGTCGACGCGCTAAAGCGCGCAGCTCAGCGATCGCATGCTAATTCGAAACGAAGAAGAAAAAGATTGGGCGGCTGTATATGTCGTCAATGCCTCGGCGTTTGAGTCGCCGGCCGAGGCTCGTCTCGTTGACGCCATTCGAAGAGATGTCCGCTCGACTGTTTCACTTGTTGCCGAGGAGAACAAAGAGGTTGTTGGTCATATTATGTTTTCGCCCGTTTCATTAACCGGTCACCCTGGCCTGAAGATCATGGGCCTCGCCCCGATGGCTGTCTTGCCGGCGTACCAGAACAGAGGCATTGGCACAGCTCTTGTACGCGCAGGCCTGGAGCGATGCAGAGATTGCGAGTTTGGTGCCGTGGTCGTCCTGGGCCACCCCGCGTACTACCCGCGCTTTGGGTTTTCGCCCTCCACGCGCTTTGGTATCGGCTGCGAATACGATGCACCGGAAGAGGCATTTATGGTTGTGGAGCTAAAACCGAACTATCTGCGCGACAATGTCGGAATTATCAAATATCACCCTGCGTTCAACGACGTATAACACGCCGCTCAACCCGACTCGCGACATTGGCGCTTTACGCGTCGTGCCTTGGAGGTAATCTCTGTGGCCGGCTCCAAAAACCAGTAGTTATAGTCGAAGCTGCGCCATAGACCCGAGGAGCCGGTGAGCGTTTCCGGGTGCGCCCAAGAGGCAGGCCGTCTCCTGCAGGGCTTCAAGGTCTTCGAGCGACAGCATGACCATCGCTGACGCCTTCTTGCGGGTTATGATCATGGGGGGATGGTCTTCGCAGACCTTTTTCATGGTCCTGGCCAGGACACTCCTGGCAGCCGCGTAGCGCATAGCATCGATAGTGCGGCGCCTCGTGGCAATGTAAATGTATATGATCCAGTCCATACTGACGCTCATCGACGCCACCCAGGCGGCGCTCGTACCTCGCGCTCATGATGGCCGACGGTGGGCGGAACTCAAATCAGACATTTCAACGCAGCAACGTGAGTAAATATGAACATTAGACCAAAAGTTGTAATTTCATCGCTTGATGCAGAGCGGCTGGAGACGTTACTGGATTCTTTATCAGATGGCGCGTTCCCAGGTAAAGCTGAATTGGAGGCCGAGCTGGCGAGGGCGAATATTGTGGAACCGAAGGACGTCCCATCGGCCGTTGTGTCCATGAATTCTACGGTAAGGTTCCGGGTAGAGTCGTCGACGGAGGAATTCAACTTGACCTTGGTTTATCCAAAGGATATGGACTCGAGCGGCAGTAAGATTTCAATTCTTGCGCCGGTGGGGAGCGCTCTACTCGGTCTTTCGCAGGGAGATCAAATTGAGTGGCCAAAGCCTGGCGGAGGCCTTCTGCGTGTCCGCATCGAGGAAATCGTGTATCAGCCAGAACGGTCAGGGGAATATCACCGGTAACGATCAGTATCTCCTTAGATGAATCGTCGCCTTTTTGCTAAAGATCGGGCGCTAAGTCGAACCGAAAAGAATAATATTGGGCAACCGTACATATCGTGAACGTGTTGGCTCGTGGTTTTCAGGTTGGCTCTGCGTTAGGTAAAAAAAACGAGGTCCTTTAGGTGGACAAAGTGATGATCGTTACTGGCGGTAGTCGCGGAATCGGTGCGGCTACCGCAAAGCTCGCTGCCTTACGCGGTTATGCCGTATGCGTTAACTATTTGAAGAATCGGGATGCCGCCAACGCGGTGGTTGAAGAGATTAAGAAGAATGGTGGACATGCAATTGCCGTTGCAGCTGATGTTTCTTTAGAATCGGATGTTGATAAGCTGTTTAGGTTCGTGGATGCCAAGTTAGGCACGCTAACCGCGCTGGTCAATAATGCCGGCGTATTGGAGAAGCAGATCCGAGTTGAGAGTATCGATGCCGCACGGCTAAGTCGAATATTAACAGCCAATGTCATCGGCCCCTTCTTATGTGCGAGGGAAGCAGTGAGGCGAATGTCTCACAAACACGGAGGGCGCGGTGGATCAATTGTTAATGTATCGTCTGCTGCATCTCGGCTGGGATCCGCGGGTGAATATGTTGACTATGCAGCGTCCAAAGGGGCTATCGACACTCTCACGATAGGCTTGTCCCGAGAGGTGGCCGACGAAGGTATCCGTGTCAATGCTGTTCGACCCGCCTTTATCTACACCGACATGCATGCGAGTGGTGGAGAGCCTGGGCGCGTAGACCGGATAAAGGAGACATTGCCAATGAAGCGGGGTGGACATCCGGTTGAAGTGGCAAATGCAATTATCTGGCTATTGTCGGACGAAGCATCTTATGCAACAGGTACATTTATTGAGTTGGCAGGAGGAAAATAGCGCCTCACCGCGCCAAGGGTTGGTGGTGCCCCCAAAAGTACCCCCGTTGTACCGACTGGTGGTCTGGATCAACTATTACTACGGCGTGGTCTACATCCGGTTCATTGGAACTCACAGGCAATACGACCAGATCGACGCGCAGACTATCTGAGGAGGCATTTATGGACATCAGACCCATCCGGACCGAGGCCCATTACACGGCGACCCTTCGGGAGATCGAAGGCCTGATGATGGCGGTACCTGATACCCCCGAGGGTGACCGCCTGGATATTCTGGTCACGCTCGTGGAAGCCTATGAGAGGGGGCATTTCCCGATGGATCTGCCGGATCCGGTAGAGGCGATCAAGTTCGCCATGGATCAGCGCGGGTTGGCCGTAAAGGACCTGGAACCCATGATAGGCCGTCGGAATCGCGTGTACGAAATTCTGAGTCGCCGGCGCGGACTCACCCTCAACATGGTGCGAAAGCTCCACAAGGGGCTGGGGATTCCAGCGGAGTCATTAATTTCGGAGAACAAGGAAGGGCGCGAACACATGTGATCCGTCGTCTTGTGGTGGCATGTCCCTCGTAATGTACCCTTGGGCGACGGTAGAACACGAAGATCCATTCGACTACCGGGCGGTATGCAAGAAGCTGTTTATGCGGTGATTTGTTGGGAAAAGGGAAATGCCATGGAAGCGTGTGAAACGCGCATTGGTGCCCCGGGCAGGATTCGAACCTGCGACCTATCGCTTAGGAGGCGATCGCTCTATCCTGCTGAGCTACCGGGGCCGTGAGGGTGGCCAGTATAGCGGAGCCGCCGTTTCAGGCCAAAGCCGAATGTCCGGCGGCCGGGCTCGCCGTCCGTGGCGTCATGTGCCGTGGAGCGCCCTCGGACACTCAGAAGTAGGGCGTCTTCCATTCCACTGCCTTCGGTGAAATGTTCTTCTCGATCGCTTGCGCGGCAGCGTAGCCGGCAATCTCTCCGGTCTGGGTGCACCAGGGGAAGTTGCGCATGACCATGAAGATGGTGTCATAGGTGAACGACAGGGATGCCCCGGTCAGCAGCATATTGTCGATCCCTTTGGGCAGAAAACAGCGATAAGGGACCTCGAAGGTGTGTTTGCGGAAGCTGTCCCAGAAAAACATCTTGGTCATGGGCTGGCTGACGGCGTCGGGGAAGCTGCGGCCGTTCAACACGTCATCCAGGCTGAACCGGTGCTCGCCGATGGGGTGGCGGCCGTCACGGACACCCACGAATCGGCCGACGTCATTGAGCACCGCATTCTCGAAGCCGGGAACGTATTTTTTAAGGAAGGCCGCCTCGGCATTGATGAAGCCGCGCAGTTCCCGAGTCGCCCTGGCGTTGTCCCCCGCGCTTTCGTCCATGTGCAGCGCCCATTCATAAGGCACGTTCTGCCAGAAGATGTAGGTGCCATCCTGGAGCATGGGGCTCATGTCCAGGGTCGGGTGGCCGATGTAGTAGTCGCCGTAAACGCCGCTGCCGCCCATGCGCGGGCGATAAACGCCCGGAGGCAGATCGCCGGCGGCGTTGGCCTCGGCGATTGCGTGCTCCAGCGCGGGGTCGTTGCTGGTTTCCTGGTAGCGCCGGAGGCTGGGGTAGTCAATGCCGTTCATGATCCACAGCAGCCCGCCGGGCACCGGGCGTTCGACGCCGTCCCATTGGGCGGTTCCGGGTTGTCCGCCGCCGCCGCTTACATAGGGAACACCGGCCTTGGCGGCCAGTTCGGCGGTGCCCGAACCCTCGATGAAGATCTTCCCCTTGATGGCCTGTAGCCCGCTGGCGTTCTTGACGATCACCGCGCTGATGGTGTTGTCGGTGCCCTTGCCGGGCTCCACCACTACGTCTACGAAACTGCAGCCATACAGGGCCAGCACGCCGGCTTCTTCGAGCATGCGAACCATGACGTTGCCGGAGCCTTCCGGGTTGAAGCTCATGCGGCGGAACGGGGTGTCGGGCTTCAGCTTGCGTTCATAGTGGGACAGCGGGTTTCCCGCCCAACCGGGGTGCGTCTCGTCGGTGGCGGTGTAGATGTGCCCCTCGGCGGCGAAGCGTTCCATCAGCTCGGTATGAATGCCGCCCACGCCCTCGGCCGCGTGCCCCTGAAGGCCGGTGGTATGGACGCCGCCGGGCATGTCGAATTTCTCCACCACAATGACTTTCGCGCCCATCCGTGCCGCTTTCAGCGCCGCGGCGAAGCCGCCCGGGCCGGCGCCGATCACGACGATGTCGGCTTCGTATTCTACCGGCACTTTGGGCGTGGAGATGATGGCCGGGGTACCCGGAGCGGGTTTGTAGGATCTGTCGATGTCGGTCATTGTCTGATGGGTATCCTGATTCTGTAGTTTCACCCTCCATGGGCACGAAATAACGAGCAACACCGCCATGTGCATCAATCCGGGGCTCGATTCTACATGAGCCGCACGGCTAGTACCCGTCGGTCCGGCCTAACCATGGCGGGCGCCTTGCTCAAGGCCTTGCGCAACGAGATGCGCCAGAAGGAACTTCATGAGGCGATCCTCCAGGAACGTCTGCGTCGCATGGTGGACAACAACGAGGCCCGCCATCAGCCCGCGGAACATGATGGAGCGCCGGGTGGCGACGCCGACGCCGCGAGGTCGGATCAGCCGCGCGCTTCCTAGGCACCCTACTCGTAAGACAGGTCCAGTTCCTCGGCAACAGTCCGCAGCCGCTTGTCTCTGGTCCAGAGCCGTGCCCGGTCCGTCAGAGCGGCCGACGCCAGCAGGTGCACGTCAATGTAACCGATGCCACGGCCCATCAACGATCTACGCTCGATGAAGGTCATCACTTCGTTGTTCGTTGCCGTCAGCGGTTGAGGCAGTGTCTCCTTAAGGCTATCGCAGGCGAGTTCACCTCTGACGAACGGGTGCATAAGCACCACACCCTGCTCCAGCGCTGCGGCGAGTTCCGGGACGTTGCTGCGCAGATGGTCGATCCAAACCGAAGTGTCGACGACGATCACGCGGAATCTGGTCGCCGGCGAGGAATGTCGTCCAGGTTCGGATCGCTGCCCCCAAGCCGGGCCAACCGCCGGGCACTCTCCCGGGCGATAAGCGCGCGGATTCCTTCGTTGATCAACGCGGTGCGTTCCTTGATGCCGGTGATCTCCTGCGCTTCCCGCAAGAGCTCGTCGTCGATATTGATCGTGGTGCGCATGGTCGTGGCCTCCGGAGTGGTTACTACAGAATTCATCAAATGATGCCTTTATTGATGCATCATTTAACTTGTTAGGCTGGGTTTGCCCCACGCTCCGGAAGTCGCAGGTGCCGAGTCTGTTGCACCACACATACGACAAGGGCCCTGCGATGAGAACTCCGACGGAAATGGATCATCTGAGTGAATCAGTGATCCCGTCGAATCCCTCAAACGCAGGGCCCGTCAGTATCTGGTGGAGACGAGGGGAGTCGAACCCCTGACCTCAGCAGTGCGATTGCTGCGCTCAACCCCTTGATCTGTATAGGGGCACCATTGCGGCACCAATCACCCAGAAACCGAAAGTGGATCACCTGAGTGGATCATAACCCCTCTTCGCTATGCAGTGAATACGCGGGTCGTTTGGTGGGTTCCCGGTGAGGAAGATTCGCCAGTCTTGAGGATGAAATTCTGCGATGAGCGCACTGACGATTAGGACATCGTAAAATATACGGCGGCCATCTCCTCCAGCGGACTACGCTTATCGCTACCCGCGCTTGGAGATTATGTGTAATCACTCTTCAGGCTCTGGGGAATCGAGCGCGTCTGCAAGTTCGCGTGCGACTGCCGAATAGCCAAACTTGTTCCGTAGGCGCGTAGCCATGGTCGGTCGGTCGTCAAAGAAAACTGCCAGCGGGGTGATTTCGCTCCCGTTCGCAGCATCCAAGAACCGCTCCATGCCAGTATCTGTGTGGGTCCATGCAGTCACAGCTCGTGCTGGGACACTGTAATCCACACCGTCCGGCTGCAGCTGTCCCCACCGGAACAGGATCGAAAGGAAGCGTGGCTCCGATGCGAGATCGTCCAGTTCCGTCCGCGCGACACGATCGAGCCACACGTCGATCAACTGCCTGACAGCTTGTGTATCCTCGATCAGGACGCCTCCCGGCCTAGCGCGGCGGATCGGCCAGAGATCATGATCCCGTGCCAGCATCAAGACAAAATCGTGCAGGACGGATAGTGAGGGGCCGTCTGTCACGAACCGCGTGGACAGGTCAACACGGTGCGCCTGATCCGCAGTAATGGATATCACTTCACGCGCAAAGATCGCCGCTTCAGGTGGCCAGCCAGCGGTTGATTGGCCGTCGAGCTGTAAGGAAGTTGCTTCTGCAACTCCAATGATGAGGTCTGCGGGATCTTCTATCTGCGCGATATCCTGAAAGCCATGTAATTCGTCTCTTAGAGCGGTGAGCAGCGTCCCAATGGTCTCATCTTCGGCAGCGTCGCGTAGGTGTTCTCTTCTCCCTTGGCGCCGCAGAAGGAGCCTTTCGATGTCGGTGGCATTCGGGAGTCCATAGACGTAACCGACCCCAAGAAGCGCCCGTAAAGTGGGGCCGTGACACACCAGTCTCCGTGCGGCTGCGTCGGCTGGGTTGTGGTCCCAGTTAGAGAGAAACTCGGGGAACAGCGAACTTAGAAGCCGCTCTGCCAACTCACGCTCGTTATCCGGCACTGTCGCCAGCAACTGCTTCTTCCATCCAGCTAACTCATCTCGCCCTTCTTCGGCCTCATGGTCATGGACCAGCCGAGCCCACACGTCAGGATCCTCTTCTGCGAGCCCTACGGCGCCGACAAACCCGCTGGGATTTCGCCTCACTGCGTCCACGATCCGAGGAAAGCGAAACGACAGCGTTTCGAACGCTACGACATCTGCGAAGTTGACCTGACCGCGCGTTGCAGGGACAGAAAGGAGGAGTCTGTTGACTAGCCGGATGATGTCGCGTGGTCGGCGCAGTGCTCGTAGCAGCCCTCTTGCAACTAGCTCGTCCAGCCGCTGCTGCTCATGTTCTTTCAAGGCCTCATCGCGAGTGAGGTGGGTTGCAATGAACTCCTCCAAATGTCGTTCGAACAGCTGGACCAAGCGCCGCATTGACAGTTTTGGGAGGGGGTAGCTTAGCTGGATAATCTTCTCCAGGTATGCATCGCTGGAATGTATGCCCGCACTCTGTAGTGCCCCAGTCACCTCACCGCGCTCATACGCGAGGACGTAGGTGACTCCATCAAAGTCGCCGACGGCCTTAACGAACCGGAAGACCTCACGGACCTCTTGAGGAGTCATACGGTCAATGTCATCGACCAGGACAACAATCGGTCTACCGAAGGTGCGGATGCTCTTGTTGATCTGCTCCTTACGCGTATGGAGATCCATCGCTCCGAGTTGGGCCAACCCCGTTGCTCCTTCAGCAAGTTGCTGAGTGACTGTTTGCGCCAGGGTCCCCCATGGTTCCACACCTGGGATGAGCTTCACCGGGCCCAGCATCTTTGCGAAGGACAGGAGGTGAGAGGCGACTGCGCGGGCCCGACTGGACCGGGCATGGGCAGTGCCTATAACCGCCGCAATCTGCACAAGGAACGCCTCGCAAAGCGTTTCCGCGTTGCTGATAAGCCACGGCTCAAACCGGACGACTACAGCGCCCTGCCGGCGCCGCTTGAGCTCGGCCTCCATCAGATTCAAAACGGATGTTTTCCCCTCGCCCCACGCACCCTCAATTCCGACCACGAGCCCGCCCTGGTCACAGGCGGCGAGCAGGGTTTGTGCAAGGACGTCAGCGAAGCGCCCTCTGTCGAGAGCGTCCTGTTCTACTGCTTGGATTGGGCGGTCGTTGAGCATCTAGCTGTGGAGTCTCAACAGGTTGTCCCCGGATAGCCCCAGGACACTGATAGGCGGTTTGTTGTTCAGACTACCGTGCTGGCGATGCCAATTGTAGTCATGCTGCCAACGGGGCGGATGGTGGGCACGCTCTTGGGAGTTGCGATAGCTGAAGGCGTAAGCCCACTCGCGCAGGGCCGTCTGGATGAAGCGCTCAGCCTTGCCGTTGGTACGCGGCGTGTAGGGGCGCGTGAAGCGGTGGCGGATGCCGAGCGTGTTGCAGGCCCGCGCAAAGGCCCTGGAGCGGTAGCACGGTCCGTTGTCGGTGAGTAGGCGCCGGATAGTGATGCCGAGGCTGGCGTAGTAGCGCACCGCTGTCTGGAGATGGGCAATCGCCGCGGCTTTGCCCTCGGTGGGGTGGATCTCGGTGAAGGCGATGCGGGAGCGGTCATCAATGGCGACGTGAACGAACTCCCAGCCCACGCCCACGGAGTCCTTGGCGCGCACGCCGGTGATGCGGTGGCCGGGATGGTTGAAACGGGCGAGTTTCTTGATATCGAGATGGAGCAGATCGCCCGGGTGTTCGTGTTGATACCGCCGCGGGGGCTCCACCGGCTCCAGGGCGCTGAGGCGGTTCAGGCCGGCACGCTGGAGGGTGCGCCCGACGGTGGCGCGGGACAGGCCAAGGCCGTCTGCGATGCGTTGCATGCTCCAGCGCTGCCGTCTTAGCGCGGTCACCTGACGGGATAATCGCTGTGGCGTCCGGCGTGGCTGGCGATATGGACGCGAAGAGCGGTCACAGAGCCCCGCCTGCCCTGCACTGCGGAAGCGAACGACCCAGCGACGAACCGTTTGCGGATCGACCTGATAGTGGCGGGCCGTGGCCCGATAGCTCCAGCCTTGGGTGACCACGTGGGCGACCATGATGGCTCGACCGCGGGGCGTAAGAACGGCATTGTTATGGATGTCCACGGGGTTTCTCCTTCTTGGATTGCTTTGTCCGCAAACTCAGCATCCATCGGAGAGGCCCCGTGGACAACCTGTTGAGAGATCACATCTAGCCCTCTTCGGTGCCGGTGTTTTTCACTTTGCCTACAAAGCGCGCCTATGTGGCTGACCAGCCAGCCGCAGAGCTACGTTACCGGCATCTCGTCAAACGTGGCGCCGGCGAGTTCACGCCCGTTCTTCTTCTTGCTGCGCTTCACGCCATCCGCACCCCATGCTCCCCATTGCTTGAAGAAGAAGGGCACGCGTTGCTCGCTGGCCTGCTGGCGGACGTTCTCCACCCACTCGGGCTTCATTGGCCTGGCCCGATTGCCGGACTCGCCTCCGACGATGACCCAGTGGATTCCGCCCAGGTCGAGCCGGCCGAGGTCCTCAAGGAGCGGTTCCACCGACAGGAAACGAACAGTCGCTGCTACTTGTCGCAGGAGCGGAATCCGTGGCAAGCCGTGGCGCCGATTCTCGACGGACACCCCGAGCCACATGTTCGGAGGGCAATCGCGCGTTGAGAAGAACCCTGGCAGCCTGTCAGCCCTTTTCGTCAGCACTTGATACGTGTGGCGTGGCGTTCGCCGTATGATGTCGAGAACGGCGTCGATGTAGTTGTCCGGCACCAGCGGATGGAACAGGTCGCTCATCGAGTTAACGAAGTAGACGGTGGGCTTCTTGCGCATGAGCGGCTGTGCCAGTCGCTCTGGGTGCAGGGTCAACCGAAATCCACGTTGATAGCCCGAAGCCCCCATCGCGTGAAGTCGGCGCGCGAGGGTCTCGGCATAGCAGTGCTTGCAGCCCGGCGAGACCTTTGTGCACCCGGTGACCGGGTTCCAGGTCATCTCTGTCCATTCGATCGTCGAGTTTGCCGCCATGCGGTCCCCTGTCCTTGATACTGTATATATATACAGAAGTCTATCACTTCCGCTGGATGATGTGTCGAGCAATCCTCACGCCGGTTGGCGCACCTTTCGGGTTTGCTGCGGCGAATAGCAGCATAAAAAGTGGTGAGTTGCGCGAATTGTAGAGAACTAGGGGCTCGTCGACGACGCCATGGAAGACCTCACCGAGTCGCTGCAGGATATACTCCGCCACGGTTCGCTGACTGACGTCGCGCTTCCTGCTCTCCGCACCAAAGAGGTCACCTTGGGGCGAAGCTGGGAAGAAATGGTCGTTCCAGCTGTCCGTGCCGAAGAAATCAGTCAGCTTTCGAGACCAAGCCTCATCGGTAGGGCCGCGCTTCGGAAGCATGCGAATAACGCTGGACGAAGGAAACAGCAGCCACAGGTCCACTTTCTTCGTCTGCGCAAGTGCTTTGATGGTGTCCCAGCGAACGGCCATGCCGAACGGGTCCAGAAAAACGACGGCTCTGTCGGTCCATGTCAGCTTGGCTGCCCACTCAACGAGATACGCGTTCGCATCCGTTTCGACGACTACGCAACTTCGTGCACGTTCGGGAAACTCGGTGGCAATAGAATGCCTGAGCTCGTCCGCATTGGTCTTGTCGCGCTCGACAAAATGGTAGCGGTGAAAGCTCTCACGAAGTCCGAGGACCCGGTGCACGCTGCCCCTCAAGTATTGGTCGGCCTCCTCGAAGTCCAGTCTGGTTTGCTTGTCTGCGGCTGGCCTCACCTCTCGAAGGCCGCTACCAGCGAACGCGTCTACGTAGTGCCGGGTGAAGCGCGAAGCTACCGTGTGGCTGGTAAAGATATTCAAGTAGGCATTGAGGTAGTCTTCCAACGCCTGGAGTTTTTCTTCTGTCCATGCACCGCCGAAGCTCTGAGGCACACCCGTTCTCCTTCGCGTAGCGTCTGACGCTTGTAAAGGCCTGCTCCTCGATTTCGAATCTCCGCGAATCTGGCTCGCCTGTCAAAAGCTCAGGCATCGATATAGAACGCCGTTGTCACCGGCAATGCAAAACTGACCCCCCTCGGCAAACGAAAACTGACCCACCCT
>JBBDNK010000003.1:0-41921 GCA_040877625.1 Aquisalimonadaceae bacterium
GCCAGCGCGCTCGGATGGCTCCGCAGAGCACCATGGGAATAGATCAGTGTCTCCCAAGGGACTGGCGCAGGCGGCTCCACAACAGGTCGCTGCTGACGTCCGCTCCCTGGTAACCGCGCACCGCGTTGCGCAGCACCACGCGGGCCCCCTCACTGTCAAGCGCCTGGCCGGCGGCACGCAGCTCAGCGAGCATGACCTCGATCTCCGCCAGCGTAAAACACTCCTCCTCGGCACGCATGATCATGGGATGCGCGGTGCCGGTGACGTTATCGCCCAACAGCAGCTCCTCAAAAAGCTTCTCGCCCGGCCGCAGATCGGTAAACTCAATGGCGATTTCGCCGTCCGGGTTGTTATCATCGCGAATATCGAAGCCACTTAGTTGAATCATCTTGCGCGCAAGATCGAGGATTCTGATCGGCTCCCCCATGTCCAGCACGAACACATCGCCACCCTCCGCCATCGACCCAGCCTGGATGACCAGCGCCGCGGCCTCCGGGATGGTCATGAAATAGCGGGTGATGTCCGGGTGCGTCACAGTGACCGGACCGCCATTGTGAATCTGCTCGCGAAACAGCGGCACCACGGAACCGGACGAACCGAGCACATTCCCGAAACGCACCATGGAAAACGTGGTCACCCTGCCGGGCTCCGCCGCCAGGGCCTGCAGCACCAGCTCGGCAAAACGCTTGGTGGCACCCATCACATTGGTCGGCCGCACCGCCTTGTCAGTGGACACCAGCACGAAGGACGTCACGCCGCAGGCAACGGCCGCACGGGCCGCGAACCAGGTACCGAAAATGTTGTTATGCACCCCCTCGATCACGTTGCCCTCGACAATGGGTACGTGCTTGTACGCGGCGGCGTGATAAACGGTATGAATGGCGAACGCCCGCATGACGGCTTCGAGACGGGGTTCATCGGTCACCGACCCCAACAGCGCCACCACGTTGACCTCCAGGTGGTCCAGTTTTGCCGCGGCGCGCAACTCACCCTCGATCCGATACAGCGCGAACTCGGATTGCTCGATCAGCACAAGAACCGTCGGCCGCCGCCGCAGTATCTGCCGGCAAAGCTCGGAGCCGATGGAGCCTCCGGCACCGGTCACCAGCACATTCAGGCCCTTGATGCAGTGATCCAGCAGTCTGGGGTCGACCTCCACGGATTCGCGCCCGAGCAGATCGTCGATGTCGACTTCACGCACATCATCCAGCTTGGCGTGCCCGGCCACGATGTCGGCCAGCGTCGGCATGGTCTTGATCTGTACCGGCAACTGCTGCAACTCGCCGACAATCGCCCGCCGGCGGGCGCGGCTGGCGGACGGCAGCGCCAGCAGGACCTGGGAAATGGCGTACCGCCTCACCAGCTGAGGCAACTGTCCGGGCGCGTGCACCGGCAGGCCGTTGACCAGCGACCCGTGCAGAGAGGGGTTGTCGTCGACGAACACCCTGGGCACAAAACCGCGCCCCGCCAGCAGTGATGAGGCTAGCTGCACGCCGGCCGAGCCGGCGCCGTAAATGGCGACGGTCTCATGACCGCGAACCTCCTTGAGCCACGCCTGGAACCAGGCGCGGGCGGTAAAACGGGTACCGCCGATGGCGAGCAGGCCCAGCATCCAGTAGAGGAAGTAGGTGGTGCGGGGAACGCCCTCAAGCCTAAGCAGCACGACCAGTATGACCAGCACCAGCACGCTCAACGAGATGCCCTTGACCACGGCAACCACGGCCTGGTGGCTCATATACCGAACCACGGCACGATACAGGCCGACCTTGCCCAGCAACGGCAGCGTTAACGCCGGCACGGCGATCAGCAGCCACCAATGCCTATCGAGCAGTACGGCCGGCGTAAACGTGCCCAGCCGCAATGCAAACGCGGCCCACAACGCGATCGGCAGCAGCAGCATATCGCTGCCCATCATGATCAACTGCTTGGTCCTGCGGGGCAGGCCGGTGAGTTTATCCCCCAGGTTCATTCATTCACTCCTGGCAACGACCAGCCGCCCTGCCAGCCACAAAAGCACACTTCCCTACGATTTTCAGAAGTTGCCGCGTCATCTGCGCGTGCGTCTGGCTATTCAGCATTACGGCATTCTGGCATGCGCCATCGGTCTGATCACCAGCGATGTCGCCATGACTCTCGTGGGCCACTGAATCACACAGCGGTGCCGGGTGGGTCATGAGACGTCCGGCTGCTGGAGCCGGAGGACGCTGCCGCCTGCCTGTGCGCCCTGACGGGCGAGCATGCTCACGCACTCGGCAGCCAGATGGGCGTGCTTGCCATTGGCGGCAACGCCCGCGACGTGAACGCCGCGCGGTCGCCACAGGCGATCCAGCTCCGGGGCCAGGTGAGCCAGCGCGGAGCACAGTATGCACAGCCCGCCTTCGGCATTGGCAAGGGCATGGAGCACGTCCTGCAAAACCTCAAGGTCGGTCACCAGCGGCCCGGATGGATCGGCATCCTCCCCCCAGCCGCTGAAGACAACGAATGCCGCACCCGCCGCCACCTCGGCAATGACATCGGCGCGTGCCCGGTTATCCGCATCCGGCGCCTGAGAGCATGAGCGGCTTTGCACTTCCAATGCGCCGCGCAGGCGTAGTTCATTGGCGAGATCGGCGGCGTAATTGCCGTCTCGCGCAAGCAGGGTGAGCGGCTGCCGCTGCTCCGCGGCACGCTCGGCATAGGCCCGACCCTCGGCCCTGTCCACCCCCAGTATCACGGTCGGGCGCGCATCCGTCTCGCCGCGTTCCTCGGCCGGCGGAAAACGCATCTGCTCGATTTCCGGCGAACCGATCAGCTTGCGCATGATGGTGAAGAACATCGTGCGCTCTTCTTCAGTCAGAGGGCCAAGCACCAGTTGCTGGGAGTGCTCGACCACCGAACGCATCTTGCGGCTCAGCGCCTCCCCCTCGTCGGTCAGCAGGACGCTCTTTGCGCGCTTGTCGTTCGGCAAGGCCTCCACCGTTACCAGGCCTCGCGCTGCCAGGCGGCGAACCACCGCGCCCGTCGTCGCCTTGTCGAGATTGACCAGGTCGCTCAGCGACGAGAGGTCGATACCGGGCTGGTCCCCCACCGCCACCATGATGATGTGCTGGACCCCGGTAATGCCGTGCGGGCGGGCCAGCTCGCTGAAGATGGCGACCGAGCGCTGATTGGCCCGCCGAATCAGATAGCCGGGTTTGAGGAGGAGCGTTTCACTGAGCATAAGCTTGCAGGTGCCTCTTTGGCAGGGCTATCAGCAGCCTGCCCGCACGATAGCGTGCCAGGCCGACGGCCAGAACCGCGAAATTCCATCATGAGGGCCGGAGTCTGTCCAGGCTTCCCTTGCATATACATACATAGGCGTACTAACATCGCCACATATTATGTTTACCAACTTTTATCATGAACCGCTACACCCAGGGAGCCTCTGATGTATTCCCATGGGGCTCCGGCCGGGCACAAGTGGGAAGAAAAATGGGCGCCGCGGCATGCCGAAAGACGCATCCGGGCGCTGAATATCGTCAGCACGGATTTCATGTTTTGCGGTTATTCCGGAGGTAAGTGTGCCTAAATTAGAAGATGCTTCGTTCAGAGAAGATCTGTTCCAGATAGGCGGTGTGCGGATACATGTACGCCGGGCCGGCAGTGGCGAGCCGCTTCTCTGGCTGCACGGCGCCGGCGGTGTTTTTCGGGTCGATCCCTTCTTCGAGGCGCTGGCCGAGAAATACAGCGTGTATCTGATCGATCAGCCCGGCTTCGGCCGATCCGAACGCCCGGGCTGGCTGCGGGACTACTCCGACCTCAACTATTTCTATCGCGACTTTCTGGCCCACTTCGATCTGGACAGCGTGAACCTGGTCGGGCACTCGCTTGGTGGCCGTACCGCCCTTGAGTTTGCGATCAGCCACCCGCAAAACGTCCGCAAGCTGGTGCTGATCGCGCCGGGCGGACAGTTCATTGAAGGCGTAAGCCGCCCCGATGTGTTTATCCTCAGTCCGGAGCAGCGCACCCGCCTGCTGTTCCACGATCAGAAACTCGCCGATCAGGCGCTCGCACGCTCGCTGAGCGACGAGGAGCACGAAATGGTGGCGAAGAACATGGCCACGCATGCGCGCCTCGATTGGGAAAGGCCATACAACCCCCGGTTTCCGCGGCTGCTGCGCTACGTCAACGCGCCGACCCGGATCATCTGGGGAGCGGATGACGAGGTGATTCCGCTCGCCCATGGAGAGGCCTACGCCACGCATATCTCCGGATCAGAGCTGAAGGTAATTCCTGACTGCGGACATCTGCCCCAAGTGGAGCAGAAGGACGCCTGCCTGGATCTGATCGACGAATTCCTTGGATAAGCGCCGGGTGCGCTCGCAGGAGTAATTTAATGGTTGACGTATACGCGTTTCATCTCATGCCGTACATGGACCTGCCAGAGGATTTCAGCGAAAAGTACGATACGACATGGGTCACCTACCCCAACAGCAACTATGACCCGGTAAAGGGGCGGGACTACTATAACCAGTACTTCGAACAGCTCGAGTATTCCGACCGCCTGGGTTTTGACGGCATCGTGGTCAACGAGCACCATCAGACGGCCTACGGCAGCATGCCCGCGCCGAACGTCATCGCGGCGCTGATGGCACGTCATCTGAAGCAGGCAAAGATCGCGATTCTCGGCAATGCCATCTCCCTGCAGGCCATCCCGCAGAGAATCGCGGAAGAGGTGGCGATCCTGGATGTCGTTACCGGCGGCGACCGGATCATTTCCGGCTTCGTGCGCGGCATAGGCGCCGAGTACTTCAGCTACCGGAACGTGAATCCCATGGACTCGAAGGCACGGTTCTACGAAGCACACGATCTGATCGTGCGCTCGTGGACGGAGCCGGGACCCTTCGCCTTCCACGGCGAGCATTATGACTTTCCCTACGTCAATGTCTGGCCCCGCCCGATGACCCAGCCGCATCCGCCGATCTGGCTGCCGTCGCAGGGCAGCAAGGATACCGTCGAGTTCGCGGCCCGCAACCGCTACACCTATCTGCAGACGCTGAGCCCGATCAACGCGATGCGGAAATCGTTCGATCTGTTCCGCGAAGAGGCCGAGAAGTCGGGCTACAAGGCCGAGGCGAAGCAGCTCGGCTGGTCGCACAAGGTCTATGTGGCGGAGACCGATGCCAAGGCCTGGGAGGAGTTCGAGGAGCACATCCAGTTTTTCTTTGACAAGCTCCTCAGCATGCCGCCACAGTTCTTTTTCCCACCGGGATACGTTCCGGACAAGGTCATGCGGATGGCAATGGCAACCCGCGAAGGCCGCGCAAGCAAGGGCATGCAGCAACTCTTCGACGAGGGATTCATTACCGTGGGGTCCGCCGAGACCGTTCGCGACCGCCTCGTCGATCTGCAGAAGCAGATGGGGTTCGGCGTCCTGAACGCCCACATGCATACCGGCAATATGCCGCATTGGAAGGCCATGAAGAACATTGATCTCTTCGGGCGCCACGTGCTGCCGCATATTCAGAAGCTCGGTGACCGCTAAGAGCAAGACAGGCAATGAAAAACAGTCCACAGCATAACGAGATGACAGAGGAGAACACGATGAAAAAATCCATGTTGCGCCGATTGTGGCTTCCCATGGCCATGGCCGTGTTGACGGTCTATGCCGCGAGCACCGCGGTCGTGGCGGCCGCCGACTACCCGGACAAGCCGATCACGTTTATCGTCAACTTCGGCACCGGCGGCCAGTTCGACACCGTGTCGAGGGCGATCGCAAGGCCGCTGGAGAAACACTTCGGGCAGCCGGTCGTGGTCAGGAACGTGACCGGCGGCGGCGGCACTGTCGGAATGACGGCAATCTCGCGCGCGGACCCCGATGGCTATACCGTCGGCCTGCTGGCATCGGGCATGCTGACGATGGCGCCGCACAGGATGAACCTGGCCTACACCATCGACAGCTTCAACGCCTTCAGAGGCCTGGGTAACGTCCTCATCGGCATCGCCGTCGCCGAGGACTCTCCCTTCAAAACCCTTGAAGACCTGGTGGAAGTCGCCAGAGAGCGCCGGGTCAACGTGAGCAACACCGGCATGGGCGGTGCGCCCACCATGTTTGTCGAACTCCTGAACCAGCGCTACGGTACACAGTTGGTATCCATTCCCGCCAAGGGCGGCGGTGAAGGCGTGGCAGCCGTGCTTGGCGGCCATACCGAAGCCATCCTGAGCAACACGTCCATCATTACCGGTGGCAGTGACCTGCGCCTGCTGGCTTCGGTTTCGTCGCAGAGATGGCCCAATGCCGCGGACGTGCCGACGGCACAGGAGCAGGGTTATGATGTCGCCGTGGACGCCTTCCTGGCCATCGGCGGACCGGCCGACGTGCCGCAGGAGATTGCGGATGCGTGGGTGGAGGCTATTGAGGCCGCGCTGGAAGACCCGGACTTCGTCCAGGTCGCGGAGCGTTTCTCCATGCCGTTCATTGACATGTCCGGCGATGAGTTCAAAGCCTGGGCAAAGGAAGCAAAGGATGACTACGAGCCCATTATAAAAGCCATGGATTAATACCACGCACTGAGGCGTATGGCTGCGGGGCGCCCCCGGGGGGGCCCCCCCGCAGCGCATTGCCTTGTTTGCATAAATTGGGGGTTTCCGGTGAATCAGCGTGATACGTCCAGGCCGATGCGGCAGATACCCTGCCGCTGGGCCTACGCCGCGGTGCTGCTATTTGGCTTGAGCCTGCTGTTATGGATTATCCCGAACCAGGTCCCGTCGCGGAGTTTCGGCGAGGTTCTTACCCCTCAGACGTTTCCCTATCTGATCGCTGCCATTATCACGGCCTGCGCGCTCATCCTTTTTCTTGCAAGTTTCTGGCGTCCTGCCGGGCAGGAGCAGGAGGTGGCGGAATTTCCCAGGCACATTTTCAGAGAAATCGGCTGGATCATTCTCGCCTTACTGGCCTACGTGCTGGCGATTGGCTGGGTTGGCTATTACCTGTCGACCTTTATCGCCCTGCTGGTATTCATGTGGCTGGTGGGCGTTCGGGCCTGGAAGCTGATGTTGACGGTTACCGCCACGGTGAGTGTGCTGATCTATATCGGCATGGGGCTCGGCCTGCGCGTGCGCTTTCCCGACGGCTTGTTCTGGTAATGAAGGCCGCGACCGGCGGCCTCCGGTGCTGCTTATACGCTGTACTGGTGTCTTGCCCGCGTCAGCAGTCGCATTCAAAAATGGCGGATCTGAATTATGACTGAGATGTTGCTGGATGCGGTAGGGATGGTATTCCAGCCCGCCAACATCGGCGTGGCGATGCTCGGTATCATGCTGGGGACGATTCTGGGGGCAATCCCCGGCCTCACCGCGACCATGGGCATCGCGTTGCTGCTGCCGGTCACCTATTACATGGATCCGGTTACCGCCATCATCCTGCTGACCGCCATGTACAAGGGCGGCCTCTATGGCGGCAGCGTCACCGGCATTCTGTTTTCAACGCCAGGCACCCCCGCCGCGGCGTTCACCGTCATCGACGGTTACAAAATGACCCAAAAGGGCGAGGGCGGAAAGGCGCTCAAGGTTGCCCTCATCGCCAGTTTTACCGGCGATCTGTTCGCCAACCTGGTACTCATATTCAGCGCTGCGATCCTCGCGTCCATGGCCCTGGCCTTCGGTGCGCCAGAATACGCGACGCTGATCGTTTTTTCCTTCACCACCATTATCGGTTTATCCCGTGGCAGCATGCTGAAGGGCTTCATCGCCACGGCGATGGGCGTGTTCTTCGGCATGATCAGCTTCGATCCCGTCTCCGCCGAGCCGCGCTTCGCCTTCGGCTCGGACTACCTGGCCGGGGGTATGAACCTTATTCCGGTGCTGATTGGTCTGCTGGCGGTTTCCGAGGTGCTGCGGCACCTCGAGGAGACCCGAAAGGGCAAAGGCGACGTTCAGGAGCGGATCGACGTCCGGGTGGAGAAGCAGGGCCTCTCGTTTCGCGAGATCTGGGATATCAGAGGCGTGCTGTTGCGTTCCTCGATCATCGGCACTGGCATCGGCGCGCTGCCGGGGCTTGGCGCCGGGCTCGCCGCATTCATGGGCTACCAGAATGCGAAGACGGTCGGCAAGAACCGTCACAAGGTCGGCACCGGTGTTGCCGAAGGCGTTGCCGGCCCGGAAGCATCCAACAGCGCCACCGGCTCGGCAAACCTGATTCCGCTGGTGGCGCTGGGCATCCCCGGCGACGGCGAGGCGGCGATGATCCTCAGCGTAATGGTTCTGCACGGCATTACGCCCGGCCCCCGCATCTTCGAGCAGAACGGCTCACTCATCTACGCCATCATGTTCGGGATTCTGCTGGCCACCTTTTTCAATCTGCTGCTGAACTGGTTCCTGACCCGCCATGCGGCGCGCGTCAGCACCATTCCCTTTCAGTATGTAATGCCGGTTGTTCTGATAACCGCGGTGGCCGGCAGTTACGGAATCCATCAGTCCATGTTCGACGTCTACGTGATGGTGTTTTTCGCCATCCTGGGCTACCTGATGACCAAGTTCGGTTTCTCCACCATTGCCCTGCTGATCGGCTTCATCCTCGGCCCGATGCTGGAAAGCTCGGTGCGCACGTCCATGATCATGAGCGGCGGCAGCATGGACATCTTCTTCACCCGACCGATAACGGTCGGGTTACTGACCGCCTCGCTGCTGGTGATTCTGTGGAACGTCTGGAAGACCCTACGCAGGTGAGGCGTACCGGCCCTTAGCGCTGCGAACCCGCGCCGAATCGCAGCGCGATCAATAGCAGAGGCAACCAGGCGACGAGCATGATCACCAGCCCCCAGCCGGGGTTCAATACCGCCAGCCAGGCCAGCGGCAACAGCCAGGTGAGATTGATCAGCCCGGTGACCACCGTGACCGGCAGGTGGCTGCCCACCTCCCTGGCCGCATGCTGATACGCGTGGCTGCGGTGCGCGGCGTACCATCGCTCGCCACGGATCAGGCGATGAATCAGGGTAACGGTTGCATCCACAATGAATACGCCCAGCAGAATCAGCCAGCTCCAGATTGGAAAACCTGTTTCAGTGAAGGCCAGGAGCGCCAGCGCGGCGAGGGAAAACCCCAGGAATCCGCTGCCGCCGTCGCCCATGAAGATCTTCGCCGGCGGCCAGTTCCACACCAGAAACCCCAGGCTCGCGGCACCATAAACCGCCGTCACCAACGCCCATTCCAGCTCACCCACAAACCAGAGCAGGAAGGCCGCGCCGGCGCACACCGTCACCGCCTCCACCGCGGCCAGGCCGTCAATGCCGTCCATGAAGTTGTAGAGATTCAGGCTCCAGGTCACCCAGAGCACCGCCAGGACCACCCCCACCAGGCCGGGCACCCGCTCCATGCCGAACATGGGCACAGGCGGCAAAGTACCGGCGCATCCCACCACGATCACCGCGGCAATGACATGCACCGCCATGCGCCAGTGAGCCGGCACATGGCCCTGGTCATCCAGGTAACCGATGCCGGCCACCACCGCGCCGCCGAGAAAGAGCGCGGCAAACGCAAACGCGGAAATCGCTCCCAGCAGCCAGAGCAACGTCACCGCCCCCAGGGCGGCCGCGACAATCGATACACCGCCACCCCGGGGCGTGGGCACGGTATGGGAACTTCTTGGATTCGGGACATCCAGGAGTTCACGATTCAGCGCATAACGGCGCATGGCGCCGGTCAGGACCACCGCTGCCAGAAACACCGCGACTAACAACAGGATGATCATAAATAGCCCGACACTGTCCGCCGAACAGCCTCCTCGACCGACACCGGCGGCTCCCACCCCAGCACCCGCCGTGTCTCCGAACTATCCACCTGCAAGGATCCACACAAGCGCTCCACCTCGGCACCCTTGCCGGTCAGTGCGCCGGCCAACCGTAAAACCGCGACTGGCACAGGCAGTAACCGCGGGGAACGCCCCATCGCCGCCGCGATCAAGCGAATCAGCTCCGGCGTGGACAGGTCCCGGCCATCGGAGACCAGAAACGTTTGCCCCGCCGCCTCCGGCGCATCCACGCAGCGAACCAGCAAATCCACCAGGTTATCGAGCCCGATCATGCTGCGGCTGTTACGCACGGAACCGAGAGGTAACGGAACGCCTCGATACACCAATTTCATCAGCCGCTCGAAATTGGCCTTTACCCCAAACCCGTAAACCAGGGGCGGCCGAACAATGACTACCTCCAGCCCCGTCTGCCTAGCCACGTCCGCAAGCCCACGCTCGGCTTCCAGCTTGGAGTGAGCGTAAGGATCCATTGGCGAGGGCACATCTTCCGAGCGAAATGGCTGGCCCGGGGAAGTGCGCTCGCCGTTTACCTTGATGGAACTGATGAACACCAGGCGGCGAACCCCCGCGTCTGCCGCCTCGCTCGCCAATCGCAAGGTGCCGCTCACATTTACCCTGCGAAACTCGGCCAAGGGATCCGCGGCGACCTCATCCATCACATGTACACGGGCGGCGACATGAACGACCACATCCGCACCGAAAACGGCCGAACGCCAATCGGTATCCGGAGACAGATCCCCCACCTGAACCACTTCGACTGCGGCCGGCAAATGACACGCCCGCCCCCGCGTCGCAGCGCGCACCCTGAGGCCCGGGATCATCGCCAATCTGTGGAGCAACGCCCCGCCAACAAACCCTGTGCCCCCCGTGACCAAGAGGTTCCGTACCGCTCTACCCGTCACGTGTGGTGCTCCAACTGCCGGTATACGGCCAGATGAGCGTCCACAATATCTTTTATGTCGAATTCCCGCTCCGCCAATGCCCGGCCTGCGCGGCCCATTCGCTTACGCAGTTCAGGGTCTTCAAGCAACTTCCGTATGGCTGCTGCCAGTGCAGCGGCATCTCGCACTGGTACCAGTAAACCAGTTTCGCCAGGCACAATGGCATCTCGACAACCTGGTACATCCGTAGTCACTACCGCCCGCCCGCAAGCCGCCGCTTCAATCAACACCTTCGGCAGCCCCTCTCGGTACGATGGCAACACCACCAGATTCGAATTCGCGAAAAGCCGAGCCACATCCTTACGAAAACCCAGCAACTCCACCCCGTCTTCCCGTCGCCAGACATTCAGTTCCGCCTGGGTAATACTTGTGGGATTGTCTGGATCCAGATCCCCCACAAGCCAGAAACGCGCATCAACGCCCTGCTTTTTCAACAGGTGTGCGGCCTCCGCGAACTCACGTATGCCCTTATCACGCAAGAGCCGCCCCACAAAAGTCACCACCGGAATGCCGTCTGGCTCCGGCAATGCCGGATGGGTGGACAGATCCACACCCGATCCTCGGATCATGACCACCTTGTCCTGCGTCACCGCCCGTTGCTGCATCAAGGCATCACGATCATCAGTGTTCTGGAAAATCACCCGCAAGTTCTTTCCTCCAAGTGCCAGCCGATACAGAACACCAACGGCCCTGCGCATCAGATTTGCCTTCAGACCGGAAGCCGTAAACACGAACCCCAGCCCAGAGACTGCCGCGACCATGCCCGGCACGCGGGTAAAACGTGCAACGATACCCCCATATAGCACCGGTTTGATGGTCACAAGATGCACCACATCCGGCCGCAGGCGCCGCATAAGGCAAAACAGCTCAACAAAAGCACGCATCTCCCGAATCGGATGGACACCGCTACGGCTAAGGGACAATGGGTGATGTGCCAGGCCCGCCGCCTCAATTTCCGTGACGGCATACCCAGGGGCAGTTGCCACGTGCACCTCGTAACCGGCGTTCAGGGCGGCAACGGCAACCGACAGCCGATGGGACAGGAGGAACTCCGGAATGTTCACAACAATCAGCAGACGGGTCGACCCGTGTTTTTCGCGAGTGTGAGGCAAAATCAATGGCAGATCTCTAGTGGGGTTTCAGGCTCTTCCAAGCTTTAAGGAGACACTGCCACAAGAACGTATAGCAACGCGAGCAGTTACTGACAGCAACCGGCTGGCTAGTATGACAAGAGGCAAATCACCCGGCTCGTCAGATGGGCTGAATAGATCCGTATCCACGCCGGACACCGGAATCAGCGCGGCCCAGGGAGCTTTCACCGCGAATGACAACGCATCAAGATCATCCGGGAGTTCTTATGGCGAAAGGCAGTGCAGTAGCCCAGCCTGACCAGCTTCCGCCGCAGACCAGCCCGCATTCCCTGGAAGGGAAAACATGCCCCAACCCTGACACCGCCTGCACCAGCGCCGGAATTCTCATTAACCACGCCAGCAGACCACAGTAAAGTACCGGCCTGATCGCGACCGTGTGTACAACGTGATGCCTGACGCCGCGCATCAACCGCCAGAGGCTTAGCAGGCTACGCCGCTCTTCCCACGGATGAACGCCGCTGCGCGAAAACATGATGGGATGGTGTACGAACCCTTCAGCGGCAATCCGATCACTTGCCAAGTCGGCCGGCACTGCGACGCTAACGTCCCAGCCCTACGAGCGGGCGGCCTTGGCGATATTCAGCCGATGAGAGAGGAAAAAGGTCGCGTCGTTCACTACATAAAGCATACGACCTTGGTCAGTCATATCTTAGGCCAGCCGTGTATTTTCGGAAATAACCACAAGAATAACACTACACGAACTGTCCAATTATATCAGACAACATAAAACATATGAGTCAATCGAGATGACAGAACACGTGCGTTTAAAACCACCTATTATCGACACCCCGCCGGCCATTCTACGCATCTAATCGCATTGGTGCCTGCACCCGACACCCACGCCACCTGATCGCGCGTAACATCATAACTCCTCACTCCTATTCTTGATTGTTCTTATAGCCGTTGCTCTAACCAACAAAGCAGATTTGACACGCCTGAGTCTACGGATCCAACGTGCCGGAATTATCTTCGCTATCGAAAGAACGGCCCATTGCATCGGTTCCGACCTATAACATTTACAAATGGATTTCACGCGCCCGTAAGCGCCTGTTTCTTTAGCCTCCAGCGCGTTCCATAGTGCAAGACGAAAAATGAGCTTACGCAACCCTGGCTGATGCCTATAAAGCGCCTTCCCCTGATCTTCCATCAAGAAGCATTTCACAAAATAAGGCGGAGCATTATTGGAAATATTAGAGGCTGCCGATCTGTTTTGCGCATTTCTATAAACGCGACTAATAACTCGGCCTGTATGGGCAAGTTCGCCATGCATTGCCAGCATTATCCATAAATAAACGTCTTCTCCAAGCCTTTCCCCCACTGGAAACCCACCGACTTCCTGAAACACCTTTTTTCTAACGCAAACAGAGGATGAATTTACCAATCCGGCATTCACCCTATACTCCCTATAGAAATCCGCTATCAACCCTTCTTTTTTCGGACTCCATGCTCCTTTAGGTAAAAAAATATCACCATATTCAGACACCTTCTCATGCGCACCAGAGTAGAAGCTTGCCCCCCCGTAACACCTACTCAGGTTAATGAATGCTTGCGCCGACCCTGGCAATAACTCATCATCTGCATCCAGAAACATGACTAAATCGGACGAACTTTCCCGAACACCGACATTTCTTGCTACGGAAACACCCGCGTTCGGCTGGCGCACCACCTTAATACAGGCCAGGAGATGATCCGGCAGAGACTCTACGCCACCGTCTGTACTTCCATCATCTACTATCACAACCTCATGATATCCCTGTTCCACGCGCTGCTCCACAGCGGAAACTACCGCCCTCACCAAGGTTCTCTTCTTGTTGAAAACAGGAATCACAATACTTATGGACGACATAGATAATCAAGCTCTTTAAATAGGGCGTGCGACATCTTCTTCTACCCCCTAATATCTTGAATAGTTCTTTAGCAAACGAATCAAAAAAATGACCAACTGGAGCGGCTTTGATTGCTCGGTCATGAGCTGAATTCTAAACGACTCGCTAATTGATCCAAGAGGATCTTGTCCGCTAAACCCGTCATTCGCATACCTGCCAGCCACGAAGTCCGCCTTACAGATAGTTGCACCATCCTGACACGCCAATTTCACAAAGAGCTTATCCGCAGCAATAGGGAACTTATTCGAATAGAAGCCATACTTCTCATGCAAATCCTTTTTAAAAGCCGCCCCGACTGAATGGCAAGATATAAAGGCGGACATACCGGAAATCCAACTTCCAGTTTTACTGAACTCTATAATTTCATCCGAAGACACCACCTTAGCTGTTACTATATCAGCCCCACTTTCTTCGATCATTGACCTGTAATCAGAAATTGCGTTATCATTAAGCACATCATCGGATCCGACAACAATATAATAAGCGCCACTAGAGATTTTAATGGCCCTATTTAGAGCGTCATAGATTCCGAAGTCCTGTTGCGAGGACACCACAACATCTAGATCTTCAATTGATTCAAGAATATCAACCGTGGAATCTTTCGACCCTCCGTCTGCCACAACCCATTCAAAGTTCTCATCCGTTTGAGCCCGCAAACTGTCTATTAAACGCGGCAATTCCTTGGCTGCATTGTAAGTGGCACTAATTACACTTATTTTTACAGATTTTTTATTTTCCAGAACGTCCGACCCATGTCTATTTTGTCCTGCTGTAGTCATAGATATGCTTTTCCGGTTTTACGTGATTTCGTCTAATAATAAGCGCCGCCGGACTACGTCATGCCCTTCGAAGTATCCCAATGGTCGCCGGAGCGCGACTTACGCTCGAGATCGGGACAGATTGTTCACGTACCATTGGTAGGCGTCCCGAAGGCCAAGTTCCAATGAAATCGAGGCCTTCCACCCCAACCGACGAAGACGAGAGACATCAAGGAGCTTTCTGGGCGTGCCGTCTGGTTTGCTGGTATCGAATACCAATCGGCCTTCATACCCGACAACGTCGGCCACCGTCTCGGCAAGCTCCTGTATCGTGCAATCCACGCCCGTACCAACGTTGATGTGCGACAGCATCGGCTCCGTGTGCGCGGCATACACGTCCTGCGGCAGTTCCATAACTCGCAGACTCGCCTCCGCTAGGTCATCGACATGGAGAAACTCTCGCATGGGTTTACCAGTCCCCCAGATAACGACTTCCGGTGTTCCGTTCTGCTTGGCTTCGTGGAAGCGCCGGATCAAAGCCGGAACTACGTGAGAATTTTCCGGATGAAAATTGTCGTTGGGGCCGTACAGGTTTGCAGGCATCACGCTGCGGTAGTCGCGCCCGTATTGCCGCGCATACGATTCACATAGCTTGATACCAGCAATCTTGGCAATTGCGTACGGCTCATTCGTTGGCTCCAACCCTCCCTTCAACAAGGCGCTCTCTTGTATTGGCTGGGAGGCGTTTCTCGGATAGACGCAGGATGAACCCAGAAACAACAGATGCCGAACGCCTGCCAAGTGCGCCGAATGAATAACGTTACACTCAAGGATCAGGTTCTCGTAAATGAACTCTGCAGGATAGATATTGTTCGCCTGAATACCACCCACTTTGGCGGCAGACAAATACACGGCATCAACGGATTCATCCGAGAAGAACGCCCGCACTTGCGCCTGATTACCAAGATCCAGCTCAGCTCGTGTCCGCGTGACAATCTGATCATAGCCAGAGACCTGCAACTTCCGCACGATGGCGGAACCTACCATACCCCGATGACCGGCAACAAAAATGCGCTGCTGCTTACTCACCTAGCTCTCCCGCGTGACCTGTACGTCGTAACCACTTCGCTTCAGTAGTGCGTGCCGCTTGGCATGGTCTAGGTCATACGCAACCATTTCCGCAATTATCTCATCCAATGAGGTCGTAGGTTCCCACCCGAGCTTCTCCTTCGCACGGCTAGCATCTCCCAACAACGTCTCGACTTCGGCCGGTCGAAAATAACGTGGATCTACCCTAACTATGGTGTCTCCAATCTTTACGCCCGGTGCATCATCCCCATGAACAGCAGTAACAACGCCTTGCTCTGACACGTTCTCGCCCTGGAATTCCAGTTCGATGCCAATTTGTATGGCAGACATCCTAACGAAATCACGCACCGAATACTGCACACCTGTTGCAATCACAAAGTCTTCCGGCTGCTCCTGCTGCAGCATCAACCATTGCATCTCCACAAAATCCCGGGCATGACCCCAGTCCCGGAGCGCATTCATGTTCCCCAGGTAGAGGCAGTCGTCTAATCCTTGGGCGATATTTGCCAAGCCCCGCGTGACCTTCCTGGTCACAAAGGTCTCACCTCGACGTGGCGACTCATGATTAAACAGAATACCGTTGCACGCATACATGCCATACGCCTCACGGAAATTCACCGTGATCCAGTAAGCGTAGAGTTTGGCAACTGCATATGGCGAGCGGGGGTAAAAAGGTGTGCTCTCCTTCTGAGGTGTCTCTTGCACCAAACCATAGAGCTCGGAGGAAGACGCTTGATAGAAACGCGTCTTCCTATGCAGCCCCAGCAGGCGAATCGCCTCGAGTAGCCTAAGCGTCCCTAACGCGTCCACATCTGCAGTGTATTCCGGTGACTCGAAGCTCACAGCTACGTGAGACTGTGCCGCGAGATTATATACCTCGTCCGGTTGCACCTGCTGGAGGATGCGTGTCAAGCTCGAGCCGTCAGTCATATCTCCATAGTGCAGAATGAACGAGCGCCCTGACTCATGCGGCGCCTCATACAAATGATCTACCCGTTCCGTATTTAACGATGAGGCGCGACGTTTGACGCCGTGCACTTCGTAGCCCTTCTTTAAGAGCACTTCGGCCAAGTAGGAACCGTCCTGGCCTGTTACTCCGGTTATAAGCGCAATTCTTCGCGTAGTCATTGCTTACTCTGGTGAAATTCTATTGCTTGACGATACACATCTATGTACTTCGGCAAAATAACCTCCGGGCTCCACAACCGAACCGCCCTTCTTCGCGCGGCGGCACAGAGGCTCGCGTAGCGCGCATCATCGGTCAACACCCATTTGATTCCGTCCGCTAGGTCATCGGAAGAAAACGGCTCAGCCAAGTACCCTGTCTCACCATGTACCACAGCATCCGACATACCCCCTGCATTAAAACCGACCACTGGAGTTCCGCAACTCTGTGCTTCCGTCGCAGTCTGAGGTAAATTTTCCTGCCGCGAGGGTACAACCATTACATCCACCGCGCTGTAAAGTATTGCTAATGTATAATCGTCATGTACGTGCCCTAACCATTGCATGGGTAACCCAGAGATAGGTGAATGTTGCGGACACCTCTCCCCGAAGACAACCCCATACCAATTGCTAGAGTTGTCCGCCAGTGCATTGAGCGCATCCAGAAGCAAATCATACCCCTTCCGCGGATCACGACTACCACCCAATGCCCCAAAAAGCACTACCTTGCAATCCTCCGGCAGATTAAGAATACGTCTCGCGCAACTCTTATTGATAGGTTTGAACACGTCCGTATCCAACACATTCGGAACAACGTGAATCGGCCAACCTGCCATCAAAGCGCTGGCCCGCGCACAATCTGCAAGCCACCGGCTAGGACAAACCACAGTCATCGGTCGCCAATGATGCCGCTTTCGCCTCCAAGTGAACCGATCAATATCAAACCCTCGATCGCCCAGTTCTCGATTAGACTGCAAATAGCCTTGCCTCCAGCGCGCGTCCAAACCATCTGGGGCATAATGCTCCGCACCGCAAAACGCCCACATGTCATGCAGTGTCAACACAACGGGCTTTCTAATTCGCCCGATATCCCTCACAGCCATAGTCTCTCCGCCTACCCAGTGCAGATTAACCACATCCGAAGTACCGGCGTTTATTTCGGCACTCCAACGAGAAGGCACAATATTTGTAGAACGTGTGACGAAACCACGCGATCGCTGCAAGCGCACAATTCTTGAACCCACCCGCTCACGGAAAACCGTATTAATCTTCTGAAAACTGCTTTCCGGTCCCCACACACTCCAATCGTCGGACAGTCTACGCCTCACTTTCAGAAAACTCTCTAGATTTCGCGCCATAAACCTAGAATGAAGCCTATAACAAGCTCTTGCTGCCCCACCAGAGAGATCCCCCTGCGAAATAAGCAAGTACTTCGACATAAACAATTACCTCGCAACGGGCTCCACCCAATTTCACGTTCTAAGAACCACGGTATTCGGGTACGTCATAGCACGACTTGGATTAATTGCACTCTTAAGCTCATCGACCACCTCAACAACCCCTGGAAACTCAGCATTGTAATCATCGAACGCAATGATCGCTCCCTTGCATAACTTAGGCATAAATAACTCAACATCTCGTTTCACCCCGGCAAAAGAATGATCCCCGTCAATAAACAGAAACCGCACTGACTCATCTTCTATATGGGTGGCGGCATCATCGCTTGGCATATCCAACACATGGATAACATCATCCACCTCACACTGCTTCATGTTGGTACAAAACCTCTCTTTGAGGTCGCTGAGATCATTTTTTTTAAACACGTATTGAGCCTCTTTATCTTTGTTTCCTCTAAAATGATCCACAGAAAATAATGTCCCATTACCAGATGCCTTCGTTGCCTTAGCCAAAAAACTGGTGGAGCGCCCCTGCCAAGACCCGATCTCTACCACATCTCCCTCCTCCCTCTGGAAATAACAAAGGGCGAACAAATATTGTCCAGACTGTACCGAAGTCATACCCGGAATGGACTCACCACGTTGAGCTAGCACCTCCAAGTCTACAGACCACTCTGATTTGAGGTTGTCGACTACTGCACTCCCTCTTTCCACTCGCTCCACTCGATACCCCATCATCTGAATTAGCTTTTTTATAATCTTTTTCATCTTCACTCCATCGCATGCGCGCAGCAGACACCCCATTTTCAACGCCAGAGCATCAACCAACACCGGGGAAAGCCACCCGACCAGCTTTTCTTACAAATATAATCCAGCCCACCTCCTAAAGCGAAATCTGAAATCCTTTCTATAAAACGGATAACAAAACGGAATGATAAACGGGTAGCTCACATCATTTTTTTTCGTTATTTCATAAACATTCACAGAGCATTGAACATAGGTCTCATAATTTACAGAATCCGCTTTTCCAGGAAGCATATAGAATAACTCAAACATATTCCATACACTCGGAGAAAGCGCCATATCAATTACCCCATTTTTATCACTATTCAAATTAACGTAATCAGCGCGTCCCAGGGATATCCGCATTTTTCTATTAAGGCGGTAGGAACTAATCTTCGCCTCTTGGTTCTTAACCGGCGTCTCTGCGGTTAGCAAAGTCATCATCCTCTCCAAACCCGATGCTATCTCACCACGAATTTCGTCTGAACCGATTTGACCAACAATAAAGGCCTCCCTAACGCACTCGCTACGCGCCAACTCGCTGTTTGTGGACCCCATATTATCAATAGATTGATGTATATTTTTTAGGAGAAGCAAATTAGATCTATCATCGACTGCTTGCACATCAAGTGCGCGAGTCCCCGCAATTGGTAGCAAAAACGTAGCCCAAACGAGTTCCAAGTATTTTATATAACTATCGTCCGGAATTACAAAAGAATAGCTCAGTCTGTCATAAGACAAATCTAAGCCATACAACGTATGTAAGTACTCAACCTTTCCAAGCATGCTATTAGATACAATAACCGGGTCATGATCGCACACATAAGACAGTAGTCTGTCCTCTCTTATGTAGGCTAAAATCCGCGCGCGCGATACGGCAAGGTATTCGTCCGAAAAACAAAGGAACAAATCTAGATCGGAGATCGGAGGGTTCTTAACAACACCAAACTTCCCAAACATTAACAAACTTTCATCTCGTTTAGCGAATTTCTCCAGCTTCCGATATGCAACAGCATAATCATCACAATCTAAATTAAGCATGCCCATTCTCGATGACAACGCGGCTCTCCCGTACAAACTGGAGCACACTACCTTCGATCAGAACAATATCGGTCATTTCCCTCAATTGTTTTTCCGTTAACTTGGGCGCAATACTTCTCGCGGTTCGCCTCCATACATACGGATTACAAAACAACCTCGGCAAAATAGAAAAGAATCTAAATCGGGTGTTCCCCGTTACAGCGATCCAATTCTTTCTACATTGAGTGGCCCAATCAATAACTTCAAGTGATTTTGAGGAATATATTTCTTTAGCTCGCTTTATAGCGTCCGGTTTCGACAACTCTTCTCCGAGATATTGAAACACATAAGCCGGCATTAGTGCGACGGATCCCACTAAACACTTCAGTTCATACGCGTTAATAGAATTATTTCGCATTTTTTGAAATAGAAGAACAATTATCTCGCAAGTTAAACCAATATTATTGCAAAGCCCTCGCCGTGATGACGCCATATCGACCTTCGCCTCTAGACCGTTCCTACCTAAAACATGTTTTGCTTCACCAAGAACAAACAAAGGAAGAAAAGAATTATCGTAACACCCCAATTCACTCACACTGGTGATCCAATGCCCATGGTGTTGCAATGGATCGGCCCTACAAAATCTCATATCGATTTTATTTAGGGCAATTATGAGCGACTTAAAACGTTTATTCGTTAATCTGGCCTCTTCAACAATAATATAATCGTCTATATCTGAAAACGACGTAGTAGTTTCATCCGCATAGCTTCCATGGATATATACAGATACCACGTCCGAAAACTTATTGAGCTCGTGAAACATCGCTTTGATAGCAACGGATTCCATTGGTGCCTTCTCACTAATAGATACCAATATTCTTGACTTCTCAGAACTAGACTTTTGCTCTCCCAAGGGTGCCGGCAGTTCATACATCGGCTTGCCCTTTATGACGGCCCTCAAGATACGCGCGAGAGGGCCGCCTGGAAAAGTAATTTGGTTATATCTCATTTCATTCATATACTTAATTACCAATAAGCCCAAGCAGATCCGTCGCCGATAGCCTCTTCCGTTGTGAAGATCGTTCACAGACTTTATCCCCAAGGCACTACCAAACCGACCAACCACCCTAGGTAGTAAATGTTTCGGAGCATTTATTTATTCATGAATGATGTGATTGGACAACATTTCAAGCAACCTTCTTCTCGCATGCATACATTACGCGATTTTTCTCATACGGAGAACACTGAAGAATAGTGAACCATTTTCTCAGCTCCTCTTCAAACCATTCTTGCGTGTACCATTCCGGTAGGACTGGTGCAGACACACCATCCCATAGACCCAGGGGCATAAATTCGACAATGACGTATTTTTTACTCAAAGAACATATCGATTCCAATATTATCGCTATTGGAACATTTTGCGTCAGCACCAAATGATGAGTTACTGCCAAGACTACAACCAAGTCAGATTTAAAGCGATCTTTCATGTCGAGTGAAATCGGGTTGCAAAAAGGCCTTACGAAATTACATACGACAGGAGTGATTTTTTTGCTTGAGTCCCCACACCGAATAAAAAACTGGTCTATGGCAACTTCATCATAATCAGTGCAAATAACTCGCTTTACATATTCCTTTTTTGAGATTTCGACGGAGAGGACTCCTTGATTGGCAGCCAATTCAATAACAGTCTCGGGCCGAAGCACGTCAATTAGGCTAAGCACTCTCTGAAACCTTTCTGGCATCTTCGATATGCCGTTTTTTGAAATAAACCCACTGCTTTCTTGATAGCTACTCCACTTCGAGTTACGCGAAAATTTGAGCTGATTAATTTTCTTCTTTATTTTCTCGAAACTAATATCCTGCATCCCGACAATCGCCTTTAGCTTGGACTTACTTAGAAACCATGCTAGCAGTTTAACGAATTTTCTATTCTCTAAGGCCAAGGTTGATTCATCTAAGACGCAAGTGCGCAAATAAAACCATGCTCGAATCAAACGATCTGTTCTATGTACACCTATCGCTCGAAACACGCCATACCTGATGGATAAATATTCACCGAGTTGAACGCCGTTTCCATTTACAGTCCACATCTTATGGAATATCGATTGATACCCCATTTGATAGAGCTTTAAAGGACCATAAATTGAAGAGTAAAACTCCTTTAACGCAACCCAGTCATGCTGCCGCCTTATCTTCACAATGCTGCCGAGATCTATAAAGACCGGCCTTGTTTCAGAGAACAGTACATTATAAGGATGCGCATCTTTGAGCTCATAACCATATTGTCTAGCGATTTCTGCGACTTCAATTATGCATAATGCAACCCTTTTCAACATTTCTGGTGACCACTCGTATGGATAGGATACTACGTCAATTCGTTCATGCTCCAACACGAGATCATATCCATTAAAAGCGGTGTTAGATATCCAAGTACTTGGAAAGAGCCCTCGGCACACTAGATCATCTATTAATCCCGAATTTATAAGCTCTCTCACATTGCCTTCAGCAGCAGGATTTATCGCCCGAAGAACCTTTCCGTCTCCAAGGTATACAACCCCGACGTCATCCGCTACAGACATCCTCGATCTTTCAAACATGCCTAAATCCGTTCCTTATGAAGGATACTGGAGATTCAAATAGAACCCGTACATATCTAGAAGCCCCAGGAGACAATAACGGGAACAGTATTGTATTAGCTCCCCACGCTAGCACTGATGCCCACGCGGCACCTACCAGTCCATAATAGGGAATGAGTGCAATATTTAATAGGACATTAAGCACTAAAGACGCAGCAAGGAGATAGAGTGATAGGAGCTGTTTATTCTCGATGGTAAGAAGCCTTGTTCTAATCGACACATGAAAAACAAATATCACTCCTATCACGTGTATAACGAACACTTCACCAGACTTCGCAAATGATTCTCCATACAGAAAGTTAATCAATACCTCTCCAAACAGTATCCCCATAATGGCAGAGATTATAGCTATCCAGGATAGAAGCCCCATAAGCTGGATAGTTCTAGAATGCCACGCGCTACTGACGTGATGTTTGGTTAAATAAGGATACACTCCAGCTCCGATTATAACTGGTAACACATACAGCACTTCAGTCAGCCTTGTACCTGCAGCGTAAAGTCCTACGTGCTCGCTTCCTAGTAGCCAATTTATAATCAACGTATCACTCTTCATATTCAAGACTACCGCCAACGAATACAGCAGAAGAGGCCACGAAGCTTTGAGCAGATCGTTTGCCTGCTGTACTGAAACGCTGTCTAGAACAGTTTTCGCTGCACATCGAAGGTATCCGGAATAATTTTCGAAAAATTGGGATCCCGATGCAGTATGCTGCGTTATAATGTTCTTCTCTGGCTTAGGGCCTCTTTTAAGAAACACATAAAGATACGCCACTGAAAGCGTCGCTTGATCAATGAGAGTGGCTACTACGAACCACAGCAGGTCCACTTCCAACAGAACTAATCCAATCTTTATAGCAGAGGATATCGCTAGTTGCAATATCTTACACATTGCAGCATATTTCGCTTTAACTATTGATTGAAAGTAGTAATCAACAACCTCTGAAGATTGAAAAACGAGCCCAATAGATATAATTAATACATATAAATATGTTATGCTATTTAGGTTCAATACAGTTAAAGCTAAGGCGAGGAAAAATACAACCGTGAGCGCAGAGATAGTTTTGAGGAAGAGGGCAGTTGCTAGTAATTCTTTAGATTGTTCATGTTTAATGACTAATTCTCGAACTACTATACTATCTAAACCTAATTTTATTACCGTTCCGAAGATTGCCCCATAAGCTAAAACATAGCTGAACGTTCCAAAATTATCCGGCCCTAAATATCGAGCAACGTAGACACCCACTAGCAGCCCGGCGAGGAGTCGGAGGATCTTTTCGACTCCCAGCCAGGAAATATTTAAAATATACTTACGTGCGCCGGCACTACCTGCCAGAGCTAGAATGTGGGAGGTCACTCTTTTTTGAGCCAAGTCGGTTATTCCGCCATGCAATTATTCGTTCACGCTAGTGGTTTTATGGGATGTGTTCAAGAGTACGTTTCGATCGTTCCATCGCTTTTAAGTGATATTGAATCGTCAGTTGCCGGCATATCAATGTTTGATTACGCTCACGGGTTTGGCAGGCTAATAAAGAATACTGGTGCGTCGGGTCAATAATTTAGTTATTCCCCTTCTTGCGGATAATAATCTGCTCGCATCGCTTTTTTTGAATTCGCGTGGAATTCTGATTGCCTGATTTCGTCCATTTCTGAATAAGTGAACAGTCACTGCCAAGATGTATTATCCAATGGGATAGTATCCTGCCCGACATAGGTCTTGGCCTATGCTAACTTGCATTCTTGTGTCCTTCAATGACGCGTCGGTGGGCACATCGATGCCCCCCATCGGTGATGGGCTCAGCGCCATTCTCCCATTTCATTCCAGATGTCCGACATACTTCGCACTCGCCATCGTCCCCAACCCGCCCAGGGTGGGCCACGATGCTCTCGCTGCACATGACCTCCACGGCCTGCTCGCGGTAGGTAGATGAGCACTAAGGCGCAAGGCGCGTCCGGGTCGTTTTTGATGCCGAGCTTGTATGCCGTCAGCACCGGGTAATTATCGTAGTCCTCGATTTGCTCAAAGGTGGTGGTTCAACGGTGCCCCTGGACTTGGCGATACAGGCGAAAAAATGCTGTGCCGCCGGGCTCGATGTCAATGGCAATGGGCACTCAACCGCCGTTAGAGCCTGGCCGAGGCATCTGCAGAGCCGGCGCATCAGTTATCGTGATGGAAGTCCGCACGAACGTCGGACTGGCGCGACCAATCCGGTAACAGCACATCGAGATAACGGCCTGCGATTCGAGCGGGCGAAAACGAGGCGGCACGCGCATGGCGCATCGCCGGGGTCGCCGTGGGTCTATCGAGCATGTCGTCCATGGCCTTCGCCAGACCTGTAACATCGTTTACTGGCACCAGCGTTCCATACTTCCCATCTTCCAGAATCATACGGGGGCCGCCAGGACAATCCGTGGCAACGACCGGAACTCCCATTGCAAGCGCCTCAACCAGAACGTTACCGAATCCTTCCCAGCGGGAAGACAGCACAACCCCCTGCGACGAGCTCACCACTTGATACGCATCGCAGAGAAAGCCAGGCAAGTGCACCCGGTCTCCGACGCCAAGTTCCCGTGCATGGTGAACGAGCGCGTTTCGCTCCGGTCCTTCGCCGAGAATTATGAGATGTATTTCCGGCGTTCGTATGATCGCAAAGGCGTCTATCAGCTTATCAAAGGCCTTCTGGCGAGTAAGCCGCCCAATGGCGCATAGGAAACGAATACCCTCCGGTATGGATAATGCGCTCGCGGCATTTACTCGTTTTACCGCCGATGGTATCGACACAGGATTCCCTATCGCCACAGCCTTGTCAGCGATGGGAATTCCAGCCCGCAGCAGCGAGTCCAACGTATCCGGTGAATTGGCAATGGTTGCATCCGCGCGCGGATACAGGCGACGCATCAACAGGCCCATGCCCCACTGACGCAACGCATAGGTGCCTGATATCTCTGCACTAACCCTCACATTGGTCTCGCGCAAGACGAGCCGGCATGGACGTCCGGCAAAACCGTGCGCCGCCGTGCAGATGATGTTCGCGTAGTTCAGACTGGACATGATCACCACCGGACGGCAACGGCGCAGATACAGGGCAAGCCTCCCTATCGACCGCCAGGTGCGCCCAGCCTTGAGATCTATCACGTGTACTTCCGGCCTGAGGTCCGTCAGGAAGGGGCCTTCTTTCCGGCAAAGCACCACATGTATCGGTCGGTTAATCAGGTTTACAAACTCATTGGCAAGCGTAACGACCACGCGCTGCGCGCCGCCACCATTCAGAGCCGGGATAAACAAGGCAACCGCTCGACCAGCCGGCGGCCGGACAAGGTCGTGAGGGTCCGCACCGTCTGGATCCGGCGGGATGCTACCCATATCCGCGTCCGCCAGCGCCGGGAACATGCGTGTCGATACGCAGTCCGTAGAATAGGCTGACGTCACGAATTATCCAGGCAGTACTTTGGTCCAGGGTATTGGCACACGCAAAGCGATATGCCCGCTCCACCAGCCGGCTGCGTAGTACCCCATCCCTGGCAATCCGGCACAGACATTCCGCCAGTTCCTCCGCTGAATTGGGGTCGAACAACAATCCGGTTTCGCCATCCTGAATGACGCTGGGTATCCCGCCAGCACGCGCCCCGATAACCGGCACTGAATAAGCCATTGCCTCCAGAAGTACCTTTCCCTGCCGCTCCTCGCGCGAAGGCAAAACCAGAACATCTGAATCAAGCAGACGCGTTCGACGAAGTTCCCGGTGATCCATTGGCCCTGCAAAGCGGACAAACCCGGCGTCGTACGTTCGACACGCTCTCTCCAACATCGAACGCTCATCGCCCTCCCCAACAATCGTCACCTCTATCGCCAGACCGCCGTTCGCCACAAGCGCGCCAGCTCTGATAAGGCAGAGGATATTTTTCTCGGGTGCAAGTCGGCCTATAAATACGACACGCAGCCGGTGCAGGTTGGCCGGATTCGGCAGTTTCAGCGGCAGCAACTCACGCGACGTGACTGTCGTTTTTACCCACTGGCGCCAGTTGGGTTGCGGCCCGAGGAAGAGGTCTCCCGACACGTACCCGGGGATCCCCGACGCTAACCTGCGAAGCAGAAAATGAACGGTCCGCTCGATCAACCAGGCTTTCACACGGCCCGGCCATTTGCCCCCATATGCAGCACGCGCCTTGCCGGCCCTATTCGTATCAATGCTGACAAACACCGGTTTGCGACGTAGACGGGCGAGAAGCAGTCCCAACATCCCGGTGTCATTCGGACACATTGCATACACTAAATCGGCGCGACCTATTTCTCTCCAAAGGGTTCTGATGACCGTGGGCAGATTCATCGCCAACTGCGTGCGGGATTCATAGGGGGGCAAGGGAACAACAGAAACGTTATGGGGATAATTGGCCGGATAGCCTTGATTTGTACGCGCGAAAACGGGCACACACAGGTGCACTTCCTCGACGTAGCGCGCGAATTCCTGTTTGAGTGTTGCAAAACCGCCGACCACAGTGAATTTACGCCCACACTGGTCGTGGCGTTTGTGTGATATCACGGTCAAACGCCCGCGCAGCACGGCGGGCTTTTCATCGTCAGGGGCAGTCGCATCATGCTTCATACCGCTGATTTCCAGGATATTTAAAGCGCAATGAAAAACAGGGTCGACGACGGTTTCAGCCGGTCACTGCACTCACGGAACCACACGTTTTACAAAGTTGGCGACCGCGTCCACGGCGCGCGGAGGTGCAAGCGACGCGACTTCGCCTACCGACTTGAACAGGACAAGGTCCGCTCCGGACAACACCCTAAGTCCCTTCTTCAGGGCGATATCCATGACCTCGTCCCAACTGGAAGCCGAGAGATCAACCAACCGATCCCTGTCGTCGAATAGCGCGACATGACCGATAGTCCTGCAGAATTCCCACAACTCGCTGGGCGATGCCCCTGCCTCCCTCAGGTTCTGTTCGTTTAATTCCACAATGCCCAGAAAAATTTCCGCCTGATCCAGAACGCGCTTCATTCCGCGGAGCGCCTTGATTTCCGCACCCTCCACGTCGATCTTGAAGACCACGCGTCTGGCCGAAGCACATCCGTCCAGATCCTCGAGCCTGATCAGGTCAACCAATTCCACCCGGCCCAACGCGTCCCCGCCCATACTCCGGCCCAAGCGGGACAAGCCCGACGAACGCTCATCGATGAAAAAGTTGGCCTTACCGTCTCTATCCGATGCAGCCGCATGCACGACACGCCAATTGACCCCCTTGTCCTTCCTGCGGCTCACGCCGTACTCCAGCAAACGGATCAGCCTCGCATTTGCCTCAACCAATACAGCTGTAGATCCCGTCGGATAACGGGTGCAGAAGGCGATCTCGCCGTAGTTCGCGCCCACGTCCATCACGAGGTCCGGTGTGATCCGGTCCACGGCCGAGCGCCAAAGCCAGCTGTTTCGATACCGCGTAACACCCGCGCGAGCCCTGACGAGTCGCCCCCTGGACTCACTTACATCCAGGGACATCGGGCCGCAGCCAAGAAAGTAGACAGAGGACGGGCCAGGAACTGCGCCAAACAACACGGCGTTCCGCAATCCAACACTCCATGCTCTGAGTCCCATAACGTTCCCTCGCCTGGGCATAGCGCTGACCAACGCGCCAGAAAGTCGCCGCCGGCCTCCCCGCCTCAGGCGTCATGGCGCCTGAAACCCGGCTCTGACCGATCCCCACCACGTCCACGGGCCTGTCAGGCCGGGGTAGGGTAAGCGACATTGCGCTCCGAGCAGGCCGATCCGGAACCGACGGTTACGGACTCACTCCTCAAGTGTAAGCGTAGTGTGGACGATCTGCGGGCCTGCAAGGCGCAACCCGGCTCGCAGCAAAAGGTGGCTGCCCAGCAGGCGTCTCGTGCACGGCAGCCATATATGAACTTACGGCACTGTATGGAGATACCGTTTACCCAGTGGACAGCTCCAGCCTGCCTTGTGCAGCCGCTTCTGCCGCAAACGCCGCCAGGAAATCGAAGCGGCGCTTTTCCAGCACATCTCGCGAATAGTGTGCCGCCTCGCTCCAGTTCCGCTGGGACTGACGAAACTGCCACTCGCGATTATTCACGGACTCCACCAACAGCTGTCCGAGGCTCTTCGCGTCACCAGGGCGAACCAGGCAGTCTCCCTCCAGCAGTTCGGGTATGCCCGCACAGGTTGACGCCAGGGCGGGACATGCGCGACTCATGGCCTCGATCAAGGCACGCGGCAATCCTTCCTGGAAGCTCGGTTGAAGGTACAAATCAACTTCATCCAGCCATTGCAACACCGGCTCCCCAACTGGACGGGTACCATCAAATACAACCAGATCATCGACTCCAAATTTCGCCGCTTCCTCTTTCCACGGTCCGGCATCACCGCCACCAAGCACCCGGAAGATCACCGGAGGCAGCTCCGCGCGAACTCTCGAAAGTGCCTCCATGACGGTCTGGATACCCTTGTAGCGGGTACGCAAGGTGCCGATCAAACCAAGCACGACTGGCGAATCCGTCCGATTCGCCATGCGTTCCAGCCTGCGCTCCAGAACGTGCCGATCAGGTGCTGGAATCTCCACATTGGAGCAAGACACCGTATTGCCCTGCCGACACGGATAACGTCGCTGCAGAAACTCTCGCGTGACGTACAGACTGTGGGCGGATTCTGCCACTGCCAGCTTCATACGCAACGTCATGACCGGGGCATAGACCTTTCCCTGCCAATTGCCATGATTCCAAAGACTATCCCAACCGCAACCGGCTACCTCGATGGCGAATGGTCGCGCCGCCTTTCTTGCCTCGGCAACGGCAAGCAAACCGACTTCACTCGGTAGTCGGGCAATGACTGCATCCGCCCGCATCACCTGCTCCCGCATCAACGCTGTTGCTTGCTTGCGGCGTAAAAGCTGCGCTGAAGGATTCGACAGATCTGGCACGAACTCGAAGCAAACACCCTGGGCACTGGATACTTCCAGTTCACTTACATTTTTCCCTGAAGGTGCGGCTCCGCGCCTGGCCGCAACCACAACCTCATCGAAATGAGCCAGATACCGACGCCACATGGATGCAGAAAATTGCGCCTCCGAATAAACGTTATCCTTATGGGGAATAAAGCGATGATCATGGGCGAATAGAACCTTCATTTTGATGCAAATCCCTTGCGTTATCGTTAATAGACACGTCTTCGTTCAAAGAACCAGTATCCTGCCGGCTCTTTGCAGACCTCATTCTTCGCGGCATTCCGCAAAACAAAAGAATAAAAAATACTATTGGAACGATGGCATGCAACCAGCCATAGAACGCAGTACTATTTGGCTGCAAAAGAAATAATGTATACACGTATATAATAGTCACCCACCCAGATCCCTGGTTATCAGAAAACAGACACACAAACCACTTTATTAAAACCCCAAACAGGAGCATAACAAGAAACACACCTGGCACATGGAAATTCCAATATGCTTCACCAATATTTCCTGGAGGAATGGCGGAAAGCGGATTCCCAAAAATATGAATTGCATTTAATCTTCCACCAGCCTGTGGTTTATCAAATGGCAAAAGAGCACTCGGAACAGGGGCGAAAGGAATCGACAGGTATGACTGTCCATACAGAAAACCCACCTTTTGCGGCACCACTGCCACAATGCCATAGGTACCATCCGTCTCGGTACCATAACTTACAACGTTCCTGTAACCGGCAACCAAAGCATCCTTGACGTTTGCGTTCAGCTGTATCGCACTCAAGGAGTCAGCGCCTCGAGAAGCCATCCGCAATTCTCCGCCAATTCCCACAACCAAGAGGGCGAATGCGCCAGCGGCAACAACCGCTGAATACGGTACACGGCGAAAGTTCAGCATCCAGATAGCCCCAGCCATTGCTACCGTCATTATGATGCCGCTACGTGATCCGGTACCGATATAATCAATGGCTAACGCAAAAATAAACGTCGCGAGAAAAACTGGATTGCGCCATGCATTTGGTCTCAGAGCCAGCCACAGCAAACAGGCAACCTTCAGGAGCCCGACAAGATAATGCCAGTGCCCACCGCCGAGCTCGACAACAATTCGCTGATCACGTGGGAGGCCGCGTTGCAGCAATAGCGTTCCAATCCCACCGGCCTCCCAGGTCAACACCAGAAATGCGCAGGCCGAAATTCCTCCTATCATGGCGACCTTGAAAAGCAAGAAACGTGGCGCTGCAAACGACAGACGAGGTACACGCAATCGACCCGCCCCGATAAAACCGACGTAAAAGGCAAGCAATCCCAAGGACGTAAGCAGCAGGGTCTGCACCACGACTGCATTCATCTCTATCGGCCCGGCGTCCATCATCACGCGGTGATGCAATAACCCTTCCGCGTAAATGCCCAGTCGTGGCAGATCCTGGCGTACAAGCTGCCACCAAAGAACCATAAACACGAGCGGATGAAACCATCCCCAGCTGGAGCGATAAAGCAGAAACGGCAGCAACAAAACCAACGCGTAAACGAGGAATGCCAGCCAGACCATGACCAGGTCGGCGCGCTCGTGGCTGAAATTAATGACGCCGATACCCAGCACAAGTACGGCGAGGAGCAGCATGACGCCTACGCGCTCCCAGGCTGCCATTCCGACAAACTCGGAGTAGATAGACCCCGTGTTAGGCATATTGTGACTCCAGCATGACCTGAAGGTAATGTTCCACGGCGCGCTCCATGGAGAAGTAGTTGGCCCGCTCCATGCCGCGTCCGCGCGGGGAATTCACGGCTTCTGTGATTGCGTCCGCCAGGCCGTCGCTATCGCCCGCCTGTACCAGCCGCCCCCATTTGCCGCCTTCAAGTATTTCGGCCGGCCCGCTCCGACAATCCGTGGAGACAACCGGCGTGCCGCTCGCCATCGCTTCAACAAGGACGTTTCCGAAGCCTTCCCAGGCGGACGAAAGTGCAAGAGCCGCTACTTGACGCATGTAGGGGTATGGGTTGGAAACAAAACCAGGCAGGGAAACGTCATGCTGTAACGCAAGTTGGGCAACCAACGCTTCGAGTCTGGGACGTTCCTCCCCCTCGCCGAGAATCAGCAACCGCACCGCGATGCTTTGACGCACCTTTGCAAAAGCTCGAATCAAGGTAGGAAAATCCTTCGCGGCCGTCAGACGCCCCACCCCAAGCACGACGGGTGGCTGCCCCGACTCTAGCCAGGGATGACGTATTGGCTCTCGGCTTCGTTCCAGCAGGCGAGGCGTAACGACGGGGTTATAAATAACCTCGATTCGGCGCCTGTCCAGGCGAATACGTTCCGCCAGATCGTCGGCAACCCCATGCGACACAGCAACAATACAATCGGCAGAAGAATAAGAGTGGCGCATCAGCGCCGGCAAGAACATTGCCCTGGCCCCGGCCTTGAGACTGAACGCCTGACTAGGCGTACTGTGCTCCGCAACAATCAGGCGTACATCCACACCAGCAATGTTTCGAGCCCAAATGGCAATACAATTGGCGGGAGCCAAGGCAGAGAGCATTACTTCAGGGCGATTGCCCTTAAGGTAGCGCACCAGGGCAGGCAGACTCGCGAGGATGCGGGGCGCACGAAGATCGACCAGCCGTACTCCATTGGGTAGTTCAGCAAGCAACGGCCCTTTCGCCCTGCATACGATCAGATCCACCTCGTGACCGGCCAGGACAAACCCCTCGGCCAGCGTCAACATGACGCGTTCTCCGCCCCCTCCGGCCAGGCCAGGCATAAACAGCGCCAGACGAGTCGACGCATTGATCATCATGACCGACTTACCCGACCGGCAGCTTTGCAGTCAGCGTCGGCAGGCGGTTGAGAAATCTTCATGCGGCGTGATCCTCCGCAGACTCTGGCATGCACAAACGACTCACAGCGATCCCCTCACGTCTTCCAATGACTCAAATCACGATCAACCAAGCCCTCAAGCTTCTCAATATCGCTCGCAAAATAGTCAACCAGCATCTTTCGCATTGATTCGTCAAGTCCACCTCGGGCCGAGGGTTTCCTGTTAATTTTATCCAGAAGCGGCATCACTCCAGTCCCGAGTCGAGGCACTCCCAACTTTCGGCGCAGATTATTAATACTTTTGGCAGCTCTGTGAAGAGCAGGGACACGGCGCTGGCTTGCTGCGTTTATAACCGGAAAATCATCTCTTCCAAGGTCGAATACGGCAAGAAAAGCCAGCACCTGTCTGTAAATGCCTTTCGGATCTTTCTTGATATCTTCCAGAAGCAGCGTGAGCACCTGATCTTTACGAGCACACCCGAAGAGCCTGTTCATCTGCGCCCCCAACGAGCATGCGGGGCCATATAACAACAGTCTTTCATCCTCACAAAGTCGAGGGACTTTTCTTCCGCGTGCGCGCTCATCCTGCGCCTCCCATGCTTCCTTAAAATCCTGAATATGCTCATTGGCTGACATTAAGTGCTGACCATGGAGTGAGTACGCCATATCAACAGGGTTTCTTAGACAAACAATAATCCTGGCATCCCGGTATGTCGCAAGAATATTTGCAACTGCCTCCTGCGAGTAGAGATACCAGACCGAGGCTTCTCCCACAGCCCGATGTTTTTCATTCACTTTGCTGAAAAGTCGTCGATATTCACCTTCCGATCGGGACGATCTGTTCTTCAGATCAGTGCTGAAGTAGTGTGGCTCCTTAACCGGACTCATAAAGACCTGGGGATGTTCGCTCAGCCAGGATGCCAGAGCTGTAGTGCCACATTTTGGCGCTCCAATAATGAAGAAATTCGACCTACTGTTAACCAATGAATTCACAACATCAGCCCTCACTTGACATAAAAACCAAGAACATTCCTCAAAGCTGCACACCCCACAGCCGGATAACAGATTTTTCAAAACATGGTTTGAATCAATCTATTCTTTGGCTTTGATGCCGAATGCCATGCTTTCAATCCCAAGACGGTTTCGTACAAACCACCAAAGTAGAAAATTCCACAAAACCAGCGATATTGCAGTTGCAAACGCTGCACCTACAATTCCGAATGCAGGAATCAGAGCCAGGTTAAGCAGTACGTTGGCCACCGCAGCCACTGCCAGTCCACGCATGGTGTCGCGCTCATGGCCTGTCATGTTCAGAAGCGTGCCTACCGAACCGGTTGCGGCATTGACCAATTGACCAAGTGCCAAAATGGCGAGAGCACTATGTCCCACGGCATATTCCTCGCCAAATACGAGGCCTAGCACAACATCACCCTTGAAAAGGAAGAGCGCGACAACCGGTATTGCGAGGGCGAGAATGGCACGCGCTGACAGCGTGACGAGGCGCTGCAGTTTCACCAGCTCCCCCTGCGTATGGAGCCTTGCAAAGTAGGGGGCGACCATCACATTAACGGCCTGCAGTCCAAATGCGACCAATGTTGCGCCGGTGACAACCACTTTGTAGATGCCGACTTCCTCCATCGAACAGAAAATGCCGATCATGAGGATATCGGTATGCTGATTTATCAGATGTATCCCTGCAATCAAGGCAAGTGGAAAGGCAGCCCCAAACCATTCACGAGGAATGTAGACCGGCAAGGGCCGGTTCTTTAGTTCATTAGGGCGGGCATTCCATAGAATCCATGCGCCAACCCCGAAGGCAATGACAGCCGCAACGGCGTGCAATGCCATGGCATGGGCAGGCGTAAACGGAGCAGACGGGAACAGAACCAACACGGCCATCAGGAACAGAATCAACAATCCCGGCCGCAGAATATTTTGGGGCAATTGTCCCAATACGACCCGGCGTAGACCCTTGAGGGCCGCTCCACGAAGATTGCCGAGTGCAACCAAGGGAACAAGAAACAGACCAAACAGAAACGTGGCCTGCTGCTGAACACCTAACCTCTCACCAATGATCCAGATTCCGGCCAACCCCAAGCACAGGAGAATGATCGAGAATACGAATACGGATGCCGTACCCCAACGCCACAGACCACGTAGCACGCCCCACTGCTCCCGGGCATGGGCCTTGGCCGTTTCACGCACCATAAGCTCCGGCAAGCCAAGTTGGGCGGGTATTGCCAGCAGGGTGACCACCGCGTAAACCAGCGCGTAGATTCCGTATCCGTCGGGGCCCAGCGCACGCGCCAGAATGATGGCCACCAGCACCGCCAGCAGTGTACCTGCGAGCTTGACGGTTAAGCTGCCGGCGCCTCCCCGGACAAGTCGACCACGAAAGCTGTTCCCTGTGCCAAAGACGGCACCTACGCGGCTACTCATAATAGGGTGCTTGCTTTGCCTGGTGATGGCGTAATTCCATTTCGTCGATCTCCTTTTACGGCGAGCAGCGGTTCAGGCCGTACTTGGGGTATAGCCATACTGAACGTGGCGGGAGCTGCCGTAACCGGTGGCTGAGGCATGTCGGACCATGCCGTTCAGAATGAAGCCACTGATCGCAATACCTTCCAGTCGAAGGCGCCTGAGTGACTGGTCGATTTCCCCTTCTGCGTGGGCGCCACCGCGCAGCACCATGAAAACGGCGGCGGCTCTCGCGGAGACCAGTACACCATCGGTGGCGGCCAGCACCGGTGCCGTGTCAAGAATGATGAAATCGTAGTCGGTTTCCCATTCCTTCAGCAGGGCATCGAAGCGCCCCGACATCAGAAGCTCCGACGGATTCGGAGAAATCGTTCCAGCGCCTAGAAAGGCCAGGCTCACTTCGTTTAGAACCTGAACGCAGGAGCGCCACTCCGCCTGACAGGCAAGGACGTCCGAGAGCCCGAATCCACGCACGCGGCGGAAGTATTCATGCATACGCCCTCGGCGCAGGTCGGCGTCCACCAAAAGCACACGCTTGCCGACCTGCCCAAGCATGCAGGCCAGATTGAGGGACAGGAAGGTCTTTCCCACGCCGGGGCAGGGACCGGTGATTGCAATGGTTCTCCGCGCGTGGTTCATCAAGGCAAAATGCAAACTCGTGCGCAGACTTCGGAGGCTTTCCGCAGCGTTATCCTCCGAAAGGTCACGTGCCAGAATCGGACGCGGATTGCGCGCACGGACGCTGGCACGGTCCAGTCTCTCCAGCGCTGGGCTTTGCGGGATCGTTGCGTAACACGAGAGGCCGAACCTGCGTTCCAGCTCGCTCGGATCGGAAATGACGTTACCCAGAACAGTGCGGGCAACGACGGAACATAAACCGATCATGCTGCCGAGCATCAAGGAAAGTATTGTTACAAGCGTACGTTGCGGCTTAACCGGCTGAGCATGGGTGATAGCATCGTCCACGATCCTCACGTTGCCAACCGTCCCTGCACGCACCACGCGAAGTTCCTGAGCCTGGTTGAGCATCGCGGTATAGAGTGCGGTTGTAACTTCCACTTCGCGCTGCAGGCGTAGAAGCTCCTGTTGACTTGCCGGCAAGCCCTGGATTCGGCTATCGAGCCCTGAGCGCCTTTCAAGCAGTTGCTGTTCTTGCTGATTGAGCGCGATCATTCGCGGATGTTGGGACGCATAGTTCCGTGACAGCTCGGAGCGCTTTAGGCTGATTTCCACCGCACGCTGTTCCACGCCGACGGTCTGTTCAAGCAGCGCCAGCCCCTCCGCCGAAAGATCAAGAGCCTCATTCTCCCGCCTGTAGTGACTTAACCGTTCTTCGGCGCTCTCCAACTGCCGGCGTATCTGCGGAAGTTGCTCATCAAGGAAGGCAATGCGCTGCTCCGCCTCTTGTGAACGGCGTTCCACGTTCTGTCGTACATACGCGTTGGTTATGGCATTCAATGTGGCTTGAACATCCACCGGGCTGCTTCCTTCCAGCGACAGCCGCAGCACGCCGCCGCTACCGCGGCCGGCGTCGGTGATCCGCACACCACGCTGCAGATCCCTCACCGCGTCCCCGCTGGCGCGGCGGACAACATTGAACCTGGTCCCCGGGCGCGCCACGACCTCCCGGATCAAAGCCTGAACGGAGCCATCCTCGCTGGCATACAATTCGCCAACCTTTCCAACATGCCTCGTGCGCCCCTTCGGGCCACTCAACTGATAACGTCCATCGTCCAGAGCCACCAGGGTGAGGCGTTCGCCGTGCCACGATTCCGGCACCACGAGATGTGCCACCTCAATGTGTTCGCCTCCCCAGGCAAACAGCGGCAGGCCGAACATCGGCTGCCGTAGCTTGCCGTTCTCCAGAGGCCGGCGGGCGATATAGCCGCCTATGATGGGAAAGCGAACGGGTTCCGCGCGAATATCCATGTTGCGCTCGTTCACCACCCGCTCAATGACCATGCGTGAGCGCAGCAAGCGGATCTCCGCCGCTATATTGGCCTCCTGCAAGAGATCCAGGCTGGCATGGCCGGGCATGATGCTCCGCTCGCTTTCTACATGTATCAAGGCGTCCGCCTGGTAAATTGGCTGTGCCAGCAGTGCGTAGGCAATGCCCACGGAAGTAACAAGAACGGTGGCGACCACGATGGTCCACCGACCCTCCCAGACCATTCCGAGGAGTTCGGCCAGAGTGATCTCATCCTCGCCTCTTGCGATCTGGTGGCTCACTGTGTGCGGGGTCTGCACATCGTTCATCAAGCAATTACCGTTAACGTTCCTGATGGCGGATTGATAGTGAGACGGGGCCGCCCGGATAAGCCGTCACTGTTCAATCCATCCGCCGTCGACTCAACTATTGTTGAGGCTCGTCTCACGTGTCGGCCCGCAGCGAATTGATGCTTCGGGCAAAGGTCGACCGCGGCGTTTGAATCGCTCCGCCGCCAAGGTCGTTTGCCCGAGAATCGCGTGAACCGGGGGAGGAAGGTGCTGAATCCCTGGTTCAGGAAGAGTACTTCTCCGCGGGCATCCTGCTGCGGTCTGTCATGTACGCCATACCAGTGTTACGCGCGCGTTCAACTCTTTAGAGGGTATCGCGCAGATGAACTACCTGACGTAATGTCGGAAATAGTAGCGTTGAATTTGAATGCCGGCAAGATTGTTTCTGATGATGCAATATAATTCACGCCCACCGTGAAAATAGTGTAACAATATGGCGACAGAGCAAAGTGGGAAAGGCGTCTGGTAACCGTAAGACTCACTCAGAGTGTATTAACTCAACAATCATCACATGCCATTAAAGAGCCAAAACTCAACTTGCACCGGGTGTGCTTTTATCATTCGTCCAGTCACGTGAACAAGCTAGCGTCTGAACGCGGGGAATGGCAATGTTTGAATGCCAAGTTCCCGCCTGGCAATCCACCAGAGAATCACATGCCACGAGACCAGCGTGACAGCCGTCGCGATTGCCGCGCCGTTCATGCCATACAAGGGGATCAGAATAAAATTAAGTAGGACGTTTCCACCAGCTCCGGCCGCCGCCGCCTTGGCTGTTGACCTTTCGTTTCCAGTCATGTTCAGGAGAAACGCAACGGGCCCGAATGCACTGGACAGCAGTTTTCCGATGGCGAGAATCGATAAAGCCATATATCCTGCAACATATTCACTTCCGAATATCAAACCCAAAATGCTCTCACCGAAAATAATAAAAATAACGACAATCGGCACGGCGACAAGAAGCATAATTCGAGTGGTTATGGTGACGAGATACTGAAGTCTTTTCACATCGCCCTGTTCATAAAGACGGGTAAAATATGGCGCTACAACCATACTGGTTGCCTGAAAGCCGAATGCTACAAGTATCGCGGCCTGCATTGCGATTCGATAGATGCCGACTTCTTCAGCTTCACCAAAAATACCAAGCATTAAAATGTCAGTATACTTATTGAAAATCTGCATACCCGCAAGTAGCGCTAATGAAACAAGACTCCCAAGCCATTTGCGTGGCTCGTAAGCCGATCCTACTGCGCGCACGAGAGCACGTGGCCGAGACCGCCAGAGCAAGCCTGCACCGACAAGAAACGCAAAGGCCGCCGCAAGCACATGCAGCTTCATGGCGGCCATCGGCGAGAACGTATCTGGAGGTAGCCACGGCAATGCCACAAGGATCAGGATGATGAGCATTGCCGGTCTGATAATCAGCTCCGGGAGTTGACCCAGAACCACTTTGCGGAGCCCTCGGAGCGCCGCGCCGCGGAGATTCGCCAATGCAAGGACAGGAACAAGAATGACCCCCCACCAGAACGTACCCAGCTGCATGTCCGTGAACGAATCCGCGAACGCCCACGCAGCAGCAGCGCTGGCCAGGGCCAACCCCAATGACAGCAAGGCGACTACGCCAGTCGCCCAGCGCCATACGCCGCGCATCAGCTCCCATTGCTCCTTCGCCTGCGCCCGCGCAGTCTCACGCACCACCAGAGTTGGCAGGCCGAGTTGTGCCGGTATAGCGAGAAGCGACACCAACGCAAATGCGTAGGTATAGATCCCGTAGCCTTCAGGGCCCAGAGCACGTGCCAATAGGACCGCGAGCAGGAAGGCCGAAAGTGTGCTGGCAAGCTTGACGGCGAAGCTTCCCAGCCCTCCTCGGACAATCCTGCGTCTTAGACTCCCGGAACGACCGACAAGGGACAGTGCACGCTCATGGGCCCCCTTCATGCGTGAACTGTCCCTTCCAGCGACTCCCTGGCTGCATCAAGACTAGAACAGGTACCCGATAGCCGCCATCGCAAAGTGCCCGGGAATTCTCGAACGCTGAAATCCCGCTATCATTCGCGCCCGCAGTATGCAGGAAGGCAAGCACTTTATTGTGTCATGTGGATTCTGCCCCGGGTTTGGAGCAGTTACGGTGAGTCACGCTCTGGCAATGCTGTCTCCGGGCAGAACCAACCGCTGGTCTCTTTGCATGATTTCCAGAAGCACGATCACGCGCTCCTCGCTGCTGCGAGCCTGGTAGAGAGCTTCATAGCCAGCGAACGGACCAGCGGTGATGCGTATCCGCTCGTTTAGCTTGTAGTCGTCGGTGCCGGCCAGATCCACGCAGCCGTCCTCGGCGAGGTCGCCGTAGAGGCGCTGGATAACCCGATCCGGCACCACCGGCACATGATCGCCCCAGTGCACCAGCCCGCTGATACCACGGGTCGATCGTATCGGGCCCCAGTTCTCGTCAAGATCATCGAGCTGGATGAACAGGTAACGGGGAAACATCGACTCCTTCACCTGACAGGGCTTGCCGCGTCGGAACCGCCGTACGCGCACCAATGGCCGGAAGACGTCGAACCGCTGATTGAGCAGGTGTATCTCGGCGCGGGCATCCTGTCGTGGCTTGCAGTATGCGGCGTACCAATGCCTCATGATCGGCGCCCTCCCCTTCCATCCATCTCGAACCGTATCACCAAAGCTCACAAGCTGGGGGTGATTATTTTGTTCATACAACGGACTGTCAGCATACACACGCAATATAATGCAAAACAACTTGACTACCCATATGTGGACGGCGGTTCACCTTTGCGGCTTGAGCGGGGAAAATCCGGAGCAAAATGGAAAGCCGACGACTGGGCACATCCGGCGCCACGAGACGGCGTGAGCCCAAGGAATACTAAGCTAATGAACAGTACGTACCGTTGCAGTACAGGAGAGGCGAGAATGTCTCGGCCTGGATGACGTCTATGACTTCGCCGATCACCAGCGTATGTGTCCCTTTGCGGATTGAATCCGTCAACCGGCAACTGATTGCCGCCTGTGCATTGGCGAGATAGGGCAGCCTGTTCAGGTCAGCTTCGGAGGATTCGTGCGCGGCCCATGGCCCGAACGCAAACCGGCTTTCCCCTTTGCTTGCCATAAAGCCGTTGGCAATGTCTTCATTTTCCTTCGAGAGCAGGTTAATGACAAAGGCTCCACGCTCGAGCAAGGGGGTGTGGATCGATGCTGATCGATTGATGGCAACAGCGATGCTCGGAGGCTCAAGCGTTACCGACATCACTGCTGTCGCGACCATTCCATAACGGGTTCCATCCAGTTCCGTCGATACGATGGCCACGCTCGATGCCATACCTCTAAGCGAGATCCGCAACGAATCTTCAATGGTTGTTTGAAGTCTTTTCACGGTATATCCCAAGGCCAGCCGCAGTCCGCGGCAACTCAATGATAATGGGCGTCTCCGCGCCGGAGCTAATACGGTTGACGCGCGTTCGCCCGATAATGTGCAGCTTGACATTCACTGCACTTGACGCTAATTTTTGCTGAACGTACAGCAAAAATCAATCGCAAATCCACACAGGCGCACAGAGATTCGACTCTGAAGGGGCCAGTTGATGCGCAGGGATCCCGAAATACTTGATACCCAAATCGTTGCCCAGAGCCGTTTCTTCGCGGTCGAGCAGGTCCGTCTTCGTTTTGGCAATGGCGAGGAACGCCTCTACGAACGGCTTCGTGAATGGGATGCCCGTTCGGTCGTCATCGTCGCCTTCCGTCCACCCGAAGACATTCTCCTGGTTCGTGAATACGCCTGCGGCATCGATCAGCATTCACTCGCCTTGCCGAAAGGCATGATCGAGCCCGGGGAGACAACCTTGCAGGCGGCCAATCGCGAGCTTCAGGAAGAAGCCGGATTTGGTGCGCATCATATTCAGGAGCTCGGCGTGCTGACGTTGGCGCCCGGACATCTGTGCCACAGGATTACGGTGGTACTGGCCGAAAGTCTGTATGAGCAGAAGCTGGCAGGGGATGAACCGGAATTACCCGAGGTGGTTCCTGTGCAGCTGTCCGAGTTTGACGACCTGGTTCGGCGCGGACTGATCAACGAGGCACGGACCATCGCCGCAATCTACATGGCAAAGAATCAGCTGGAACGCGCAGCGACACCGCCCGACGCGACCAGCGTGTACCGTTTCCGCAATGTGGTCGCTCCCGCGCCGCCGGTCGCTGAACACAAAAAAAGGGCGTGACAGGCACGTCCGCTGCCGTCAGAACGTGCCCGTATCGTTGTCCCGGAGGACCATTCGCACGAATGCGTGACAGCACGCCGCGCTGGCCTCCTGTGCGACCGCTTCCGGGTCCACGGCCCAGCCCACCCACAGCCCCTCGATCATTTGCGAGAACGTCAGGGCGATCTGGCTGCTGTCTATTTCCACCTCGCGCGCTTCAGCGGCTCGCTCGAACAGGCGACCAACGCTGACGCGGTAATTCCGCCAGATATCACGGTAAATCGCGGCGAGCTGTGGGGACCATCGCGCAGTCCCGGTCAGCGCAACCCAGACCGCGACTTTCTCGGGGGTGAAGCCGGGTGGGGAAAAACTGGCATCTATCAACGCATGCAGGCGCGCCGCGGGGTCGGAGCCCGCAGCCTCCATGGCGCTCTGGAAGACTTCGCCAAGTTCGTCGGCAACCGCCCGTACGGCTTCAAGCAGAAGTTCATCCTTGCCACGGAAATAGTGACCGATCAGCCCCCGGGAAAACCCGGCCTCCTCACAGATTGTCGCCACGGTAACGGCGTCGTAGCCACTGACTGCAATGTTGCGTATGGCCGCATTGATGAGATCGCGCCGACGCTTCTGTGCAATCCGGGTAACTTTCGGTGTCTTGTCCGCTGGTGCAATCGGGTTGGCCATACTCTCCCCAGGCGACTAAAGGCGTCGCTCTCCTTGTGACCGGTTTTGGTGCGCTCTTATACGTTAAGGAGACACTGATGTATCCCCATGGTGCTCTGGCTTTGCAGCGTGCCCGGGGGCAAGGCGCGGCTCGCAGGCA
>JBBDNK010000004.1:0-8152 GCA_040877625.1 Aquisalimonadaceae bacterium
TGGCAACCGGCCAAAGTAGTTGTCGCCGACCGGCCAGAGTCATTGTCGTCGGATAGCTTTGGCACCGCTCGGACTGACGTTGATCCTTGCTGTGCCACCGCAACGCACCCGCACCGGAACAGCGCGCCTGGGATTCGGGCGCGATGGATATCCTTCCTTGTGGATCCATGGCAACGAAACGTTTGGCCAAGGGACGCACATTGCCTTCGCTGCGCGTAGTCGAGCGGAGGTTGATCATTTCTACCAAGCCGCGCTTGGGGCGGGCGGCGTCGACAATGGCGCGCCCGGCATTCGCCGACACTACCATGAGCGATACTACGCGGCTTATGTCTTCGATCCGGACAGGATAAACGTGGAGGCAGTGTTCCAAGGCTAGCTGCAGAAAATATAGATCGCTGACTTGCCAAAGAAGAACATACCGCCGAACTGCAATGATTCAGGTCTTAAGGAGTCTCAGCACAAAATGAAAAATTTGCAATTGAATGACATAGCAGAGCGCGCAGTCAGAATACGAGAAAAATACCACCAATTGGAGACAAAACATCATGGGAGTCAATGGTCTGTTGAAGAAGATGCGCTGGCTTTTTTAACTGATGCAGGCTTAGTCGGGCGACTAACAATGTCTCTTCAAGGGCGCTGGCCAACAGATGACGAAAATTTATCCCAACTAAAACACAAACTTGGGGAAAGCATTTGGTGGTTAATTGTGCTGTCGAAGCGTATGAACATAGATGTTTGTGAAGTAGTGGAAACTTTCCTCCAAAATACAGAAGACAAATTGAACAGCAATTTGTAGACCTGGTATTTACCCAATGCCAAACGAATCAAAAACCAACCTAACCATCACATCCAGCCGACGCCAAAAAACGGCGCGGCTGATGCGGGCCGTTAGGCGAACTGAGATCACAGGAGCCCGGACAATATTAAGGGATGGGTGTCCTGGGATTGGCGTACCGGTCTGGGGCTTGTAAAATCAGTAGGTTGTGCCGGGATTATACACCACATATGGTGTATGGAAACACACCATATGTGGTGTCGAATAATAGTTAGGGCGCAGAGGGAGGTGACGTGAAACGAATCTTTGTCCCAACGCAAAGCGGTAGCGACTGGCAGCGCCTACTCGGCAAGCCGACCCTGCACTGGAAGAAGGGCCGGTCCGCCATGGCCGCTGCGGCATGCTGGGAAGATTCCTCACCGGACCTGCCGGCCGAAGTGGTGGCTGTCCTCGAATCGGCAGATGATCCCGCAATTGCGGATCTTGAGATGTTGGTCGCTATTCCAGAGTGGGAAGTGGCGTTGCCCGGGGGGAGGAGGACATCTCAGACCGATGTGTTGGTTCTGGCAAGAAATTCCAAGAATCTGGTTGTTCTGGGCATCGAAGCGAAGGTCGATGAAACGTTCGGCCCAACGCTGGGAGAGAAGAAGGCCAAAGCTACTGATGGTCAGCTGGAGCGCATCGCTTACCTAGAGGCGGAGCTCGGCCGCGCAACGCCATTCCCGGACTCTGTTCGGTATCAGCTACTTCATCGGTCCGTCTCGGCATTACTCACCGCGAAGGCATTCTATGCCCCGGTAGCCGTGATGCTCGTGCATTCCTTTAGCCCAGGTGCGGCGTGGCGTGAAGATTTCACCACCTTCTGCCAAGAGCTTGGCTGCCGTCCGCTGAGCGCTGATCTGTTCGAGGCACATACGAGCAGTGGCCCACGCTTGATTCTTGGCTGGTGCAAGGGTAACGAGCGCTACCTTGACACTGAGTTGCCAGGTGCGCTCTAACCCATCGCTGCAGGTGACGTTTGACCCGCCGCCCATTTTTGCTACCGCAAAAACGGCCGTCGCCTCAAACGCACCTGAGCTCAAGCGTTATGCAATGAGGTGAGCGAGTATGGTACTTGAGCAGGAAGCGAAGGATCTTCAGCGCCGGTTTGCACAAGTCGACCTGCTCAGCGGGGAGTCTTCATCTGGCTACATTGAGTTTCTTGTGCATAAGCGGCGAAACATCAAGATCAAGATGTACCAGGAGAAAGGCCATTATGTTCCGCACGTCCACATCGATTACGGCCACTCTCACCACGCGGCCACCTATACAATAGAATATGCTCAGAGAATCGCCGGAAGTCTCGACAAAAAATACGACAGAGAAGTTACAGCGTGGATTTCGAGCTGCCGAGAGCAGCTTCAAGACATATGGGATACGACACAAGCAGGAAAAAACTCCGAAGAGTTGGTGGCGGAACTCCGAGGCGAGGGCGAGCATGCATAACAATCGCAAGCAGCGGGCAAGGTCACTGGCGCTACAAATTGCCTGCTTTTGCGGGCGTTATGCCTTGAAGATGAAGGAGAGGTGCAAAATGAAAAAAATTGTCCTGTTATCGGCTTTTTCAATGATGCTAGCTGGATGTGCAGGGCAGGTGATTTACTATCCGCCTTCGGAACGTCAAGCCATTACTAATAGTATTACGGTCGATTCTCCGATGAGACAAGTTTGGCAAGATATCATTCCGGGCCTGGGTAGTTCATTTTTCGTCGTTAATAATTTAGACAAGGATTCTGGATTTATAAATGTTAGTTATTCTGGAAGCCCTGAAAAATACATTGACTGTGGTCGCATTGAGTCACATGTAAAAAATGCTAGAGGCGAAAGGAATTATGATTTCCCTGCTGCAGCAGCGTACAGGGAGTATGAAACATTTGTAGGTGGCCAAAATTTACTTTTTATAAGAAGAAATATGGAGTTAGACGGGCGCATCAACATTGTTCTTCAGGAGGTCAATGGTGGAAGAACCCTTGTAACTGTTAACTCAAGATACATTGTCACTAAGAGTGGGACGATATCGAACCCACAAGGCCAATCGCAGACATATAGTGACAGTATTTCATTCAATACAAATGGTTCCGCTAGGTATCCGCAGGAGACGACGTGTTACGCGACGGGTGCGTTAGAACGGGAAGTGATCAAGGCTATGGGCCTACAGTAGTAGCATAACAACAGCGTCAACACGGACCGATTTACCCTACGCTTTCGCTACGGGTAACTCGGCCGGTTACGCTGATCGTTAGGCGTCACAAACAACCGAAGCACACCATGCCCCCAATCCCGCCCCCAGTTGCCGAGGTCTACAACGCGCTGTCCACGGAGGTTACTTGGCTGCACGGCCGGTTAATTAAGGTAATTAAGACGGTAATTAAGGACCGGTAATTAAGTAATTAAGGGACAGCCATCTCCTGAAAGCAGCGGTACTGCCGGTGATCTCGGTCCGGATTTTCCCTTGGCCAAGGGAAAAAGCGGGCTGGCAGGGGTGAATTGCGCCACGTTGGCGCCGATTTCACTGTCGTCGGCGAGTGTGCGGGCACGGGTAAGCCTGGTCAGGGCGACCATCGAGAACAGAGCACGGGGGATTTGTGGTTTGTCTGGTGTTAACCCACCGGTGTCGAGAATAGGAGTCTGGCCTCGCCGATGCCGCGCAGGCAGCGTCGCTGTAATTGCCGTGCGGCGTCTCGGAGCGATTCGACCCGGCCCACGGCGGTACCGAAACGGATGCCGCTCCGGCACATGGTCTTGAGATAACCTGCGGGGGCTATGCCGAGACGCTCCAATATCGGCGGGACCTGCGCCGGGATCGCACCGTGCTTGTGCTCCAACACCGCCCGGCCGGTCCAGTCCATGAGCGCCAGGTAGTCGAGGAAACCAAACGGCAGGTGCTCGGGCGCCGGGTTTCCAAGCTCTTGGAACGGCAGCAGCCGCACCGGCGCTGGTTTCGTCGGGCGAATCACGAACGGTTCCCGGTGTCGGCGGATGCGCGCCTGGATAGAGGTGTAGTCCGAGGCTTCTGGGGTGGTGGCGATGCCGGCCCGGACCCTGTTGAGATCCACGTAGCTCATGCAGGTGAGCAGTGCCGCCTCGTCCAGCAGCGCCTGGCTCTTGAAGCGTCCTTCCCAAAAGCGTCCCGTGCAGCCATCCTCCGCGTTGGCGCGGCGGGCGATGTATTCGTTCAGGCAGCGCATGTACCAGGAGAGATCACCGAGACGCGCGCGCAGCACTGCGAGCATGGCACGGGCCTGCCCGGCCTCGGCCTCACCGGTGGTCTCCCCGTCCCGATAGCGGCGGACCAGCACCGGCAACCCGTAGAGCCGACCCCAGCGGTCCATGACCTCGGCCTCGGAGAGCGCTTCGGCGGCCGCCCGGTCGATCCGCAGCACTACATGGTAGTGATTGCTCATCACAGCGTAGGCGCAGACCTCGAGGGTGAAGACCTCGGCGAGCAGCGCAAGGCGTTCCACCATCCACGCCTTGCGGTGTTCGTAGTCCTCGCTTGTGGCGAAGTCCTGCCCGCACAGGAAGGCCCGGCGCACGCAGCGGCCGATGCAGTGGTAGTAGGGGGTATCGGTGAGGCTCACCAGGGTCCGTCTGGGCTGAGTCATGCAGCGCTCCATGCTGTGCAAATGTACAGCACTAGTTTACGGAAGCAGCCCGGCAGGTCAATATAAGGGATGGGTGTCCTGGGATTGCTGGGATTGCACCGGGATTGCGAGTTTTCTGGAGGATTGCAGCGATGTGGTGTCCTACGCCAAGAATTATCTGGCCGTGCATTTCAAACTGGATTATGTGAATAGGGACGGTGATATCTCCAACTACTATCCCGATTTTTTCGTGAAGCTGTCCGATGGCCGGATCGTGGTGGTCGAGACCAAGGGACAGGAAGACCTAGATGTGCCGTTGAAAACACAACGGCTGCGCCAGTGGTGTGAGGACATCAACGCCACGCAGTCAGAAGTGACATACGATTTCGTGTATGTGGATCAGGAAGGCTTCGAGAAGTATGCGCCGAAGTCGTTCTCCGAGGTGTTGGCGGGGTTTCGGGAGTACAAAGAAACATAACAAGGCGCTGCACTCGGACGGCAATTCCGCTGCGCTCCATTGCCGCCGGTGAGCTCTGCGTTAAGCCTTTGAAAATTGCCTATTGAGGCGGCACGCGATGACCCAACCAAGAATGAGAATCTGAAGATGGAAGTGATCAGTCGCGGTTCTGAATGGCACAGATGGGAGCCGCATATCCATGCGCCCGGCACTATCCTCAACAATCAGTTCGGTGTTTCCGACCCTTGGAACTCCTACCTCACGACGCTTGAAGGCCTGACGCCGAAGGTCGAGGCGGTTGCGGTCACCGACTACTACGTTACCGACACCTACGAGGAATTCCTCCAGTATAAGGCTGCAGGCCGATTGCCCGATGTATCGCTACTCTTCCCGAACATCGAGCTGCGCCTCGACGTGGCGGCGAAAACGGGCTTCGTGAACGTCCATTTGCTGGTCAGCCCTGAAGACCCCGAACACCTCTCGGAGGTGAAGCGCATCCTGAAGCGCCTTCAATTCCGCGCCTTCAACGACCGCTTCGACTGCACGCGTGAGGAACTGATAAATCTGGGCAAACGTGCCGACACGACCATCACTGACGATGGCGCGGCGCTTCGACACGGCGCCACACAGTTCAAGGTCAACTTTGATCAATTGCGAAAGGTTATCGACGAGAGCGAATGGGCGAAAAAGAATATTCTGATCGCCGTTGCTGGCGGCGCTAGTGACGGCACTTCCGGCGTCCGTCAGGCCGCCGACGCGACCGTGCGCCAGGAGATAGAGAAGTTCGCCCACATCATCTTCTCCAGCAGCCCCGCGCAGCGTGAATTCTGGATCGGCCAACGAAGCGTCAGCGTCGAAAAACTGCGCTCGCGCTATGACGGGTGCAAGCTGTGTCTCCATGGCAGCGATTCCCACGACCAGAAGTCCGTCGGGCAGCCAGTCGACAATCGCTTCTCGTGGATCAAGGGCGCGCTGGAGTTCGACGCCCTGCGGCAGGCCTGCATCGATCCAGAAGGCCGGGCCTATGTCGGCGAGCAGCCGCCAAGCTCGGCCATGCCATCGCAGGTCATCTCGCATGTGCGGTTCGAGGGCGCGGACTGGGCGACCACGCCCGATATTCCACTCAATCCCGGCCTAGTCGCCATCATTGGCGCGCGGGGATCGGGCAAGACAGCGCTGGCCGATGTGATCGCCGCCGGATGCGACACAATAACTCCGGCTGGTTGGGACGCCGACGAGAACATCAGCCCATCGTTCCTTGCACGCGCACGCAAACTAATCGGGGACGCCACCGTGACACTCACTTGGGGCGGCAGCGCGACGGTGACGCGCGCGCTCGATGGCAGCGACGCGAACGGCCATATGTCGTTCCCACGCGCGAGGTATCTCTCCCAGCAATTCGTCGAGGAGCTCTGCTCGGCCAAGGATGTCTCCGATGGTCTCGTTGACGAGATCGAGCGTGTTATATTCGAATCCCACTCGCAGGACGATCGCGAATGGGCGCTCGACTTCGCCGAGCTCCGCGAGCAGCAGACCGCTCGCTTCCAGCAAGCCCGCGAGCGCGAGGCGGAGGCGATCGCCGACATTTCCGACGGCATTGCCACCGAGTTAGAGAAAGAGAGCCTCGTGGCCAGCCTGATCACGCAGGTCGGGCAAAAGAAGAAGCTGATCGCCGACTATACCGCCGACCGGGCCAAGCTGGTGGTCAAGGGCACCGAGGCGCAGGTCGCTAGGCACACTCAGCTCAGCGAGGCGGCGCAGAGGCTCAGGAACAAGATTCAAGCATACGGCAATCAGCGCCGCACCTTCGTCGCTCTGCAGGACGAGGTTCGCAGCATGCGCGCCACCGGCGCGCCTGACATGCTCCGCCAGACCCAAGCGCGACACAACAACAGTGGCCTCGACGCCAAGCAGTGGGACGAGTTCCTGCTGATCTACAAGGGCGATGTCGACAAGAGCCTCACAACCTATACCGAATGGGCCGACGGCGAGATTCGCAAGCTCAACGGCGGTCCGCCATCACCCGGCGATCCCAATGTCGCCCTGATTGCCGACGGCGCCGATCTCGCGACGCTTCCGCTTGCGCCGATCGTCGCAGAGATGACGCGACTCGAAGCGCTGTTCAGCGCGGACAAGCTAGTTCGTGAGCAATACACGGCGCTCACAAATCGGATCGCGCAAGAGAATTCGGCGCTTCAGACCTTGGAAACGCGGCTCACTGACGCCCAGGGCGCGGCAGCGCGACGGAAGAACCTGCAGACCGAACGCGACGACACTTATGGCCGCGTGTTCGAGGCCATCATAAACGAGCAAAACGCGCTGGCTAGCCTGTACGCACCGCTGATGGCGCGCCTTTCAGCATCTTCGGGCACGCTAAAGAAGCTGAGCATTTCGGTCAACAGGATTGCCGACGTCCAGACCTGGGGCTCGTTTGCCGAAGAGGAGCTCCTCGACCGGCGTAAGGCGGGCCCCTTTTACGGTCGTGGTTCGCTGATCGCAGCCGCGACGGACGCGCTCAAACCCGCATGGGAAACCGGCTCGGCCGCCGACGTTCAGGCTGCCATGGCGGCCTTCATGGGAAGATACCTGAAAGACCTCCTGTCGCACGCGCCATTTGCCCCAACCCAGCAAACTGAATTCCGCGCGTGGTCGAAGCGGTTCGCGCACTGGCTTTTTGGCACCGAACACATCGCCGTCCGCTACGAGATTTCCTACGACGGTGTCGACATCCGCAAGCTGTCGCCAGGCACGCGCGGCATCGTCCTGCTGCTGCTCTACCTCGCGCTCGACGATTCCGACGACCGACCGCTAATCATCGACCAGCCCGAGGAAAATCTCGATCCGAAGTCCGTCTTCGACGAACTGGTGGCGCTGTTCATCGCGGCGAAGGCGAAACGCCAGGTGATCATGGTGACACACAACGCCAACCTCGTGATCAACACAGATGCGGATCAGATCATCGTCGCCGAAGCCGGCCCGCATCCCTCAGGCGGTCTGCCACCGATCAGCTATGTCGCGGGTGGGCTGGAGATATCAGCGATCCGCAAGGCGGTCTGTGACATCCTTGAAGGTGGCGAAGCCGCTTTCCGCGAACGAGCGAGGCGGCTTCGCGTCCGTCTCGACCGATAGGTTGAGCAACGATGGCAAGTCCGTCCACGACCAGTACACCTTCGCGACGGTCCAAGGGGGCGCATGCTGGACCCGTCAGCTTGCAGTGGTGGTCTAACAAAAGCATGCAGCGGACGGCGCTTCGCGCCGCCGCTGATGCTGAGCGTGTGTGCCGGGCATGGCACAGAG
>JBBDNK010000005.1:0-163653 GCA_040877625.1 Aquisalimonadaceae bacterium
ACATCCCTGTGCTGTTGTCCGGTGGCCGCATCCCTGCGGCCACCCTTCGGGCCGGACGGCCTTGCGGGCGGGCCTTCACGAGTCGCGCCAGTCCGCCACACCCGCCGACCTCGCAACCAACCGGTCGCATCAATAAATCGGTGCATTCTTAAGGAGCATCCGCAGTGAGCAGGAACAGGCCGTGCCGGTCACCATCGCCGGCAATGAGCACGTCGCCGGTGGTTGGATGTGCCGCCAGCGTGTCGATCGATGTCGACGCGTATGTGCCTACCAGCGTTTGGTCGGCAATATCCCACACCTCGAGATGGTGCTTGCGATCCGCGAGTACCAGGCGGTTGTTCACCGTCAGTGCCAGGTGCACGACCTGATCCGGCGCCTTGATGTCCAGCAGCTTCCGGAACGGATCCAGTGCGTAAACGCGCACGGACTTGCCCTGATAGACCGCGAACAGGTCTTCCGTCGGGTGGGTCGCAATCCGGTGAACGTTTGCCGCCAGAGGCCAGCGGCTGCCGCACTGGTACACAGGTTCCGGGTTGGGGAGGCGCCAGACCTGGCAGCGGCTGCCGGCGGCGACAAGGTAGCGCTGACTGGACGTGAACGCGGCCATGTGTACGCGGCTGCTGTCCCAGATATCCTGCGTCCCCTCGTCCAGATCGGTGAGGACCATGTCGCGGTTGATGGGGCTGGCGCTGAACAGCAGATCTCCGTCCGTCAGTTGGTAGTCGATGTTGACCAGGCTGCTGGCGAGAAATGCGCCGTCAAGCAGCGCGCCGGTATGACGGTTCAGTACGGCGTCGCCATGCGCAATGTAGTCGGCGTTGGCGGCGGCCGTATCCAGGCCGGCCGCCGAGAAGCGGTGCGTGAACCGTCGTGTCGTCGGCGCGATATTCCAGATCTCGAACAGGCCCTTGTTCCAGGCCAGATAGAACGCGGTGTCGTCGTCCAGCAGCCCTGCCTTTATCAGGTTGCCTCGTTCGAACCGAAGTTCGGGTTCACCGTCGAGTGATGTCAGCAGCTCTCCGGATGTGTGGCTGAAAAGCGCGACCTGCGCTCTGCCATCGACCGCGAGGATCAGTTCGCCGTCACGAGAGAAGGTGAGGTGCTGTACCGGCAACATGTGAGGGAGCTCGGTTTCGAGGGGCATCTCCTTCGCCACGCGCAGGTTCGGCGCCGTGGTACGCAGCCCTGCGTCGGCCGGCGTCGCTGGGTTGCAGCCCGGCAAGCCGACGGCGAGCGTCGCCACAGCCAGCCACCCAATGATGGTCAGCCCGAGGCCTGAATCTTCGCACCGTGTATACGCGATCATGGCTGATCCACGGTGAGCAGATACAAATTGTGTTGATCGCTCCGCCGGTCGTCATAGCCAGCGACCAGCACGTCTCCTGTTTTCGGATGTACGGCCAGATGCTGAACCGATGAAAACGCGTGCTTTCCAAGCAGTTTCCCGGTGGCAATATCCCATACCTCCAGGTTGTCCTCGCGATCCACGAATACCACACGATTGTTTACCGTCAGTGCCAGATGCTGGATATGATCCGGCGCCTTGATGTCGAGCAGATGCTTGAACGGGTCGAGCGTGTATACCCGTATCGCGTTGCCCTGATAGACCGCGAATAGGTCCTCCGCGGGGTGTGCGGTAACCCTGGTAACGTCTGCGCCAAACGGCCAACGGCTGGCGCACCGGTGCGCCAGTTCGGGGTCGGGAAGCCGCCAGACCTGGCAGCGACTGCCGCCGACCACGAGGTAGCGCTGGCTGGCGGTGAACGCGGCGGCCTGGACACGGCCGCTATGCCACAGATGCTGTGTACGCTGACCCAGATCGCTCAGCACGACCGAGCGACTCAAGGGGCTGGCGCTGAACAGCAGGCTGCCGTCCGTCAACTGGTAATCAACGCTGAAGCCGTAGTGCGCGAGAAACCGGCCTTCGAGCAGCTCGCCGGTCCCGCGGTCCAGCACGTGCTCCCCCTGGGCGATGTAATCGGCATTGGCGGCGGTGGTCTTCTCTCCACCTATACCCGCAAAGCGATGCGAGAAGCGAAGCTCTGTCGGCGCAATGCCCCAGATTTCGAATAACCCCCCGTCCCAGGACAGGTAGAACGCGGTATCGTCGTCCAGCAGTCCGGCCGTTGTCAGACGCCTCCGCTCAAACCAGTGCTTGCGTTCAACATGTAGTGATGTCAGCAGTGCCCCGGAGTCGTGGCTGTAAAGTCGGACATTGGCTCTGCTATCCGCTGCCAGAATCAGTTCGCCGTTCCTGGAAAACGCAAGGTGCTCCACGACCAGCATTCTCGGTGGTTCGTTATCCAGGGGTATTGCTAAGGCCACGCTTACGGGCGGTGGCACGGCACGTTGGCCTGCATCCACCCGGAGTGCCGGATTGCAGCCCGCAAGGCCGATAGCGAGCCCCGTCAAACCTAGCCATCGGATCACCATGTCGGGTGCCTCCTAGCGTGCGGCGACGAAGCCGTGAAAGTAGGGCAGAAACTGCTCTACCGTCAGCGGATGGACGACGTTATCGACTCGCCAGTCGTTTCTTCCCCAGGTGTACACCGTGAACGTCAGCCGCCGGTTCAGCAGCGGATGATGAGTGGGAATCTCGTCCTGATGGGTGTAGTCCGGGAGCCCGGTGGTTGTCGGCGCGGTAAGGCCGTCAGCATGCAGAGGCGAGCTCATCACCACCCAATGGTCCGGCGACGGGAGCCATGACTTGGGCGTGCCCTTGCCCAGTTTGTCCAGCCCCACGGCGCCGCCGGCACCGTGACCCAGGATCGCCGCCCGCACCAGCAGGCAGACGAAGGCGCCGTGCTCATGTTTCTCGCCGGCCTTCAGCAACCTGTCCAGACGATTGTGGGCAATGAAATCATTGTCCTGGTAAGTGGACGCGAACAGCCCGGAGGCTGCGAACCAGCTCCGCAGGGCGCCGGGCATGGTTAGCCCGGCGATGCCCAGGCGTGCCCCTCCGCCGGCGGCGTCGAGGCGCGTGACGCGGTTTTCGGAGTCTCGCAGACTGGCCAGGCCGATCCAGTCCACGGCGTTGATATTGCCATCCAGGCTTGCGTTCCTGCATGCGGCGCTGGGCCGGACCCGCAGTCCGCCAATGGAGGCTTCGCCGTGCAGGCACAGGTCCAGAATGTAACGGGCATAGACATCCGGGGCTTTGGAAGCCACGCAGTAGAGGAAGGCCGCCGGGCCGCAGAGCGGGGTGTGGCTCTGCGCGATAGTCGATGGATTTTTCATTCTTTCTTCCAGATCGATTGCAAAAGTCGATCTGGCATTTGCTCTATTCGGAATACACGCAAACTGAAGCGCTTCGGTGCCCTTCATGAACGCGTCAATCGAGTAACCGCTGACAAAATCCGTTGTCGATACCATGCCCATCGCGGGGCTCCTTGGTTTTACCGGGTTCATCCCTGGGGCCAGCAGTCGGCACGGTCGATCCGCCGTTCCGACTGACGGAAAGGCCCTGTCTGACTAAAGCTTGCCGTTGGTGGCGGGGTCGTAGGCGAATACCTTGGGTGAGACCATGCGGCCGTCTTCATCGAACTCGATGTATTTGTATTCGATGCCGGTATAACTGACGGTCAGTAGCTCCATGGGGCGCCTCGGGCTTTCCTCATGGGCGCTGAATTCGTAGGAACTGATGAGCGCGTGCTTCAGCACCAGCTCCAGGTAGGTATCGGCGCCGTCGCCGCCGCCGGTTTTCGTGAAGTGCAGGGTGAGGTCATGGCCTTTGCCGATCGCATGGGCGGCAAACAACTCGGGTGACGATTTGTCCATGTGCCGCTCCATGGCGAGTTCCCTCAGCTGCGTGACGGAGGATTCGCGGTCGTTCCTGGTGGAGCTGCCCGCGGTTATCTGGCGAACCGACCCCATGCGGGCTGCGGCAATGTTGATCCACTGGGTGTGGTTGCTATCCGAAGCTTCGCCGCCGATATCGGCGTAGTGCATGAAAATACTCATGAAGACATCTCCCTGTCGTTGGTGTTGTTGCGCGGCCGCCTTCCCGATGTCCATGGCAGCATCCGCGCCAACTGATACCATCCACCATAATGAATGTCAAAATCAGGGCCGTCTGACGACCCACGAAGACAACGTCCAACCATGGCGCGAGCGCCCTTCGAGATTGCCGGTACGTCCGGGGCCCTGGGAAGCCGGGTGACCATCGACCTGCCCGCCGGGCATCTTTATGTTAGTGCGTTGCGGTGCTTCTCCAGGAAGCGCACTCTTCGTTGGAAACGATCCCGGGGAACGAGCGGCCATAATGATCTGTCCCGCATGCGCTCGAGAAAGCCATCGAAATCGTTTTCCACTATCGAATCCTGAAGGTGCGCGCGTGCCGCCGGAGTATAGTCGCCGCGAAAGTCGTAACCGCGGCCCAACGTCAAACCGGACATACCGCTCGGCACATGCAGATGCCTGCTATGGAAGCGTCCGCCTTCTGTTCCTTCTGCCTCGAACGTCAAAAGTCCTTTTTGCGGTGTCATCCCTGAATCTCCTTAAGGGTTTTCGACCATCCAGATGAGATCGCGTTCTCTTTCCCGAAGTTGTTCGACGGTGCATGCCTGTATATAGACCTCGTATGCCGTGCCGCCGCGGGAATAGTAGTTCTGGACTTCGCATTTATCTGTCGCGAATTGCGTCCAGGACTCTTGGGAACTCTCGAGCAGCGAAGCCAGAGCGGGTTCGTCTTCGCGATATCTCTCGTAGAGAACGTCGAGCAATTTATCGACGCGTTCCTGCACCAGTTTGTGATGATCGTCGATGCAGCGTTGGAGTTCTTCCTCTGTTCCGGTATCGCCGCAAGGCTCGACTAGATCGCCATAACCACCGGCATGGGCGAGTACAGCAAAACCCGCTGCCAACCACACAGCCAATGCAGGACGTGTTATCCAAGCTATCGACATATTGTGACTCCCTGCGTGAACGCTGAGAATGCAATGACAGCCGGGAATATATGGCGACGAGATACAGCGGATGGGAAGCGCCAGGAGGGAGCGTTCCATGCTTCGCCGTAGGGCTCTTTGCCAGATTTCCGTACCCCGCTTCATCCTTGATCGGCCACCTTCGCGATATCCATGGCGGCATCCGCGCCAACTGATACCATCCACCGTAATGAATGTCAAAATCAGGGCCGTCTGACCACCCACGGAGAAAACGTCCAACCATGGCGCGAGCGCCCTTCGAGATTGCCGGTACGTCCGTAGCCCCGGGAAGCCGGGCGACCATCGACCTGCCCGCCGGGCATCTCTATACCCATACGCCTCTGACCATTCCGCTGCAGGTGGTGCACGGCTCCAGGGAGGGGCCCTGCCTGGTGGTCTCGGCCGCCGTGCACGGCGATGAGATTAATGGCGTGGAGATCATCCGCCGCCTGCTTCGCCAGCCGGCGCTGCGTCGGCTGCGTGGGACGCTGGTGGCGGTTCCCATCGTCAATGTGCTGGGTTTCACCAGCCGCTCCCGTTACCTGCCGGACCGCCGGGACCTGAACCGCAGTTTTCCCGGCAGCGAGAATGGCTCCATGGCATCGCGCCTTGCCTGGCTGTTCCGCACCCAGGTGCTCAGCAAGGCCACGCATGCGATCGACCTGCATACGGCGGCTATTCATCGGGACAACCTGCCCCAGGTGCGCGCCGATCTGAATAACCCGAAGTCAGAGGCCCTGGCGCGGTCGTTCGGCCTGCCGGTGATGATCCATTCGCCGGTGATTGCCGGCAGCCTGCGCCATGCCGCGGGGGAGCTGGATATACCGGTGATCACCTACGAAGGCGGTGAGGCGCTGCGCTTTGAAGAGGCTGCCATCCGTGCCGGTCTGCAGGGCATGCAAAGGGCCATGCGCCGCCTGGGTATGTTGCCGGCCAGCCGTTCCAGGAAGCCCGCTCCCGAGCCGCATTACATTGCCGATTCCAGCAGTTGGGTGCGGGCGGGGCAGGATGGCATTTTCCGTGCGGTGGTGGCCCTGGGTGACCGGGTCCGCGCCGGCCAGCCGCTGGGATGGATATCGGACCCGTTCGGCGAGCGGGAGGCGCCGGTGGAGGCGGATGCGCCGGGCCTGGTGATTGGCCGCAGCAATCTGCCGTTGGTGCATCAGGGGGAGGCCTTGTTTCACGTCGCCCGCTTCGATCAGGTAGGCCGCGTCTACCGCGAGATGGAACGGTTCAGCCTGGCGCTGGAGGATGAAGAGGAATGGCCGGAACCGCCGATCGTTTAAGGAGCCTCTGATTTATTCCCATGGGGCTCCTTAAGGCGTTTCCGGTGATGATGTCTTATCCCGCTGCCGCGACAGTGCCGGCTTCGATATCCGCGACCACCCCGTCAAGCCAGTTTTTCAGGTCGCCGATGACTTCTTCCCTGTTGAGTTCGTTGAACAGTTCGTGCCGGGCGCCCGGGTATTCCTTCAGCGTGATCCGGGTGGCGCCGTTGTGCCGGTAGGCCTGAAGCAGGCTGCGGACCCGGCGACCGCCGGCGCTGAGCGGGTCGCCCGTGCCCACCATTAGCATCAGCGGGGTATCCGTGCTCGAGAGCCGGCCGCGCAGGCGGCCGCTGATGTGGCTCATGCCGTCGGCAATCGCCTGCCAGAGCGCCGTGCTGGGAATGAAACCGCAAAGCGGATCGGACAGGTAACCGTCCACCTGAACCGGGTCCCGGCTCAACCAGTCGGCGTTTGTGCGGCGGTTGGGGATGCTGGCGCGCAGGTGTCCGACGCCGATCCAGTAAAGCAGCGAACTTCGGGTTTCCGGGCTGGTGAGCCTGCTCAGGAGATTGGCCAGCACATGATTGATACCGGTACCCGGACCGGGCCTGTTGTCGGTGGCGGACAGCACAATGCCCGCGAATCGCTCGGCATGCAGGGCGGCCACGTGCTGGCACATGAGCGAGCCCAGGCTGTGACCGAGCAGGATGTGCGGCGTTCCCGGCCAGTGATTACCGGCCCTCTCGGCTACCCGCAGTATGTCTTCGATCCATTGTGTCCAGCCGCTGCCTGCCGGCAGCAGGCCCAGCCGCTCCGCGCCGGCGGTCAATCCGTGCCCGCGGTTATCGTGGCCGGTTACGCCATAACCCGCCGCGTTCAGGCGCTCGGCGAGCGGCGCATAGCGCATGCCGTGTTCGCCCAGTCCGTGCACCAGTTGCACCACGCCTCGCAACGGGGTGGCGGCATCCGGCAACCAGTCCCGCCCTTGCAGGACAACGCCGCTCGGGGTTTCCAGCTCAAATGGATGTGTGACCATGACCGCGTCTCCTGCCGGTGACGATCATGTAGAAACCGGCAAAGGCCATGGTGCCTCCCGCAGCCAGCCCCGCATACCACAACCCTGATCGGGAGCGAGTCAGGCTGTAGAGGGAGCTTGCCGAAATCCATACTGTCTCCGTGTCTGGGACGATCCACGACACCGGTCCGTCCAGCCCCGGTGGCGGCGCGGGGATGTGCTGCCAGCGGCCCTGGGTTTCCAGGCTCTGCTGCCGCTCCACCAACCGCACGCTGTAGACGCCGTCATCACTGGCGGCCAGCAGCACTGTGCCGTCGGTGCGTTCGCGCCGGGCCAGATCAAGCACGCGCCGGCTGCCGAGCCCGGCATCCAGCCGACGCCAGGGCTGTAGTGGTGCGGCCTGCCAGAACAGGCCCTGATCCGTCCCCGCCAACAGCAAACCGTTGCCCGCCTCGGCCAGGGAGAACACGTTTACGGTATCGGGCAGTCCCGCACTGTTGTGCCGCCAGTCGGTTTCCCCGGCAAGGCGCGTCCACACGCCCCTGCCTACCGTGCCTGCATGCAGGGTGTGGTCCTCACCCGTGGACTGGCCCATGGCACGATAAACTGGGGAATTGCCGATGGCATCGGCGATGTTCGTGTCTCCCCAGTGGCCGTCCTCCAGTATCAGTACCCGACTTCCGGTGGCCACGATCAGGCGGCCGTCCGGCTCGCCGGCCAGGCTCCGTACGTCGCTGATACGGCCGGTGCCGAGCAACTGTTGCCAACCCTGTTGCCAGCGGTAGAGCCCGTCCGACGTGCCCACCAACAGTCCGCCCGGGTCCGGCGCAAGCACGGTGATCGCAACGGCCCCCAGCGTGCCGCCGACATCCTGCCAGTCCGACTCGCCCTGCAGGCGCCAGAGGCGGCCGGACTGCGTGCCCGCATAAAGGTGGCCATCGGCATCCGGGCCAAGCGTCGTGACATGTTCATCGCGGGCCTGTTCCACGCGGATCCACTGTGCCTCGCCGGGCAGCATGACCGTCGTCAGTGCCAGCAGGCAGCCCAGGGTAATCAGCGATGAAGCAAACAGGCGCGAGTGCATCGGCGTTCCGTGTGTGAAGCGTTTGGCAAGTATGCATTGCTGCTTTGGGAGATGTGAACCACAAGGCACTTTCCTGTAGGCGATCAGGATACCTTCCGATTCAAACGCCGGGCACAAACGCGATCTCTCGGAGCCACCATGCCCATCCGGGCCTTCTATCTCTTTGTCGTTCTTTCGGCCGGCGTCAGCCTGTCCGCCGGAGCGGATTCAGGCAGCCTGCGGGCGCAAGGTGACGCCGCCCTGGAGCGCGGCGACTGCCAGGCCATGATCGAGGCGCGCCGCCGCCTGGCGCCTGCCGCGGAGCAGCATCCGCAGGGCGAGGAGGCCGCGCTTCGGGGGCGGCTCGCCGACGCCATTCTGAGGCTGCCGGACTGCGGTGACAGCCGTTTTCTCCTGCTCCGTTCCCGCCCCCTGCGTGGCGACGCCCTGTTAGGGCCGGGTGATGGAGATCGGCGTTGAAATCCCTGTCACTGTTGATTCTGCTTGCCCTGCTGTTGCCTGTGCATGCGCACTCCGGCATGCGGACGGTGGACCCTATCGTCGGTACAAACGGTGAACCACGCGACACCGTGCCGGTGCCCGTGGCCACGGTTGAAGCATTTATTCACGCGCTGGCCGAGGCGTGGAATCGACAGCAGCTCGAGCCATTTCTTGATCCTGATTTCCCGAACCGGGAGCGGGTGATTGCCGGTTTCCCCGGCCACGCCGTGCCGGGTACGCGGTTGCGCATTCTGTCCGTTGGGCCGGTTCAGACCGTGGAGCAGACGCGCCGGGGCAACGCCCTGGTAAGCAAGGTGATCGCCCGCGTTCGGGCTCAGCTTGAAATACCGGAATCCAGTGGCAGTATCCGCCGCGAACCGACGACCCAGGAATTGATTATCCGGGTCGAGCGGTGGGTGCCGGAATGAAATGCTCCGGCGCGCTGCTCCTGTGTCTGATGACCATCGGCACGGTGCAGGCGGCGGAGGGCGACTGGCGTGTTCGCGGCGACACCACATTGCGGCTGGACCGTCATGAGGAGCGGGGGAACCCCAGGCTGTCCCGTTACCCTCATACCGGCACGCACGTCTTTCAGGACTTCAACGTCCAGCTCAGCGGCCGCACGCGCGTGCGGGAGTACTGGGAGCTCAATGTCTCCGGCGTGCTCAGTGAATCCGACTACCGCAGTCGCGAGGACGGCTTCACGCCGGAGTGGCTGCATCTGCGTCACGAGAACAGCGCGGCCGCTATCCCTTTCCGCATCGATCTCGGCGATCAGCACGCACACTTTTCACCGCTTACCCTTGATCGACGGTTGCAGGCCGCCCGTGTGGAATTGCAGCCCGCACAGTCCGCTGACAGCAGTCAGTCGCTGGTATGGATCAGCGGCCGCGACAGAATCAACTGGCGGGGCGAACCGATCGGGTCGGACGATACCTACCACGGCGCTTCCTGGCTGCTGCAGGATACCGACCTGGGACGATACGCGATCAACGTGGTACAGGCCTCGCCCGGCGACAGGGACACGCACTCGACCCTACCCGATGATACGCAATTGGTCGCAAGCCTCGCGGCGGCGTGGGAAATGGTGGTTTGCCGGCAACAGCTTGCCACCGAGGCCGAATGGGCCTGGCAGGACGGCCAGGCGGTGGCCGACGGCCCGGAGTCCGATCGAGGGATGCGCGTGCGCATGTCTGGTACCGATCAGAAGTTGCCGCTGAATTACGAGTTCCGTTATGAGCGCTACGGCCGGGGCTTCAAGCCGGCGGGAGTGAATCCGGGGCGGGCTCCTGGAATGGCGGATAGCCGCAGCATGGGCGCGACCGGCAGCTGGCACTTCGGTTCCGGGCTTGAGTTCCGTGCCGGCTTCAACCGTTATGTCGATAGTGCCAGCTATCGGCCGCTTAAGGTGAATGACTGGAATCTGCGTCTGTTTGCGCCGGCGAGCTTTGGCCAGGTGCCCTGGCTCGACCAGGAGTTGACCATGCGGCTGCGGGATCGTGAAAACAGTCTGGGAACCATTGATACCCGGTCCAGGGACGTGCGCTGGAACATCCGTACCAACGGCAACGAACGCTCCAGCACGCAATTACAGTTTCGCTGGTGGGCAATGCAGGATCACGCGAGTGGAGACTTCGCTCACGTTGAGCGGCAGGTATCGCTCAGCCACACCCGACACTTGCAGCTCGGACCTGTTGAGCTGACCATGACCCCCGGCGTGGATTTTCGTGAGCGTACCGGCTCAGGCGACGTGACCGTCGCCTCTCCGACCCTGGTCTTCAACGCTCGAAGTCAGGGCCATCATGCCGGTTTGCGGCTCGGACATCGCGAGTTCACGCGGCCTGATGGACCGGCGCTGGAGGAATACAGCCTGAAGCTGGACTACCGTTACCATGCCCGGGAGCATACTTTCGGCGTGGAGCTTGATCATCTGCTGCGCGAACCGGAAGCCGGGGAGGGTCTGGAGTCCTGGCGAGCCGGCGTGTACTGGCGCTACAACTTCGACTTCGCGCTGTGACTACGATACGCCGATAACGGGACGATCCGACGTCGCCCCTGTTGTCCGTGGAGCAGGACGGGCATCATACCGGTTCGAACTCAGCCGACAGGAAGCAGCCGATGCGTGAACAGCCGACCTTCGACCGGGATCCCCTCTGGCAGGAGCCCCGGCGGCCGTCCATGCTGCCCCCCGTTGTGCTGGCGCTGCTGATCGTCAACGGCGTGGTGTTCCTGCTGCAGGGCATGTTCGAGACGGCATTGCTTACCCATTTGGCGCTCTGGCCGCTGGGCGGCGGCGGTCTGATGCCGACCGCCGAGGGGTTGTTTTTCGTGCCCGCGTTTCAGCCCTGGCAGCTCGGTACGTATGGTTTTCTGCACGGCAATCTGCTGCATCTGTTCGTCAATATGTTCGCTTTGTGGATGTTCGGTGTGCCTCTGGAGCACACCTGGGGGTCCAGGCGCTTTGCGTTCTATTTTATGTTCTGCGTAGTGGGTGCGGGGGTGATCCAGCTGGTGGTCGCCAGCCAGGCGTCCATGCCGTATCCCACGGTGGGCGCGTCAGGCGGTGTGTTCGGGATTCTGCTCGGGTTCGGCATGCTGTTCCCGAATCAGCGGGTCATGCTGTTGTTTCCGCCCATACCCATGAAGGCCAAGTACTTCGTGATCGCCTACGGGGCCTTTGAGCTCTACGCGGGGTTCACCGGCAGCCTGGCGGGTATCGCCCATTTCGCCCATCTCGGCGGCATGTTGTTCGGATTTCTGCTCATTCAGTACTGGCGGCGGCGATTCCCGTTCGCGCGTTAGCCCCCAGCATTGAGCAACGGCATTAAAAGCATCTTCAGTTGCGCTTCTACACTCCCGGTCTACACTTTTGAATTCAGGCAGTCCAAGTGGAAATCTGGCTATTAGCGCAAAAAAATAAAATGGTTGGAGGAGAATCACATGAGAAATGGACTTCATGGGTCGGCGCCGTTGCTGCAGCAGAGCCGCATTCCGGAATCCGGCCTGAGCGGATTGATTGAACTCTTCGACTTCATTGATACCTGTACGAGGGCACGATCGTGGCAGCAGTTGAATGGGGCTCTTGAGCTGCTTGGGCGGTCTCTACTCTTTACGCGCCTATCACTGGGCCCGTGCAGGCTGCAATGTCAGTACACGACCTGCTGCGGTTCAAACTCCAGTCACACCGATGACCAGGCGCCCTCAGCCTGTACGTCCGAGGCCGATGCCACCGGTCAGGATTCGCTCAAGTGCCACCTGTTCTCGCTTTGCGACGACGATAGTGCCGGAGAGGATCTGGACTGTACCGGCATCGGGCCTGAGCGTGGCAGCTCCCCGGAATGCTGCCGCGAACGTTGCCCGGATGACGCCTGGTGCTTTCTGCGGCGTTCCGCGGATGAGGACGCCGAGGTGGCCTTGTCGTTCTGGCACCGGTATCTGAAGCCCCATATTCAACTGGCCCGCCAGCGCATCACTATCACCGACGACGGCATTCCGAAGGTTGGGAAGGAGCCAGTGCCCGAATTGACCAGTCGGGAGACCGAGGCATTACGGTGGCTCACGCTCGGCAAGAACAACTGGGAGATTGCCAGAATACTGGGTATATCCGAGCGCACGGTGAAATTTCACCTGAGAAATGCTTTCACGAAGCTGGACGTCAATAACCGAACGCAGGCCGCAGCCAAGGCCCAGTTGCTTGGCCTCATAGTCGCGACCGCCTGACAGTCGGCAATCCGGCGGCTTCCGGTCCGCCGGTCAGGTCGTGGCGGACAGAGGATCCTGACGGACAGACCGCCGAGGGGCGGGCTTGGCATAGGCAATCGCACAATAGTCGTCGAGACGTCCACGCGGGTTGAAACAGCATAGTTTCGTGTTCTCGAAGCCGGCGGCATCGAGCAGTTTCAGTACGTCGTCGCTGTCGTACAGGGTGAAGCCATGCCGGGTAACCGGAATGCGCTGCATATGCTCCCTGATCCTGAAGGCCAGCACCAGTCGCCCGCCCGGTTTCAATACGCGCAGGATTTCACTGGCGTTCTCGACGGGATGCGGCCAGAAATAAATTGTATTGGCGGAACATATTTTGTCGAATTGGTGGTCAGGGAAAGGCATTTTTTCCACACTGGCCTGTTTAAGAATTACCCGGCCGGAGCGGATTTCATTCCGATTCATTCGTCCCGCGACTTCAACCATGTCGAGCGAAATATCGATGCCGGCGATGATTCGGGCCTGCGTCTGTCTGGCAATATCGTGTATCAGACGGCCGCTGCCAAAGCCGATATCCAGAACGGAATCTCCGGGCTGTACATCCAGGCTCGAGAGCGTCAATGCATTCATTCCCGCATTGGCCCTGTCCATCAGACGGGTCATGATCTGCCTGCCGAAGAACCCACTCGGCTGACGCGCATGCCTTGCAACGAATGCGGGAATCCCTTTCGCCATGACTGATCTCCTGGATGGTATCGGTTGTCTCAGAAGGACGAATTCTCCTCTGCCAGAAACTCGATCTCCTCCGGGGTCGAATCCCTTCCGAGCAGGGCGTTGCGATGCGGAAAGCGGCCGAACCGTCGGATGATCTCGTGGTGGGCCCTGGCGTAATGGTTATACGCCATCTCGAAGAACGGAACGTTCTGCGGGCAGCGGCTCTGCGCCACTTCCGGCAGCTCCGAGAACAGTTTCAGTGTGCGCTCCTGATGCGGGAGAGACTCCGAATGCATCAGCGGCATGTACATGAACAGCCTGTAAATCAGCGGCAACGATTCATCACGTTTACCCTGCAGAGCATCGAGGCAGAGTTCCAGTGCAACGGTATCGGCTTCGTACATACGCCGCGTATCCCGAAACATGTTGCGCGGGAACTGGTCGAATAACAGGATCGTTGCCAGCCTGTCCCGGTCGGTATCCGCGGCCGCATCTCGCGAATTCAGGCGAGACAGATAGCTGGCGAGGAATAGCTCCCGGATCTCCAGGTCCGTTTCTTCGCTCTTGGCGTGCCACTTCCGGCACTGCTCCGAGCGCATGTCCAGAGTGCCCGTATCGTCGAGGCCTCCAAACCAGTAGCCCAGTATTTCCTCGGTACCGGCCTCATGCCGGCTTGCGACTGTGTTCATAAAGTCTCGCGTCCAAGTATGGATGTCAGGTTTCAGGTTCACGCTGCGCTGCCGTTTGATCCAGCGACAGGGCGCAGCATTACGGAGTGTAGGCACTGCGTGGCATGTGGGTACCTGTCCGACCGGACAGTTGTTGCGCCGGGTTGTCCGAACCATTCTTCATGCACGGTCCGTGGGTTGTTTCAGCGGAAACCGTCAAAAAAAATGATCTTCTGGGAGGAGTGCCAGCGTGACATCTTCAACCCTAAGCCTTCCCGCCGTCAGTCAATTCGGGGCGGTATCGGCCGGCCCGGCCTCGACAGACCACTTTCCGTTCATCACCCTCGCAGTCCGCTCGCTGGAAGCCTCGGTGCGCTTCTACCAGGTGCTCTTCGACCGCTTACCTGTCCGTGCCGATCCGGATCAGGCCTTGTTCAGCCTGGATGACCCACCTCTCGCCGTTCTTCTGTCACCTGACGAGGGCGCCGTTGCGCGAGATGGTCACGTGGGAATCCAGCTCAAGTACAGCAGTGACGTCGCGCGCATTCAGGAGCGTCTGGTGCAGAGCGGATACGCCATTGATATGGAGGAAACCGAGGCCAGCTGCTGTTTCTCGGTGGCAAACAAGGTCTGGGTGTCTGATCCGGACCGGAATCTCTGGGAGGTCTACGTTCTCATCGCGGAGAACGCAACGGAGGTCCGTTGCGGTGACAGCTGCGCCTGTGAAGCCGGAGGCTGCGGCTGAGCAGCGCGGCTGCGCCGACCAGGATTCCTTCAACTCAGATTCCGGAGTATTGCAGCAATGGCCATGCACAGCCTGTGGGAAAGCGTGATCGAGCAAAAGCCGCCCATTGATAGCGCGGTGGATTTTCCGACCCCCAGCCGGTTTCACATCGCCTTGAACGTCAAGGACGTCGAGCCGCTAATGCCCTTCTATGCGGCTGTGTTCGGCAAGGCGCCAACGCTGGTGCGTGATGGCTACGCCAAGTTCGAGGTCGACGAGCCGCCGCTCAACCTGTCCCTCAACCGCGTTGCGCACAATGCACGCGGAAGCGGTTCCTTCGGAATCGGTACGCGCAACGACATGCTGGTCGAGCAGATACGTGCGCGCGCGCAAAACCACGGGATTGCCGTGCGGACCCTCGAGCAGTCGTCCGGGCCGGGAGCGTTTGTCGTCGAGGACGCGGAGCGCAACAGTTGGCGCATCTTCACGACGTGAGACCACCCGGCCGGTCCCGGCAGGGTTGATACAGGTATTGCACGAGCTTCCGACGTAACCGTCGCCCAAGCGGAGGTGTTCGGGCGATGGATTCCTCAAAGACCGAAGAAGAGGTGGTTAGCCATGAAACAGTACGTAACCGGCATGAAACAAAGAGAAGACGGTGTCGAGATCAGTCTCGGTGAAGGTATCGAGCGGGAAAAGATGGACGTGCTCGCGGCGAAGTGCGGGCCCGGAGGCAGCGGCTGCGATTCTGATTGCTGCGAGCCCGAATTTACCTCACGCGTGGAAGGTATTGATGTCTCCGGCGTGGACGACAACATCACCATGCATCTGCGCGGTGCGGTGCATGTAAACGAAGTGGCGGACAAGATGTCCCGCTGCGACTGTTACGACGAGGTCTAGCGGGCGGCGCCTGCGGGCGCCGGGATCCCACGCGCCGCGGCGATCACGCGTCGTGCCGTCGCGGTACGTGGGCAGGCGATTACCATTCAGCCAAAGGATCCGGCGATGTCAGACAAGCAAGCATGTTGCGCTCCCGCCCAGGCCGGGCTTGGAGTCACCGATCTGCCCAGTGCCGTCGATTTCGCAACCGAGCGGCGCCCCCATATCAGCGTCAATGTCAAAAGCATCAAGGCTTCGGTTCCCTTCTACAGAGCGTTGTTCAACCGTCCGCCGGACAAGATGAAGGCGGATTTCGCCAAATGGGAAGGCGACAACCCGCCCATGAACGTCACCATCAACGAGCATCCGGACTCCGTGGACCGCGATGGCCATTTCGGCATCGAGGTGAAATCGACCGAGGCGGTGCACGCGTACTACGAACGCATGAAGAGAGTCAGTACCGGCATCCAGGCCACGGAGAAGGATGTGGCCTGCTGCTTCGCTGTGCAGACCAAGATCTGGGCCGCCGACCCGGACGGCAACCGCTGGGAGGTTTTTGTCGTGACCGACGGCGAAGCCGATGAAGGCTGTGAGGCCAGTTGCCTCTGTTACAACCCGCAGACCGGCGGCTGCGAGTGGAGCTGAAACCATCAGCGATAACCACCAGCAAGGAGAGTGGGAGCCATGACCAACAGTTCTGTCTGGGAATCAGTCGCCACGGCGCAGACACGCGGCATAGCCGGCGTTGCCGATTTTGCGGCGGAAAGCCGTCTGCACATCAGTGTCAATGTCCGTGATCTGCGTCAGGCGGTGGATTTCTACCGTGTGTTTTTCGGCGTAAACCCTGTGAAAGTGAAGCAGGGCTATGCCAAGTTCGACCTGAATGAACCCCCCTTGAACTTCTCTCTCAACGCGTTCCCCGACAACACCCGCGCCCAGGGGCACTTCGGCGTCCAGCTGAACAACACGCGTTTCATTCGCGAAGCCCACGAGCGCTTCGGCGCAGCCGGGTTTCATCTCATTGAAGAGGAGAGCGTGGAATGTTGCTATGCCGTACAGACGAAGTTCTGGGTTGCGGATCCCGACGGCAATCGTTGGGAACTGTTCGTAACGACTGAGCCGGAGTCCGACGAGGGCTGCGGTCCGGAATGTATCTGCCATCAGGAATTTGATCGCAGCTATGCGATCGCCGACTGATTGCTTTCGCCATCCCAACGGTTTCAGTTCGGAGATTAGCCAGCATGAGCGTAACCAATCTAAAAAGCGCAACCCATGAAGGAGTCCAGGACCTCTACGCCGATGCGGCGCAGGAGTCGAAGCCCGGCCTGTGTTGCCCGAAACCCATGCCCAGCAGCTTTACCAGCCATATACCCCCGGAGGCATTCGAGCGGAACTACGGCTGTGGCAGCCCGGTGCTGAAGGCCGGCATCAAACCCGGGGACACCGTGGTCGACCTGGGCTCCGGCGTTGGCATCGACTGCTTCGTCGCGGCCAGGCTGGTCGGTCCGGAGGGGCGTGTGATCGGAATCGACATGACCGATGAGATGCTTGCCAGGGCGTATGACTACGCGGCGACGGTGAAGAAGAACCTGGGCTATGACGTCGTCGAGTTCAAGAAGGGCCTGATCGAGCAGCTTCCGCTGGAGGACAGCAGCGTGGACGTGCTGGTCTCGAACTGCGTGCTCAATCTCTCGCCGGACAAGAACGTCGTGTTCAGGGAGATCTTCCGGGTACTGAAGCACGGCGGCCGGATGGTGATCTCGGATATCGTTTCCGACCGCGACATCAAGGTCGAGGACCAGGCCGACCAGCAGGCCTGGGCCGAATGCACCACCGGCGCCATGTCGCTGCAGCAGCTCCTGCAGGTGGTTGAGCAGACGGGCTTCGTCGGCATGCACCAGATTGACGAGCAGGGCTGGCAGGAGATCAAGGGCTACCACCTGGCGTCCATCACCCTGGAGGTGGCCAAGTTCGAGACGGACTGCCACGCCACACTCAGCAACCTGGTCATCTATCTGGGGCCGTTCGCCAGCGTTACGGATGATCTTGGCAACGCGTATCAGCGCTTCAAGCCGACGGCCGTACGCGACGATGTCGCGACGTACCTGAACGCGGGCGCCAACGCCAGCAGCTTCATCGTCATCAAGGGCAAGGCGTCGGCGGCCCCGCAGCAAAAGACCGAGAACCGCGCGCAGAGCCCCTGCTGCAACCCCGAGGACAAGGTAACGCCCTGCTGCGACAGCAATGAACCGAAGGCGGACGGCAGCCCCTGTTGTGATCCCTACGCGGAGCAGCAGCCGGCGGATTGCCCCTGCAGCTCGGACGGCGCGGCCTGTGGAGACGCGAGCAAGGCGTCGGTGAATGCCGCATCGACAGCCCTGGCAGCGCCCCCGGCAGCGGCACAGGCCTCGGCCTGCTGTGACGGCGGCGGCTGTGGAACCAGCGCTGCTGGTGCCAGTGCAGCGGCCGCAATAGAAGTCGAAGCGTCGGCCGACGAGTGCTGTGCCTGTGAATCCGAAGCCAAACAGACGGGAGGAGATTGCTGCGGCAGTGGCTGCGGCACTTGCGGTTGTGAGTAGTGGGATTCGAATCAGCAGACGGGCGTGGCTTCGGCTTCAGGAGTCGCGCCCGTCGGGGCCATGGGAAGAGGAGGCGAGGCGATGTTCACCAAGGCTCGGTTTTTCAGTTTCCTGCTACTGCTGTTTTCCCTGGCCGTCGATGGTCAGGCTGGCGCGGAAGAGCAGACACGCCTGACCATCACCGGCTCGAGCACGGTCGCGCCGCTGGTCAGCGAGATTGCAAAACGCTATGAGCGCGAGCACGGCAACATCCGAATCGACGTGCAGACCGGTGGCTCCTCACGCGGTTTGGCGGACGTGCGGCGTGGCCTGAGTGATATCGGCATGATGTCGCGCGCGCTGGGGTCGGATGGCAGTGATCTTGACGCCTTTACTATCGCCAGCGACGGCATCGCCCTCATTACGCACGCCGATAACCCGGTCGAGCGGATAGCGTCAGACGGTATCCGGGCAATCTACCTCGGCGAGGCGACCAACTGGTCTCGTTTCGGCGGCGCGGATCGCGACATCGTGGTCATCAACAAGGCCGCGGGGCGGGCCACGCTCGACGTCTTTCTCCAACATTTTCAACTCGACGACCGGCAAATCAAGGCGCAGATCATCGCTGGCGAGAATCAGCAGGTCATCAAGACGGTGGCGGGTAATCCGGCGGCGATCGGTTATGTGTCGATCGGCGCCGCCGTCGAGGAAAGCAGGCTGGGCGTGCCCATCCGCATGCTGGGGTTCGATGACGTCATGCCGGCACCCGCGAATGTCGTCAATGGCAGCTACCCGATTACCCGGCCGCTGCAGCTCATCGTGCGCAGCGGCAGCAGCGATGACGTGATGGCTTTTATCAGGTACAGCCAGTCCGCCGCGGTCAGGGATCTTGTGGAGGGAGCGCGTTTTGTCTACATGCAGAACTGACACCCTCGCCGGCCGGTTCCTGCTGGTCCCGGTGCTGTTTGTCGCCATGCTGACACTGTGGATAGTGGTATTTCTATCCGTGGAGAGCTGGCCCGCGCTGTCTTCCATCGGTACCGGGTTTCTCTCCAGCGATCAGGGCTGGTACCCGGCGTCCGGCGAGTACAACCTCTGGCCCATGGTGCTGGCCACGCTGGCCCTGGGCGCCGGCTCGCTTGCCATTGCGCTGGTCTTCGGTGTTGCGATCGCGGTGTTCTCCTGTTATTACGCGCCGCGCTGGCTAAGCAGGGCGGTTTCAACCGTACTTGAACTGCTCGCCGGCATACCGACAGTGATCTACGGCCTGTGGGGGCTGGTGTTTCTGGTGCCGGCTATTGCGTCCATCGGCGGCCCCGGCGCCAGCCTGCTTGCCGGCATCGTGGTGCTGTCGATGATGATACTGCCGACGGTTGCCGTGCTCTCCGAGCAGGCCCTTCGGCAGGTTCCATCCCAGTATCACATCGCGGGGCTTTCACTGGGGCTGCGCAAGACCACCATCGTGTTCTCGATCCTGCTCAGAGTAGCGCGGCCATCCATTATCTCGGCCGCGCTGCTCGCCTTTGCGCGAGCGGTAGGCGAGACCATGGTTGTGCTCATGGTCTGCGGCAATGCCGTCAACGTTCCCGACAGCCTGCTCATCTCGGTACGTGCGCTCACCGCCAACATCGCGCTGGAGATGCCCTATGCCATGGACGCGCATCGAGCGGCGCTCTATGTCAGCGGCCTGCTGCTGATCGTGATGGTCATTGTTCTGGTTGCCATCAATCACATGCAGCACTGGAGTCGCCGCGATGCTTAGCGTACGCAGGCAGGCGTTTAGCAGCCCGGGGGAGCTTGCGCTCACGGTTGGCCTGTGGTCCGCCGCAGTGCTGCTGGTCATGGTTTCGCTGTTGCTGCTGGGCCCCATCGTCATCCACGGGTTGCCGCATTTCACCCTGGGTTTTCTGACTGGCTTGCCGCAGAACGCGGGTCTTGAGGGTGGGATCTATCCGATCCTGCTGGGCACGGTTGCCATTCTCGCTGTTACGCTGGTCACGTCCGTTCCTCTGAGCCTGTGCGTTGCCGTCTTCCTCAGTGAGTTCGCCCGCCCCGACCAGGGGCTTACCAGGACCGTGCTGGCCAGTCTGGATGTGATGGCCGCCGTGCCGTCGATTGTCTACGGCCTGTTCGGCAATGTGCTGTTCTGCCAGATCCTCGGCTTTGGCTACTCGATACTTTCCGGCGGCCTGACCCTCGCCTGCATGGTATTGCCGCTGTTGATCCGGGCATCGACGGACGCCCTGCTCAACCTGCCTCGTCATCTGCGCGAGGGAGGGTTGGCTCTGGGCTTGTCCAAGGTCAGCGTTATCTGGTTCATCCTGTTGCCCACAGCCGCGCCTTCGCTGATTGCCGCCTTTGTGCTGGCGACGGCCAGGGCGCTGTCCGAGACAGCGGCGCTGCTTTTCACCGCTGGTTACGTGGACAGGGTGCCTGCCTCGCCACTCGACTCCGCCCGAACGATCTCCGTGCACATCTACGAGCTTTCGATGAATGTCCCCGGCGGCGAGCCGCGGGCGTACGGGGCGGCATTCGTGCTGATCGTCGTCCTGCTTCTGTTCAGTGGCGTGACCAGGGTTCTCACTCAACGTTGGATGACAGCAGCGAGGGTCTATTGATGAACGACGCAGCCCTGTTGGAGCGGCCCCCAACCGACTACCCGGATAGCGCCGGCGCCGTTGTTTGCCCGCCGGCCTTCACTGTAACCGACCTCTGCGTGCGCTACGGCGACAAGATCGCCTGCGAGAATGTCTCGCTGCAAATTCCCCAGAACCAGATCACCGCCGTGATGGGGCCCTCCGGTTGCGGAAAATCGACATTCCTTTGCTGCCTGAACCAGATGGCGACCTCCAATGAGGGCTGCCTGGTTCAAGGGAATGTCTGTTACAAGGGGCAGAAAATCGACGTCCCCGGTGTCGAGTTAACGATGCTGCGCCGAAAGATTGGCATGGTGTTTCAGAAGCCGAACCCGTTCCCCTTTTCCATCTGGCGCAATCTGGAGCTTCCCCTCAAACGCCATGGCGTGCGGAGCAGGGAGAAGATTGCTGCTCGCATCGAGGACGCCTTGCGCAGGGCTCAGCTCTGGGACGAGGTCAGTGACCGCCTCCATGGGTCGGCGCTGAAGCTCTCCGGCGGGCAGCAGCAGCGCCTCTGTATTGCCCGGGCGCTGGTTCTGGAGCCCGAGGTGCTGCTGCTCGACGAGCCCTGTAGCGCACTCGATCCAATCTCCAGCATGAAGGTCGAGCAACTGCTGCTGGATCTGAAAGCCGATCACACGATCGTTATCGTCACGCACAACATTGGCCAGGCGAAACGGCTGGCCGACTTTCTCGCGTTCTTCTGGACTATCGAAAATCGGGGTGTCCTGGTTGAAACCGGCCGCGCCCGTGAAACATTCGCAAACCCCGGAAAGGAACTCACGGCGGCATTTCTGGCCGCCGAGATCTGAACCGACCAGCAGGGAAACATGGTCACGATGACTGAAGCGTACGCAAAATGGTTAATCCGCAACCGCTGGACGGTGCTGTTCGGCAGCATTCTGCTTTCTCTGGCAATGGGTCTGGGGCTGCGCTATTTCAGCTTCGATGCGGACTACCGTGTCTTTTTCAAGGCGGACTATCCGCAGGTGCTCGCGCTGGATAGTCTGCACCGCACCTACAGCAAGAGCGACAGCGTTCTGTTCGTGGTCTCGCCCAGGGGTGGAGCGCGGGATGGAGTGTTCGATCGAGACGTACTTGCGGCCGTAAAGGAACTGACAGACAGAGCCTGGTCCCTGCCCTTCGCGGTTCGCGTCGAATCGCTCACCAACTTCCAATACAGCCGGGCCGCTGGCGACGATCTGATCATTACCGATCTCGTTCCCGATCCGGCCGCGCTGGACGACGCCGCGCTGCGGCACATCCGGGAGGTGGCGCTGAGCGAGCCGGGCCTGATCAACCGGCTGGTCTCCACTGACGGCCATGCCGTCGGCGTGAACGTCATCATGGCGCTACCGGATGGCGACAATGCGGTGGTCGTGGATGCCGCACACGCGGCGACAACGCTGCGAAACGAGATCCTGGATTATCACGGCGATCTCGTCGAGATCCGGCAGACCGGCATGGTCAGCATGACGGCCGCCTTCACCGATGTGATCGTCGACGACATGACCAACCTGATGCCGCTCATGTTCGCTGCCATCATCATCGCCATCGTCCTGATGTTCCGGTCGTTCTGGGCGACGGTCGGGCTGTTGCTGGTGATGCAGATGTCGATCATCGTGGCGCTGGGCGTGGTCTCCCTGTTCGGCGTGGCGCTGACACCGCCGTCAGCCTCCACGCCCAATATGATCATGACCCTGGCGATTGCCGATGGGGTGCATTTCCTGACGCTGTTCTACCGTGCACGCCGTCGCGGACGATCCCGGGAGGATGCGCTCGTGGAGAGCATGCGACTGAACTTCTGGCCGATGTTCCTGACCACGGTGGCGACCGCGCTCGGCTTCATGACCATGAACTTCAGTGACTCGCCGCCTTTCCACGACCTCGGCAACATGACCGCAATCGGTGCGGTTGCGGCCTTCCTGTTGTCGATTACGCTGCTGCCCGCGCTGATGGCAATCGTGCCGTCGCGGGGCGGCGCCGAATACGCCGTGGTCGACCGTTACACCCGCTTCCTTGCCGAGTTCACCATTCGCCGGCGCCGCATCATTGTCGCCGTCTTTCCGGCGGTCGCGGTCGTGCTCGGGTTTTTCGCGCTTGGCAATCAGCTGGACGACCGTTTTGTGGAGTACTTCAGCCCCGACAACGCGTTTCGCAGCGACACCGAATACACGATGGAGAATCTGACCGGCATCTACTCGCTGGAGTTTTCTCTGCGCGCCGGTGCGGACGATGGTATTGCCGAACCACACTACCTGCAGTGGATCGGCGCCTTCGCGGACTGGCTGAGAAGCCAGCCCGAGGTGCTACACGTCAGCGTCTTCTCCGATGTGATGAAGCGCATCAACCGCAACATGAACGCCGACGATCCGGCCTACTACGTCGTCCCGACGGAGCGTTCCACGGCGCTCCAGTACCTGCTGCTCTACGAAATGTCGTTGCCGTACGGATTCGACCTCAATACCCAGATTGACGTCGGCAAGTCGGCAACGCGCCTGACGGCTTCTCTGAAGAACCTCTCCACCGTGGAGATGCGTAACCTGGAGCGTGCCGCCAACGCGTGGCTGGACGCCAACGCGCCGGCGGACAGCTACAGCGAGGCAACCAGCCCCACCGTGATGTTCAGCCATATCTCCGAGACCAATATCCGGGCGATGCTGGGTGCCACCCTGCTTGCGCTGGCACTGATCTCACTGGCACTGATAGCGGCCTTCCGAAGTGTCGCTATCGGTCTGGTCAGCCTCATTCCCAACCTGCTGCCGGCCGTGATTGCCTTTGGCCTTTGGGGGCTGTTCGTCGGCGAGGTGGGGCTCGCGGTATCGATCGTCTCGGCGATGACGCTCGGTATCATTGTCGATGACACCATTCACTTCACCAGCAAGTACCTGCATGGCGTGCGTTATCTGGATCTCTCGCCCGAGGCGGCGGTGCGGTATGCCTATGCCAATGTCGCCGGCGCTCTGACGTTCACAACCATCATTCTCGGCGGCGGTTTCTTCGTGCTGAGCCTGTCCTCGTTCGCCATGAACGCCGATATGGGGCTGCTCACGGCAATCACCCTGGTGGTGGCCCTGATTCTGGACCTGCTGTTCCTGCCCGCGCTGCTGGTGTGCCTGTTCGCCCGGCGGCCCACGGCCGAGGCTGTGGTGATCGAGTGGGGGGACAGGAAAGGGACTTCCGTTGTGGTTACAAAAGGGGAAATGTCATGAGGCGACATCTGATCGCGCTACTCCTCATCGCTGCCGGCGCTACCGCGTATGCCGCCGGGGAGGACGAGGTCAAAGGGCTGGAGATCGTCACCGAAATGGATCGCCGGGAAAGCGGGTATCTGAATTACCGCGCCTCGGTAACCATGACGCTCTCCAATCGGGAGCAGCAGGTCGCCGTGCGTGAGATGGAGTACTTCAGCCACGAGATTGATGGTGACGGCGACAAGACCATGGCGGTCTTCGAGCAGCCCCGCGATCTGCGCCGGCTGTCGGTATTGACCTACAGCTACAAGAACAAGCCTGACGACCAGTGGATGTTTCTGCCCGCGCAGCGCCGGGTGAAGCGTATCGCCACCACCAACCAGTCGGGGCCGTTTCTTGGCAGCGAGTTTGCCTACGAAGACCTCGGCTCGCAGGAAATAGAAAAGTTCGACTACCGCTACCTCCGTGACGAACCCCTGGACGGACAGCCGTGCCATGTGGTCGAACGTATACCCCGCTATGCGCACTCCGGCTACAGCCGACAGGAAGTCTGGATCGACACGGAAGCCTACCGGATTCAGCGAATCGACTATTACGACCGCGGGGGCAGCCTGCTGAAAACGCTCAGGCACCAGGGGTATCAGCTTTATCTGGATCGGTATTGGCAGCCGGAGTACAGCGACATGGTGAATCTTCGAACCGGCAAGAGCACGCGCATCCAGCGCAAGGATATCCAGTTCGGAATCGAGCTCACCGAGCAGGATTTTACCCCGGCCGCCCTGAGGCGGCAGCGCTGAGGCGGTCCTCGGGTCGTTTTAGCCGTTGGAGGAGTCTGCGGTCATGCTGACACAGAGCGAGGTCATGGCGTTGCGGCGGGATTTCCCCGCCCTTCAGCAGCGGCATCCGGTCAACGGCAAGCCGCCGATCTATCTGGACAACAGCTGCGTCACCCTGAAGCCGTTGTCGGTGGCAAACGCGGTGTGGGATTACACCGCGCGCTTCTCGGGTTGCGGCGGTCATCGTAGCGATCACTGGTTCTCCGCGGTAACGGAGGAGCGTGTCATGGCAAGTCGCCGTGCCCTTGCCGAGCTGCTTGGCGTTCCGATGACCCGAACCGGAACCGGTGAGGAAACCTACCCGGTCATCTTCACCCGTAATACCAGCGAGAGCCTGAATCTGCTCTCCCGCAGCCTGGGCCTGCTGGAGGGTGAGAGCGTGCTGGTCAGCAACAAGGAGCACAACTCCAATCTGTGCCCATGGCAGGAGCTTGAGCGCCATGGCACAGGCGTGAGGTATACCCACTTCAACAAGGACAACACATTCGATCTCGACGGCTGCGCCGATATTCTAAGGACGGACCGCTCGATCAAGCTGGTCTCACTGCATCACAGCTCGAATCTGGACGGTGTCTGCACGCCCGTGGCGGAGATCGTTGCGTTGATCCGGCGGATCGAGGCCGAGCAGCAGCGGACCATCTTTATCTGCCTCGACGGTGCCCAGGCCGCGCCCCATATCCCTCTGAATCTGGGCCGCCCCGAGGCGAGCGGCTTCCTCGACGTCGATTTTTACGCCGGTTCCGTTCACAAGATGCTGGGCCCGAGTGGAGTCGGCTTTCTGTATGCAAAGCCTGAATGTCTGGATTACATGAGGCCGTTCCTGGTCGGTGGCTCGACCATTTTTGAAACGTCGATCCATCATAAACCGATCTACGCCGAATGGCCGGAACGGTTCGAGGCCGGGCTGCAGAACTACGCCGGTATTCATGGAGCGGGCAGCGCCGCCGACTATCTGCAGCCATTGATGCCACACATAAAACCCTACGAACAGCACCTCAACAGCATCATGACCGAGGTATTGATGCCGCTGCACGTAGCCGGCCGCGTACGCATTCTGGGGCCGCTCGACAGTGCCGCGCGCGGCGGCGTCTGCACGATCATTCTGCCGTACTTCAGTGATGATCCGCAGGTGCGGCGTCTGCACGCGGTCTTGCTGGACCATAACGTCATGTATCGAGCCGGCCAGTTCTGCGTGGATTCGTGGTTCTCCAGTCAATCCGCGAATCTACCCGAGCGCTATACGCCGATCCGTTTCTCCTTTTACTTCTACAACACCGAGGAGGAGGCCGAGCTCACTGCTCGGCTGATCCGCAAGATACTGTCGTGAGACAAGGCGGAGCCATGAACAACGTGTTGAACGTCAATCCCCGAGATACCTTTGACAGCCTTCGCAAGGCGGCTGTCCACGGGTACTCCGGCCCTTGGGTCCGGACCGAACCCTGCCACGGCTTTGCGCAGCTCACCGCACGCTGCAGCCAGAACAATCAGCATGCCTATGTGCTTCATCTTGATCTCGCGGGTGGTCTCGTTCGGCGCATCCGCTATGCCAGGGGCAGCGCCAAGGTGCAGAGCCAGTCCGCGGCGCCCGAGGTGGAGACGGCCATGGCCTTGTTCTGCCGTTTCGCGGAAGGTCGGCTTGCCAGGGTTGTCCTTGAAGCGAATCTGGATGACCTGGCCCAGGAATGCGCGCCTGAGAACGGCGAGGAGGCCGGGCGCCCGCAGTCCTTTCCGGTCACACCGGACGAGCTGCTGGCACTGCGCTTGCGGTTTCAGGAACCGCTGAGCAGCCTGTACCTGGGCGGTGCCATTCCTTTCATTCTGTTTCGCTGGGCCCTGCTCAATCTGGAAATCAAGCAGGCCGTGTATCGGGTCATGAATACGCCGGACTCCGCGCCGGTCCGGCTCGATTCCGTCGAATCGCTGAACGCCCTGATGCGCGAGCTGTCGGCGAACCCGGCATTGAGCAGGCGTATCCGCGGTCTGGAGCTGGGGGTTCGCAGTCTGAACAGACACACCGTGGACGAATCCATATTGCGTTCGGGTTATCAGCGTGAAACCTATGCCGACCTGCTGGCGCTGGCCGCCCGTCGGGGGTTTGCCGGCCAGTTCGAGGCCAGCCATTAGTGTCTCCTTAGATAAAATGATGAAACGCCTACTTGCAGGGACTGCGCTTGCCGGGGCGCTCGTGACCGGTGTCGCGTGTGCGGAAGGGAGATTGACGGGGCTGGTCGGTGTTGAGGGCCGTTACTTCTTCGAGACCGCTCAAGGCGACCGTCTTCCGCCAACCAATCTGTCCGTGTTCGGAGAACTGGAGTATTACCGGGCGCTGGATAGCGGCTCCGGCAACCTGGCAATAACCCCTTTTGTTCGCTTTGATGAGCACGATACCGAACGCACCCACGTTGATCTCCGGGAACTCCTGTGGCTTCGGACCGGCGGCACATGGGAGCTGCGCGCTGGTATCAGCCGGGTATTCTGGGGGGTTACCGAGTCGCGCCACCTGGTGGACATCATCAATCAGACCGATGCGGTCGAGAGCGTCGATGGTGAGCAAAAGCTCGGGCAGCCCATGGTTCGGCTCAGTCTGTTCAGCGGATGGGGAACCCTGGATTTCTACGTCCTGCCGTATTTCCGCGAACGTGTCTTCCCCGGTGAGGATGGTCGTCCGGGGGTACGTCTGCCGGTGGATACCGACAAGCCGCGCTACGCATCGAGGCAGAAGCAGCGCCATGTCGACGCGGCCGTTCGCTGGAGCCATTTCATCGGTGACTGGGATTTTGGCCTGGCGCATTTTACCGGCACCAACCGCGAGCCGCGCCTTGTCCCCGATGCCCGAGACGGTCGGTTGGTGCTTGTTCCATATTACGATCTGGTTGACCGAACCAGCCTCGATGCACAGTTCACCCGCGATGGCTGGTTATGGAAACTGGAGGCCTTGCATCAGAGCGGCGGGCCGGAGACGTTCAATGCCGCGGTCGCCGGGTTCGAGTACACCTTCCTGGGCGTTGCCGGCAGGGCGACGGATATCGGCCTGCTAGCCGAATACCTCCATGACGGCAGGGGGAGCGGCGCGGAGTCGCCGTATCAGAACGACATCTTCATCGGGCTCCGGTGGCAACTGAACGACAGGCAGTCAACGGAGGCCCTGATCGGTGCAATCCAGGATCTGGACGGTGGTGGCCATGCCGTGCAGCTCAAGGCCAGTCGCCGTGTAGGGCAGCAGTTCACAGCGAGCCTCGAGGCCTGGGCGATCGGCGATACGACAGATGACCCTGCGCTGCGGGGGCTGCGCCGGGACGGCTTCCTGCAGCTCAGGGTCATCTGGTTCTTCTGACGTGGCGCAGTGACGCCGCTATTCAGCCGCCGCAGCAGGCGGTCTTGCGCGGTGGCGCCTCGGGAGCCGACGTACCGCATCCACAGCCCGATTGGCCGGCCGCCTTGGCTTGCGCGTCGCGGACACAGCAGGCGTCGGCATTATCAGGCGCCGGGCCGCCGCAGCAGCCTTCGGCCGCCGCTTGCGGTTCGCTGTCGGTACTGCAAACGCCGGTTTCCGGCAGTTCGAGTTCGACGCGTCGGGCCGCCTCGTGATCGCCGGCAATCTCGGCCACCACCGAGCGCACCTGCTCGTAACCCGTTCTCATCAGGAACGTTGGTGCGCGGCCGTAGCTTTTTGCGCCGACAATGTAGACGCCGGGCTCCGGATGCGTCAGTTCGACAACACCGTGAGGCGGCACCGTGCCGCAGGAATGGATGTTGGGGTCAATCAAGGGTGCGAGTGCCGGCGGCGCCTCCAGTGCGCTGTCCAGCGTGATGCGCAACTCGCGCAAGAGTGCCGGATCCGGACGGAACCCAGTTGCCACGACAATGCGATCGACATTCAACGTCACGGTCTGCTGGCCGATCACCCCATGCACTCGAAGGCTGTCACCGGTGTTCTCGATCCGCCGGGCCGAAAAGGGTGCCAGAATCTCTACTTCCTGCCTTTCTACAGCCTGTTGCGCGGCAAGCCCGAGATGGCCGCGTGCGGGCAGGGCGTCGTCACTGCCACCGCCAACAAGGCGATCAAGGCGGTTCCCGCGCATGGCCCAGAGCACGTGGGTTGCCGGTGCCGTCCGGCGCAGGCGGATCAGGTCCAGCACGGCGTTGACCGCCGAGTGGCCGCCGCCGATCACAAGCACGCGCTGGTTCGCGTAGTCGTGCCGGCTACCGGTGACCACATCGGGGATACCGTAGGCAATGCGCTGCGCGGCTTCAGCCTCGCCCGCAACGGACAGGCCGTCCGTGCCCATGGGGTTGGGTGTCCGCCAGGTGCCGGAGGCGTCAATGATCGCTCCAGCCAGTGTTTCACGGACATCCCCGTCGGCGGTACGCCAACGCACGATGAACGGGATGGTTTCGCGCTGGATTGAAACCACCTTGTCTCTATGCTGTCGGGAAACGCCCATGACCGTTGCGCCGGTGACGATATGGGGCGCGAGCCGGGGATGGCTGGCGAGCGGCTCCAGGTAGTCCCGTACGATCTCGGCACCGGTCGGCAGTGCAGCGGGATCCGGCGGCTGCCAGTCGGTTTCCTGCAGCAGTGCACGGGCCGCGTCGTCGATATTGAATGACCAGGGCGAAAACAATCGCACGTGTCCCCAGTCCCTGATGGCTGCTCCCACCGTTGCCCCCTGTTCGAGCACCAGCGGCGTGAGGCCGCGGCGGACCGCGTGTGCGGCAGCGGCAAGCCCGACCGGGCCTGCTCCGATAATGACGATGGTTCGATTCGCGTCCATAACGGCACCTCATTGAGTGAGAGGGGCAATGCATTGCCCATCGATATATCCAAGCCTGTTTGAATAACCCGGGTCTCGCTTCGTCAGTACCTCGCGATGGTCCGGGCCATCCGCATGGCCGCCAGGGTAAAAACTCAGCAGCAGTGCCTGCCGCCGTTCTCGGCCAGTACCTGCTCCGTGTCGAGCAGGCAACTGGTAACGTTCATCCAGACCTCGACCGCCACCTGAAAGGCCTCACGCCCCTTGTCGGTCAGCGTGTAGACCTTGCGTTTGCGGCCGGCCGCAATCTCCTCATGCGCGGTCACATAGCCGCCGCTCTCGAACTCCCGCAGCACCGGATAGATGGTGCCTTCCGTTGGCGAGCAGCAGCCGTTCGTGGTCCGCTCCACCGCGCGGGTTATCTCGTAACCGTGCATGGGCCGACGGTAAAGCACGCACAGGATGAAGAACTTCGACAGGCTCATCTTGATCGTGCTGTCCCAATAGGCCCGACTGGTGAAGTCGGGCGCCGGCTTGTTCGGCTTTGTCGTATGCATTGATGGTCTAGGCATAGAGCAAGCATGGTCCCAGTCGGGCGATGTGTCAAGCCGCGCAGGCGGACCTGTCGGCCGCAGCGGCGGCTCTTATGAGGGCCGTGCGGCCCCAGTGGGTTGGGCCGGCCGCGCCGATTTGTCCTGGATACCATACGGCGGAAAGGGGATCAGAAGAATCATGGACGTTATTGCCGTCAGGCAGCCTCGGCGAGGCGCTGCCTCCAGTCCCGTCAGTGCGGCTTCACTGAGGTGCCTGTATCCAGGACTTCTTCTACCGCCCTCTGCTGCTCCTTGTATCGACTTGTGTAAACCAGCACAGCCGCGAAGACACACAGCATGCCGGCGAGTTGCCACATAAGGTAATAGGAACCCCAGGTGGAGCGGATCACACCACCGAATGCCGCCATGGAGCCAGCGCCGACTTGATGGAAGGCGTTGATCCACCCGAAAATCGCCGGCCCTTCCCGACCGAAAACCCGGTTGCAGAGCGCGATGACGGGCGGCACCGTTGCGACGTCAAGTATCCCGAACAGGACGCCGAAGGCAACGATCGGTGGATCAAATTCGCTGGAGAGGATGAGCGGAAGCCAAAACAGCGTACAACCGCGCGCCACGAAGACGACGGCAAGAATAAGCCGTGGACTGATCCGATCGCATAACCAGCCCGAGGACACCGTCCCCAGGATATTAAAGATACCGACAAGAAAAAGGACGCTTGAAGCGGCTGTCACCGGCATACCGTGATCGTGGGCCGCGGGCGTAAAATGGCTCCAGAGAATGCCATTCGTTGTCGCGCCACAGATGACGAACAGGAGGACCAGGACCCAGAAAACGCGGCTTTTGAACGCCGATAACAGTACAGTCAAGATATCGACGAATCGCTTCTGCACGGTGCCAGCGGATGCCCGGCTTTCGGTGGCAAACGCCCTGTTAGCCGGCATGAGCCGATAGTTGACAACGATGGCCACGGCGGCCAGCACGGCGCAACCGATGAGGGGCGCTCTCCAGCCATGAATCTCCGACAGCCGCGCCCAGAGGGGCAGTAGCGCGAACTGGCCGACCACGGCGGACGCAGTAAGGATGCCGGCTGCAGTCCCTTGATGCTTATCGAACCACATGCGGGCCACGAGCGCGCCGTACGCCATGGTCAGAGATCCGACACCGAGCCCGACCAGCAGCCCCCAGGACACGTTAAACAGAATCTGATTCGGTATCATGCACAGCAGGGAGCCAGCAATGATCAAGGCAAGTGCCGTGATTGAGACACGGCGGATGCCGTACTTCTCCATGGCATGGATGGCGAAGGGTGCGGTCAGCCCGTAAAGGAGCATATTGATCGCAACGCCAGCGCTCAGCGCCGAGGTTGTCCAGCCAAACTGGCTCGAAAACTGCGTTAACAGGAGTCCGGCCAGAGTGGCGCAGGAACCTGCGGCGACGATGGATGACAGCGCTGCGATCAGGGCACGCCACGACTCGTGCCGATCTTCGCCTGTTTGGAGGTCTGATCGTTCCATGATTTACGTATCCTGTGCGGCAGGAATGCAGCCGTCGGTGGATCATTATTAATAGGGCCGACCCGCTGGAGGGCCAAGAAACTTTCCGCCAGGTTGGCCCACTTGTGGCAGCCCGAATCAAGCGGCGCTGGATGGCGCGGGATAAGAACCGTCCTCGTCGTGATCCTCCCGGCCAGTCACCGGGGGGTTGAACACGCAGATTGCGCGAAACAGGCTTACCGGGCGCAGGGTGTGACGATCATGATTATTGAGCAAATACATGTCCCCGGGGCCGATCATGAAAACGTCGCCCGTATCATCGTTGGTCAGTTCGCATTCGCCTTCGATGCAGAGCACGGCTTCCGCATGGTTCTTGTACCAGAGGTGCGTTTCCGTTCCGGGGTAGACGGTTGTTTCATGCAGGGAAAATCCGACATTGTCGTCGGCGAGGATCAGCCTCTTGCTGCGCCAGGTGCCCCTTGCACCTTGAACATCACGCTCGGTTCCTTCGATCTTGTTCAGTGAACGAATGATCATTCAGTTCTCCATAACCGAGAGCACTTTCAGTCGGTTAGTTGCTTCTTTCACCATTCGCATGGAATGGTCAGCTCTCACTCAAGCGGCGGTACCGGCACGGTTTGCCGTAATCTCGACCAGGAACTGGACGTAGGTGCCCACGGTCAGGAAGTCCTCGATCTCGAGTTCTTCGGGGTCGATCTTGAACTGTAGTGTGTTCTCCAGTTCCATCAGCGTTTCGAGCATAGTAGTCGAGTCCATCCGCAGGTCCTCGAACATCGACATCTCGTTCCGCAGAGGTCTAACATCCTCCTCCAGGACCTTGATCACCGCCTGCCGCAGTGCTTCTCGAGCTTCAGATGCGTTTACAGTCATTAGTGAGATCTCCTATTTCACCATCAGGCATGAGCCATTGCTTTCAACTGCTTTCGGTCAAACTTGCCATTTCGTGTTATGGGCATGTCTCCGAGCCCGAGGCACTTGCCGGGGATCTTGTAGTCTTCCAGCGCTTCCTGAAGCCGTGCGATGACGTCGAATTCATCATGCTCGAAGGTGACGAAGAGGACGCTTTGCCGCTTCCCCTCCGGAGGGACAAGCACGGCACAGGTAACACCGTCGAGTGCACATGCCGCTGCCTCGATTTCGGAGCAGCTGACCCGGAAGCCGCGCTGCTTGAAGATGTCGTCTCTACGGCCGGAGAAAAACAGGAAACCCTCCGGATCGATCCAGCCGTAGTCACCGGTTCTGAGCTCCCGCATGGTGGCATTGCGCGTGAGATAGCATTTCGCAGTCTGCTCCTGGTTGTTCCAGTAACCGGCCATAACGTTCTCGCCCCTGACGACGATCTGCCCAACGGTACCGTCCGCCACGCGGTTGCCATCGTCGTCAATGACGAACACGGTGGTTCCCGGCAGCGGTAGCCCGCATGAGCCGGGACGACCGAGATCCGCGTCCGGGGGATTGATCGTGGCCCGCTTGCACTCCGTGAGCCCGTACATTAGCTGAAACGACAGGTTGGGCAAGGTCCTCCGCAAAGCGTCCACGGTGGCTGGAGGCACTGCGGCCCCGGTGGTCGTGATCAAACGCAGTCCAGCCAGTTCGTTGACCTTTCGTTTAGCAAGGACGACGAGGTTGTCCAGCATCGGCGCCACGGCAGGGAGTACCGTCGCCTGCGTTGTGATCAGCTCCTTGATCATGGTCGGCCCGGCGCTTATGGGGTCGGCCAGGTACACCGTCGCACCGATCTGGAGACCCAGGAACACCTGGTAAAGCCCGTAGTCAAACGAAAGGGGCAAGGCGACAAAGATCTTGTCCTCGGGACGGTAATCCAGGCTTTCCGCGATGGCCGTTACGGCAAATCGCACTTGGCGATGCAGGCATGTCACCCCTTTGGGGCGTCCCGTGGACCCCGACGTATAGATAAGGCAGGCCAGGTCTTCGGATATGGCACCAGGACTGAAGCTCTGTAACGAATCGTACACACTGTTCAAACCCTTGGCTGCGACGAAGTCGGGCACCGGCAGTGCGCCGACCGGCGTATCCGCCATCAGTCCACCGTCCTGGCGACAGATCACCGCCTGGGCATCGGCGTCGCCAGCGATATAGGTACGCTGCTTGGCAGGTGCCGACGGATGGATCGGACAAACGCCTGCCCTGAGCGCAAGGGCGCCGAAAAGCATGGCGACCGTGGCGACGGAATTCTCTGCTGCCAGAACAACCCGGCTGCCGGCCTTTATCCCATGTAGACGCATCCAGTGCGCGTAATCAGCGGAAATTGATCGCAATTGCGAATAGGTTATAGCCTGATCGCCGGTCTCGATCGCGATGTTCTCCGGAAAGGCGTCCGCAGCGTGATCCAGCAAACCATGTACAAGTGAGTTCGGCCTGTTCATTGTTGACTACGCTTGCGTGCCACGCTCCAGGGAATGACGACAACGCCCTCTGCTTCGGCAACGCATTCGGCGGGCTCCACCGGCGCTGCTGTGGACGCCGTCTCTCCGCCTCCGCGAATGAACCTGTGAGCGGTAACCTCGACCAACCGCCGCAAGCTCGTGGACTTCACGATTCTGGCTTCGACCCGGATGAAATCTCCCGAGTGGACGGGTTTCAGGAACCGTACGCTGTCCCAGGAAGACAATAACCCCTCGTCGCCATCCTTAGCTGCCGTCAGTCCTGTAACGGCATCGCCGAACAGCTCGAGAATGCGTGCACCAGCGACAACTCCGCCGCCGTAATGGGAATCCGCCATACTCATCCTCACAATGATCGAAAACATATCCATATGCATACGGCCTTTCTCTTAAGGAGCCTCTGATCTATTCCCATGGAGCTCCATGGGAATAGATCAGAGGCTCCTTACTGCCGACGCACCAGCGCCACTGAAGCGCAAAGATCTCCCTTGTGCGTAATGGAAACCATAATGTCGGCAAGCGATTCGGATACCGCACGTGCTGTAATGGAAACATGCGGACTATTGTCTTTCGCGCGTCTTACGCTTATCTCCCGCGGCTTGATCTTGACGGTTGAACCAAAACTTGAGCAAAGTGCCTTGTAGATCGCTTCCTTTGCACAGAATCTGCCTGCCAGAAATTCCATTCGTCGTTCGGTATGCCAGTCCCGGCAAACTCGCAGCTCGCTCGGGCAGTACGTATACTCAAGGAACCATGGTCGAGTCAGGAGCCGGCGTAACTCCGATATGGTCATGAGGTCTATCCCGACGCCGAGATCCCTCTGCATTGTATCCCTCGCTTGGAGTGCCCTCGGACAATGAGGTGATGAGAACTTGCTTTTCCAAAATGTCAGCCGTCTTATCGCGCGCCCTGATCAAGTGAAAGCCACGACTCGTCACCAGAACCTCAGCGGGGTATCCGTGGCTTAGGAAGGATGTTGGTGAAGCCGTTGGCCCATATGCTCCGGAAATCAGCGTTCCCAGGACATCTTCTGTGCGAATCTCGGGCAATGTAACCCGCTTTCCAACCGTGTCGTTAGGCGTACAGAGCGGCCCTGTCACCGTATATTTTTTACGGGTACTGGACGTAGAAGAGAAATTCACCATCGGGAAGTTTCTCTTTACGAAACTTCCGATTCCAACGGCGGCCATATGAAGGTTGGTTCCGCCATCCGTGATGGCAAATGTCTCCCCCATGGACTCCTTGATGTACCGCACCTTCGACAACATCACGCCGCAACCGGCAACCAGATACCGTCCGAGTTCCATGATCAGTCGGGTATTCGAGTGAGACTCCCGAAACTCGTCTATCAGGCAATTGATACGAGCGCCGAGGCTCTTTATGTTCAGCGCCTGTTCGTTCTCGAAGTAAGGGACACCCAGTCCACCACCGACATCCACTGCTTTGAGGGTAATGTTCATCTCGGCGGCCAGAGAATCCGCAAGCGCGAGAATGTTCCTGGTGTTCTCGACAATTGAACCGACATCTAAATAACGGGTACCCATATAGACATGGAAACCGATAACCTCTATCCGGCGGAGGTCGCTGATGACGTCCGCAGCTGACCGGACCTGTTGCTCGTCAATGCCGAACTGCCTCGGTTTGCCACTCATTGCCAAGCCGGAACCCGCTCCAGAGAACTCGGGATTCACTCTCAGCATGACAGGCATTGCCTGTTCGCTGGCGGCAAGTCCAGCCATCATCGTATCGATGATGGTCAGTTCATCGATGGATTCGCAGACGATGGCATAAATACGGTTGGCAATACAGGCGCGCAACTCTTGTCGGCTCTTGGCGGGCCCAACAAAAATGATGTCCTGCGGCGCGACCCCGGCGTCCAGGGCCGTGCGCAGCTCCGCCAGTGATGATACTTCCGCGCCGGCGCCAAACCCGCAGAGGTGGTGCGCGATGGAAATGTTGGGGTTTGCCTTGAGGGAATAGAACAACTCCAGGTGTTCATCCAGGGCATGTCTCAGCGCCTTGAAATTACGTTCGGCGAAGTTACAGTCATAGATGAAGGTCGGCGTTCCATAGTGTTTCACGATGTCGTTCACCAGTTCTGCACTGGGCACCCACATCTGATCGCGCATTCCGGTTGCACGGTTACTATTCATGGTTAGGTTCTCTACACTGTCGCAAGCTCAGTATCTGCAGATTTTTTACGCTGCGCTCATTGAAGATGATGCAAGATCGATTCGATAGAGCGTTTCATCATGGTGATCGGCTCCAGTCGCGGAAAGAACCTCCGAAGAAAAAAGAACGCTAGTTTTGATCTTTCCTCCCAATCGTCGGCAAAGCGTTTTCATCAGAATAATAATAGGGGTGTTCTGCGCATCGACCGAGGCCTCGATTGCGTTCGCTCCCCTCTCGATCTCCTTCTCCGCAGCGAACTGAATTAGATCGACGCCAAGGTTCGGTACGCCGTGCCTTGGTTTCGTTGCCGTCTGCCAGAGAAAGTAGGTCTCCGGTGCTGTCGGTCGACGATAGCCTGTGACGAAAGCAATAACTTCATTGTCCTTGAGAGCTACCGCTGAATGCCGAGAGAAGTCAGTGCACCATATTGCATAATAATAATCGCTGTTACTGTCGAGCTTTTCGCTTTCACGAACCATTTTTGCGATCTGTTCTGCGTGGGAGATATCGGGTGATTTAAACTGGATTTTACTCATTTGAATGATTTTACTTGTTAGTTGAATATTGTGGATTTAATCATCGATAATGAGATGCGGAAATGTCACTCTCCTATTCTCAATTGACAGTAGATGCATACCCCATGTCTGTCAAGGAGACACTGATCCGCATTCGCGACAGTGATATGAGTGAGAACCGTTCATTCCTCCTGTCAAGCCGGGTCACCATTCTCCGTGTGGCGATGGCGGATTTTCAGCCGCTGAAATCCGTTTTCCACTAGCGAATACGCGGCCGGGATGACAACCAGAGTCAGCAGCATCGAGGAGATCATGCCGCTGATGATGGCAACCGCCAGCGGACCCTGGGTCTCGGAGCCGGCGCCGGCGCCCAAGGCGGCCGGCAGCAGTGCCAGGATCAATGTCAGCGACGTCATCAGGATCGGCCGCAGGCGGATCGGGCAGGCCTGCCGCAGGGCATCGTCGACGGAGAGCTTGCGTTTGCTCCGGTATTGATTGGTCAGATCCACCAGCAGAATGCCGTTCTTGGTGACCAGGCCGATCAGCAGTACCAGGCCGATCATGGAGTAGATGTTCAGCGTGTGGTTGAACAGCCACAGCCCCACGATGCCTCCGATCATGGCCAGCGGCAGGGCGGCAAGGATGATCAGAGGCTGAACGAAGGAGTTGAACTGACTGCCCAGCACCATGTACACCAGCACCACCGCGACGACGAACACGAACAGGATGGCACTCGCGGTGCGTTCGAACTCCTCGGCCTGGCCGACCAGGTTCATGGTGTAGCCCAGGGGTAGCAGATCCTCGACTTCCGACTCAACGATGGCCACGGCCTCCGCCAGCGGCGCATCCGGTGTGGCGAAGAATTGCGCCGAATACTGCAGATTGTAGCGGCCGATCACGGCCGGGCCCTGGCGCGTTTCAAACTGCGCCAGGTTGTCCAGCCGCACCATGTCGCCGTTGCTCGAGCGCAGAAAGATTCGCCGCAGATCATCCGCGCTGGCGAAGGCGCCGCCGCCGGCCTTGACGCGGATATCGTAGCGTTCGCCATCACCGGGGTCGTCGTTGTAGCGGGCGACGTCCACGCCGCCCGCCAGCACGTTGGCCGCTCGGGCAACTTCGAAGGTGGTCAGACCGAGATTGCGGGCGCGGTCGCGGTCCACGTCCAGCACCAGCTCGGGTTGGTCGAGGCTGAGGTCGAGGTCGAGAGTGGCGATTTCGGAGCGGGCCTGCAGCCGTGTCTCCAGTTCCTCCGCGAGCCTGGCGACTTCGTTCAGTTCCGGGCCACTGATATTGAACTGTAGCGGCTCCCCACGCTGACCGCCGATCAGCGGCGTCGAGGAGGCGAACGCCCGCATGCCGGATATCCCCGCCAGCCGACTCTGAACCTGCGCCATGATTTCCTGCTGGCTGATATCACGTTCGCCCCGGGGATCCAGGCGGACAAACGAGATACCCTGATTCACCTGACCTTGCTGACCGAGACCGATGGCGGTGAAATAGCTGCGAATGCCGTCCTGCTCGCTCAGCGCTTGCTCCAGCTGGGCAAGTTTGCCGTCGGTGTACTCGATGCTTGAGCCAAGGGGCGTTTGAAAGCTCACCAGAAACTGCCCTTCATCTTCCTCCGGTGAGAATTCTCCGCCCAGACTCCCCATCAGACTGCCGGCCAGGACTGTCACCAGGGCCACCGCACCAAGGGTCAGCCAACGGAACCGTAGCACCACGGCCAGCAGCCGGCGATACCCGCTTTCCATGGCGCGAAAAGCCCTCTCCAGCAGGTTGTATATCTTGCCGTGCTGCTTTGGCACGGCAAGGAAGCGGGAGCACAGCATCGGGGTGAGCGTCAGGGCCACCAGGCTGGAAGCCAGCACGCCCAGGGCCACCACCACGGCGAAGGATTCGAAGAAGCGGCCGATGATGCCGCCCATGAACAGCACCGGCAAGAATATGGCGATCAGTGCCAGGGTGGTGGCGATGATTGCGAAGAACACCTCGTTGGAGCCGACGATGGCGCCCTCCACGGGGTCATCGATACCTTCCTCCCGATGTCGGAAGATGTTTTCGAGCACGACGATCGCATCGTCCACCACCACGCCGATCAACAGCAGCATGGCGAGCATGGTCAGCGCGTTGAGTGTGTAACCGAAGAAATAGATCGCGGCAATGATGGCCGCCAGCGAGATGGGGATGGACAGCACCACGATCAGGGTGGAGCGCAGGTTCTTCAGGAACAGCCAGAGCACCATGGCCGCGAACAGCATGCCCAGCGCGATGGTCACGTACAGGCTTTCGATCATGGCCAGGATGAACGTGGACTGGTCCGACGCGACGTTCAGTTCCAGCCCCGGTGGCAGTTGTGGGCGGATTTCCTCGTCGACTCGCCGCGTGACCTCGTCAATAATCGCGACGGTGTTACTGCCGGAAACCTTGACGATACCGAGCCCGACGGTCGGCTCGCCATTGAAGCGCGCCAGTGCCCGCGGGTCCTCGAGTCCGTCCACCACCTCGGCCACGTCCCTGACGCGGATCAGCGCGCCGTTGTCCGATGCGATGATCATGTCTTCCAGCGCCTGCGGCTGATGGTACTCAAGGTCCAGCTTGATCAGCCGTTCGCTTTGTCCCGATACCAGAAAGCCGCCCGGAAGCTGGAAATGTTCGGTTTCGAAGGCGTTGAGGAGATCCTGCACGGTGAGGTTGAATGCCGCCAGGCGGTCCGGGTCCACTTCAACGCGGATATTCCGCTCCAGGCCGCCGCCGATCATGATCTCACCGACGCCGTCGATATTTTCCAGCTGCGTGCGGATGGTGTTACGGGCGTAAACGCCGAGCTGCTGCAGTGTGCGATCACCCTGCAGGCTCAGCCACATGATGGCCTGGGCGTCGGTGGCCACCTTCTGGATGACCGGGTCTTCCGCATCAGCCGGCAATTGCTGGCGGACTTCATTGACCTTGGCCTGAACCTCGTTGAAGGCGATATCCACATCCTTGTTGAGATCGAACGTGATCACCACCGAGGCGGTGCCTGGGCTGGACGTGGACTGGATCGAGTCAATACCCGGTACCGTGTTGACGGCGCGCTCCACCACCGAGGTGATCGAGGCGTCGATAATCTCCGGGTCGGCACCCGGTTGTGCCACCACGACGGTGACCACGGGGAAGTCGATATTCGGGATGCGATCGGTACCAACCTGCTGATAGCCGATGACCCCGAACAGTACAAGCACCGCGCTTAGCATGACGGCCATGACGTATCGCCGGATTGATAACTCGGGCAGCGTCATGGTTCAGTTCTCGCCTTCGCTGGTGCGGACAGTGGCACCGTCCGAGAGGAATCCGGCACCGTCGACGGCAATGACTTCGCCATCCTCCAGGCCGGAGAGAATTTCGCTGGTTTCACTGCCGCGTGAGCCTACCTCCACGCTGCGTGCGTGGGCGGTATCGTCGTCGATGACGTAGACCAATTCGCCCGCGGGCCGCTGTACCAGGGCAATATTCGGCACGGTCACGCTGTCCCGTGTCTGCACCACGACGTCGGCGGTGACGCTGCCGCCCTGACGCCATCCGCCCGGGTTATTGACGTTGACGATGGCCTCCACGGCGCGGCTGGAGCCGGACAGCGAGGGCCTGAGTTCGGCAATGGTACTTTCAACGTGGTTGTCGCTGGCAAGGGGGGAACTCAGCCGTACCGGCTGGCCCGTCTCCAGGCTGGCCGCCACGGTCTCTGGGTAAGGCAGCAGAATCCGCAGGAGGTCCTGACTGACCAGCCGGAACAGCGGTTCGCCAGGGCTGGTGTAATCACCTCTGGAGACATGCCGCTGATCAATTTCGCCGTCCACCGGCGCGGTTACTCGGGTGTTGCGAAGATCCAGCTCGGCCTGCTCAAGGCGTATCCGCGCCGATGCCTGCTGCTCGCGTAACGATGCAATTTCTGCCGTGATGTCATCGACCGCCGACTGGGGGACGTAGTCGTCTTCCAGAAGCTCCCTGTTCCTGGCCAGTTCCCGCTCAAGGTTGCGAATAGTCACGTCCAGTCGCCGGATGTCCGTGCGCGCCGATGCCTGGGCGAGTTCATAGGGCTCGGGGTCGATCGTCAGCAGCAGATCGCCGCGGGAGACGCGGTCGCCGGTGTCCACCTGGATGTCGATGATGCGCCCGCTGACCTCGGCAGCCAGCGATGGAGAGGTCCTGGATGTGATCCGGCCGATGGTCCGCTGCACAATCTCCACGGTCCGTGTATCCGCGGTATGGATTGAGATCAGCGCGCCTGGAGGTCCCCCCGCTTCAGCCGTGGCTTCGCCGTTGCCGCCGCCATCGCAGGCCGCCAGCAGCAGGCTGCTCATCAGCAGAAAAGCAAGGCGTCTGAACTGTATGGCCATAGACAGTGTTCCGAGCAGGGGTGAATGAGGTTCGTCGTCTGTACGTTATCGCGTAATGGTCGAATCATCGGCCGATGTGGCCGTCGGATACAGCAGTTCGACCAGGGAGTGGCTGAAGGCATCGGGGTTTGATCCGGAGTGGTGCTCACAGAGCTGATCCATCAGCCCGCGCAGCCGGAAGAACATGAAATTGGTGCCCAGGATGGTCAATGCCAGCACCGTCGGATCAGTGTCCCGGGCAAGGCATCCGTCCCGGCGCATGGCCTCAAAGCTGTCAATCAGGCCTCGCAGGCCTTTCAGCACAGTCTCCTCGGCCATGGTGCGCTGCGTGTTATCGGTGTTGCCCATCATCAGGCGCAGAAACAGGTCCACGCTGTGCGGATCATCGAGCATGGTGCGCAGATTGTTGCGGGCGAACGTCTCCAGCCGATCGTGGATGGGAGAGTCGCTGTCGCGCAGTTCGTTTCGCACTTGATGGAAGCCTGTGGAACTGTCATCGAGAACCGCCCGGTACAGGCCGAGCTTGTTCACGAAATGATGAAACACATTGGCTTTGCTGGCCTTGGCCCGCTCGGCAACATCCCGAATGGAAACACCCTCGTAGCCCCGCTGCGCGAACAGGATGCGTGCGGCCAGGAGGATTCGCCGGGCTGCTTCGGTTTTCGCCGGAGCGGATCCGGCAGTGGCATGATCAGGCATGCGGGCGTCTCCGTAAGAAGTAGACCGATCGATCGGTCAGCGTATCGGAAACTTACATGGTCTTCCCTGATCATGCAAGCCAGTCGGGGCTGGTACATGTGGTCTGAGGTGCCGAGGGCCTGTGACCGCGCGGAAGCGATGTCGGCCTGTTACTGAATGGTGCTGCCGAGCCCGCCCAGCAGGACGAGAAAGGCGACGATGGCTGTCATCGCGTGCAGCACGATCAGCGCCATGAACGGTGGCTCTTCCCGGCGCCGCACCAGCAGCATGAGAATGCCGCCTGCGTAGGCAAGCAGAAACAGGAAGAAAGCGCTATTGAACCAGAGGTTTTCCGGGCTGGTGAACACCCTGTACCCCAGCAGTGCCAGTGGTTTTCGTGCACGGTTCGGACGCAGGGTAAATCAATCCTTGGTTCGATGATTCCGCCGCTGGACGCATTCAGGGTTCAATGCTGCAGCTCGCGCCTCAATTCCTCCAGAAACCGCTGGCAGGCCAGCTCGGCGCTGTCCTGGTCCGGAAAGGGTCCTTCCAGCTTGTTGAAGCGATGTGTGAAGAACCACTGGCCGTTGATGCAGAAGTAACGGCCGGAGCGAAAGGGGATGGCGCCCTTTTCGCCATGGCGATGCTGATTCATGGGATATCCTCCACAGCGTTTCTGCGGCCTGCCCTGTTGTGCCCCGGAGCGTGACGCCGGATTTTTTCGCGGAACGCGATTATTCATATAAAAAGCGTAGCAGGTGGCGTCAGGGTTGTCCGCCGGTTGCAGGCCGGAGGAGGAAGGCGGATTCTTCGCGGTCGGGAGGCTCGAATTCCGTTATCTGGTGATTGAGAACCGTGGTGTCGGCCTCGGACGGATCCTCACCTTCGTCAGCGCGCCGGCGAATTCGCTGGCGCAGCTCGGCGACCGGGGCCTCGCAGTAGAGCAACTGAAAGGCGCACTGCTGCCGGGCGGCAATGTCCCGGAACAGGCGGCGTTGCCAGCGTTTCAGGAATGCGGCGTCCACCACCACCGGCCAGCCAGCGGTCAATAGACTATCGGCGAGTTCCGCAAGCTTCTGATAAGTGGCATGGGAGCTTGCTTCCGTGTAGATTCCGCCGCCGATGGCCGATCCGCTTCTGGCCAGCGGCTTCAGGCCCCGCAGTCGCTTGCGCTGCACGTCCGAGCGCAGGCGGATGGCGCCGGTGCGCTCCACCAGGGCGAGAGCCGCGGTCGATTTGCCGCTACCGGCCAGACCGCAGGTGATGGTCAGCGATGGCGGCGGCGGGATGGTCAAATGCTCGGCAAGCGCGAGATAGTCGTCACGCGCGTGCGCGATCTGCGTGCGTTGCGCGGTCGGTAGGCTGCCCTCCGCCAGGTGCAGAGCCTGAATCTTCGCCCTCACCAGGGCCCGGTATACCTGGTAAAAGCGCAGCAAGGCAACGCCGTTGTGGTCGTCGGTGGCATCCAGGTAGCGGCTGAGCAGGCGGGCGGAATAATCCCCTCGCCGGCGATGAACCAGATCCATGCACAGAAAAGCCAGCTCGTTGATGACGTCTATCCAGCGCAGTCCGGCGGAAAACTCGATACCGTCGAAGGGTACGGGCCGGTCAGTCAGCAGCACGATATTTTCCAGGTGCAGGTCACCATGGCACTCGCGAATGAACCCTTGTTCCACGCGCTGCCGCATGAGCGGCCGAAGTGCGTCGGCAGCGGCTCGTGTCCACAGCGCGATAGTCGCCATACGCGTTCTGACGCCGCGCTCGTGCAGCAGCGTGTCGAGCTGCGTCAGGTTCTCGAGGATCGGCTGTAGCTGACCATCGACGCTGTCCATGGGCGATGGCGGCGGGCCTGACGCCTGCATCGACAGGTGAAACGCGGCGATATCGTCGGCGAGGATATCGACCTGATCGGGGCGTAAATCGCCCCGCTCCAGGACGCGGTCGAGCCGATGCTCCTGAGGAAAGCGGCGCATGCGCACGGCATGGTCGAGGACCTCGCCGGCACCGTCGACATGCGGTGCGTCCGGCGTACCCGTGATCTCGGATACGCCGAGATACAGCTCCGGCGCGAACCGTCCGTTGAGGCGCAGTTCTTCCTGACAGCAGGCTTCGCGCCGGGCCGCACTGGTAAAATCCAGGAAGCCCAGATTCAGCGGCTTCTTCAGCTTGTAGGCGTAATCACCTGCCAGCAGCAGGGTAGAGATGTGTGTTTCGAGGCGCTGAACGGCGTCTACGGGATGCGGATAGCAAGACGGGCTGAGCAGGGCCTCGACGAGACGGTGGTGCGCCCTGATGAGTTCACTATCGGCCACGGGTATACCTCAAGCCACCATTCACCCTTGGGTCAGCTTCTCTCGCAATGCCGTAATGACGCCACTTGTTTCGGGCCGCACACCGCGCCAGAGTAGAAACGATTCCGCCGCCTGCTCCACGAGCATGCCCAGGCCATCCAGTACCGTTTCCGCGCCCGCGTTCCGGCTCCATCCCATGAATACGGTGCGCGTCGCGCCGTAGACCATGTCGTAGGCGGCGGCGCCTTCCGTGAACAGAGCCGGCGGAAGGTCGGGCATGCTGCCGCTGAGCCCGGCGGATGTGCCATTGATGACCAGATCGAAGGGTTCCATGCGCGCCAGTTCGGCGAAGCCGCAGGCGGCAGTGGGTATATCCCCGCACAGCGGCAGCAGTGCCTGCGCGCGTTCGACCGTGCGATTGGCAATGACCAACCCGGCGGGTGCGGCCTTCGTCAGTGGTTCGAGTACGCCGCGGACGGCGCCGCCGGCGCCAAGCAAGAGGACCCGGGAGCCGGTAACAGCGAGCCCGTGGTTGTCTCGCAAATCACGGAGTAACCCGACCCCGTCGGTGTTGTCCCCGAACAGTTTGTCGCCTTCCGTCACGACGATGGTATTCACGGCGCCGGCCCGGGTTGCCCGTTGGCTGCGTTGGTCGACCGCGTGCCATGCGTCCTGCTTGAATGGCACGGTTACGTTCAGGCCGCGTCCACCGTCGGCTACAAATGCCCGCAGTGCCTGATCGAAGCCACCGACAGGCGCCTCCATGCGGTCGTAACGCAAGTCCTGTCCAGTCAGTTCGGCGAAACGTGTGTGGATCCAGGGGGACTGGCTGTGCGCAACGGGGTTGCCGAATACGGCATAACGGTCGGTCATGGCGGCTCCGCGACGGACTTGTGGATCAATGATGGTAGCGATCAGCCTGGGGGGCAAGGCCCCGCTCGCGGTTTGTCAGCCGAAGATCATCAGCAGAATCTGGAAGAACACGATGGCGAGAATGCCACCGGCCGGCAGGGTGATGATCCACGACATGAAAATACTGCGGACCACAGACAGGTTCAGGGCGGCAATACCGCGCGCCAGGCCGACGCCCAGAACCGCGCCGACCAGCGTGTGCGTGGTGGATACCGGCAAGCCGGTGCCCGAAGCCAGCACCACCGTGCTGGCCGCCGCCAATTCACAGGCAAAGCCGCGGCTGGGTGTGAGCTGGGTGATTTCCTTGCCCACCGTGGCGATGACCCGATGGCCCAGCATCAGCAGGCCAAGCACGATGCCGACCGCGCCGAGCATCAGCACCCAGAGCGCCAGCGGTGACCGGCTTGCCACTTCGCCACCACTCTGGACCACGCTGACCACGGCGGCGACCGGGCCGATGGCATTGGCGACGTCATTGGAACCATGAGCAAACGCCATGGCACAGGCCGTAACGATCATCAGCACGCCGAAGATCCGTTCGACGTTGGCAAAGTGAAATTCGCGATCCAGGCGGGGGTCTACGGGAATGCGGTTGATGATCAGTTTGCCGCTGATGCCGAGCACGGTACCGATGGCGAAAGCGAGGGCGTAGCTTTCGGTGGTGGTGAGGTCCAGGCCGATATGCTTCAGACCCTTGAGCATGGTCATCAGGGAAATCACGAAACCGGCGAAGAAGATATAGATGGGCACGTAGCGGCGCGCGTTGGTGAAGGGGTCGCGCCGGTCCAGGATCAGCATCTGTACGGAACGGAAGATCAAGTACGCAACAACGCCGGCGAGCAGGGGCGAGATCACCCAGCTCATGGCGATGGTGCCGATCATCGGCCATTTCACGGCGTTCCAGCCGATTCCGGCAATTGCAAAGCCGACGATGGCGCCGATGATGGAGTGCGTGGTGGAAACCGGCCAGCCCATGGCGGACGCCAGCAGTAGCCACGTTCCGGCGGCCAGCAGCGCGGCCAGCATGCCGAATACAAGCATGTCCGGCTGGTCCACGAGCAGGCCGGAATCGATGATACCGCTGCGGATCGTGGAGGTTACCTCGCCACCGGCCAGTACCGCCCCGGCAAACTCGAATACCGCGGCCACCAGCACTGCCTGCTTGATGGTCAGTACCCGGGAACCCACGGAGGTGGCCATGGCATTGGCCACGTCGTTGGCACCGATGCCCCAGGCCATGAACAGGCCGAATACCCCTGCCAGGATCAGATAGATCAGGCCGTATTCCATCAAACTCCCCCGCGGAACCCTGCTTTTTACTTGGCGAGCATCATCTGCAGGCGCGAACCTACGCGTTGGGCGATGTCCGCCAGCTTGCCCACCAGTTCGATGATCTTGTAGAGAAACATCACATCGACCGGGGGAAGGTCCTTTTCCTGTTTGCGCAGCGTCCGGCGCAACCGGATCTGTATGTTGTCGGTGTCCTTCTCGATGCGGTCGAGTTCATCGAGCATGTCATGCACAACATCAATCTCGGAGCCCCGAAACCCGGTTTCCACCAGTTCATCGAGTTCTTCCACGGTTTTCTTGGCCTGTCGGGCGGCATCCACGGAACGCTGTACATAGCCCATGAAGGGCTCGACCAGATCGTCCGGCAGTGTCATTTGTCTGCCCAGCACCAGTCCGCAGACGTCCTTGGCGGTATTTGCAATGTTGTCCTGCAGGCGCAGCAGTTCCAGCAAATCGCGCCGATCCACGGGCAGGAACAGCGTGCGCGGCAGGTGCATGCGCAGTTCCTTCTTCATGGTGTCGGCTTCGTCTTCGAGTTTCGATGCCTGTTGCTGTACAGCTTCCACGGCTTCGAAATCCGCTTTGGCAACGGCCTCGAACAGAGGCACAAGCTGCTCCGCGCACTCCACCGCCTTGGTGATGTGCTCCTGCAGCGGCTTGATGGGCGAATGGCCGAAGATTCCCGAGAAGTAGCTCTTGCTGATCATGTATGTATCGTCATGAAAATGTCACGGAACTGTAACAGAGGCGCGGAGTATAGGTGAAACCAGGGCCGTCAGGCTATCCCCCTGCGGCCTCCCTCATCCACAGTGCGGCCTTCCTGGCGAAATAAGTCAGTACGCCGTCGGCTCCGGCGCGCTTCATGGCGGTGAGTGCCTCGAGGGCGCAGGCGCGCTCGTCGAGCCAGCCGTTGCGCGCGGCGGCCATGAGCATCGCGTACTCGCCGCTGACCTGGTAGGCGAAGGTGGGAGCGCCGAACTGTTCCTTCACGCGTTGAATGATATCCAGATAGGGCAGGGCGGGTTTTACCATGATCATGTCGGCGCCTTCCTCGAGGTCCAGTGCCACTTCGCGCAGCGCCTCGTCGCTGTTGGCAGGATCCATCTGGTAGCTGTGCTTGCCGCCGCCGCCAAGATTGCCGGCGGACCCGACGGCGTCCCGGAACGGGCCGTAATAGCTGGAGGCATACTTGGCTGCATAGGCAAGTATGCGCACGTTGTGATAGTCGGACGCCTCCAGGGCTTCGCGGATGGCGCCGATACGGCCGTCCATCATGTCCGAGGGCGCTACGACGTCGGCCCCCGCCTCGGCATGGACCAGGGCCTGCCGGACCAGCACGTCGACAGTGGCGTCGTTGAGCACGTACCCGGTATCGTCGATAAGCCCGTCCTGGCCATGTCGCGTGTAGGGGTCGAGTGCGACGTCGGTGATCACGCCGAGCTCGGGAAAGGTTTCCTTTATCGCACGGACGGTGACGGGCACCAGGCCGTCCGGGTTCCAGGCCTCGCGTGCATCGTCGGTCTTGCGGTCCTGGGGGACTACCGGGAACAGGGCGATGGCGGGTATGCCCAGGGCAACCACGGATTCCAGCTCTTCGAGCAACAGGTCGACGCTCAAGCGTTCCACGTCGGGCATGGATGCAACCGCCTCCCGGCGGTTGTCGCCATCGAGCACAAACATGGGATAGATGAGATCATCGGTGCTCAGCCGGTTCTCGCACATCAGCCGCCGCGAGAAGGCGTCGCGGCGCATGCGGCGCATGCGGGTGCCTGGAAAGTAACCAATTGTCGTGGACCTGCTCACGCGCCGTCTCCCGTTGATAGTAGCCGTGCAATTATGCACGGATAACGTGATGCGCCCAACGTGGTTGAGAATGGGAACAGTATCGCGTAGCGGGTTTTACGTATGGTCCGCACTGCGCCCCGCCATGATAATGTTCCTTAAGGAGACACTGTTCTGGTTGTCGGCCGTGCCACCCCGGAGATGTTAGTCCATGCACGCGATGTTACCGCGATTACAACCCGCCGATTTTCCGGCTATCCGGCGCGGCGTACTCGATACACTGCAGGTCAATCTGGGTTACCTGTGCAACCTGGCCTGCGTGCATTGCCATGTGTCCGCGGGGCCGAAGCGCAAGGAACTGATGCGCCTCGAGACCATCGAAATCCTCATCCGCTTTCTGAAGGCGCGCGATATCCGCACACTGGACATTACCGGCGGCTCGCCGGAAATGAACCCGCACTTCCGCTATCTGGTGGAGCAGGCCGTCGCCCTGGGCGTGCAGGTCATGGATCGCTGCAATCCCACCATCATCGAGGAGCCGGGGTACGACTGGGTGCCGGCCTTTATGGCGGCCAACCGCGTGCAACTGGTGGCATCGCTGCCGTGCTATTCCGAGCAGAACGTCGACACCCAGCGCGGCAAGGGCGTATTCGAGCGAAGCATCACCGCGCTGCGCAAGCTCAATGACCTCGGTTACGGCAAGGCGGGAACGGGGCTGGAGCTCAACCTCGTCTACAACCCGCTGGGGCCGGCCCTGCCGCCGCCCCAGGCGCAACTGGAGCTGGACTACAAACAGCACCTGCGGGATGAGCACGGCATTGAGTTCAACAGCCTGTTCACGCTGGCCAATATGCCCATTCAGCGTTTCGGCAGCCTGCTCGTCTCCAGGGGCGAGTTCAGCGATTATATGGAGACGCTGAAGGCGGCACACCGCAAGGAGAACCTGGCCAATGTCATGTGCCGGAACCTGATCAGCGTGGATTGGCAGGGCCAGGTGTTCGACTGCGACTTCAATCAGATGCTGGAGTTGCCGTTAAAGGGCGCGGGCAAGGCGCGCACGCATATCAGCGAGCTGCTGGACTTTGAACTGAAGGGGGCGCCGATTGCAGTGGCGAATCACTGTTACGGCTGTACCGCCGGGCAGGGCAGCTCCTGCGGGGGCGCGCTCAGTTAGAGGTTTTCCGCGAGTCGTCGGTTTCCAGCGGCCCTGCCTGTTCAGGATCGAGCCGCTTTTCGGCCCAGTCCAGCACGCGCCGCACTCTGGGAGACGCAAGTCTGTGGGCCGTCGTGAAGTCGACCCACCGGTATTCCTGATGCTCGGGTTTGCCGGTTTCAGGGCTGATGCCGAGAACCACACGCTCGCTGTCGGTACGTGCCAGATAGTAGCGGGCCACCTTGCCATGGGCATAGGGCCCGGTTTCCACAAAGTCATGGCCGCGGAAAAAATCCAGCGCCGTTGCCGGAAGACCGGTTTCTTCCTCCACTTCCCGCAGCGCACCTTGAAGTGGCGTTTCGCCGGCTTCCACCTGGCCCTTGGGGGAATCCCAGTATTGAAAAGCCCGCAACAGCAGGCATTGCCATTCCGACCGGACCTCTCGGACCACGACTACCCCTGCCGATAGGGTACGGATCTTTCTGCGCTGTCCGGTCATGAGCTGCTCCCTGCGGTCATTCGGCGATTCCCACCCAGAGTACCTGTGCTCATGCTAGGGAGCCTCTGATGTATTCACATGGGGCTCCCTAGGCGTGGTACCGCGGGCTTAGCTCATGGACTGCTGCAATCATGGCCGCGGCATGGTCGGGATGCACCTCCGGGTGTATGCCATGGCCGAGATTGAACACGTGACCGCTGCCATGGCCGTAACTCTCCAGAACCTGGGATACCTGGTTGCGGATGATCGGTGGTGAGGCGTACAGCACGGCAGGGTCGAGATTGCCCTGGAGGGCGACCTTGTCGCCGACCCGGCGGCGGGCGTCACCGAGATCCTGCGTCCAGTCTATGCCCAGCCCGTGCGCACCAGTATCCGCCATGTCTTCCAGCCAGGCACCGCCGTTCTTGGTGAAAAACACGACCGGCACCTCGAGTCCTTCGGGGCTTCTGGTCAGGTTTGCGATGATCTGGCGCGTATAGCGCAAGGAGAAATCCCGATAAGTAGCGGGCGTGAGTATGCCGCCCCAGGTGTCGAAAATCATCAGCGCCTGGGCGCCGGCAGCGATCTGCGCGTTGAGATAGGCGATAACGGACCGCGCCAGAACGTCCAGCAGATGGTGCATCAGCTCGGGGCGCGCATACAGCATCTCCTTGCTGTGGGCGAAGTTCTTGCTCGAACCGCCTTCGATCATATAGGTGGCCAGTGTCCACGGGCTGCCGGTGAAGCCGATCAGCGGCACCTTGCCGTCCAGATCCCGGCGAATCAGGCGCAATGCCGTGGTCACATAGGCGAGCTCCTGCTCCGGGTCCGGTACGCCGAGCGCCTTTACCGCGGCTTCGTCTCGCAGCGGGCGCTCGAACTTCGGCCCTTCGCCTTCGGCGAAATACAGGCCGAGTCCCATGGCATGAGGAATGGTGAGAATGTCGGAGAACAGAATGGCGGCGTCCAGGGGGAAGCGGTCGAGGGGCTGCATGGTGACTTCGCAGGCCAGTTCCGGGCTTTGGCACAGGCTGAGAAAGTTGCCGGCCCGCTTGCGGCTGGCACGGTACTCGGGTAGATACCGTCCTGCCTGGCGCATCATCCAGACCGGCGTGCGTTCGACGGGCTGACGCAGCAGCGCGCGGATCAGGAGATCATTCTGCAGGGAGGCGGTCGTTGTCACGGAAGCTGCTCCGAACCTTGGAAGTGAGTGTCTGCGAATGTGTGCGTCCGAGCGGCGTTGGGATCGTGAATTCAAGATACGGCTCCGGCTGAACGGGACTTTTTCCGAAACCGCATTCTATACACCAATTGCTTATCCGGTAATTGGTCGGTTGTCATACTCCCAGATAGTTCAATATGCCCTTGGCGGCCTCGCGGCCTTCGTACACGGCAGTCACCACCAGGTCGGAGCCGCGCACCATGTCGCCGCCGGAGAACACCTTCGGGTTACCGGTCTGACCAAAGCGCTGTTTGTCCTTGCTGATGCTGACGCGGTCGCGTTCGTCGGTGGCGATGTCATGCTGCTCGAACCATTGCGCCGGACTGGGGCGGAAACCGAACGCGATGATGACCCGGTCGGCCGGAATGATTTCCTCGGTGCCGGGTACGGCTTCCGGCCGGCGGCGGCCGCGTTCATCGGGCTCGCCGAGCTGCGTGGTGACGACCTTGACGCCCTCCACGCGAGAATTGCCGACAATTTCCACCGGCTGTCTGTTCCAGAGAAAGCGTACACCCTCTTCCTTGGCGTTCATCACCTCGCGGCGCGAACCGGGCATGTTTTCCTCGTCACGGCGGTAGGCGCAGGTCACGCGCGTGGCGCCCTGACGAATGGCAGTGCGGTTGCAGTCCATTGCGGTATCGCCGCCGCCAAGCACCACCACCTGCTTGCCCTGCATGTCCACGAAGTCCGCCGGGGATTTCTCGTAGCCGAGTTCGCGATTGATGTTGGAGACCAGGTACGGCAGGGCTTCGTGCACGCCGTCGAGCTCTTCGCCGGGAAAACCGCCACGCATGTAGGTGTAAGTGCCCATGCCAAGGAACACGGCGTCGAATTCGTCCAGCAGCTGCTGGAAGGGAATATCCTCGCCGATGGTGACACCGAGGCGGAATTCCACGCCCATGCCTTCGAGAACTTCCCTGCGGGTGCGGACAATGTGTTTTTCCAGCTTGAATGGCGGGATGCCGAACGTCAGCAGGCCGCCAATTTCGGGGTATTTATCAAACACCACCGGTTTGACGCCGTTGCGCGCCAGGATGTCGGCCGCACCGATGCCGGCAGGGCCGGCACCGACCACCGCGACACGCTTGCCGGTGTCGGTGACGCCGGAGAGGTCCGGGCGCCAACCGGCCTTGAAGGCCTCGTCGGTGATATAGCGCTCAATGGAGCCGATGGTCACCGCGCCGAAGCCGTCATTCAGCGTGCAGGCGCCTTCGCAGAGGCGGTCCTGGGGACACACCCGCCCACAGACTTCGGGCAGGGAGTTGGTGCGGTGAGACAACTCGGCAGCCTCGAACAGATTGCCTTCCGCAACCAGCTTCAGCCAGTTGGGAATGTAGTTATGCACCGGGCATTTCCACTCGCAATAAGGATTGCCGCAGTCCAGGCAGCGATCCCCCTGTGCGGCGGCGGTTTCCTTGTCGAACGTGCCGTAGATCTCGCCCGACTTCTGAATGCGGACCTGAACCGGTTCTTTCTCCGGATCCTGCCTCGGGACTTCGATGAATTGAAAATTGTTACCCATGCGTTTTTGTCAGCACTCTGCTCGCGTCGGCATACGGCCGGCGCAGGGTTCTGGAGGCGGCGCGACCTCGCGGGTCGCACCGGTCCGTCCGGATCAGGCCGCGGCCCGTAGCGTCTCCAGGATGCTCTGCAGATCCGTGGCTTTCGGCTTCACCAGCCAGAAGCGGCGCAGATAATCGCGGAAGTTGTCCAGAATTTCCTGTCCCCAGGCGCTTCCGGTTTCGTTCACATATTCGCGAATCATTGCCTGCAGATAGTTGCGGTGCGCTTCCATGGACTCCGAACGTACGCGGTGTATGTCGATCAGTTCGTGGTTGTATCGGTCCACGAACTCGTTGTCGAGATCCAGTACGAATGCGAAGCCGCCGGTCATGCCGGCACCGAAGTTCAGGCCGGTCTCGCCAAGCACGCAGACCACACCGCCGGTCATGTACTCGCAGCCGTGGTCGCCAACACCTTCCACGACCGCGTGGGCGCCGGAGTTGCGCACGGCAAACCGTTCACCGGCCTGACCGGCGGCGAACAGCTTGCCGCCGGTAGCACCGTACAGGCAGGTGTTGCCCATGATGGTGGTGTCTTTCGACCGGAAGCCGCTGTTCGCGGGCGGGTAGATGACCAGCTTGCCGCCAGCCATGCCCTTGCCCACGTAGTCGTTGGCGTCGCCTTCCAGGTGCATGTGCAGGCCGGCCGCGTTCCAGACGCCGAAGCTCTGGCCGACGCTGCCTTCCAGGCGCAGCACCAGGGGATGGTCGGCCATGCCGTAATTTCCGTGCCTCCTGGCAATCTCCCCGGACAACCGGGCACCGATCGAGCGGTTGAAATTCTTTACCTGATAAGCGAATTTGCCGCCGCGTCTGGCTTCGATGGCGGGCAGGCAGTCGCGCACCATCTGTTCGGCCAGTTCACCCTTGTCGAACGGTTCATTGCGGGGTTTGAGGCAGAACCGCGGCTTGCTTTCGGGCACACCGCCGTCGGACAGCAGCGGGCGGAGATCCAACTGCCGCTGCTTCTCGGTCTCGCCGGGCAGAATCTCCAGCAGATCGGTGCGGCCGATCAGATCCTCCAGGCTCTTCACGCCCAGCCTGGCCAGCCATTCACGGGTTTCCCTGGCCACGAACTTGAAGTAATTCGCCACCTTCTCCGGGGTGCCGATGAAGTGCTTCAGGCGCAGCACCTTCTGCTGAGTCGCGACGCCGGTGGCGCAGTTGTTCAGATGGCAGATACGCAGGTACTTGCAGCCCATGGCGATCATCGGCGCGGTGCCGAAGCCGAAGCTCTCGGCGCCCAGTATGGCCGCCTTGATGACGTCCAGGCCGGTCTTCATGCCGCCGTCGGCCTGCACCCGGACCTTGTCCCGCAGATCATTCGCGCGCAGCGCATGATGGGTTTCCACCAGCCCGAGTTCCCAGGGCGCGCCGGCGTACTTGACCGAGGTCAACGGGCTGGCGCCGGTGCCGCCATCATAGCCGGCAATGGTTATGAGGTCCGCGTAGGCCTTGGCGACGCCGGCGGCAATGGTGCCGACGCCGGCCACGGAGACCAGTTTCACCGAAACCAGCGCTTCCGGGTTGACCTGCTTGAGGTCGAAGATGAGCTGCGCCAGATCCTCGATGGAGTAGATGTCGTGGTGCGGCGGCGGTGAGATCAGTGCCACCCCCGGGCTGGAGAAGCGCAGCCGGGCGATCATCTCGTTGACCTTGTGGCCGGGCAGCTGGCCGCCCTCGCCGGGCTTCGCACCTTGTGCGACCTTGATCTGCAACACTTCGGCATTGACCAGGTAATGCGGTGTCACGCCGAAGCGGCCGGATGCCACCTGCTTGATCTTGGACATGCGCTCGTTGCCGTAGCGGGCTTCGTCTTCACCGCCCTCGCCGGAGTTGGAGCGCCCGCCCAGGCGGTTCATGGCGATGGCCAGGGACTCGTGCGCCTCCGGGGACAGCGCGCCCAGGGACATGCCGGCGGAATCGAAGCGCGGCAGGATCGATTCGATCGGCTCCACCTCGTCGATGTCCAACGGCTTGTCGGCCAGCTTCAGCTTCAGCAAATCGCGCAGCACGGCGGGCTGACGGCTGTTGACCAGTTCGCAGAATTCGCCCCAGACACGGTAATCGTTGGTCTCAACGGCGGTCTGCAGTGTGCGTACCACGTCCGGGTTGTAGGCGTGGTACTCGCCTTCGTGGATGTATTTCAGCAGGCCGCCCTTGCGTACCACGGCGCGGCGGGACCAGGCCTCGTCGGCCAGGGTCTTCTGGTCGTTCTCCAGGTCCACGAAACGGCTGCCCTGGACGCGGCTGACGGCGCCGTTGAAGCACTGTTCCACCACGTCGTCCGCCAGGCCGACAATCTCGAACAGTTGCGCGCCGCGATAACTGGCCACGGTGGAAATACCCATCTTGGACAGGATCTTGAACAGCCCCTTGTTGATGCCCTTGCGGTAATTGGTGCGCAGCTTGTCCGCCGCCGCATTCTTGATCACGCCGGAGCGCTGCATGCCGCGGATGGTGGCGTAGGCCAGATACGGATAGATGGCGGTGGCGCCGAAGCCGACAAGCACCGCGAAATGATGCGGATCGCGGGCAGTCGCGGTCTCCACCACGATATTGGCATCGCAGCGCAGGCCCTTGCTCACCAGGCGATGATGCACGGCACCGGTGGCCAGCAGGGCGTGGATGGGCAGCCAGCCTTCCTCGATGTCGCGGTCGGACAGCACGATGATGACCTTGCCGTCGCGCACGGCCTGCTCAGCCCTGTCGGCGACGGCTTCGATGGCCGCCTTGAGGCCGTCCGCAGGCTGATACTGCAGGCTGATTACCTCATTGCCGTAGGCCGGATCGTCCTGGTTCAGCAGCAGCAGGAACTTGGTCCGTGACAGCACTGGCGATTCCACCACCAGCCGCCGGGCATGGTTCTCGGTTTCCTCGAACACGTTCTGTTCGCGCCCGAAGCAGGTCTCCAGGGACATCACGATCTGCTCGCGCAGTGGGTCGATGGCCGGATTGGTGACCTGGGCAAACTGCTGGCGGAAGTAGTCGTACAGCGCCCGTTCCTGCCGCGACAGCACTGGAAGGGGGGTATCGTCGCCCATCGAGCCCACGGCTTCCTGGCCGCCTTCGGCGAGGACCCGCACCACGGCGTCGTTTTCTTCCAGGGTGACGTTGAACATCTTCTGGTACGTGGGCAGCAGATCCTCCGTGATGGGGGTGCCGTCTTCTTCCAGTTCCGTTTCTTCCAGGGTGGACTCCAGCCGCTGGAGGTGGCTGTTAAGCCAGGCCTTGTAGGGCTGGCGCTGCTTCAGCCGATTGTCGACATCGCCCGGCAGCAGCAGCTCGCCGGTGTGCGTGTCCACGGCGAGCATCTCGCCGGGCTTGAGGCGGCCCTTGGTGACCACGTCTTCCGGCGCGTAGTCATACACGCCGATCTCGGAAGCGAGCGTGATGTGGCGGTCCCTGGTGATGACGTAGCGCGCAGGACGCAGGCCGTTGCGGTCAAGCACGCAGCCGGCATGACGGCCGTCGGTCAGCACGATGCCCGCCGGGCCGTCCCAGGGCTCCACGTGCATGGAGTTGTATTCATAGAAGGCGCGCAGGTCGACGTCCATGCCGTCGACGTTCTGCCATGCCGGCGGGATCAGCAGGCGCATGGCGCGGAACATGTCCATGCCGCCGGCCATCAGCACTTCCAGCATATTGTCCAGGCTGCAGGAGTCGGAGTCCTCGGTGTTTACCAGCGGGGCAATCTCGCTCATGTCCGGGATCAGCGGGGTGGCGAACTTCGCCGCACGGGCGTTTGCCCAGTTGCGATTGCCCTGCACGGTATTGATTTCGCCATTGTGAGCGAGATAGCGAAACGGTTGGGCGAGGCGCCATTCCGGCCAGGTGTTGGTGGAGAACCGCTGGTGGAACACGCAGATGGAGGTCTCGATGCGCTGATCCTGCAGGTCCCGGTAGAACACGGGCAGATTGGCCGGCATGACCAGGCCCTTGTAGGACAGTACCTGGCTGGACAGGCTGGAAACGTAAAAGGTGTTGTCAGCGTCCTCAATCGCCTTCTCGGCCTTGCGCCGGGCGATGAAGAGGTTGCGTTCGAAGTCCGTCTGTTCCATGCCGGTGGGTGCGCTGACGAAAACCTGTTCGATGACCGGCAGCGTCTCCAGTGCCTCGGCACCGCACGCCTCGGGGTCCGTGGGCACCACGCGCCAGCCGATCACGTCGAGGCTTTGGTCTTCAAGGGCACGGTCGAGGGTCTTGCGGGCTTTCCCGGCCAGAGCCTCGTCGGTGTTGAGGAACACCAGGCCCACCGCATAGAGCTCGCCGACGTCCCAGCCGTTCTCGGCCGCGACGGCACGCAGGAAGCCGTCCGGCGTTTTCAGCAGCAGGCCGCAGCCGTCACCGGTTTTGCCATCGGCGGCAACGGCGCCACGGTGCGTCAGGCGCGCCAGCGAGTCGATCGCGGTCGCCAGGACCCAGTGGCTGGGTTGCCCATCCATATGAGCAATAAGCCCGAACCCGCAGTTATCCTTCTCGAAGCTCGGCCGATAAAGAGTCGGCCGACCAGCATTCTCGTATCTCACGGGAAAAGCCTCTGCGTGGTGGTTGTCAAGAGCCTGCCATCGCATAGCGACAACAGGCTTTCAATCCAGCGGAGCCGGGCGGTAACGATGTGAATGTCTCCAGCGTCCGCGGCATGTTGTGTCGGCCTCAAGCGCTCGCCCTCGCACGATGCTCCGCTTCCCTCCCGTTCGGCGCAACTTGGCGGCCCGGCGGTGCGGCGCACTGCCAGCACCGGGGCCAGCAGGGTGCTGAGCCGAGGGTATTCGAGGCGCCCCGTACGGATTCCATCCGGATCTCAGGCGGCGTCTCTTCCAGTGAACGGGACCGCGCACCAGACGAACGGCCGGCTAGTATAGCGTTTCAACCCTGCTCGCTCAAACATGCCGGAGAGCGTTGTTGCGTGACGCCTCCGGAAGGGAGCCGCCCTTTATTATGTCAGACGCCGGGGGTTGAACAGGCGCTCGTACTCATCGATGGCGTAGCGGTCGGTCATGCCGGCGATGTAGTCGGCCACGCCTCTGGCGCGGCCGGAGGCGCCGTGCCGCTGCTCCAGCAGGCGGGCGTTATCGTGCTGTTGGGGTGGCATCAGTGCGATATCGTCGAACAGTGCCTCGAACAGCCGGGTGACTGTGCCCTTGGCTTTCTCGGCCATACGGTAGACCCGGTGGTGACGGTACAGGGCCTGAAACAGAAACTGCTTCAGCTCCTGGTGTTGGCGGTGCATGTCTTCGCTGAAGGTGATCAGAGGGGTTTGCATTGCGCGTACTTCCTCGATGCTCGCTGGTGCCGATGCCGCAATGGTGCTCCGGGAATGTTGAATCACGTCGGCAACCTGGTCGCCGATCATCTGCCGTACGGTCTCGTAGATCATGCGGCGCTGTGGCAGATCCGGATAGCGGCCGCGTACGCGCGCCAGCAATCTGCCGGTAAATTCCAGCTGCTGCAGTTGCTCGATGGTGATCATGCCGGCACGCAGGCCGTCGTCGACGTCATGGCTGTTGTAGGCGATGCCGTCGGCAAGGTTGGCAAGCTGTGCCTCCAGGCCGGGTTGGCGGCGGCGCAGGAAACGTTCGCCGAGAGCGCCCAGGCGGCGGGCGTTGGCGGCGGAGCAGTGCTTGAGTACACCCTCTCTGGTTTCGAATGTGAGATTGAGCCCGTCGAATTCGGCGTAGCGCTGCTCCAGTTTGTCGACCACCCGCAGAGACTGAAGATTGTGCTCGAAGCCACCGTACTCACGCATGCAGGCATTCAGGGCATCCTGCCCGGCGTGGCCGAAGGGTGTGTGGCCCAGATCATGTGCCAGCGTGATGGCTTCGGTGAGGTCTTCGTTCAGGCGCAGCGCCCGGGCGATGGTCCGGGCGATCTGGCATACCTCCAGGGTATGAGTGAGTCGGGTGCGAAACAGGTCCCCTTCGTGATTGACGAACACCTGGGTCTTGTACTCCAGGCGGCGAAACGCCGAGCTGTGAATGATGCGATCCCGGTCGCGCTGAAACTCGCTGCGGTAGGTGGGCGAGGGTTCCGGATGGCGCCGGCCGAGTGAGTGCTCGGGGGCCGCGGCCCAGGAGCCGGTGCCGGCTTGGTCGCCCCAGCTTGCAGTCATCGTGAGAACGCGTTCAGTGTGCGAGTCAGGGCATCGGGGGCGAACGCATCGGTTACCACCGCATTGCCCATGCCCTGTTGCAGGACCAGCCGCAGGCGGCCGCTTTCCACCTTTTTGTCGACTGCCATCAATTCCATGAAGCGCCCGGGCTCCATGCCGGCGGGGGGGTGATCGGGCAGGCCCGCGCGCCGAATCAGGCTCTCCACGCGGGTGTAGTCGTCGTTGTCCAACCAGCCCAGCTGCCGCGACATCCAGGCGGCCATGAGCATGCCGGTACCCACTGCTTCTCCGTGCAGCCAGGTGCCGTAGCCGGTGGCGGTTTCGATGGCGTGCCCGAAGGTGTGACCGAGGTTGAGTATGGCGCGGATGCCGGTTTCCCGTTCATCGGCGGCGACGACGTCCGCCTTGATTCGGCAGGAAGCCAGGATGGCGTGGGTCAGAGCGGCTTCATCGCGTGCCAGCAGGGCATCCATGTTGTCTTCCAGCCAGACAAGGAACCCGGCATCACGGATAAGGCCGTACTTGATGACTTCCGCCAGGCCGGCGGTGAGTTCCCGGTCGGGCAGGGTATGCAGGGTGCCAGTATCCGCCAGTACGCAGAGCGGCTGGTGGAACGCGCCGATCATGTTCTTTCCCAGCGGGTGATTGACCCCGGTCTTGCCGCCTACCGAGGAATCCACCTGTGCCAGAAGTGTGGTCGGTATCTGGATGAAATTCACACCGCGCTGGTAGGTGGCGGCCACAAAGCCGGCAAGGTCTCCGACCACGCCGCCGCCCAGGGCGATCAACGTGCTCTGGCGGTGGAAGCGTTTTTCCAGCAGGCGGTCGTAAACCCGCAGGCAGGTGTCCAGAGTCTTGTGCTGTTCGCCGTCCGGCAGAACCACGCTTTCCACGGCAAGGCCCTGTAGCGTCTGTCGTAATGGTTCCAGATACAGGGGGGCGACCGTTGTGTTGGTCACCACCAGTATCCGATCACTACGCAGATGAGGGCGGATCAGTTCCGGTCTGTGCAGCAGGCCGGAACCCACGTGGATCGGGTAGCCGCGCTCACCCAGCTCGACAGTCAGTGTCTTTTCCATGCTCACTGTTCGGCGTCCAGTCGTTTCAGTTCGTTGACGATCTGTTGTACCACCGCGGTAATGGCGCCGCCGTCCGTGTTGACGGTTATGGTGGCGGTGTCGCGGTAGAGCGGCTCCCGCTGCTCCATCAGTTGATTGAGGCGGGCCTCGGGGTCATCGGTCATGAGCAGGGGGCGGCGGCGGTCGCGCCTGGTCCTTCTCAATTGTTCGGCCACGGAAGTTTGAAGATAGATCACCACGCCGCGACTGCGTAACGCAAGGCGGTTGTTTTCCGCAAGGACGGCACCGCCGCCGGTCGCCAGTACGATCCCATCGCGTGTCGTCAGCTGTTCGATCATATCCTCTTCCCGACGACGAAAACCGGCCTCGCCCTCTATGTCGAATATCCGCGGCAGGTCGACACCGGTGTGGGCTTCTATCTCCCGGTCGCTATCCAGAAAACGCAGGCCAAGGGTTTTCGCCAGCCGCTTGCCGATGGTCGATTTTCCGGCGCCCATGGGGCCGATTAAAAAGAGACGACTGTGTTGCATGGTTACTAACCTTCTCGAACGTATTGCCATGTCTCAGAGGTTATCTGCATTGACACATCGCGGGGGCAAGCAGATACAAGCGACTATCCAAATACAAGAGGGCCGCGGTGCGGCCCCCTTGCGCAGGAATGTCGCCGGTATGGCACGTCTTAGTTGGCGCTGGATGAGCTCAGGCTTTCTTCCAGAATCCGTGGCGTGACGAAAATCAGCAGTTCGCTGTTGTTGTCGACGTCAAGGTTGGTCCGGAACAGCCATCCAATGCCCGGTAGAGAACCGAAAAACGGTACCCGCGACACAACGTTGCGGCGATCGCGCTCATAAATTCCGCCAAGCACCACGGTCTCGCCGTTGTCGACCAGTACCTGGGTCGTCACGGACTGGGTATCGATGCTGGGCACGCCGCCGAAAACGGTTCCGACCGTGTCCTTGCTGACCTCGATGTCCATGATGATACGGTCATCGGGCGTGATTTGCGGTGTGACGTCCAGGGCCAGGACAGCTTCCTGGAACGACACGCTGGTGGCGCCGCTGGCCGAGGCTTCCTGGTAAGGGATCTCCACACCCTGCTTGATGCTGGCGGTGCGTTGGTTGGCGGTAATGACGCGCGGGCTGGAGACGATTTCACCCCGGCCTTCGCTTTCCAGAGCCGACAGTTCGAGCTGCAGGAGGCGGTCGCCGATGCGGCCGACCGCAAGACCCACGGAGCCTGCCGCACCAGTCACGGGCAGATCGACCAGCATACCTTCGGATCCGCCGACGACGAAACCGGTGGTACCGGGTGACAAGCCGCCGGGGCGCGTACCTCCTACCTGAATGCCGTCGTTGTCACCGACATCGCCACGACCGCTGGCACCGAAGCGGACACCCAGTTCGCGACTGAAATCATCGTTGGCGATGACGATGCGCGATTCGATCAGCACCTGCCGAACCGGGACGTCGAGTCGGTTGAGCAGCGCACGGATGTCGGAAAGATTGCGATCCGTATCGCGGATGATAAGTGTATTGGTTCGGTCGTCGAGGGTCACATGGCCACGCTCGGACATCAAGGTTGTATCCCCGGAGCGCAGCAGTTCCGCCAATTCACTGGCCTTCGCATAGTTCACCTGGAAGTATTCCGAGCGCAACGGCGCCAACTCCTCGATCTCCTGGCGAGCCTGCAGGTCCAGGCGTTCGCGCTCGGAGATCTCCTCGGCAGGCGCAACCAGCATGACGTTATCAACAATGCGCTTGTCCAGACCCTTGGTACGCAGGATGATATCCAGCGCCTGATCCCAGGGTACATTCTGCAGGCGCAGGGTCAGGTTGCCGGTGACGGAATCGCTTACGACAACGTTCAGACCGGTAAAATCGGCAATCAGCTGCAGCACCGAGCGAATCTCGATGTCCTGGAAATTCAGAGACAGGCGTTCACCCGTATACTGCGGGTCCTCGCGTGCCCGGCGCTCTTCTTCCGCGGGCGTAATCGGGGTGAATTCGATGGTGAAGACCTTACCGCTCTGATAACCCAGATAGTCGTAATTGCCCGTGGGCGAGATGACCATGCGTACATCGTTGCCGTCCTGGCGAGTCTCGATGGTTTCAACGGGGGTGGCGAAGTCGACCACATTCAGCCGGCGCTGAAAGCGCTCCGCGGCGCGGGCGTTCTCGAAGCGGGCGACAATGCGGTTGCCATCCCGCAGCAGATCAACCTGCGCGCGGTCGTCAGTGAGCTCGACCAGTACCCGCCCGGTGCCTTCGTCGCTGCGGCGGAAGTCGATGTCCTCGATCTCGGTTCTCGCGGTGCCCGCGCGCGCGGCCGAAGGTGCCGTGGCGGTGCGGGGCGCCATGTCAGGCGCGGTGCGGGCCGTGTCCCCGTCTCGCTCACGGAGGTAGATATTGAAGGTGTTGCCGTCGAGCTCGGTATCGTAGGCGAGCATGCTGGCCAGTTGCACTACAACGCGCGTACGGCCTCCGGCCTCGGCGGTACTGACGCCTTCCACAACGCCAACGCCGATGGGGAGCGCGCGTTCCGCCAGCCGGTTTCGCGTGTTCGCGAAATCAAAGGTGATGCGCGCGGGGTCATCGATGGTGAAACTGCTGGGGGTCTCGGGCTCGCCATCGAGTTTCAGAGAGATCTGCACCTGATTGCCCGGCAGCGTCGCGTAGGTAATCTCCCGCAGCGAGCTCTCGGCGCTTGCAATGCCGGTGTAGACGAGAGACAACAGCATTACGGCCACCGTGACCACCCAAGGCCTTCGGTCTGGTGCTGTCCAGGAGGCGTCGTCGCGCATGTTCATGGATCCGTTTATCGTCATTGTTATCGACTCCCTCTAATCATTCTCTCGTCGCCAGTGCCGCGTTTCGTTCCGTCCAGGAACGTTCTCCTGTACGCACGAGTTCCACCACTTCGATGCGTTGCTCGGTTACGCTGACTATCCGCCCGTGATTCTGGCCCACATAGTTACCTTCCTTTACCCGATGTACCACTCCCTGCGGGTCGCGTACCAGCCCCCAGCGCTCACCCTGCCCCTCCAGTAGCCCGGCCATGCGCAGGGCGTCCAGCGGGAACTGCTCAAGTGATTCCTTGGCGCGGTTCGGATCAGGCCGTGGACCGGACCCCGCCACGTCGGTGCTTTCCCGCTGGGCGAAACTCAGCCGATCGAATGGATCACGCTCCAGCGTGGTGGGGTAGTGATGCGTCGGCGCCGGTTCCGGCTCCTCGAACGGCGGTAGCGCCGGTGCCGGTCTGGCATTGATCTGGTCGATGTAGGCCTGAAGATCGCTGGTATCCTGCGTGCAGCCGACAAGCAGTACCGAACCGAACAGCGTCAGCGCAAGGGCTGCACCCTTGGACTCGCGGAACAGGGGCATCATTGTCCGTATCATCGTGACGCCTCCGTATCTTCATCCAGGTACCAGTACGTGCGAGCCGTCGCACTCATGGTGAGTTGCGATGACTGATCCCCTCCGGCGCGAGCGATATTGACATTATGCAGAGTCACGATCCGTGGCAGGTTGGCCACGTCGCTGATGAAGCGCCCGAACTGGTGGTAAGTGCCTCGCACCCGCAGCTCGATGGGCAGTTCGGCGTAAAAGTCGCGGCGCGCGTGGGTGCCTGGGCGGAACAGTTCAAACTCAAGGCCCGCGGCGAGGCCGGCCTGCGATATGTCTACCAGCAACGCCGGAACTTCCACGCGGCTGGGTAGCTCCCGCAGTCGGGATTCAAGGGAGGTCTTCATGTCCTCCAGAAGTTGCTCGTAGCCTTCAACGTTGGCGGCGCGCCGCTGTTTCTGCTCGAACTCCGAGCGCAATTGCTGCTCCTGACCCTGAACCCGCTCCAGCTCCAGTTGCTGATCCTTCCAGTCGAAGTGCCAGCCGGCAGCCACCACGGCGACAAAAATCGCCACGATGACAACCGCCTTGATGGCCCAGGGCCAGTTGGCGATATTGTTGATATCGAGCTCGCTGAGCTCAACGCCCTGAACTTTCATCCGGCGTCCTCCCCGTCTTCCGTGTCATTGCCGGGTGCGCTCTGGATTACGCGCAATGTGAAGTCGCTGACCCGGATGCCGTCCTGCTGGCGGACTTCGATTACGGTCAGGTCGGGATCCTGAAGCCAGTCCGAGCCGTCCAGCCGCTCCATATAGCTGGAGACGCGTGCGTTGGACTGTCCCACGCCCGTAAGCGTCAGGTTGGGGCCTTCCTGACTCAGCGACTGAAGATAAAGTCCCTCGGGCAGGGTAAGCACCATCTGTTCGAACATGTGCACGATCTGCGGGCGCTCGCTCTGCAGGTCCTTGATCACTTCCATCCGGGCGTTCAGTTGATCGCGGACGGCTTCCAACTCCCGGATCCGGGTGATCTGCCGATCCAGTGAACGGATTTCCGTTCGCAGCATGTTGTTGCGCAGGTCGTGATAATCGATCTGACCGGACAGGTGGGTCCGACCCCCTAGCCAGACGCCGACGCCCAGCGCCGCCGCTACGCCCAGGATGACGTAGAATTGCTTCTGGCGTTCCTTCTTCAGCTCCTCGCGCCAGGGCAAAAGGTTGATGCGCGTACTCATCCGTCGAAGCTCCTAAGGGCCAGACCGCAGGCGACCAGCAGGGCCGGCGCATCCTCGCCAAGCCGCTGCGGACGGACACGGGAGGACACGGCCATGTTCACGAAGGGGTTGGCGATACGGGTTGATGTTCCCGTCTGCTGGTCAACCAGGTCATCCATTCCAGCAATCGATGCGCAGCCGCCGGCAAGCAGGATGGAGTCGACACTGTTGTGCTGGCTGGCGCCGTAGAAAAACTGCAGTGATCGTGTGATCTGCTGCGCCATGGCCTCCTTGAACGGTTCCAGCACCTCTTCATCGTAACTGTCCGGCAGACCGCCCTGACGTTTGGCCCGTCCGGCCTCCTCGAAAGACAATCCGTAGCGACGCATGATCTCTTCCGTCAACTGACGCCCGCCGAAGACCTGCTCGCGGGTATAGATTATCTTGCGGTTCTCGAGCACGGTCAGCGTCGTCATGGTGGCACCGATGTCCACCACCGCCACGGTCTGATCCTGGCCCTTTCCGGGCAGGTCCTCCGCGAGGAGCAGGAAGGCGTTCTCGGTGGCAAAGCTTTCCACGTCCATGACCCTGGCGGTCAACCCGGCGGCCTCGCAGGCGTCCACCCGTACTTCCACGTTCTCGGCCCGGGAAGCCACCAGAAGAACGTCCAGCGTACTGGGGTTGTCTTCCGATGGGCCGAGCACCTGATAATCCAGACTCACTTCCTCGAGCGGATAGGGCACATACTGATCAGCTTGTAGCTGGATCTGCGCTTCCATCTCGTCCTCACCCAGATCGGATGGCATCGTGATCGTCTTGCTGATCGCGGATGAGCCGGGCACGGCGAGGGCTACGGTCTTCAATTTGGTCTGGGAGCGCTTGACAGCGGCCTTGATGGTTGCGGCGACCGCATCGATATTGGCGATGCTCTTTTCCACCACGGCATTGGCCGGCAGGGGCTCGACCGCGTAGCTCTCAACGCGGTAGCGACCATCCTGCCCTTTCAGTTCCAGTAGCTTTACGGCCGTGGAGCTTATGTCGATGCCCAGAAGAGGTGGGCGCTTCTTCCTGAACAGTCCCAAGTTATTTTCCTTTTAGTTACAATGTCTAAGCTCGGAATACTGCGCAACCACATTCAGTTAAGGCATTAACTATAGAGCAATGGTCGTAAATTGAAAATCACCCTGCAATATATAGCCATAGTCTGATGTCTGAATTGTGCACGTGGTCGCGCGAACCGGCTACAGGTTCCTTTATACTGTCGCCACGCCGCCTGAAACCGAGATCCGGTAGACAAATTAATCATGTTGTTTATTTCCCGTATTCTTACATACGCCCTGGCGACCATGCTTTCGCTTGGTCTGTTGGGTGCCGTCGCCGCCGCCGGCCTGTATCTGTATCTGGAGCCACAGTTGCCTCCGGTGGATACGCTGCGCGATATCCGATTCCAGCAACCGCTGCGCGTGTACTCGGCGGACGGCGAGCTGATCGCCGAGTTTGGTGAATATCGGCGCGAACCGCTGCGTTACGACGAGATTCCCGAGAAGATGAAACAGGCATTCATCGCAGCCGAGGATGAGCGGTTCTTCACGCACCCCGGTGTTGACTACCAGGGCCTCGCCCGCGCCGTCCTGCATCTGGTTCGGTATCGGGAGATCGGACCGGGCGGCAGCACGATTACGATGCAGGTAGCACGTAACTTCTTTCTGTCGCGGGAGCAGACCTACCTGCGCAAGCTCAATGAAATTCTGCTGGCCTTCAAGATTGAGCGGGAGTTGAGCAAGGAGCAGATCCTCGAGCTCTACCTGAACAAGATCTATCTTGGTCAGAGGGCCTACGGCGTCGGTGCCGCCGCCAGGATCTACTACGGTCGGCCGCCAGAGGAACTCACGCTGGCGGAAACGGCCACCATTGCCGGGCTGCCCAAATCGCCTTCCACGGTCAATCCGATCAGCAATCCGGAGCGTTCCCTGCAACGAAGGGCTTATGTGCTGCGGCGGATGTTCGAGGTCGGCCACGTCACGGTCGAACAGATGGCCGATGCGAGTACCCAGCCGGCCACCGCCGTTCTCGCGCAGCGTGCCCGACCCGGGCTGGATGCGCCTTTCGTTGCCGAAATGGCGCGGGCCCAGGTGTTCGAGCGCTTCGGGGAAGCGGCCTATACCGACGGCTACCGCGTGTACACCACGATCAACAGTACCTTGCAGCGGCAGGCAACCGGGGCGTTGCGTAGTAATCTGCTCGCCTATGACGAGCGCCACGGCTACCGTGGTGCGGAGGCGCGGCATGATCTGGACGCAAAGCCGGATGAGGCGGACTGGAACCGCTTCCTTTCCGCCGTGCCGCGCGCGGCCATGTTGCGTCCGGCACTAGTGATCGAGGTGGACCAGGAAACCGATCAGGCTCGCGTCTATCTGGGCGGCGGCGAATACGGCGAACTGGCGCTGGAAGACGTGGACTGGGCGCGTCGCTGGATCAGCCAATCCGTGATCGGTGATCCTGTCGAAAAGGTCGATGACGTGCTTCGTCGGGGTGATCTCGTGCGTCTGCGCACAGTGGATGGCCGTCTGCGACTGGCCCAGATCCCGCAGATCGAAGGTTCGCTGGTCAGCCTCGCGCCGGGTTCCGGCGCCGTCGTGGCGCTGGCCGGCGGATTTGACTTCAGCCTCAGTCAGTTCAACCGGGCCGTGCAGGCCATGCGGCAGCCAGGCTCCGCTTTCAAGCCGTTCATTTATTCCGCTGCACTGGAACGCGGCTTTACGCCCGCATCGGTGATCAACGATGCACCGGTGGTGTTCGAGGATGACGCTCTGGAGACGGTCTGGCGGCCGGAAAATTATACCGGCCGTTTCTATGGTCCGACGCGTTTGCGTGAAGCCCTGACCCATTCCCGTAACCTGGTGTCGATTCGGGTGCTCAGAGATGTGGGTACCCGTTATGCGGTCAATTACCTGACCCGTTTCGGGTTTCCGTCTGAGCGCATGCCCGCGGATCTCTCGCTGGCTTTGGGCAGCGCCGCCATAACGCCCCTGGAGTTGACCGCCGGCTATGCGGTGTTCGCCAACGGAGGCTATAGGGTCGATCCGTATGTGATCAGCCGCATCGAAGACGACCGTGGTGAAACGGTATTCCGTTCCGTGCCCGCGCTGGCGTGTGAGGACTGTCATGATATGGCAGTGGAGACGGGTCTGGTCAGCGAAGCCGAGCCCCTGACGGACGGGTCGGATTCCGAGCTCGTGGCTTACTATCGTCCCGCCGAGCGCACGTTGTCGGCGGAGAACGCCTACCTCGTGACCAGCATGATGCAGGATGTCATTCGCGCCGGTACCGGCCGCGCCGCGAGATCGCTGGGGCGCGATGACCTTGCCGGCAAGACTGGCACCACGAATGATCTTCACGACTCCTGGTTTGCCGGTTTCAATAGCCATCTGGTGACCACCGCCTGGATCGGCTTCGATCAGGCGCGTTCCCTGGGTCCGGGGGAGACCGGGTCACGAGCCGCCTTACCCATGTGGATCAATTTCATGCGTGCGGCTTTGCATGGGGTGCCGGATAATTCATTATCACGTCCGGCCGGGCTCATAACCGCCAGAATCGATCCGGACTCCGGACTGCTGACCAGTGCCGACAACCCTCGGGCCATCTTCGAGGTGTTTGACGAGGATGCGGTGCCGGCCCGGGAGCGCGACAATGGCGCGTCGTCGCCGGAGTTCGGCGGAGGGCGTGATGGTGCCACAGGGTCGGAGCAGCCGTTGTTCTGAGTAATCTGTCGTGTGCTGGGTTTGCCAGCAACCGGGGATTACCTTCTTTCCTGATATCAGCAGGGGGCAACCGCCATGGCCAAGCAGGGGAATCCGCGAGATCAGCGTATGCGACAGCGCATTGCCGTCGAGGCCGCACGGATCATGGCTGAAGAGGGCGTGCGTGATTATCTGGTGGCGAAGCGCAAGGCCGCCGACCGGCTGGGAGCACCCGGGACAGAGAATATGCCGCGCAACAGGGAGATACAGGAAGCAGTCGCCGAATATCAGCGGTTGTTCAGGGGGGGGAGCCATGTCTCGCAGCTGCGGAAACTGCGGCAGACCGCGCTGCAGGCCATGACATTTTTTGCGCGCTTTCGTCCTCGCCTTGTGGGGTCCGTGCTCGATGGCACGGCGGGTGACTGGTCCGACGTCAATCTCCATGTTTTTGCCGATACGGCCGAGGAAGTGGCCGTTTTCCTGATGGATAACGGTATTCCCTTTGAACCCGGCGAGCGTCGGCTGCGGTTCAACCGCGAGGACTGGGAATTCTTCCCCGTCTATCGTTTCATGGCCGGGGATGTGTCCGTGGACCTCACTGTTTTTCACAGTGAGGGTCTGCGTCAGGCGCCCCGTAGCCAGGTGGACGGCCAGCCCATGGATCGAGCCAACCGCGAGGCCGTGGAGCGCTTGCTGACCGACGAGGGGATGGAGCCCTTGTTCGGTTGAGATGAAAGAAAAAGCCCCGATCCAGTCGGGGCTTTTCAGTTAGCGCTGATCCAGCGGTTTGTAGTCTCGCTTCGCCGCGCCGGTATAGATCTGGCGCGGCCGGCCGATGCGCTGTTCAGGGTCGGCGACCATCTCCATCCACTGCGATACCCAGCCCGGCGTGCGGCCGAGGGCGAACAGCACGGTGAAGAACGACGTGGGTATGCCGAGCGCCTTGTAAATAATGCCCGAGTAGAAGTCGACGTTCGGGTAGAGCTTGCGCTCCACGAAGTACGCGTCCTGCAGTGCGATTTCTTCCAGCCGCATGGCCAGTTCCAGCTGCGGGTCGTTGGCCATGTCCAGTGCGTTCAGTACGTCATGGCAGGTCTCGCGGATGATGGTGGCGCGTGGGTCGTAGTTCTTGTAGACACGATGACCGAAGCCCATGAGGCGGAACGGATCGTCCTTGTCCTTTGCCTTGGCGATGTATTGCGGAACATTCTTGACGTCGCCGATTTCTTCCAGCATCCGCAGCACGGCCTCATTGGCGCCACCGTGGGCCGGGCCCCACAGCGCGGCGCAACCGGACGCCATTGCGGCAAACGGGTTGGTGCCGGTGCTGCCCGCCAGGCGTACGGTCGAGGTGCTGGCGTTCTGTTCGTGGTCGGCATGCAGGATCAGCAGCTGGTCCAGCGCCTTTTCGGCAACCGGATTGATCTCGTACTTTTCGGAGGGGCGTGAGAACAGCATGTTCAACAGGTTGGCGCAATAGCTGAGATCATTGCGCGGGTAGACGAACGGTTCGCCTATCAGGTGCTTGAACGCCGCGCCGGCAATGGTCGGCATTTTGGCAATAATCCGGTGCGCGCACAGTTCGCGGCTTTCGGGGTCATTGATGTCGATGCTGTCGTGATAGAACGCCGACAGCGAGCCTACGACGGCGGTGAGCATGGCCATGGGGTGCGCATTGTAATGAAAGCCGTTGAAGAAATTCTTCAGGCTCTCGTTGACCATGGTGTGGTGGGTAATGGCGGTGTTGAAATCATCGAGCTGAACCTTGGTCGGCAGCTCGCCATATAGCAGAAGATAAGAAACTTCCAGAAACGAGCTCTTCTCCGCCAGCTGCTCGATGGGGTAGCCGCGATACAGCAATACGCCCTCGTCGCCGTCAATAAAGGTGATGTCACTGCGGCAGCTGGCGGTTGAGGTAAACCCCGGATCATACGTGAAGTAGCCGAACTCCTTGTACACCGTCTTGATATCGATCGCGGCCGGGCCGTGCGTGGCTTCGCGCAGTGGGAACTTCACACTCTTGCCGGATTCGTTATCCGTGACAGTTACAGTTTGCTTGGACATGCGTCTTCTCCTGTCTCCATACCGGTCAGCGGCCGGCGCGGTTCCCTGCATCCGTGGCTGCCTGGCTGCCAGGTTCCTGGGAGTATGCGAGATCCGCGGCGCGCCTGAGGCGGAGCCGTAGCCCGACGGAACCGTGGAACCCATGCGACGTCCATGCGCACCGAGGGCGAATGTGGTCGGCGCTCACCGTACTACGGATGCATCAGGCTGATCCGTGATCATGGCACCGATTTGCGAATCGCGCTGATAGTATCAGTAAACCCCATGTCCGCAAAGCGGATGTCGGCAGATAGCGTCATAATTCGACAAGGTCGGCGAAATGGCCCCCAAACTGCGTCTATCTTCCTCGATCTTCCGGAATTCCGGACAATAAAAAACCCGCATCCGTTTGCCGGAGGCGGGTTTCTCGGTGCGCGGCCCTGCTGTCGCCTTACTCGGCGCCGCCGGCCTTGCCGCGCATCCGGCCATACTTCTGCTTGAAACGGTCGACCCGGCCACCGGTGCTGAGCACGCGCTGTTTGCCGGTGTAGAACGGATGGCTCTTGCTGGAGACCTCCACCCGGACCAGAGGATACTCGTTGCCGTCCTCCCACTTGATCGTCTCCTTGGAGTGGATCGTAGAGCGGGTCAGGATGGCGAAATCCGAAGAGATGTCCTGAAACACCACTTCGCGATATTCGGGATGGATGCCCTTTTTCATGGTAAGCGGTCCCTGAAGCGTCACGCGGTCGTGGCTTCCGTGGAAGCCCTGAACAGAGGCGGGGATGATACAGATCCGGTCGGGCGATGGCAAGGGAGCCAACCGGCCTGTGCCAAGCGTGTCGCGTACGCACTCAATCGGTGCGCCGGAAGGGCAGTACCCGCGCCACCGGGCGGCCATGCGATGACGAGCGGACATAGCCCGACCAGCGGCAGTCCAGGGCGTCCATGGCCGCGAGCAGGCCATTCTCGCCTTGCACGGCATTCCACATCATGCGTGAAATCCGCAGGCAGGCGGCCAGGGGCGTTGCTGCGCGACGGCGTTCGTGATCAATGCGCCATTGCAGGCCCCGCAGGCGTTGCTGCCGGGCGATGGGAGCGGTGCGGATGGCGAATTCGAGCAGCTGCCGGCGGCGCTGCTCGAACGCCGTGGGATTGTCTTTCGCCAGGCGGCACCATTCGTCGAAGTCGATGCGGATGCGTGCACGTCGGTCCATCGTGGTTCCCTCCCGTCTGCCGGCCTTGTGTCTCCGTCAGCGGTGCCCGCGGCCAAGGGCGCGCTCGCTATCGCTGCCGGATGGTCAGTTCACCGTCTCGCTGGCTGAATTCCAGGTCGCCCAGGAAACTCATGCCCAGCAGGATTTCCTCTCCCCCCATATAGGGGTTAATCGAGGCGCGCACGCCTCGCCGTTCAACCATGCCAATGGAAACGCTGTCCAGTTGGGTCGCGTAACCGACTATGGTGCCGTTCGCAGTGCGATAGGTAACGGCACGGCCGCGTTCCAGCCCGAGCCGGTTGGCAACCGAGGCGGGGATGGAGATGTCGCTAGCCCCGGTGTCGAGCATGAAATCGACCGGATGACCATTAATCGCGCCGCGAGCCATGTAGTGGCCGTGGCGATTGCGGATCAGTATAACTTCGCGGCTGCCGTCGGCGGCGATCGCGCTACGTACATTCTGATTGGGATTATGTTGCTGTTCCAGCCAGCTATTGAAGAACAGTGTCAGCAGGCCGAGCACGATCAGCCACATGCCAATCAGCATGGCGCGTCCCAATACCGCCCCTTCGTTACCTGTGCTTCGCTGGCCCATGGTCGTTAGTATAGGGAAGAGTCGGCGGTTTCCGGAATCCCGGCTCGGACGAATACTCGATCATGATCATCGGGGGCCCGTAGCGAGATGACGCCGCTTCAGTTTCCTCGCCTTTGCGGGCTGCTCTTCTGCCTTTTGATCGCAGGTGACCTCGCGGCGGACTGGCATGACCCACAGCCGTTTCGCCGTGATCGCCTGGATGGCCGGCAATTCGAGTACAACGCCGAGAGTTTTCTGCATCGGTTCAGCTTCGAAGCCAAACCCGCCCTGGGTTACAGCCGCCGGGTGTCCCGAGAGGGTCTCCGGGGCACTGCCGGAAGCACCCGCAGCAGTGAGCTTTACGTGAATATGGAAGCACGGGCGCGCTTTGATATGGACGGCCCTGCATTTGCGGAATACCGCTTCCGTCGGTTCGAGGACTTCGATGGGCGCTACGACAGCAATCTCATCGGCGTCGGGGCTGAGTACGGAGATTGGCGTGCGACATTACGTGGAGATGTGGTCGGCGCGAAGGAAGACATCGACCTGCAGTATGAACTGCGCTGGGGAAACGGCGCCGGCAGCCACATCCGCGCGGTGCTCGTGCAGGTGGACGCGATGTACAACAGCAAACAGGGTGAGGGTGGCTACGAGCGGTATCCTTTCACCGGCTATCTTGAGGGTGTCTGGCTGGCGCCCGGAAATGTGGCCGTTTACGGCTTCATCAACAGCAATCGCCCCACTCGCCTGAGTGAGGCGGAGCGGGATTTCCGGCTTCGGGATGAACAGCACGCCGTCGGTGTCGGCATGGATGTGCCGATGGGGCGGAACTGGGCGGTCGGGCTCGAACTGGAGGGGCTATACGGCGTCCGGCGGCGCGATGGATACGCCGCGCCGGGTATGAATGATCAGCGCCTGCGCCGCCGGTTCGGTGCCGGGACGCTGGAGCTGCGCCAAACGGTTCGCCAGGATCTGAGCGCCTGGTACGGTGTCCGGTATCTGAGGCTTGTCGAGGACGACCGTCGACCGGGCGATCCCGATGCCTGGAATCGCGCAAGCCGCCGCGAAACCATGATCTACGGAGGGGTGCGCTGGCAGTGGCGGGAGCGAGTGGCGCTCAGCCCGGGTGTGTTTCTGAACCATGTAGACAACCGCGAGCGCTTTCCCTTCGCCGCCGATCAGAACGACCGGGAGCGTGGTTTCTACGGCAAACTGGCGCCCGCGGTGGAGCTATTGGTCAATCGACGCACCGGCGGAACCATTTCCATCAATCCGACCGTGCGGCTGCACAGGCTGGCTTTTGGCGGTGGCAATATACAGGCGGATTTTCCGTTCTGAAAGACGGTATGGTACAGAGGCGGGCCACAGCGGCCGACGAGAGCAACAGGAGGGGGACCGATGAGCGTTACGCTTTATGAGATGGCAGGCGCGAACGATTTGCGCTTCAGCCCATACTGCTGGCGTGCCCGAATGGCACTGGCGCACAAGGGCATCACGCCGGAGCGCGTGGGCGTGCGGTACACCGAGAAGGAGCTGATCGCCTTCAGCGGTCAGGGCAAGGTGCCGATTCTGGTCGACGGCGACCGCGCCATCTCGGATTCCTGGTTTATCGCCTGCCACCTCGAGGCCAGTTACCCGGATGCGCCATCGCTGTTCGGCAACGCTGTCGGCCGCGGGTTGAGTCTGTATATCAATACCTGGGCGGATACGCGCCTGAATCCGTTGCTGATGCGGCTGGTGCTGCGCGACCTGGTGCAGCGGGTCGATCCTGTGGATCGGGAGTACTTCCAGGAGACGCGGCTGCAGCGTCTGGGTACGACGTTTGAGGCACTGGATGCGCAGCACGACGCGCTGCTGCAGAAGCTGCGCGAGGAACTGGCGCCCATGGCGCAGATGCTGAAACAGCAGTTCTGGTTCGGTGGTGAAGGGCCGACGTACGCGGACTACATCGTGTTCGGTACCCTGTTGTGGGCGCGGCTGGCCAGTGATGAGGATCTGCTCGACGGCCAGAATGAGGTCCGCGACTGGTTTGCGCAGCTGCTGGAGCTGCATGACGGCCTGGCCCGGAACGTCACCGGCTGATATCCGACCCCCGGACGCCGGCGTTCTAGCTTTTCCGTATGATTTTGCCGGGGTTCAGTATGGCCTTCGGGTCCAAGGCCTGCTTGACCCGTCGCATCAGCTCCAGCTCCAGCGGGTCCTTGTAGTGCTCGAGGTCTTCCACCTTGAGCTGGCCGACGCCGTGCTCGGCGGCGATGGAGCCGCCCATGCCGTGGACCAGGTCGTAGACGATGCGATTGCAGTCCGCTTCGCGCGCCATGAACGTCTTCGGCTCCATGTCGACCGGCTGGCTGAGGTTGTAGTGCAGATTACCGTCGCCGACGTGGCCGAAGGCACAGACGCGTGCGCCCGGCACCGCGGCTTCGATCCGCGGCGTTGCTTCACGGAGAAAATCCGGTACCCGGGCGACCGGCACCGAGACATCATGTTTGATGCCGGCACCCGCGCGGACCTGGCCCTCTGGAATGCTCTCGCGGATTTTCCACAGCGCCGCGGCCCGGTCCAGCGAATCTGCCAGCACCGCGTCCCTTAACAATTCCCGCTCAAGGGCCTCGCCCAGGGCCGTTTCCAGATTCTCCCGCAAGTCCTCTCCCTTCGCCGGCGTGGAGACCTCCACAAGCAGATACCAGGGGTGAGGCTCATCGAAGGGGTCGGCGCAGCCGGGTACATGGTCGACGGCCATCATGAAGCTGTTGCGGCTCATCAGTTCGCAGCCGGTGAGCATATCGCCGCTCGCCTCGCGGAGCAGGCCAAGCAACTGCAACGTCTGCTCCGCTGTGTCCATGGCCAGCAGCGCGGTGGCGGTTTGTCGGGGTAGGGGGAAGAGTTTGAGCACGGCGGCGGTAATGATGCCCAGCGTGCCTTCGGAACCCACGAACAGATCACGCAGGTCGTAGCGGCTGTTGTCCTTGCGCAGGCCGCTGAGGCCGTTCCAGACACGGCCATCCGCCAGTACCACTTCGAGCCCGAGCGTCAGATCCCGGGCATTCCCGTAGCGCAGCACATTGGTGCCGCCGGCGTTGGTGGCCAGGTTGCCGCCGATCATGCAACTGCCCTCGGCCGCCAGGCTGAGCGGGAACAGGCGGTCGGCCTCGCGGGCGGCGCGCTGTAGCTCCGCGAGTATACAGCCGGCCTCCACGGTCATGGTGAAATTGGCGGTGTCCAGTTCACGGATGCGGCGCAGGCGGCGCAGGCTGAGCAGCAGTTGGGTGCCCGAGGCATCCGGCGCCGCGCCGCCGCATAGCCCGGTGTTGCCGCTCTGTGGCACGACGTTGATGCCCGCGTCGTTGCATATCCGCAGCACGGCCGCTACTTCTTCGGTGCTGGCCGGGCAGACCACCGCCGCGGCAGCGCCGTGGTAGCGTCCACGCCATTCCTGCAGAAAGGGTGCCTGGGCGTCGCCGGTGATCCAGCCGGCGTCGCCCACCACCTTGTGGATCTGGTGCAGGGCATCGTGACTGGCTTGCGTCTGTGAAGGGTTCGTGTCTTTCATATCGCCATTGTGCCATTTTCGAGAATTGTCGCGGAACGCCGCGAAGCGGCCGAATCATAATGACCGAGTCCATTCGCAAGATCATCCACATCGACATGGACGCCTTTTACGCCGCGGTGGAACAGCGGGATAATCCCGCCCTGCGCGGGCGACCGGTGATCGTGGGCGGTTCGCCCACCGGCCGCGGTGTCGTCGCGACCTGTAGCTACGAGGCCAGGCGCTATGGCATTCATTCGGCCATGCCCGCATCCCGTGCCATTCGGTTGTGCCCGGATGCGGAGTTCGTGCGCCCGCGGTTCGATGTATACCGGGCGGTCTCGCGTCAGGTGCAGCGCATTTTCCGTGACTATACGCAGCAGGTGGAGCCGTTGTCTCTGGATGAGGCGTATCTGGATGTGAGCGATACGCCCGGCTTTCAGGGCTCGGCAACACTGATCGCCCGGGATATCCGGCGGCGCATCCTGGAAGAGACCGGGCTGACGGCATCCGCCGGTGTTTCCTACAACAAGTTTCTTGCCAAGCAGGCATCGGATCTGGACAAGCCGGACGGGCTGACCCTGATTCCGCCGGACGAAGGCGCCCGCTTCGTTGCCGAGTTGCCGATCGGCCGGTTTCACGGCGTCGGTGCGGCCACCGAGCGACGGATGCGGGAGCTGGGCATCAGCAACGGTGCTGACCTGCGGGCCTGGACGCTGGTTGATTTGCAGCAGGCGTTCGGTAAGCGAGCGGCGTTCTACCATGCCATTGCCCGAGGAGTGGATGAGCGGCCGGTACAGGCAAGCCGCGAGCGCAAGTCGATCGGAGCAGAGACTACATTTGCCGCGGATCTGACCCAGCGCAAGGCCATGTTGGCGGAGCTGCATCCTCTTGCCGCAAAAGTCGCCGGCTCCCTGGATGCCAAGCGGTTGCAGGCTCGTACGCTGACGTTGAAGGTGAAGTACGCGGATTTTGTGCAGATCACCCGCAGCCGTAGCCGGCAGCCGCCGTGGACAGACGCGTCGGACATGGTTTACCACCTGGACGGATTGCTGGCGCAGACCGACGCTCCGCCAAGGGCCGTGCGGTTGCTGGGGGTGACGGTATCCGGATTGGAGGCGCGGGAGGACAGGGCGGTGCAGCAGATAGAACTTTTGCTTTAAGGAGCCCCATGGGAATACATCAGAGGCTCTTTAAAGGTTCGGGATGATTGGCTTCGGCTTGAGGACACCCTGAACCGGCAAGTGTGAGGTTTCCGGCTTCCCGGAAACAGCGGGGCGTCGCCGGGCGTAGGGCGAAAAAGCGCAGCGCCTTCCGCCGTATGTCAGGGTTCGAACAAGCTGTACTTGCGTCGGTGGTGCCTCCGACGTTTTCATACGGCGGAAGGCGCTGCGCTTTTCCGCCCTACCTTCCTACCTTGTCAGGTCTCCGCGCGGTGACGTCGAGGTGTTTTAGAGATCGAAGGCGCTGCGCCCGAGGATCTGCAGGGCCGGAGGCGGTGGGCCTATCCCGGACCGTTCCGCGGCAGGGACGCCGCGGACGAGCCTACAGGGATGTATTCACGGCGTGTCCGGGATAGGCCCACCGCCTCCGGCCCGGACCCACCTTAGCCGTTAGCCCCGTTAGCCCCGTAAGTCTACCTACGCCCACCCACGGCCCGGTCTGTTTCCCTACTCCGCCGGTACCGTTCGGTCCCTGGCCCAGGCTCGAAGTCGCTCCAGTGACTCGCGCATTACCGTGCTCAGCGGGCGGGTCTCCGCCACTTCCGTTAGCAGGTGGTCGGTGTCGAGGTCAGTCTGCTGTTCTCGCGCCAGGTAGAGGCCGGAGACCACCGCCTGTTCGATCTCGGCACCGGAGAAGCCCTCGGTGGCGGTCGCAAGGCGGGGCAGATCGAAGGTGGCGGGGTCGAGGTCGCGGCGGCGCAGGTGAATGGCGAAGATGTCCTCGCGAACGGCCGGCGTCGGCAGGTCGACGAAGAAAATTTCGTCCAGGCGGCCCTTGCGGATCAACTCCGGCGGCAGCTTTTCAATGGCATTCGCGGTGGCCACGATGAACACCCGGTGGCGGTTCTCCGCCATCCAGGTCAGCAGATTGCCCAGAATGCGCTGCGACACACCACCGTCGGAATCCGACTGCGACATCGCCTTCTCGATCTCGTCAATCCACAGCACGCAGGGCGCCATCACCTGCGCGGTGTTCAGGGCCTCACGCAGGTTACGTTCGCTCTCTCCGTAATACTTGTTGTAGAGCGTACCCATATCGAGCCCCAGCAGAGGCAAACCCCAGAGGCCGGCCACCGCCTTGGCGGCCAGGGATTTGCCGCCGCCTTGCACGCCCACCAGCAGCATGCCCCGGGGCGGGTCCAGAGCCGGGTCCGGATTCACGAACGCCGCCTTGCGCCGCTCCAGCCAGCGCTTCAGCCTGGTCAGGCCGCCGACGTCCGAGAACCGCGCGGTGTCGAACGTAAAGGACAGGGCGCCGTTGCGATCCAGCAATTTATACTTGGCCTGCATGACTGTGGGCAGGTCGGATTCGGTGATGGCGCCGTCGTCCTGGATGGCGCCGCGGGTCAGCCGGCGAGCGTCCCAGGCGGTAAGCCCGGTTAGATTCTGCACCAGCCGGTCGAGGCTGGCGCGGTCGGTCCGTACCCGTTGGCCACCGTTGTTTCGCGCCCATGCCAGGGCCTCTTCATTGATGATCTGCAAGAGCGTCTCGCGGTCCGGCAGCGAAGGTTCAAAACGGGCAATGAACTTGCGCAGCTCCGGCGGGTGATCGAAGCCGTGGCTGATAATCACCATCGTGGACGGCACCTCGGCATAACGCTGCGCCACTTCCTTGAGCAAGCGGACGTTGACCGGGTCGGTCAGATAGGGGTGAAAGTCAGCCAGCAGATAAACCCCGGGGCGTGCGCTGTCGCGAACATGGCGCAGCATGTCGGCCGGATCACTGGTGCCCTGCTGGGGTGGCGCATCCATGTCCAGGCGGCGCAGGCCGTCGGTGATGCTCCACTGATAGAGCGGGCCGTCGAGCCGGGGGATCAAGCGCTGAAACAGCGATACAACACGCTGCTCCTCTACAGTCTCAACGGCAATGAGTGGAACGTGCGAGCGCAGCAGCAGCTCGAGATCCCGGCTGTCATTGATGGCCATGAAGCGTCCTTCTTCGCGGAGTATTGAAGGCCTTAAGGAGACGCTGATTTATTCCCATGGGGCTCTGCGGAGCCCCATGGGAATAAATCAGCGTCTCCTTAACTTTGCCACAATCCCATGAGGAAGGTCGCGCTGCAGACGTGGCGGCGGGATCAGAGCGGTACGAACCGCCGTATTCGGTCAAGCCGGATTTCCACCTCGGCGCGGCCCGGGGGTACGCGAGCGATCAGGAATTCTTCGCCACGGCGCGTGCGCAGGTCTATCGGCAGCAGGCAAGAGACGTGCGGGAGGCCGTTTCGCGTGTACCAGGCAACACGCAGCCTGGAACCCTGCATGATCGCTACTTCGAGTTCAGCGTAGGTTTCGCAGGCGATGGGGCGATAATCGGTGGTCATGGCGTCCACTCCCGCAACACACGTATAAGTGTAGACGCAGTTTGTCCGTGCGCTGCCCTGGCCCTGATCCCGATGCGAGTGACTGTTGCTCAGTCGTCGTCACGGGCCACGCTGATGCCGGCCGGATCGCCGGCCGCGTCGACCTCGACATGAAACTCGATGGGGCGGCAGCACACCGCACAGTCTTCGATATACTGCTGACTGCCGGCGGAGAAATCCGCCAGGGTGGTGAAGGGCTCGCCGCAATAAGGGCATTCGATGGTGATTTCGTCCAGCATTGCGGATACCTCCTCATCCCGGCAGGAACTGGGTAAGCACTGTGTCCAGATGGTTGCGGCCGCCGTCGCTTAGCCGCAGCGATTCGCCGTCGCGCACCATCCAGCCTTCGGCCAGGGCGCGGTCCAGCCCTGGTTGCGCTGTCTCCATGGGCAGGCCGGTGCGGCTCGAGAACAGGGACTCGGTGAATCCGTCCCGCAAACGCAGTGCGTTCATCATGAACTCGAGCACGCGTTCCTGTCCGTCGACCGCGCGGGTCTCGGTGTCGGCACCTCCCTTGCCCATGCGTTGCATGTACAGCGCCGGCACCTTGACCTTGCGGTAGCGCTGCACGGTGCCGTCAGCATGCGTGATCTTGCCGTGCGCACCGGCGCCCACCGCCAGGTAATCGCCAAACCGCCAGTAGTTGAGATTGTGCCGGCAGCGGTGGCCCGGCCGGGCATAGGCCGATACCTCGTACTGCTCATAACCGGCCTCGGCCAGCAGCGCCTGGCAGTGGTCCTGCATATCGGCCGCGGTGTCCTGATCCGGCAGCGTCGGCGGCCTGGAAAAAAAGACGGTGTTCGGCTCCAGCGTGAGCTGGTAATGAGAGAGGTGCGGTGGTTGCAGCCGGATCGCCTGCTCCAGGTCCGCCAGTGCTTCGGTCACGGTCTGATCGGGCAAGGCGTACATGAGATCCAGGTTAAAGCTCTCGAAGCCTGCGTTACGGGCCGCTTCCGCCGCCTGCAAGGCTTCATTCCGCCCATGGATTCGGCCCAGACTATGCAGCTTTTCCGCTGCGAAACTCTGCACGCCGATCGACAGCCGATTGACCCCGGCGGCCCGGAAGCCCTCGAATCGGCCCTGTTCGAACGTGCCGGGGTTGGCCTCCAGCGTCACTTCGGCGTCGGCCGCCAGGCGATCTCCCAGGGCATCGAGGACCTGAGCGATGGCTGGCGGCGGAAACAGGCTAGGGGTGCCGCCGCCGATGAACACCGTTTCCACCAGCCGACCCGGCGCCTTCGCCAGCTCCAGCAGCAGGTCCGCGATCAGTGCCCGGGTGTAGGGCTCAACCGGTAGCTGCGCCGGGGCGGCGTGGGAATTGAAATCGCAGTACGGGCATTTGCGCACGCACCAGGGGAGGTGGATGTAGAGGGCCAGTGGCGGAGGCGTCGTGCGGGACATGGCGTTGGAACAGCCTCAGCGGTGGTTGGTCATTGCTTCAACCAGTGCCCGCAATGCGTGCCCCCGGTGACTCAGGCGGTTCTTCACGTCCGGCTGCAGCTCGGCCACGCTACAGCCGCGATCAGGCAGCCAGAACAGGGGGTCATAGCCAAAGCCGCCGCTGCCGCGGGGTTCGGAAAGAATGCGACCCTCCCAGCTGCCCTGGCAGATGATCGGCGTCGGGTCTTCCGCGTTGCGCAGGTATACCATCAGGCACTGATAGCGGGCGGTACGTTGGCGTTCCGGGATGCCCGCCAGTTCCGCCAGCAGCAGGGTGTTGTTATCGGCGTCGGTCGCGTTTTCGCCCGCGAATCGGGCGGAGTAGATGCCGGGCTCGCCGGCCAGTGCATCCACGACCAGACCGGAGTCGTCGGCAAGGGCGGGGAGACTGGTATGGCGGCAGGCATTGCGCGCCTTGAGGATGGCGTTCTCGACAAACGTCAAGCCGCTCTCTTCGGCCTCCGAGACCAGGTAAACGGATTGCGGCACGACATTCAACCCGGTGGGCTCGAGCAGGCTCGCAACCTCCCGGACCTTGCCGGCGTTGTTGCTTGCAAAAACGATGCGGTTCATGGCCTTACCCATGCAATTCGGGGATAGCAGTCTTAATCCGTGAGTGCCTGCCGCTGGTGCTCGATCAACTCGCCGATGCCGTCGCGGGCCAGCTCCAGCATGGCATGGAGTTCTTCCATGCGGAAGGCGTGGCCTTCGGCGGTACCCTGGACTTCAATGAAGGAGCCGGCTTCATTCATGACCACGTTCATGTCGGTCTCGGCTTCGCTGTCTTCCGGGTAGTCCAGGTCGAGTACCGGCTCGCCGCGATAGATGCCGACGGAGACGGCGGCCACTTGCCCGTGCAAGGGCATGGACTTGATCTTGCGTGCCTTCACCAGTTTCGCCATGGCCTCGGCCAGGGCCACATAGCCGCCGGTAATGGCGGCGGTCCGGGTGCCGCCGTCCGCCTGCAGCACGTCGCAATCGATGATGACGCTGCGCTCGCCGAGCCCGCGCAGGTCGATGGCTGCGCGCAGTGAGCGGCCGATCAGGCGCTGGATCTCCACCGTCCGCCCACCCTGCTTGCCGCGGGCCGCCTCTCGGCCCATGCGCGTGTTGGTGGCCCGGGGCAACATGCCGTATTCGGCGGTCACCCAGCCCTGACCCTTGCCGCGCAGGAAGCCGGGCACTGTTTCCTCCACGGACGCAGTGCAGAGCACGCGCGTGTCGCCAAACTCAACCAGTACGGAGCCTTCCGCATGGCGTGTAAAATTCCGCGTGAAACGGATGGAGCGAAGCTGGTTCGGCTGACGGCCGCTGGGGCGCATGGGATGACTCCGTAGTTCATGGGGTGCGCAAGGTTACCACAGCTCCCCGGCCGGCTGAGCCGGCGGACGTCCGCGAGGCCGGGCAGGCCGGTTGTAGTTCGCCGGTCTTTTGCGCTGCGCCCGCGAAAGCGTAGACTTGGCAGCTTGCCGGGCCATGCCGAGCCTGGATGGTAACTAACCTTCTCGAACGCATTGCCATGTCTCAGTGGCTGTCTGCGGCGCTGAGACATGGCAATACGTTCGAGAAGGTTAGTAAAACACAAGGGAGCCGGTTCATGGCGCGTAGTATGACGGCCTTCGAGCGGCGTGAGTGCGCCGGCGATTGGGGCAAACTCTCCTGGGAACTCCGCTCCGTCAATCACCGCTATCTGGACGTGTCGCTACGCATGCCCGAGGAAATGCGCCACCTGGAGACGGCGGCCCGCGAGCGCGTGGGCAAGCGGCTGGCCCGGGGCAAGGTCGAGTGCTCGCTGCGCTATCAGCCGGCGGTCGGGCAGGCGAACGTGCGCGTCAACTGGCCCTACGCCGAGCAGCTTATCGCGGCCACGAGCGAACTGGCAGGCCGTATACCGGGCACCGCGGCGCGGTTGTCGGCACTTGACCTGATGCGTTTCCCGGGTGTCATGACCGAGGCGGAGCGTGATCTGGAACCCGTGGCGCAGGCGGCCTTGAAGGTTCTGGATGAAGCCCTCAGCGGCTTTGTCGAGGCTCGCGAGCGGGAGGGCGGGCGCCTGGCCGAGCTGATCCGCGAACGTGCGGACCGGATCGCGGAACTCGCCGCCGAGGTGCGTACGCTGATGCCGGTGATCAACGCCCGGGTGCGCGAAAAGCTCGAGGCGCGGCTGGCCGATCTGGAACAGCCGGCGGATCCGGGGCGGCTGGAGCAGGAGCTGGTCTACGTGGCCCAGCGCATGGATGTGGAGGAGGAGCTTGACCGGCTGGAAACGCACGTTACGGAGATTTGCCGTGTTCTGGGCCGTTCCGAACCCATCGGCCGGCGCCTGGACTTCCTGATGCAGGAACTCAACCGCGAGGCCAATACGCTCGGCTCCAAGTCCGCGGCGGTCGACACAACCCGGGTGTCCGTGGATATGAAAGTGCTCATCGAGCAGATGCGCGAGCAGATCCAGAATCTGGAGTAGGCGCTGACAAGGTCGAGGACGTCCCGCGCATGATCGGTACGCTATATATCGTTTCCGCACCCTCGGGTGCCGGCAAGACCAGCCTGGTGGACTCGCTACTCGAGGTCGCCACCGGACTGGTGGTTTCCGTCTCCCACACGACCCGTCCGCAGCGGCCCGGTGAGCGCGACGGCGAGCACTACCACTTCGTGAGTGACGCCACGTTTCAGGAGATGGCGGACACCGGGGGCTTCCTGGAGCATGCGCGGGTCTTCGATAACCGCTACGGCACCGCCCGCGAACCGGTACTGGATCAGCTTCGTCAGGGTGTGGACGTCATACTCGAAATTGACTGGCAGGGTGCCCGTCAGGTGCGGGAGGCCATGCCGGAGGCGGTCTCCATCTTCATCCTGCCACCTTCGCTGCTGGCGCTCGAGGAACGGCTGCGTGCCCGTGGCCAGGACAGTGATGCCGTGATCGCCCGACGTATGCGGGATGCGGTCAATGAGATGTCCCACTACCAGGAGTACGATTACCTGGTGGTCAACGACGACTTTCGCGAGGCGCGCAACGATCTCCACGCGATCGTCCGCAGCCGGCGGCTAAGGGGCAGCGCCCAGCGGTTCTACCTGCAGGATGTGCTCGACGATCTTTTGTCCTGAGGCACAACACTTGTGCCTATCTGCACCAAATTAGTGCTTTTCCTGAATTTTGTTTGCCTTATATTGGTCTGACAGGATAGTAGGGATGCCCTGCTATTGTGCAGAGCATCACACGGTGTGGGTTTTGCGGTATGCTGCACCGTAAGCCTTTAAGGAGACTCTGATCCGTTCACGCGCGGTCGTGTGAACGGATCAGAGTCTCCTTAAGTACGTTACCTAATTGATCGGAGTAAGTTTATGGCTCGCGTAACTGTCGAAGACTGCCTGGATTTCGTGGAGAACCGATTCGAGCTGGTGCTGGTCGCATCCAAGCGCGCGCGCCAGATCTCCAATGGCTCGCAGCCCTTCGTGCCGCTCGAGAATGACAAGCCCACGGTACTGGCGCTGCGCGAGATCGCCGATCAGCATGTCGGCCCGGCCATCCTCGCTGAGGATCCGCACGCGGACATGCATGTCGCCGTTGAGCAGTCGGTTGACTTCGAGGAGCAGCCCCACCAGGGCTGAACGGTGACGGGCCATGGCGCATGCGAAAGCCGTCAAGCCCGACGAATCCGGCGGGGCCGACCCCCGCGGCCGGATCAGTGAGCTTTGTTCACTGCTTGAGACCTATCTTGAACCCAAACAGGTCAAGATGGTCCACGATGCCTATCTGTTCGGTGCCGCCGCCCACGAGGGGCAGCGGCGACTTTCCGGCGAACCTTACATAACGCACCCGGTTGCGGTTGCCAAGGTTCTGGCAGAAATGCGTCTGGATTACCAGAGCATCGTCGCCGCCATTCTCCACGACGTCATTGAAGACACCCCCACCGCCAAGGAAAACATCGCCTCGGATTTCGGAGAGGAGGTGGCGGAGCTGGTCGACGGGGTGTCCAAGCTCACCCAGATCCACTTCGAGAGCAAGGCGGAGGCCCAGGCGGCCAACTTCCGCAAGATGGTGCTGGCCATGGCGCGGGATATTCGCGTCATCATCATCAAGCTCGCTGATCGACTGCACAATATGCGCACCATCTGGGTGATGCCGCCCCACAAGCGCCGGCGCATTGCCCGCGAGACGCTGGAGATCTATGCCCCCATCGCCCATCGGCTGGGCATCAACAACATGCGCATCGAACTCGAGGATCTGGCATTCGCCGCCCTCTACCCGATGCGCTGCCGCGTGCTCAAGGCTCAGGTGCGCAAGGTGCGCCGCAACCAGAAGGAACTGGTGGTCAAGGTGCGCACGGCCATCGAGGAGCGCCTGCGCGCTGTGAGTCTGCAGCCGGAAGTGGTCGGTCGCGAGAAGCATCTCTACAGCATCTACGGCAAGATGCTCAACCTGGGCGCCGAGCGGAAGGGCTTCGGTGCCGTTTTCGATGTTTACGGCTTCCGCATCATTGTTGACGACGTGGATGCCTGTTACCGCGTGCTCGGCGTAATGCACGGGCTGTACAAGCCCGTTCCCGGGCACTTCAAGGACTATATCGCCATCCCCAAGAGCAACGGCTATCAGTCGCTGCACACCATGTTGTGGGGCCCGCAGGGCGTACAGATCGAGGTCCAGATCCGGACCGCGGAGATGGATCGGGTGGCGGAAATGGGTGTCGCCGCCCACTGGATGTACAAAACCGGCGAGGACAGCCAGAACACTGCCCAGACCCGCGCCCGCGAGTGGGTGAAGGATCTGCTGGAAATGCAGAAGAACGCCGGCAACTCGCTGGAGTTTATCGAAAACGTCAAGGTCGACCTGTTCCCGGACGAGGTCTACGTGTTTACGCCCAAGGGCCACATCATGGAACTGCCCCGGGGCGCGACGCTGGTGGACTTCGCCTACGCGGTTCACTCGGACATCGGCGACACCTGTCTGGCCGCCAAGGTGGACAAACGCCTGGCGCCCCTGCGCACGCCGCTGCAGACCGGTCAGACCGTGGATATCATCACTGCGCCGGGGGCACGCCCCAATCCGGCCTGGCTGGATTTCGTGGTCACCGCCAAGGCCCGCTCCGCCATCCGCCACGCGCTCAAGAACCTGCGCCGCGAGGAAGCGGTAAACCTGGGCCGGCGGCTGCTGGACCAGGGGTTGGAGAGTCTCTCCCAGACGCTGGATGGCCTCAGCGCGGAGCAGATCGCCCGCGGCCTGAAGGGTGTCGGCGCCGAGCGTCTGGACGATCTGCTGGAAAGCATCGGACTGGGCAAGCAGATGCCCTGGCTGGCGGCGCGCCACCTGGCGGGAATCGCCGACGACAACGTCGAATCGGCCGCCGGACCGGATCAACGTGAGCCGCTGACGATCAAGGGCACGGAGGGTGCCGTGGTCACTTTCGCCCGTTGCTGCAACCCCATTCCCCAGGATCCCATCATTGGCTTCGCCAGTTCCGGGCGAGGCGTGGTTATCCACCTGCAGGACTGCAAGAATCTGGTCGAGTACCGCAAGCACCCGGAGAAATGGCTGGACGTGCAGTGGGAAAAGGATATTGACCGCGAGTTTCCCGTGCCCATCAAGGTTGACGTGGTCAACCAGCGCGGTGTGCTGGCGGAAGTGGCGGCCAGCATTTCGGATGCCGAGGGTAATATCCTCAATGTCGCGGTCGACGAACGTGAGGGCATGATCGTCACCATCCACTTCACCATAGCCGTCAGGAGCAGATGGCATCTGGCCCGTATCCTGCGCCACCTGCGCATGCTGAAGGCGGTACTCCGGATCACCCGCGTCAGGAGTTAAGGTCGATTAGCGCCGTGCAAGGAAGAAAACGGCAGATTCCCGTTGCCCGCATTCTCTGGTTCTCCGCGCTGCTGCTATCGCTGGCGGGGTTTCTGCTGTCCGGTCGGCCGGCGGCAGGGGCGTGTGATGCGGCCGAGGGTGTGATCTCGCTGGCGCAGCTTGCCGGGCATCGCGGAGACGCGCCGTCCATTGGTACGCCGGTCACCGCCATGGGTACGGTAACCGGCGTCTTCCCCGGCCGCCAGGGCCTGAACGGCTTCTTCATGCAGCAACGTGATGGCGAGCGCCCGGCAGGTCTGTTCGTGTACGCACCCGCATTCACGCCTTCGGACTGGGCACGCATCAGCCCCGGGGCGCGGATCCGTATTGACGCGCGGTCCGGCGAGTTCAAGGGCCGTCGGCAATTGCATCGTGTCGCGTCTGTGCAGCTTTGCGAGCAGGGGGAACTTCCCGCGCCGATGCCTCTGCGGCTACCTGCGGACCGTGAAGCCCTGAACGGCCTGCACGGCGTACTCGTGGAGTTCCCCCAGACCCTGACCGTCACCGGCAACTACACGCTGGGTCGCTTCGGCGCGTTGAAGCTGAGTGCGGGCGGGCGTCTGTTCCGCCATCGGGTGCCGGCGACCGGGCAGCACCGGATCATCCTCGATGACGGCCGCTACCAGTCGGATCCCCAACCCGTGCCTTATCTGGACGAGCAGGGTACCCGGCGCGCCGGCGACCGGGTTGAAGCGCTCACCGGCATACTCGTCCATGCCTTTGACGACTGGCGCGTTCATCCCCTGGCCGAACCCCGCTTCGAGGCCGGCAATTCGCGCCGGCCGGCTCCGGACCTGCCGGCAGGCTTGCTAGTGGCCACCTTTAACCTCGAGAACTACTTTGTCAGCCTGGGTGAGCGCGGCGCCCGGGATGCCGCGGCGCTGGAAAGGCAACGGAGCAGGCTGCTGGCGGCACTCGAGGCAAAGAATGCCGACCTGCTGGCACTGATGGAGATCGAGAACCGCCGAGACGTTCTGGCTGACCTGGTTGAACGCCTCAACGACCGGCTGCCGGAGGCGGATCACTACCGTCTGCTGGATGGTCCGGCGGATACCGGCCGCGATGCCATCAAGTCGGCCCTGATATACCGCCCCCGGACGCTGGAGCCGCTGGGCGCGGCGCAGACCGATATCCGCGACGTCCATGACCGCCCGCCGGTGCTGGCCGCGTTCCGTAACCGAACCAGCGGCAAGCGCCTGCTGGCGGCGGTGGTACATTTTAAAGCCAAGTCCGGCTGTCCGGCGGCGGGGGATATCGACCGCGGACAGGGCTGCTGGAACCTGCGCCGTACGCGGCAAGCCCAGGCATTGATGGATTTTGTGCGGCGCGCGGCGGACCGCCACGGCATCACGCGCATGCTGCTGGCCGGTGATTTCAATAGCTATGCAGCGGAGGACCCCATCCAGGCCCTGGAGCAGGCGGGATACCGCAACCTGGCGGCGGAACATCTGCCGCCGGAGCGGCATTACACTTACGTGTTTCAGGGCGAAGCCGGCATGCTGGACTATATCTTCGCCAGCCCGGATCTGGCCGGGGACGTGAGCGGCGCCACCATCTGGCACATCAACGCCGACGAGCCGTCCTTTCTGTCCTACGACGGTCGGGGCGGGCGTTCCGCTGCCGGCGCGAACGCCCCGTGGCGATCATCGGATCATGACCCGGTGATTATCGGCTTGACGGAGTGACGAACGGGCAGCGCATTCTGTTACTGTCCTGAACGATATCCGCCGCCGCGGGCGGCCTGCTGTTCAAATGGAGATCGAGGCATGACCAGAGAAACCATTCAGACCGCCAAGGCGCCCAAGGCCATCGGCCCCTATTCGCAGGCGGTGCGTGTCGGCGATACGGTGTGGCTATCCGGACAGATCCCGCTGGTGCCGGACACCATGGAACTGGCGGAAGGGGGCATGCGCGCCCAGGTGACCCAGGTGTTCGAGAATCTCAAGGCCGTCTGCGAGGCCAGTGGCGGCGGTCTCAGGGATATCGTCAAGCTAAATATATTCCTCACCGATCTGCAGCATTTCGGGCTGGTCAACGAGCTTATGCAGCAGTACTTCCAGGAGCCTTACCCGGCCCGGGCCGCGATCGGCGTTGCCAGTCTGCCCAAGGGTGCCGACGTGGAAATGGAAGCCGTTCTGGTTCTGCCGGGAGCCTGAACCCGGACATGACGAAGTCGGAGCGCGACAGCGGGCTGCAACAGCCTGTCACCGACCTGCGCGGGGTCGGCGACAGGCTGGCCGGCCGACTGGCGAAGCTTGGCATCCTTACCGTGCAGGATATGATGCTGCATCTTCCGCACCGTTACGAAGACCGTACCCGGCGAGTACCCATCGGTACCCTGCGGCCGGGCGATTCCGCGCTGATCCGCGGCACCGTGGCGCTGACCGAGGCAGTAGGCCGCGGAAACCAGCGGTTGCTCTGCCGTATCAGCGACGGCACCGGCAGCCTGACCCTGGTGTTCTTCCGCTTCTACCCGCAGCAGCGCGCGCGCCTGAGCCCCGGTACGGTGGTGGAATGCTACGGCGAGGTGAAGCCCGGCACCGTCACTCTGCAGATGGCGCATCCGGATTTCCATATTGTTGCCGACGATGAACCAGACCAGCCGGAAGGTACGCTGACCCCGATTTACCCAACCACCCAAGGCGTCAACCAAAGCACACTCAGAACCCTGGCGGCTCAGGCATTGCGACGGGCGGCCGTCGGTTTGCCGGATCACCTGCCGGCGGAGATCGCCGCGCGTATGAAGCTGCCCGGCCTTCTCGCGGCCTTGCAGACTGTGCACGCGCCGCCCCCCGACATCGATCTGGACGCCATACAGAACGGCAGCCATCCGGCTCGCCGCCGGCTGGCTTTCGAGGAACTGCTGGCCCACCATCTCAGCCTCCGCCGGCTGCGTCATGCCGCCCGTACCGCCCGTCGCGCGCCTATCCTGCGGGGTAACGGCCGGCTCACGGGCCGACTGCTCGAGGGCCTGCCGTTCAACCTCACCGGTGCCCAGCAGCGCGTGCTGGAGGACATTAATCGCGATCTCGCCCGCCATGAGCCCATGCTGCGGCTGGTGCAGGGCGATGTCGGCTCCGGCAAGACGGTGGTGGCCGCCATGGCAGCCCTGCGCACGGTGGAGTCGGGCCAGCAGGCGGCGGTGATGGCGCCGACCGAGCTGCTGGCCGAGCAGCACTACCGCAGCTTCCGCGACTGGCTGGAGCCTCTGGGCGTAGATGTCGCCTGGCTGTCCGGCAAGCTACCGGCGGCTCGGCGCCGTGACATGCTTGAGCGCATCGGCAGCGGAGCGTGCGGCGTCGCCGTGGGGACCCATGCCCTGTTTCAGGAGCAGGTGGAGTTCCATCGCCTGGGGCTGATCGTCGTCGACGAGCAGCACCGCTTCGGCGTGCACCAGCGCATGGCGTTGAAGGAAAAGGGCCAGACCGAGGCCGCTCAGCCGCACCAGCTTATTCTTACCGCAACGCCGATCCCTCGGACGCTGGCGATGACCGCATATGCGGATCTGGATCTTTCCGTCATCGATGAATTACCTCCTGGACGCACACCGATTACCACGGTGGCTGTTCCGGACAGCCGCCGGGCCAAAGTGGTGGAAGGTGTGGCCAAGGCCTGCGCGGAAGGTCGACAGGCCTACTGGGTCTGCACGCTGATCGAGGAATCGGACATGCTCCAGGCCCAGGCCGCCGAGGAGACCGCTGCGCAACTCGCGGAGGCCATACCGGAGATTCGTGTGGGACTGGTCCACGGACGCATGAAATCCGCCGACAAGGAGGCGATGATGGCGGAATTCACCGCCGGTCGCATCGCGCTGCTGGTGGCCACCACCGTTATCGAAGTGGGCGTGGATGTGCCCAATGCCAGCCTGATGATCATCGAGAACCCCGAGCGCCTCGGCCTGGCGCAGCTGCACCAGCTGCGCGGGCGGGTTGGGCGAGGGACCACCGCCAGCTCCTGCGTGCTGCTCTACCGTTCGCCCCTCACCGAGATGGCGCGGGCGCGGCTGGCGGTGCTGCGGAAAACCACGGACGGCTTCGAGATCGCTCGTCGCGATCTGGAACTGCGCGGCCCCGGCGAGCTGCTGGGTACCCGGCAGACCGGTGCCTGGCAATTCCGGGTGGCGGACCTGGCCCGTGACAGCGTCCTGCTGCCGGATGTGCAGCGAGAGGCGGATGCGCTGCTGGAGCATGCGCCGGTTACGGCGGCGGCACTGATTGAGCGTTGGGTTGGCGAAGCGCAGCGGTACGGACGTGTGTGATGCGCATGCCGCTTTTGTATCATCACAGGGAGCGGGCGGTGCGTAACCAATTCTGTCAATGGCGCGTTCAACCGATATCCGCGCGCGCTCGGATGTCCCCGGCGCTGGAGAGCTGGGCGCTGGGTACGCGTTCGCTCACCGCGCGACTGCGGGCGCGATGCGGACAGGGTTTCTCGATCAGGGTGGTGGCGGAGGGCTGGGGCCGGCCGGAGGCCGACGAGGCGCGCCGACTGCACATCAACGAACGGCGCCATGCCTGGTGCCGCGAGGTGGTGCTGTGTTGTGACGACAGGCCGCTGATCTTTGCCCGCTCGGTGATCCCGGCGCAGTCGCTGCGGGGGCGCAACCGGGCTATCCGGGTACTGGGAAACCGCCCGCTCGGAGAGCTGCTTTTTGCCGGCCGGGGGACACGGCGCAGTCCCATCGAGGTGACTCGCTTGCGGCGGGATGACTGGTTGACCGGACATGTACAGTGGGCGGTACCCGCTGGCCTCGTACCCGAGGACGGGGCATGGGCGCGTCGCGTCGTGCATTATCTGAGGGGGCGGCCGCTGCTGGTGGCTGAAGTGTTTCTTCCTGAACTGACTGAGCAAAATGAACAAAGCCTTTCTTCTTGATCGTCTGATTCAATATGTCCGCCTGACCCGGCTGAATCGGCCGATCGGTAATTTCCTGGTGCTATGGCCCATGCTGTGGGCGCTCTGGATTGCCGCCGAAGGGGTGCCGGATCTGAAGATTCTGGTGATCTTCCTGCTCGGTGTGCTGTTCATGCGTGCCGCGGGCTGCGTGATCAACGACTTCGCCGACCGCAATGTGGACGGCCATGTGAAACGCACCGCCCACCGGCCGATGGCGCGCGGCCTGGTCAGCCCGCGCGAGGCACTGACACTGTTCGCGGTGCTGTGTCTGATGGCATTCGGGCTGGTGCTGCTTACCAACCGGCTCACCATCGCGCTCTCCTTCGTGGGCGTGTTACTGGCCGCCACGTATCCATTCATGAAACGCTTTACGCATCTTCCCCAGGTGCACCTTGGGGCCGCCTTCGGCTGGGCTGTTCCCATGGCCTTTGCCGCTCAGGCCGGCACCGTGCCGCCGATCGGCTGGCTGGTCTTCGTGTCCGCCGTGGTCTGGGCCACGGTGTACGATACCCAGTACGCCATGGTCGACCGGGACGACGATCTGCGCATCGGCGTCAAATCCACGGCCATTCTGTTCGGCGACCTGGATCGTTTCATGATCGGCGTGCTGCAAGTGCTGATGCTGTTCGCGTTGATCATGGTCGGCCAGCGCGCCGGGCTGGGTCCTGTCTATTACCTGTCGCTGGCAGGTGGTGCCTGCCTGTTCGTCTGGCAGCAGTGGCTGATTCGCGGCCGTGACCGTGAGGCATGCTTCCGGGCATTCCTCAACAACAACTATTTCGGGGCGGTGATTTTTCTCGGTGTGGTGCTCGCCTATGCCCTGGCCGCAGACTGACCGTGCTCCGCGGGACTGTCATTGATGGATGTTGAGATCTGGTACAGCCTGGCTGCGCTCCTCGTGCCCGCTGCCTCGCTGCTGGTTACCGGCCATGCCGTGCTATCGAAACGGGACTCCGCCAGTGCCGTCACCTGGGTGGCGTTGGCCTGGCTGGTGCCTGTGCTCGGTGCCGTGTTGTATCTGCTGTTTGGCATCAACCGGATGCACCGCCGGTTGACCGCCCTCGGCCGCGAGCAGGCGGATTGGGCGCATGACATCCATGTCTGTGATCGGGAAGACCTGCTTGAACAGCTGGGGCAACGGGATGGTCACCTGCGGAGCCTTTACGATGCCATGGAGCGTGTCACCATCCGCCCGCTGGTCGGCGGCAATACGGTCCGCTACCTGGTCGACGGCGACGAGGCCTACCCGGCCATGCTGGAGGCTATTCGCGGTGCCCGGGAGAGTGTCGCGCTGGCGACCTATATCCTCGGCAACGACGTGATCGGCCGGACGTTCGCGGACGTGCTGGAAGCCGCCGTGCACCGGGGGGTTGAGGTTCGCGTGCTTATCGACAATGCCGGCGAGCGTTACACCTGGCCATCCATGGTCGGTGTTCTGCGTCGCCGTGGTGTCATGGTCGCGCGGTTCTTCCCGAGCATGCGCAAGCGTTTTATTGGCATCAATCTCTGCAACCATCGCAAACTGCTGGTTGTGGACGGCCGCGTCGGCTTTACCGGTGGCATGAACATCCGTCGCCATCACTGCATGAACAGCGGCCGGCGGGCCACCCGGGACCTGCAGTTCCGCTTTGAGGGGCCCGTGGTGCGGCAGTTGCAGGAGGTCTTCTACGAAGACTGGTTCTTCGCCACTCGGGAGCGGCTGGACGGGCGGATCTGGTTTCCGGATCTGAGCCCGGTGGGGGGTATTATCGCGCGCGGTGTGCGTGGCGGTCCGGACGAGAACCTGCTCAAGCTGCACTGGGCATTGCACGCCGGTATTGCCTCCGCGAATCGCTCCGTGCGTATCCTGACCCCCTATTTCCTTCCTGATGCGACGCTGATGTCGGCGCTGATCATGGCTTCGCTGCGTGGTGTACGTGTCGACGTGGTCGTGCCCGCGCACAGCAACCTGCCGTTCGTGAGCTGGGCGATGATGGCCCAGATTCCCGAGTTGGTTGAGCACGGCGTGCACGTCTGGCTTACGCCGAAACCCTTCGACCACGGCAAGCTCATGGTCGTGGATGAAGCCTGGACCTTCCTGGGATCCACAAACTGGGATCCGCGCAGTCTGCGGCTTAATTTCGAGTTCAACGTGGAATGTTACGGCCGCGAGCTTGCAACAGACCTCGCCGCCCGCATTGATGTACGCATTGCCTCCGCAAGGCGTCTGCAACGCGAGGACATCGCCGGGCGGCCGTTGCCGTTGCGGCTTCGCGATGGCGTGGCGCGGCTGTTCCTGCCGTATCTATAGGCTCCCTAGGCTCCCTAGGCTCCCTAGGCGCCCGGCGGCATGGTTCGGGCAAGCACGGCGGCAACAGCCAGAATCGCCAGAATCGCCGCCGCTTCCCGGACAACCACGGCGCGCAGCCGCCGGTCGCCATGGGCCGCGACCTGCTGGGGCCGGAGGCCGTGGAAGCGGTTCCAGGCCGCGGCCGATAGTGCCAGCACCAGCAACCCCGACTTCAGGAGAATCAGCAAGCCGTACCGGCTGGAGGTCAGATCCTCCGGCCGCATGCCGTGCAACCAGGCGGCCAGGACCCCCGTGACGGCGATCACGATGACGAGCACCAGCGCGAGGTTGCCGACGCGCTGCAGCCGCAGGGCCAGAGGGCCACAGCGCACGTTGGTGGGTAACAGGCTCAGCACCAGCGCGATCCAGGCAATGCCGGCGGCGATATGCAGCGCCTGTATCGCCACTGCGCCGCCGCCGAGCATTTTGCCGGCATGCCCGCCGGAGGCCATTAGCAAGGTGACGGTCGCCAGCAATACACCAACGACTGTCAGGCCTGGGCCGCCGGGTTGAGGGCCATGGGCACGGTGCGTGTACCGGAGCACAACGCAGGCGATCAGCGCCGGTATGATGGGCGCACCGGCCAGCCGTCCGGCACGGGTGTCCCGGACATACTCCATCATCAGCGGAATCAGGGGTTCCTCGAGGCGCTCGGCAATCGGTGCGAGGGTAAAGGCAACCTCGCCGATACCGCCGAGCACGAGTGCCGCCGCGCCGACTGTGGCCAGGCGGCGTACCGGCGTGGTGTAGCGGCCATCGACTGCAAGGCAGAATCCGGTTGCCAGCAGGGCCAGACCGAGGAGCTTCAACAGCCCCATGAGAATGCCCGGATCCATGGGCCCCGGTTACTCGCTTACCTGGAAGCGCAGCACCCCGCGCATTGTATGGCCGTCCACCGCCAGTATTTCCCATAGCAGGGCGTACCAGCCGGAGGCAAGTGGCTCTGCAAGGCTTACCTGGACCCGCTGATTACCGTCCGCCGCGCGGACCGCCCCCAGGGGGATCTCGGTGCCGGATTCCGGCTCGGCGGCGCGATCCGCGCCCAGTGCATAAAGGCTGAACAGGCTGAAGCGTGGTTCGATGGGCTCGGAGAATGATAATTCCAGCTGCCGCGGCGCTGCCCTGACGGTTGCACCGTCGGCGGGGTCCGATGCCGTGACGCTGGCGTGGGCGACAAGCTCGGCCGGGCCAAGTAGCAGCACGAGGCAAAGCGCGGTAGCGAAAATGTGTCCTGAGGGCATGGCGGTAGCTGAGCTGTAAGCGTGCATGAGTGCTGCCGATAGACCTGTAGCGCAAGCCAGTATGCCCGTGCAACACCGGCGAGGCCAACAAGCGGCCCGAAACTTGCTCGTATCCGCCAGGGACAGGAAATCCGGAGATCTGCGCACCATCATGGAACCTCTACGCGTCATGCTTGTGGACGCGGCGCCGGACCGCGCCGCCCTTCTGGAGGATACGCTCCGGGCGGACGGGCATCGTGTGATCGCCACACTGGGGCCCGAGGCCGATCTCGCTGCGCGGGTGCGGGACCTTGCGCCCGACATCATCATTATCGACATGGACGCACCCAACCGGGACGTGCTGGAACACATGCGCTCGATCAGCCGCGATCAGCCCAGGCCGGTGGTGATGTTCGCCGAGCAAAGCGACAGCGACACCATCAATACCGCAATCCGCGCCGGGGTCAGCGCCTACGTGGTGGACGGGCTGTCCGGCAAGCGCCTGCGCGCCATCATGGAGGTTGCGGTCGCACGGTTTCAGGAGTTCCAGGCCCTGCGCAGGGAGCTTGAGGAAACCCGCCTGAAACTGTCCGAGCGCAAGCTGGTTGAACGCGCCAAGGGCCTGCTCATGACCCACCGCCACATGAATGAGAAGGAAGCCTTCGCCGCTCTGCGCAAGATGGCCATGGACCGCAACCTGCGGCTTGGTGAAGCGGCGCAGAATGTGATCGCCGTGTTCGAGATGATGGGATAGGGCCTCGCTCGTATCACTGCTCCCCATTAGTGCGTTGCGATGGCGATTTGCACTCCCTTGGTTCAGGTTATCCGCATCGTGCAGGTCGCGCTGGCGCATCGGCTGGGCGCAGACACCTTGCGACCATGGGCTTGCAACCGGAAAACATGCCGTTGGCACGCGGTTTGCTTTATGCCTCTCAGCGACTTTTTCGAGCAGCCGACCGATCCAATGCTGGGTTGCGTCGGTTGAACTCCCGGGCCAATGGCGGCCCGAACCGAACAATGGCGTTCATCCCATCCGCAGTGCGCGGCTTCGGGATGAGCGCCTTTGTGTTTTTGGAAGCTTTCAAATCCGATGCGGGGAACAACGACATGAGCAAGGCGGCGGGAACGAAGGACCGGACGGACGCATCGCGGCGCAATTTTCTGCGCAATGCCGGGCTGCTGGTCAGTGGGTCGGCCGTGATGGGCGCCGTGCCCGGCTGGATGCAAGGCGCCGCCCATGCCGGCGGCAGTGAAGGTCTGGAGAAGACCGATGTGACCCTCGGCTTCATCCCGCTCACGGACTGTGCCTCCATTGTCATCGCGCACGAGAAGGGGTTTTTCCGGAAACACGGCCTGAACGTGCAGCCTTCCAAGGAAGCGTCCTGGGCGAATATCCGCGACAAGGTCAATATCGGCGCGCTGGACGGCGGCCATATGCTGGCGGGCATGCCCATCGCTTCCAGCCTGGGGGTCGGAGCCGTCGAGCAACCCACCATCACCGGTTTCAGCATGGACCTCAACGGCAACGCCATCACCGTCTCCAACGATCTCCACGACCGCATGATGGAGGCCGATCCCGAGGCCATGGCAGAGAAGCCCACCACCGCGCGGGCGCTGAAGAAGGTGATCGACGCCGACAAGGCCGCCGGCCGTGAGCCGCTCACCTTTGCCATGGTGTTTCCGGTATCCACGCACAATTACGAGCTGCGCTACTGGATGGCCGCCGCCGGCATCGACCCCGACAACGACGTGCGGCTGATCGTCATTCCACCGCCGCAGATGGTGGCCAACCTGCGCTCCCGCAACATGGACGGCTACTGCGTCGGCGAACCGTGGAACATGCGCGCCGTGGACATGGGCATCGGCAAGGTCATCGTCACCAACTACGAGATCTGGAACAACAATCCGGAGAAAGTGCTGGGCGTGACCCGGGAATGGGCCGAGAAGTATCCCAATACCCATCGCGCCATGCTGCGTGCCCTGATCGAGGCCAACCAGTGGATGGACAAGCCCGAAAACCGGCAGGAGGTGGTGAAGATCATCTCCGGGCGGGCTTATGTGAATGCCCCGGAAAACGTGGTTGCCATGTCCATGACCGGAACGCTGCAGTTCAGCGGCGATGGCGAGCCGCGACCGTTCCCGGATTTCAATGTTTTCCACCGTTACGCTGCCAGCTTTCCGTGGCGCTCCCACGCCACCTGGTTCATCACCCAGATGATCCGCTGGGGGCAGCTGGATCGGCCCGTGGACATCCGCAAGGTGGCCGACAGCGTCTACCGGCCGGACCTCTACCGGCAGGCTGCCCAGGATCTGGGCGTGCCGTACCCGACCATCGACTACAAGGCCGAGGGCGCCAACGCCGAGCCCTGGACCCTGGAGGACGCCACCTCACCGATTGCCATGGGTCCAGATCTGTTCCTGGACGGCAAGACCTTTGATCCCGAAAACCTGATGGCTTATCTGCAAGGCTTCAAGGTCCACAACCGTCGCATCGAGCTGGCCGCACTTGCCGGCCTCAATGCCTGAGCCCGGGAGGGAATCAACATGTCCACCGCGATCAAGACGGACACATTCAGCGAGGAGACAAGCGCCGTGGAGCGCAGGCCCGTGGGTGCCATGGCGCTCACGGGCCATGCGGCTGTGCCGCCCGCGCCTGCCGCACCAGCCTCGGCAAGCGGCTGGCTCCAGGGAGACGCGCTCCGGGGGCTGATTCTCAGCGTTGTGCTGCCGATGATCACGTTCGGCATCATCATCGCCCTGTGGTCCTTCGTGCATCTGAAAGTCGCACCGGACCTGCCCGGGCCGATGGCGACCTTCGATGAGGCCGTCTACCAGTTCTCCGATCCGTTCTACGACAACGGCCCCAACGACATGGGCATCGGCTGGCAGGTCCTGTATTCGCTCGGCCGCGTACTGGCGGGCTTCGGTCTGGCTATCGCGGTGGCCATCCCCATGGGCTTTCTCATGGGTATGAGCCGTACCTGCGAACGCGCCTGGCAGCCGCTGGTGCAGATCCTCCGCCCGGTCAGTCCGCTGGCCTGGCTGCCCATCGGACTGCTGGTCTTCCAGGCAGTGAACCCGTCGGCCATTTTCGTGATTTTTATCACCTGCATCTGGCCGACCCTGCTCAATACCGCCGCCGGCGTGAAGGCGATCCCTGACGACTATATGAACGTCGCCCGGGTTCTGCGCCTGAACGGCTGGGAAATCATGCGGCGCATTCTGCTGCCGGCAACGCTGCCGCACATCATCACGGGCATGCGGCTGTCGCTGGGTATTGCGTGGATGGTGATCGTCGCCGCCGAGATGCTCACCGGCGGCATCGGCATCGGCTTTTTCGTCTGGGACGAGTGGAACAACCTGAAGGTGGAATCGATCATCGTCGCCATCTTCGTCATCGGCATGGTGGGTATCGCGCTGGAGATGGGCATGACCGCCCTGCAGCGGTTTCTGGATTACGGCAAAGCCTGAGACGGAGTGATGAATACAGCACGCGGTGGTATCGCTACCCCGCCACCTCCGCCCCCGGCGCAGGCACCAAGCTTAAGGAGTCAGAACGTGAAGCATTATTTAACCATCGAAGACGTGGGTATCGAGTTCCAGACCCGCAACGGCCCGTTTCGCGCCCTGCGGGACGTACGCCTGGGCGTGGAACAGGGCGAGTTCATCTCGCTCATCGGCCACTCCGGCTGCGGCAAGTCCACGGTGTTGAACATCGTCGCCGGCCTGCTGGAGGCCACCGAAGGCGGCGTCACCCTGGAAGGCCGGGAAGTCTGCCAGCCCGGCCCGGACCGCGCGGTCATCTTCCAGAACCACAGCCTGCTGCCCTGGCTCACTGTGTACGAGAACGTGCGCATGGCGGTGGACAAGGTGTTCGGCAGGACCCGCTCAAAGGTGGAGCGGGACGAATGGACCCGCGAGAACCTGGTGCTGGTGCACATGGATCATGCCCTGGACAAGCGCCCCAGCGAAATCTCCGGCGGCATGAAGCAGCGCGTGGGCATCGCCCGGGCGCTGGCCATGGAGCCCAAGGTGCTGCTCATGGACGAGCCATTCGGCGCCCTGGATGCGCTGACCCGCGCGCATCTGCAGGATGCCCTGATGGAGATCCACGCCCGCCGCCGCAACACCGTGCTGATGATCACCCATGATGTCGACGAGGCCGTGCTGCTGTCGGACCGCATCGTGATGATGACCAACGACCCCGCCGCAACCATCGGCGAGGTGCTGGATATCGGCCTGGAACGCCCCCGCCAACGGCTGGAGCTTGCCGGCAGCGCCGCCTACAATCGCTACCGCAAGCGCGTCCTGGAGTTTCTGTACGAACGCCAGTGCCGGCCGGCGGATGCAGCGTAACAGGGAGAGTGGAATACATGAGCAAGGAAAAACTGGTTCTGGTGGGCAACGGCATGGCCGGCATGAAGGTCATTGAAGAATTGCTGACCATCGCGCCGAACAAGTACGAGATTACCGTTTTCGGCGCCGAGCCCTACGGCAACTACAATCGCATCATGCTGTCGCCGCTGCTGGCCGGGGAAAAGGCCCTGGACGACATCATGCTCAACACGGAAGCCTGGTACGCGGACAACGGCATCCGTCTGCACAAGGGCAAGGAAATCATCGAAATCGACCGCATCGGCAAGCGCGTCATCGCCGCCGACGGCACCAACGAGAGCTACGATCGGCTGCTGCTGGGTACCGGGTCCAACCCCTTCATCATCCCCGTGCCGGGTCACGATTTGCCCGGTGTGCTCGGCTACCGCGACGTGCACGACGTCAATGCCATGCTCGAGTCCAGCCAGACGCACAGGCACGCGGTTGTCATTGGCGGCGGCCTGCTTGGCCTGGAGGCTGCCTACGGCCTGATGCAGCAGGGCATGGAAGTGACCGTGGTCCATCTCATGGACACCCTGATGGAGCGCCAGCTCGACGCCACCGCCGGCAAGTACCTGCAGAAATCCCTGGAGGCCCGCGGCATGCGGTTCCGCATGCAGGCGCAGACCAGCGAGATTATCGGCGAAGGCCGCGTGCAGGCGGTGCGTTTCAAGGACGGGGACGAACTGTCGGCCGATCTGGTGGTGATGGCTGTCGGCATCCGCCCGAACATGGAACTGGCAAGAAAGGCCGGGCTCTACTGCGATCGCGGCGTGGTGGTCTCCGACACGCTGCAGACCTTCGACCCCCGCATCTACGCCGTCGGCGAATGCGTGCAGCACCGCGGCCAGTGCTACGGCCTGGTGGCGCCGTTGTTCGAACAGGCCAAGGTCTGCGCCAATCATCTGGCGGGTTACGGCTTCCGCTACTACGAGGGGTCGGTAACCTCGACCAAGCTCAAGGTTACCGGTATCGATCTGTTCTCGGCGGGGGATTTCCAGGATGCCGAGGGCGTGGATACCATCGTCTACCAGGACCCCTCCGCAGGCGTGTACAAGAAGGTTTGCGTCAAGGACGACCGTATCGTCGGCGCGGTGCTTTACGGCGACACCGGCGACGGCACCTGGTACTTCAAGCTGCTCCGGGAAGGCACCTCCATTGCCGATTTCCGCGACGGCCTGCTGTTCGGCCAGGCCCATCTGGGTGATTCCGGCCATGGAGGCGTCAGCCAGGTTGCCAACCTGCCGGATGATGCCCAGATCTGCGATTGCAATGGCGTCTGCAAGGGCACCATCGTCAAGGCCATCACTGAGAACGGCCTGTTCACCCTTGACGAGGTCAAGGCGCACACCAAGGCGTCCGCGTCCTGCGGCTCCTGCCAGGGGCTGGTCGAACAGCTGCTGGCCGCCACCATGGGCGGCGATTACGAAGCCGCCGCGGTGAAACCCATGTGTGCCTGTACGGACATGAGCCATGACCAGGTGCGCGAGGCCATTCGTGCCGAACAGCTGACCAGCCTGCGCGGCGTGTTCGACACGCTGGGCTGGAAAACTCCGGACGGCTGCGACAAGTGCCGCCCGGCGCTGAACTACTATCTCATCTCCACCTGGCCGGATCAGGCTCAGGACGATCCGCAGGCGCGCTTCGTCAACGAGCGCATGCACGCCAACATCCAGAAGGACGGTACCTACTCCGTGGTGCCGCGCATCTGGGGCGGCGTGACCACACCTTCGGAGCTGCGGGCCATCGCGGACGTTGCCGAAAAGTTCAAGGTGCCCACGGTGAAGATCACCGGAGGCCAGCGCATCGATCTGCTGGGCGTGAAAAAGCAGGACCTGCCGGGCATGTGGGGCGATCTTTCGGATGCCGGCTTTGTCTCCGGTCATGCCTACGGCAAATCCCTGCGGACGGTGAAGACCTGCGTGGGCTCCGAGTGGTGTCGCTTCGGCACCCAGGACTCCACCACCTGCGGCATCCAGCTCGAAGAGATGACCTGGGGCTCGTGGACTCCTCACAAGTTCAAGATGGCCGTCTCCGGCTGCCCGCGCAACTGCGCCGAGGCCACCATCAAGGACTTCGGCGTGGTGGCGATCGACTCCGGCTGGGAACTGCACGTGGGCGGCAACGGCGGCGTGAAGATCCGCGCCACCGACGTGCTCTGTCGGGTAAAGACCATGGACGAAGTGAAGGAATACTGCGCCGCCTTCATGCAGCTCTACCGCGAGCAGGGCCGCTACCTGGAGCGCACCGCGCCCTGGATCGAGCGCGTCGGCCTGAGTTACGTCAAGGAGCGCGTCGTCGAGGACACGGACGGCCGCAAACAGCTGGCCGAGCGTTTCCACGCGTCCCAGAAACACGCCCAGGAGGACCCCTGGAAGAAATTCAGCAAGAACCATGAGGCCAAGTTCGTGCCATTGAAGCGCGCCGTCTAGCCAAACCGGTTTTCATAGGGTTCGCAGGGTGGATGGAGCAAAGCGATATCCACCGCAAGGCCTCAGCAGGCAATACATACGGATAGAAGGGAACCATCCCATGCAAGCCGCCAAAACCATGGACACCAACTGGCTCTCCATCGGCCGCATCGAGGACATCCCCGTTCTCGGTGCGCGCGTCGTGGAAACAGCCCACGGTCCCGTTGCCGTCTTCCGCAACAGCGCCGACGAAATATTCGCCCTGCTCGACCGCTGCCCGCATCAGGGTGGACCGCTCTCCGAGGGCATGGTCCACGGCCGTGTTGTCACCTGCCCGCTTCACGCCTGGCACATTCACCTGGACAAGGGCGAAGCCAAGGCCCCGGACGTCGGCTGTGTGCCGAAATTCGAGGTCCGCCTGGAGGGCGATGAAATCCATCTCAATCCGAACCCGATCGAGGCTGCCAGTTGAGGGCGGCGGATAACTTTATGCTGAATTCCGACCGTCAGGTCACACGGACCACCTGCCCGTACTGTGGTGTCGGCTGCGGCCTGCTTGTCAGCCGGGAGGCGGACGGCCGCGTCACGGTGCAGGGAGATACCGATCATCCCGCCAACTACGGCAGGCTCTGCTCCAAGGGCGCGGCGCTTGGTGACACCGTGGATCTCGGCGGACGGCTGCTGACCCCGGAAGTGCGTGGCCGGCGTGTGAGCTGGGATACCGCCCTGGATACCGTCGCCGACGGCTTGAGGAAGGTCGTCGAAGCGCATGGTCCGGGCGCAATCGCATTCTACGGTTCCGGACAAATGCTCACCGAGGACTATTATGTATCCAACAAGCTGTTCAAGGGTTTTCTGGGCACGCCCCATGTAGACACCAATTCCCGGCTTTGCATGTCGTCCGCGGTCGCGGGCCACAAGCGGGCTTTCGGGTCCGACACGGTCCCCGGCTGCTACGAGGACCTGGAACTGGCGGACCTGCTCGTGATCACCGGGTCCAACCTGGCCTGGTGTCACCCGGTGATCTATCAGCGCATCAAGGCGGCCAAGGCCCGGCGGCCCGGCATGCGTGTCGTGGTCATTGACCCGCGCCGAACGGACACCTGCGAGATTGCCGATTTACATCTGCCCCTGGCCCCCGGCACGGATGTGTGGTTATGGAACGGCCTGCTGGATCACATGGCGAAGGAAGGTAAGGCGGACTACGTCTTCCTGGAGGAGAAAACAGAGGGGTATGGGGCAGCGATCCGGCAGGCCGCCCATAGTTCCGGCAGCATTCCCACGGTGGCGGCACAGTGCGATCTGGCCGAGGCCGACGTCGCGGTGTTCTACCGCTGGTTCGCCGCCACCGAGAAGACCGTCAGCCTGTTCTCGCAGGGGGTGAATCAGTCGTCCGCGGGCACGGACAAGGTCAATGCCATCATCAACTGTCACCTGCTCAGCGGCCGCATCGGCCACCCGGGCATGGGCCCGTTCTCCATCACTGGCCAGCCCAACGCCATGGGTGGCCGCGAAGTCGGCGGCCTGGCCAATCAGCTTGCATCGCATATGGATTTCGACGCCGCGGACGTCGACCGCGTGCGGCGCTTCTGGGATGCCCCCAATCTCGTCACCGGTCCCGGCCACAAGGCCGTGGACCTGTTCCAGGCCATTGAGACGGGTGAGATCCGCGCCGTGTGGATCATGGCCACCAACCCGCTGGTGTCCCTGCCGGATGCCGACCGCATGCGAGAGCTGCTCAAGCGCTGCGATCTGGTGGTGGTCTCCGAAGCCATGCGCAGCACCGACACCAGTGTGACCGCCCATGTCCTGTTGCCGGCGCTGGCATGGGGCGAAAAGGACGGCACCGTGACCAACTCCGAGCGCCGTATCTCGCGCCAGCGCCCATTCCTGCCCGCGCCGGGCGAGGCAAGGGCGGACTGGTGGGCCATCAGCCAGGTAGCCTGTCGGCTGGGCTTCGGCGGCGCCTTTGCCTATGACGGTCCGGACGCCATCTTCCGCGAGCACGCCGCGCTATCGGGCTTTGAGAATGCCGGCACCCGTGATTTCGACATCAGCGATCTGAGCGGCCTGGACCGCCCCGCCTACGATGCCATGACGCCACGCCAATGGCCCATCCGCGACGGCGAGGACACCCCGCGCATGTTCTCCGACGGCCGTTTTTATACGCCCGGCGGCAGGGCGCGCATGGTGACGGTCGAGCCGCGTGCCCCGGTCAATCCGCCGAGCCCCGACTACCCGATGGTGCTCAACACCGGCCGCATCCGCGATCACTGGCATACCATGACGCGCACGGGCAAGGCCGCGCGGCTGTCGGCGCACATTGTCACTCCGTTTCTGCAACTGCACCCGGATGACGCAAATCGCCTGGGCCTGGACGACGATGCCCTGGCCCGGGCGAGCAGCCGGTGGGGTAGCGTGCTGGGGCGGGTGCGGGTCGATAGCGGCCAGCGCCGGGGCAGTGTGTTCGTGCCCATGCACTGGAACGACCAGTACGCCGCCATGGGCCGTGTGGATGCCGTCGTCAACCCGGTCGTGGACCCCATCTCCGGGGAACCCGAGTTCAAGCATACGCCGGTGGCCATCACGCCGCTGGCGGCGCGTTGGCACGGCTTCCTGCTGCTGCGCGACGAACCGAGCCAGCCTCCCGGCTGTGCCTGGTGGGTCAAGGCCCGCGGCCCCGCCTTCACACGCTACGAGCTGGCCGGTGACGAAACTGCGGGGCAGCTTCCGGAACTTGCCTGCAGGCTGCTTCCCGGCGATGGCGAATGGCTGGAGATGGCCGACCCCGCACGCGGCAGCTACCGTGCCGCCTGGTTACGGGATGGGCGGCTCATGGGCTGCCTGTTCATGGGCCCCCAGGACAGCTTGCCGGCTCGCAACTGGCTGGCAGGTCTGTTCGACAGCCCAACGTTGCAGCCCCGTGAGCGCCTGGCGCTGCTCTCCGGCCGCCCGCCCGCCGGCCAGAAGGACGTTGGGCGCACGGTCTGCTCCTGCTTCGGCGTCGGCGAGAACACCATCGTCGAGGCCATCACGGGCGGCTGCACCAGCCCCGAGGCGATTACCGCACGGTGTCAGGCCGGCGGCAATTGCGGCAGTTGTCTGCCCGAGATTCAGTCTCTCATCACCCGGCATGCTCACCCGGCAAACAGGAGAACCGCGTAATGGCCGGGTAAACGGGGTGCCCGATTCAAACATTTACTACGGCCTGCGGCGGCTCAGCTCCCGCATCGCCGCCGCTGAACCGAGGATTTCATGAAAGAGGACGCCATGCCAAGGGACGAGGCCATGCGATACACCGCGCTCGGAATGAGCACCTACGCCTTCACCATCTGTTTTGCCGTCTGGGTCATGTTCGGTGTGATCGGCAACCCGATCGCCGAGCAGCTCGGCCTGTCCGAAACCCAGTTCGGCATTCTCGCCGCCATGCCCATTCTCACCGGCTCCCTGGCTCGCTTGCCCGTGGGCATACTGACGGATCGTTTTGGCGGCCGGCCGGTGTATGCGCTGCTGATGCTGTCCACCGTGCTGCCGATCTACCTGGTCCAGTACGCCACCACCTACGGACAACTGTTGGCGCTGGGCTTGTTCGTGGGCCTGTCGGGCGCTTCGTTCTCGGTGGGTATCGCCTATGTGGCGCGCTGGTTCCCGCGCGACCGGCAGGGCTTCGCCATGGGAATATTCGGCGCGGGCAATGCCGGTGCGGCCCTCACCAACTACGTGGCGCCGACCCTGATTGTAGTCTTCGGCTGGCGACTGGTGCCCACGGTGTACGCGATCGCTATGCTGGTGACGGCCCTGCTGTTCTGGCTTTTCACCCGGCCTGAGCCGGCGGTGGCGGGCGGCTCCACGCCATCCCTGCGTGCTCAACTTCAGGTGCTGCGGGACCCTCGGGTGCTCAAGTACTGTCAGTACTATTCCGTGGTGTTCGGCGGTTACGTGGCGCTGTCGCTCTATCTCACCCGCTACTACATCGCCGAGTTTGGTGTCGGCATCCAGCTTGCCGCGCTGATCGCCAGCATCTTTGTGCTGCCCTCCGGCGTTGTCCGCGCACTGGGTGGCTGGCTTTCCGATCGTTTCGGTGCCCACGCCGTCACCTGGTGGTGTATGTGGTCCAGCGTGATCTGCCTGTTCGTCATGTCCTACCCGCACACCGAATACGCCATTCAGACCGTTGACGGCGGCACTCTGCGCTTTTCCTTCGGCGTAAACCTCTGGTTGTTCACGGTGCTGCTGTTCATCGTCGGTATCGCCTGGGGTGTCGGCAAGGCATCGGTGTTCAAGTACATCTCGGATGGCTACCACCGGGATATCGGCGTGGTCTCCGGCATCGTCGGTCTGGCCGGCGGGCTGGGCGGCTTCCTGCTGCCCATCATGTTTGGCGCTCTGGTGGACCTCACCGGCGTGCGCAGCACTGTGTTCATGCTGCTCTTTGGCGTTACCGCCGTCTCACTCATCTGGATGTGGTGGACGGAGCGCCGACCAGTGGCTCCGGAGCGCGGCTGGCAGCACGAACAGGGCATGGCGGCGGAAAGCGGGCGATAGCCAGGGAGCCTCTGATGTATTCCCATGGGGCTCTGCGGAGCCATCTCCCCGCATGTGTCGTTTCCCTTCTGCGGCAAATTGCTCGTTCGGGGGGTAGCCGCATCCATTACAATACAATCCGGTCGTGTCGGTTCTATCCGGATGCGGAGAGTGTCCAATCACTTGATTCAGGCCACGGCTGAGGGTGTCCTGTATAGGCTGGCGCTCAGTCAGGCATGCTGGCGGATACCGGATTGCGGGCATACGATGCAAACGTCGTGGGGCCGCCCGAGCACAAGAGGAATAAACGCTGGATACAGACAACCTTCCGGTCGAAAACGTTCTGGACCTTATGCTCGATGCGGTATGCGTCGTCAACCGTGAGGGGTATTTCGTCTTCGTCAGCGCCGCATGCGAACAGATCTTCGGCTACACGGCGGAGGAGATGATCGGCAAGGTGATGATCGATATGGTGCACCCTGACGATCGGGCCAGAACCCTGCAGACCGCGTCGGAGGTCATGTCCGGTCTCCCCCGTCCGCATTTCCGCAACCGCTATATCCGTAAGGATGGAAGCGTCGTGCACATCATGTGGACGGCGCGAAGCTCGGTGAACCAGCTGCGGATCGGTGTGGCGCGCGACGTTACCGAACTCACGCGGCACGAATCCCTGCAGGCGGCCTTGTATGCTATCTCCGAGGAGGCATTCGCCGCGGACGATCTGCTCACCATGATTCAGCGCATCCACGCGATCATCGCCGGCCTGCTTCCGGCCGGCAGCTTTCTGGTCGCTCTGCGCAAGGACAACGGTGAAGGGCTGGAGTATCTCTACGTCGCCGACGAATGCGGCGGGCCGCCGGGGCAGGGCAGACGGGAAGCCGAAGCATTCTGTGTGGAGATCATCCGCAACGGGCAGGCCCTGCTGCTGGCCGGTCGTGAGTCGGCTGAGAAAACACCTGGCGAGGCGGGCAGTCGGGGGTCGCGGATGTTCGATTGGCTTGGCATGCCGCTGCGCTCACAAAAGGGCGTTGTCGGCGCGCTGGTGATGCAGGCTCAGGCGGGGGAGATCGGCTATACGGAGCAGGATCAGGAATTGCTGCAGTTCGTCTCCGCCCAGATAGCCACGGCAATCGAACGCAAACAGGCCGAGATCAGGCTGCGCCATCGCGCACTGCACGATCCGCTAACGGATCTGCCAAACCGCATGCTGGTGTATGACCGACTGGAGAATGCGCTGGCCCGGGCCCGACGTAACGGCGTTCGCGCAGCCTTGCTGTTTATTGACCTGGACGAATTCAAGCAGGTTAACGACGCCTACGGGCATCTGATCGGCGATGTCTTGCTGCGCGAGGTCGCGCAGCGTCTTAGAGAGTGCGTACGCGAGGCGGACACCGTAGGCCGGGTTGGCGGTGACGAGTTCATGGTCGTGATTGAGGATCTCGGCGCAGCCGAACATGCCTTGTCCGTTGCCGAGAAGCTCCGCGCCGCTCTGGAACGGACCTTCGATGTGGCTGATCATCGCCTTGATGTCTCATCGAGCATCGGCATCGCCCTCTATCCCGAACACGGCGATGATGTTGAAAAGCTCACGCGGTGTGCCGATAAAGCCATGTACGACGCCAAGGCGTTGGGTGGAAACCGGATCGGAATGGCACCGAATGCGGCCTCGCCAGAGTCTGAGCCCGAGCCGACCGTCCATGGCGTATCATCCACCGCTGGCAAGGCTTTTCGCTAACGAGATAAGTAATGGCTCCAACTCAGCCGGGCAGTATCGGGCGCGCGCAAGGCAGGGTGCGTGTCTGAATCGATTGCGGCGCGGTTCCGTATGGGCCAGCGCACCGCCATGGTTGGCGCGGCACTGGCAATTTTCGTCGGTATTTTCACGGCGAATGCTCCGGTGCCGCTGTACAGCTATTACCAGGTGCAGTGGGGCTTCTCGACCGCGGCCCTCACGGCGGTGTACGCCGTTTTCGCGTTCGGCGTCCTTGCCGCGCTGATCATCATCGCCCCGCTGGCGGATCGCCTGGGTCGGCGACGCCTGCTGTTGCCGGGCGTGGCGCTGATCGCATTGAGCGCGGTCATGTTCTTGTACGCCACCGACATCGGCTGGTTGATGGCGGCCAGGCTGGTGAACGGAGTTGGCACTGGCACTGTAACCGCGTCCGCCGCGGCGGTCCTGATAGAGGCTGATCCGGCCGGCAATCGTCGACGTGGTGCCCTGATTGCGACGTTGATGTTTGCGGTTGCGGCATCGTCCGGGCCCGCTGTTGCGTCGGCCGGCCTGTACTTCGACTTCTGGCCCGCGGTCATGCCGTTCTCCCTGACGCTGATTGTGTCGGCAATAGCCGGGGGCAGCCTGTTCCTTGCCCCGGAGACAGCGCCACATGCCGGGAGGCCGGTGTACTTGCGGGACTGGAGGCCGCAGCGCCCTCGCGTTCCCGCCGTTATGCTGCTGCCGTTTCTGACCGGTGCGCTGGCGCTTACGCTTGCGTGGATGACCGGGGGTTTGTTCGCCTCTCTGGTGCCGTCATTTGCCAGGGAGCTGCTCAGTATTTCCAACCTCGGTCTTGCCGGCCTGTTCTCCGCGGTCTTTCAGGGGCTGGGAGGTTTTTCCCAGCTCTGGTTCCAGTCCCGCTCGGTGCAACGCTGCCTGACCTTGGGGGCACCGGTCCTTGTTATCGGCTTATGTGTCTGCTTACTCTCTTTCCATCTGGTGTCACCGTTGTTCTTCGGGATAGGTACCGTCGTTGCCGCGCTGGGGTTCGGAGGGGCATTTGCCGGCAGCATCGCGGTGGTGGGTCTGAGCGCACCGGAAGGTACGCGAGCGGAAGTGTTTTCCGCACTTTATATCATCGGCTACATGGCTGTTTCGCTGCCAGTGCTGGTGCTCGGGCTGGCGGCGGACCTGGTGGGTTTCAAGTCGGCTATTCTTGTGTACGTTGCGGTCATTGGCAGCGGAATGGTGCTGATCCTGTTGCTGGTCAGGTGGGGACATGCCACTGCGCGCGTTGACGGAGACGCTGACTTTGCAAGACTCAAAAATGAGGAGGAGTGCCCGTGAAACCGAGAATCAGCATGATCACCCTTGGTGTCAGGGATCTGCAGGAGTCGGTCCGGTTTTATGAGCAAGGACTTGGGCTCCCGAGGATGGATTCTCCGCCCGAGGTCGCATTTTTCACGCTGAACGGTAGCTGGTTGGGAGTATACGGCCGCGAGGCGCTGGCGGAAGACGCCGGAATCCCGGCCGAGGGCAGTGGCTTCAGCGGCATTGCCCTGGCGCATAACGTGGCGTCGGAAGCGGCGGTCGATGAGGTAATAAACCAGGCCGTTTCAGCCGGGGCAACGCTCGTAAAGCCGGCCGCCAAGGTCTTCTGGGGTGGCTATTCCGGCTATTTCGCGGATCCGGACGGATATCTTTGGGAAGTCGCGCATAACCCGCTGTTCTGGGTCGGACCGAACGATGTCAGTGAATAGCGCGAGCCTGTATGCGGGTGCGGCGGGGGTGCCGCTCAATCGCCTTCGGCAGCCTCCCGACGCCCCTGCTCGCGTATGAGCGCTTCCTGTCGAGCGTCCTCGATGGCCGCTTCAATGGACTCGACGTCGGCGATATGTTCGTCGAACACGAAGTTGCCGGTCAGTTCGGTGTCCGGATTCAGTTCACCCTGTTCGTAGAGTTCCCACATCTCCTCACCGAAGTGCGTGTTCCTGAGCTCGGGTGCGAAGCGGCCGAGGCTGTCGCGCAGATTGTGCACGTCGCGCAGCAGCATGGCCCGCGCAGCGTTATTGGCGGCGGAACTCACCACCTGCGGGAAATCGATGAGCACCGGACCGCCCGGTGCCACCAGCACATTGTACGCGGACAGGTCACCGTGGATCAGGCCGAGGCAAAGCATGCGCACCACGTCGCGGATCAGGCGGCCGTGGAAATCGTGCGCCTGTTCCGGCGTCAGTTCCACCTCGGCCAGGCGCGGTGCGCTGTGTCCGCCCTCATCCGTAATCAGGGCCATCAGCAGCACGCCATGGACATAGTCGTGCGGCTTCGGTACGCAGATGCCGGCCCCGTCGAGGCGGTAGAGGGCATCAACCTCGGTGTTCTTCCAGTCGTCTTCCTGCTGGCGCTTGCCGAATTTGCTGGCCCTTGCCATGGCTCGGCCCTGCCGGCTGCCGCGCACCTTGCGGCCTTCCTGGTATTGCACCCGCGCCTGAAAGCTGCGCTGCCCCATGTCCTTGTAGACCTTGGCGCACAGCACCTCGTCACCCGAACGCACAACGTAGACCGAGGCTTCCTTGCCGCTCTTGAGTGGCCGGAGCACTTCGTCGATTACGCCTTCATCAAGCAGCGGCTGCAGGCTCTTGGGGGTCTTCATTGGCACCACACGGACAGCGAAACAAGCCGGGCATTATGAACGAAGTCACAGCTGCCCGCATATCATCACGTCGCATAAATGACCACACAGGGTTTTGGACAGTGTCCTGATGGTAGGTATACTGCATGAAGTTGTCTGGTCATGTGGACGCATGTTTTCCCGTGCTTATGGCCGGGCTGCCCGAATCGAGTCTGCGCGGATGCCGCATCGGGCGTCCGCCGAACAAGAGGAACGACATCAATGGATACCGTCATACCCACCTGGAATCTGCCGACTGTCGCAGTCGCCGGTGAGTCCGCCAGCTATCCGGTGCGCCGGATCTTCTGCGTAGGCCGCAACTACGCGGCACATGCCCGCGAGATGGGCCGGGATCCGGATCGTGAGCCGCCGTTTTTCTTCACCAAGTTTCCGGAGTCGGTGGTTGCCAACGGTGCAACGATTGCCTACCCGCCGGAAACCTCCAACTACCACTACGAGGCGGAGCTGGTACTGGCGATCGGTCGTGAGGGCTTTCGCATCCCCGCCGACAAGGCCAGGGATTACATCTACGGTTATGCCGTGGGCCTGGACATGACGCGACGCGACTTGCAGCTGCAGGCCCGCGAGCAGGGTCGGCCCTGGGACACCGGCAAGAATTTCCCGGAATCCGCACCCATAACCGCGATTCATCCCGCGGCCAAGATCGGCCACCTGCGCGAGGGGGCGATCTATCTGGAAGTGGACGGCGAGAAGAAGCAGTCGGCCGACCTCCAGGACATGATCTGGGATTCCGACGAGATCATCGAGCATCTCTCCCATCTCTACACCCTGCTACCGGGGGATCTGATCATGACCGGCACGCCCGCGGGCGTTGGTCCGGTGGTCGCCGGCCAGCGTATGCTGGTGCACATTGATGGCCTGGAGGATCTCTCGATCTCCATCGCCTGATCGGCTTTTCCGTCGGAGGAGGCTAGCCATGGCCGCACAGCAGCAGGGTTCACCGGAGCGACGCGCGTTCTACGAGCGCATTGACGCCCACAACATGACGCCCTTGTGGGAGTCATTGCATTCGCTGGTGCCGTTGCATCCGCAGAGCCGTGCGGTGCCGGCGCAGTGGCGCTTCGAGGATATTCGTCCCTTCGTCATGGAAGGTGCTGATCTGATCAGTGCCCAGGAGGCCGAGCGCCGGGTGCTGATTCTGGAGAACCCGGGCCTGCGCGGCCAGGCCTCGATCACCCAGAGTCTGTATGCCGGGGTCCAGCTGGTCATGCCTGGAGAGACCGCGCCCAGCCACCGCCATACGCAGTCGGCATTGCGTTTCGTACTCGAGGGCAGCGGTGCCTACACCACGGTGGACGGTGAGCGCACGCGCATGCAGCCGGGTGATTTCGTCATCACTCCGTCGTGGACGGAGCACGATCACGGCAACGACAGCGATAAGCCGATGATCTGGCTGGACGGCCTGGATATCCCGTTGCTGCGCTTCCTCGATGCCGGCTTCGCGGAAGGCTTCGGCGGCGCCACCCAGGAACTCCGGCGCCCGGAGGGTGATGCGCTCTCCCGCTACGGTTCCGGGCTGTTGCCGGTGGATTACGACGGCCGCCACGGCCTCACCTCGCCGGTGTTCAACTACCCTTACGCACGCTCGCGCGAGGTGCTCGAGCAACTGCGCCGCAACGCGGCGTGGGACCCCTGCCACGGCCTCAAACTCAAGTACACCAACCCGATCAACGGCGGTTTCGCCATGCCGACCATCGGCACCTTTCTGCAGCTGCTGCCCAAGGGCTTCGAGACTGCCCCGTACCGCAGCTCCGACGGCACGGTATACGTCTGCGTGGAGGGCGGTGGCGAAACCGTGGTAGGCGATCAGCGCTACAGCTGGGGGCCGAAGGACATCTTCGTGGTGCCGAGCTGGACGCACCACTACCACAAGAGCGTCGGGGAGTCGGTGCTGTTCAGCTTCTCGGACCGGCCGGTGCAGCAGGCGCTGGGGCTCTGGCGCGAAGATCGCGGACAACAGTAGGGAGATCCGGATGTTGACCTTGTATGAGTTTTTCCGCAGCACGTCTTCGTTCCGCACGCGTATCGCGCTGAACCTCAAGGGGCTGGAGTACAAGCACGTGAGCGTGTTGCTGCGCGGCGGCGAGCATCTGACCGATGAATACACCCGGATGAATCCGCAGCAACTGGTGCCGACCCTGGTCGACGGCGAGCACACGCTGAATCAGTCGCTGGCGATCATCGAGTACCTGGAAGAAACACACCCGGAACCGGCGCTACTGCCGCCAGACCCGGCCGGGCGTGCGAGGGTGCGGGCGTTCGCCCAGATTGCGGCCTGCGAAATGCATCCGCTTCACAATCTGCGCGTGCTCAAGTATTTGCGTACCGAGTGCGGTCAGGACGACGACGGAATCGAGCGCTGGACGCATGCCTGGATTGGCAAGGGCTTCCAGGCAATGGAGGGTATGCTGGCGGATTCGCGGACCGGCCGCTTCTGCCACGGCGACGCGCCCGGCCTGGCGGATCTGTGCCTGGTGCCGCAGGTATTCAGCGCCAAGCGATTCGCCTTTGACGTCACTCCCTATGCGCGCTGCTGGGAGATTCACCAGCGCTGCATGGAACTGCCGGCCTTCGAGCGCGCCAAACCCACCAATCAGCCCGACGCCGAATAGGCGAACCCCAACAGCAACACTACTCCTTGCCGGCCTGCCGATCGGGGAGCCCCAGCGGCACCCGGGTGTTGACATTGTTGGCGTCGAGGATGCGCTGCAGCAGGTCGAGAAGCTGGTCGCGTTCGTCTGCAGCGAGTGGGGCAAGCAGCCGGTCGTGTGCGCGATCGGCTGCGGCGCGTGCCTTGCCGAGGATCCGCTCGCCTTCGTCCGTCAATGAGATGCGGTTCTTGCGGCGATCCTCCGGATTCGGGTCTCGTCTGAGCAGACCGCGACGGAACATGCGGTCGACCACGGTGGCCGTGGTGGAGCGGTCAAGGCCGATGACGCGGGACAGGTTGATCTGATCGATCCCCGGGGTCTGGTGGATGGCCATCATCAGGCCGAATTGCGTGGTGGTGAGCTCGAACTCCTTGCACTCGTCGAGAAAGATCGACACGGCGATCTGATGGCAGCGGCGGATGCGGAAGCCTGCGCGCCGGTAAATGGCCTCCAGGGTGTTTTCTTCGTTCGGCATGGATCCCTCGCAGTCGTGAGCCTGAGGCGCAGACTATCAAGAAAACGGCATTCGGGCGAATCCTGATAATCAGCGAGCCGATAATTTAATTATCATCTACCCACGTTGGCAATATCAGCAGACATCTGATAATTTGTGCTCTGGTGATACGTCTCTGATTGCGGGTGCTTTTCCGGCCGGCGGGGGCGCTGATAAACAGACCTGAAAGGCGGAGGAGGCACCATGGAGGTCATTGTTGTAGGGGCAGGTGTGGGCGGTCTGACGCTCGCAATGAAACTGCATCAGATCGGTATCAAGTGCCGCGTCTTTGAAGCGGCCGCCGAAATCCGTGCCATCGGTGCCGGCATCAACGTGCTCCCGCACGCCACCCAGGTGCTCTGCGATCTGGGGCTGGAGGACGCGCTGGCACGCGTGTCGGTGGCGACCTCCGAGCAGGCCTTCTTCAACCGCTTCGGCCAGTTGATCTACCGTGAGCCGGTGGGCCGCAACGCCGGTTACGCGACGCCGCAGTTTTCCATCCATCGTGGTGAGCTGCAGCGGGTGTTGCATGAGGCCGCCCGCAAACGGCTCGGCGAGGAGCGGGTTTTGACCGGATGGCGGCTGGTCCGCGCGGAACAGGATGACAACGGCGCTGTGGCCTATTTCGAGGACCCGGAAGGGCGCCGTCTGGAGCCGCAGAGGGCGGATGTGGTGGTCGGCTGCGACGGCATCAACTCAATGCTGCGCAAGCAGTTCTACCCGGATGAAGGGCCGCCGAAATACTCCGGTGTCAACATGTGGCGCGGCGTTACACCCTGGAAGCCCTTCCTGTCCGGGGCGACCATGGTGCGGGCTGGCTGGCTTGCCACCGGCAAGATGGTCATCTACCCCATCCGCAACAACATCGACAATCAAGGTCGGCAGTTGGTGAACTGGGTCGCCGAGGTGGAGACGCCGCACTACGAGGGCCGAGACTGGAATCGCAAGGGTCGGCTGGAGGACTTCATCGGCTACTTCGAGGACTGGCACTTCGACTGGATGGACGTGCCCGAGTTGATCCGCGGCGCCGATAGCATCCTTGAGTTCCCGATGGTCGATCAGGACCCGCTGGAGCGGTGGAGCTTCGGCCGCCTGACCCTGCTTGGCGATGCCGCCCACCCGATGTATCCGCGTGGTTCCAACGGTGCCGGTCAGGCCGTACTCGATGCCAAGTGTCTGGCCGAGAATCTGCGACAGCATGATGACCCGGTCGAGGCTCTGAAGGCCTATGAGTTCGAGCGCCTGCCGGTGACCGCCAAGGTGGTGCTGACCAATCGCTCGACGCCGCCGGATGTGATCATCAAGGAAGTCTACGACCGCACCGGTGACAAGCCCTTTGATCGCATCGAGGATGTAATCAGTCAGGACGAGCTTCGCGAGCTGTCCGAGGGGTACAAACGCATTGCGGGATTTGATCGCAACAGCCTGCGTTCTTCCTGAAGCGAGGCGAGGGCAGGGCAGACACTAAGAAAGGGCGGCGGAATGCCGCCCTTTTCATCCTAAGTCCGACAGGCTCCTAATCCTTCCACTGACCGAGTTCGCGCAGCGCCTTTTCGGCGCCCTCGTGGTACGGAGCGTCGGTTTCGACGAACATGCGGTTTGTGTCCCATCCACGGAAGCCACCAAAGGATGCCGCGAGCTTGTCCTTGTTGGCGTTCAGGATCTTTACCACCTCTGCAACGGTATCGGCGGGTACGTGTGCGCCGACCAGCAGCACGTAATCGTAAGCCATCGACGGCGTCGGTTGCGCAATGCCGGCCATGCCGGAGCGCGGCTGCACCGTGGCGACGTAGGCTTCCGGGACGATCGCCCGCATTCTTTCGACCGCTTCCGGGTCCTCGGATACCGGCAGGAAGCGCACTCCGCCAACCGAAGCATCTACCTCCGAGACCTTGCCGGCGCCGATGGCGAAGAAGCCGGCGTCCGCGCGACCCGCGGCCAGATCATCCGCGCCACGCACGACATTCGGCACACGTACCGGCCTTATATCGTCCGACGTCAGCCCGCCGTTGGCGAGCAGGGCATCCACGACCCGGCCGATGGTGCGCTGTGTGGTATAGCCGTGCGTGACCCGCTTGCCCCGGAGGTCGCTCAGTGTTTCGATGTCGCTATCCTCAGGCACGAACATGCCGACCCGGAACGGGAACAGGATCGACGCGATTCGCACGTTGTCATGCCGGTGCCCCTCAAACCCGCCGGTGCCGCTCAGAGCCTCTGATGTCTCGACGATATTGGCGATGCCGAAATCAAGCTCGCCGGTTTCCATCAACGGCAGATAGGCGCTGGTGCCGGCCGAAGGCTGTACGCGTGCCCGGATACCATTCTCGGACAGCACGCCGGCAATGGCCGCGCCCATCGAGTAGCCGGCGGTGCCCTGGCCCATGGTGCCGAATGCTATCTGCTGGGCCTGCGCACTTCCCAGTCCCAGCGTCAGCGCCAGGCCGACCCCGGTTAGAAGCCTTGTGGTGGATGTGTTCATCGCTCTCCTCCGACACGCTCGGTTATATGGGGCCGCTGCCGCGGCCTCTCTTGGTCTGCTCCGTCGCCTCGCGTGACAATTACACCTGTCGATGCGGGCATTGCGAATGCATTTGCGATAGTGTTCATTGGTCAGCATACGGACCGTAAGGCGTCTGTCAATTAGACCGGGCCGTCTACTGAACCTGTTTATCAGTGTCTCCTTAAGGAGTGAGACATGGCCAACGTCCTCCCGTGCATGGTGACTGGCGACCGCGTCGGACGAGGTCTGTCATGACCGGGCGTACGGATGTCGCCAGCAAACGCGTCGTCGTGGCCGTGCTCGCGATCGTTCTGGTCGGCGGCACGATTACGTGGGTGCTGGATCTGCCGCGTTCGCTGGGGTTCTCGCCTTACACCGAGCAGATACTTACCTTCGCCCTGGCGCTGTCCCTGGCGATCGCGTTTCTGGAGTTCGACTGGCGTGGTCGCCCCAGCCGGCACTGGGTCTGGTACGACGTCCTGCTTGCGTTATCCGGGCTGTCGTTCGCCGGCTATCTGACGGTACGTTACCCCGAGCTGGTACACGAACTGGTTTTCCGTCCACTCGACGGCGTCATCGTCGCTACCGTGCTGGTCTTCCTCACCGTGGAGGGCGTGCGGCGCACCTCCGGCCTGGCACTTGCACTGGTTATCCTGGCATTTATTGCGTTCGCCATGCTCGGACATCACCTGCCGGAAGGGTACGGCACACCGGATCTCAGCTTCAGCCGCCTGATGGTGTACCTCGGCGGTGATAACAACGCCTTGCTTGGCTTGCCGTTGCAGGTTGGCGTGATTGTCATTATCCCTTTTATCCTGCTCGGTAAACTGCTGTCGCGGCTGGGCGGGTCGGATTTCTTCACCGAGCTTGCGATGGCGTTGATGGGCCGCTTCCGCGGCGGTTCCGGCAAGATCGCGGTGGTCGGCTCGACGCTGTTTGGAGCCGTGTCGGGCAGCGCCGTTGCCAATGTGGCGGGTACCGGTGTGGTGACCATCCCGCTCATGAAACGCTCCGGTTTTCCGCCGCACCTGGCCGGCGGCGTGGAGGCGGTGGCATCCACGGGCAGTCAGCTGATGCCGCCGGTTATCGGCGCGGCGGCCTTTTTGATGGCCGAGTTCCTGCAGGTGCCCTATGGCGAGGTCATGCTCGCCGCACTGGTGCCGATCCTTCTCTACTATGTCGCGCTGTTCATACAGGTGGACCTGCTGTCAGCGAAAATGGGCCTGAAGGCGATTCCGCGCGCGGAGATTCCGCCGTTGTTGCGTACGCTGAAGTCCGGCTGGTACTTTCCTTTGCCCTTTGTGGTCTTTATCGGTGGCCTGTTTGCCTACAACCTGCAGCCCGAACTTGCCGCGCTATGGGCGATCGCGGTACTGATTGTCGGCGTCCTGCTGTTCGGCTACAAGGGTCGCCGCCCGAGCTTGCGCGGCTTCATGGAGTCCCTCATAGATACCGGTCGCTCGGGCATCGAAATCATTCTGATCACCGCCGGTGCCGGGCTGGTCATCGGCGTGCTTAACGTCACCGGCCTTGCCTTCGATCTGAGCCTGAGGATTCTTGCCTTGAGCGGCGAGAATCTGGCCGTGCTTCTGGTGATGGCGGCGGTGACCAGCGTCGTGCTGGGCATGGGCATGCCCACGGTCGGCGTGTATGTGCTGTTGGCGACGCTGATCGCACCGGCCATAGTGGAGGCCGGGGTGGCGCCAATGGCGGCGCATCTGTTCGTGCTCTACTTCGGCATGTTGTCCATGGTGACGCCGCCGGTGGCGTTGGCTGCCTTCGCCGCCGCCAATCTGGCCGGTGCCGACCCCTGGCGGACAGCGATGACGGCGATCCGGCTCGGCTGGACGGCTTACCTGGTGCCGTTCCTGTTTGTCATGTCACCGGCGTTGCTGCTGATTGGAGACTCGACCCGTATCGTGCTCGCCGTGGTTACCGCGCTTGCCGGTGTGTGGATGGTCTCGGTGGCAATCACCGGATATCTCACCGGTGCGGTGCCCTGGTTGCTTCGCCTGGTTCTGGCGATGTCGGGCGTCATGGCGCTGATTCCCGCGGACGCCTTCGACCAGGCCCTGGCGCTGGAAATTGTCGGTCTCGTGCTAGGTGTGCTCGCGGCTTCATATGCAGTGCACCGGGGCAGAGCCGCCTCGTCGATAAAGGTTTGAAGCGGGAGCGGGATCAAGGGGCGGATGAGGTCATCGGTTGTTTCCTGCCCAGTAGTTGCGTAAAGACAAGCCCGACCCCGATAAGCCCGGCCGAGGCCAGCGCGAACAGCGGTGTACCGCTCCAGCCGGCGACGATCAGCGCGCCGATCACCACGCCGATTGATTGACCGAAGAAAAGGCAGGTCGCGAACAGCGCGACCGCCGTGCCGCGCGCCTCCGGCACCATCTGCGTCGCATGCGTCTGCAAGGTGTTGTGAAACATGTAGAAGCCCAGGCCGGCAAGCAGACTGCCGATGACTGCAAGGTGCAGGCTCGGAGCCAATGCCAGGGCGGCAAAGCCCAGGCTCATGGACACGCCGCCGAGCAGGGCGATGCCGCGTTCACCCAGACGTAGTATCAGAAACCTGGCGCATGACACGTAGAGAAGACCGCCGATGCCGAAAAGCGCAACCGTGGCACCGGCGACTGACAATGACACATCAAAGCGCCGGTGCAGATACGTGGGAGCGAAGGCGAGCGAGCCGAAGGTAAACATACCCTCCAGCAACACAATCAACAGTATGGTTCTGGCCCAGCGACTGCGAAGTACCGAGACGATGTTTGCCGCGAACGCCGTCGGCCTTGGTGCCGAATGCGCCGGCGCCCCGTCTGCCGGTCGCTGGGATTGGAACAGCGCCATGGCCACGCCGAGATAGACAACGGCGATGGCGATAAAGCTCCAGCGCCAGCCGATGGTGTCCGCGAAGACGCCGCCGACGAGATGGCCGCTGACGAAGCCGCCGATCATCCCCACTAGCAGATAGGCAAGCGTGGCCTGGCGCTGTTCGTAGGGCACGGTGTCGCCTACCCAGGCCATCGATAGCGGCACGATACCGGCCGCCGTGGCGCCGCCGAGCGCGCGGAGCAGGATCAGCCAGCCGAGCGAGGGCGACAGGGCAGCGGCCACCGTCAACAGACCGGAAGCCAGTGCCGCCGCCATGATGGTGCGAAGCTTGCCATAGCGGTCGCCAAGCAGGCCATAAACCAGCTGCAGCAGGCCGTAGGTGAGCACGAAGGCAGTGATGGTCTGCGCCGCCTGAGCCGTGGACACGTCGAAGGTTCTCGCCAGTTCGGGCAACAACGGATCGGCTATGCGCAGTGAGATCGCACTCGCAAAGGATGCGATTCCGAGCAGGACGATTGTTTTGGTAACGGGCGTGCTGGTCTGCCCCATTCTCAGTCCTCGGCCGGCTGGCAATACTGACGATAGGGTTAGTAAGTAACGCTCAGGCAACCTTGTTCCGCGCCGCCAACCCGAAAAGTCGCTGTCCGTGCAGGCCGACTGCCAGGCTGATCAGTGCGAGCGCCGCGGCGCTCCACGAGCCGGCACCGAGCACCACCGTTGAAAAGCCGAGGGCGTCACCACTGATAAGCCACAAGGCCTGTGAGAGCAGAGCGCGACCGCCCCGGGTCTCCTGGGCGACAAAGCCTCGGGCGAGCAGGTAGCCGGAGACTATCACGGTGAACAGCGTTATGCCGATCTCCACAAGCGAGCCCTGCATCAGCAGCGCAGGATTCATGGCGAAAATGAACGGTAGCAAATAGGCCACGGCACCAAGGCGTAGCGCCGTCATGCCAGTCTGCCACATGGGGCTGCCGGCGATTGAGCCGGCAGCATAGGATGCGATCGCAACCGGTGGCGTCAGCATGGACAGCAGGCCGAAATAGAATATAAACAGATGCGCACCCATATCCGGTATGCCCAGACGGATAAGCGCCGGCGCCAGCAGCACCGAGAGCAGCACATAAACGCCAGCGGTTGGCATCCCCATACCCAGCACGATCGACAGTAACGCGGTGACCAGGAGCAACGGCAGAATGCCCGCGACCTCGCCGACGTGGGCAAGTAGTAACGTCAGCGTGAAGCCGAGCCCGGAGATGTTGATCACGCCGACGACGATGCCCGCGGCGGCACAGATCAGCAGTACGGGCAAAACCGAGTGTCCGGTATCCACCAGCAGGTTCCAGTAGAACGTCGGGCCGTGCAGCCGGCGCGTGGCGACAAGATGAAGTGCCAGGGTGGATGCTGCACAGTACAGCGCGGCGCGCCCCGGGCTGTAACCGAGGAAGAACAGCAGATAGATCAAGAGGAACAGCGGCAGCAGGAAGATCCAGCCTCGCTTCAGCGCCTCGCCCGCCCGCGGAAGTTCGTCGGCCGGCAGGCCTTCCAGCCCCCTGGCCTTGGCGTAGACGTCCACCTGGATGAACAGGACCACGTAATAAACCAGAGCCGGCAGCAGTGCGGCAAGCACCACGGAGGTGTAGGAGATCTGCATGAACTCGGCGATCAGAAAGGCGGTGGCGCCCATCACCGGCGGCGCCAGTTGGCCGCCATTGGAGGCGACCGCCTCGACGGCGGCGGCATAATGTTTGGGAAAACCGAACCGCTTCATGAGCGGTATGGTCACCATGCCCGTGCTCATGACATTGCCGACGGTTGAGCCGGAGAGCGTGCCGAACACGCTACTGCCAACGATCGCCACCTTGGCGGCGCCGCCACGCTGCCGGCCCATCGCCGCCAGCGCCAGATCGGTGAACACCGTCGTGCCGCCGGCGTGGCGGAGCGCGGAACCGAACAGAATGAATGCGAGCACAACCGTGGAACCGACTCCCAGCACCAGGCCCGGTACGCCGTTGCTGTCAGCGTACAGGTACATGATCATGCGGGAAGGCGAGGTATAGGAGGCTTCCAGCAGGCCCGGCAGGTAGTGGCCGAGAAATCCGTACAGACCGATCGTGCCGATCAGTATGGCAATGGCGAGCCCGGTGGCGCGTCGCAGCGCCTCGAGCAGCAGGACAAGCGCGATCAGGCCCGGCATCCACTTGTCCGGCCCGCGTGTGGCCGCGTCCAGCAGCCACACCGGGTACTGATAGGACATCCATAGCCAGGAGCCGGCACTCAAGGCCGCAAGCGTGGCACCGAGCAGCAGCGGCAACCGACCCTCGCCCCGGTAGACGAGAAAGGCAGCGGCTGTGATCAGCGCGGCGACGATGGCCAGGTACTGCTCGGTGATGAGCACCACGCCAACCATGCGCGGGATATCCAGTATCCAGAAGCAGCCGGCCAGCGGGATGAGCGCAAGCAGAAACGCACGCACGGAACCGCTTGGCGACGGGGTATCCGGTTCGGTTTCGGGATTGCCTCTCATGCTCATCGTTCTCCCCGCGCTTCGCTGTCAATCCGCTTCTTCTGTGCGGTAGTATTTTATGCAACTGCGTATTCTGAAAATCCAGGAGAAAGGTAATGCCAAGAACCCTTTATTTGATTCATGTTTTTACGCACGCCACGCGTAGCTGGATCGATGATGAGCTGAAGGGTCTCGGGTTTACCAGTATGCAATTCACTGTTCTTAGCCTGATTCGTGACCATCCGGGCATTACCTCGGCCGACCTTTCCAGGCGTTTCTATGTCAGCCCTCAAACCATGGGGAACACCATATTCAATCTCGAAGATAATGGTTTGCTTTCCAAGCGTGCAGACGATAGAAACAGGCGCTTTATGCGGTTGCAGTTGACCACGAAAGGCGGCGAGCTTGTAGCGCAGGGGGATGCAACGGTCAGTCGGATTGAAAACGAACTGTTCGGCCGGTTATCCCCGGAAGACGTAGAAACCATGCACGAATCCATCGCCGCCATGCTGGCCCGACTGCGAGGCGCTCGCCAGTCCGGGGAACGCGTCACCGAAAGCATTGGCAAAGATTGAGACCCCTGTCGGCAATGATGTTCGCTGGACACTTGGGAATGCCGCTTTTGGCGCATGAATATCAGTCTAACTGAATAACAGACGTCTGCCTATATTGACACCTGCCTGCCTTTCTGCGAGCGTTAATGGCATGCGGCGTACAGCCGGAATGCCCTGTTCTTGATGCAAAAACCGCTCTTATAACAATGAAATAAAGGGATCGAATCCCGCGCCAGCGCCAGTAATGATAACGAGGAGGAGCCTTGATGGCGGACTATCAGGACATCGCGGTCGAGCGTGTGGAAAGCTGGATCGAAATCACGCTCAAGCGCGAGGACAAGCTCAACGCCCTGCGCGCGCGTACCGCCGAAGAGATCATGTCGGTGATCGGCAGTGCCGAGGAAGACCCCGAGATCGGGCTGATCATTCTGCAGGGTGCCGGCAAGGCCTTCTGCACCGGCATCGACACCAGCGAATTTCAGGTGAAAGAGGGCGAGTACTTCGACTTCTATCGCCGCCGTCGCCGCTCCTGGAAGGTGGCGGCGATGTTTCGTGAGCTGCCCCATGTCACCAAACCGGTCATTGCCGTGGTCGAGGGCTACGCGCTGGGCGGCGGTTTCGAGCTCGCGCTGCTCAGCGATATGATTGTTGCCGGCAAGAAGGCCATGTTCGGTCTCCCGGAGACACGCCTCGGCATCATGCCGGGGGGCGGCGGTACGCAAACCCTGCCGCGCATTATTGGCCGGCCGCTGGCCAAGGAGCTGATGTGGACGGGGCGGCGCCTGAGTGCGGATGAAGCATTGGCCTATCGCCTGGTGAATCACGTCGCGCCGCAAGGGGAGGCGCTGGAAAAGGCCCGGGAGCTGGCGCGCAGCATCTGCGAAAGCGCGCCGTTGGCGATCATGATGAGCAAGACGGCAGTGGACAGGGGTGTCGATGCCACGCTGGCCGATGGTATGGCACAGGAAGGCGATCTCGCCTACCTGCTCTATTTCAGTGAAGACCGCAACGAAGGCCTGTCCGCCTTCCGCGAGAAGCGCCAGGCGCGTTTCCGCGGCAAGTGAGCGCGCGATGAGCAATTCAGCCACAGGGGCGTATTGGCCAGAGCATCTGGCGCGCCGTTTCGTGCTGCCGGAAACCACGCTTGCCCGGAACCTGGAGATCAGCGCGCTGCGCTACCCCGAGATGCCGGCGATACATTTCTTCGGCAGCACCCTTACCTATAAGGATTTTCTTGAGCAGGTAAACGCGCTCGCCGGCTGGTTGCAGCAGAAGGCCGGCCTGGGTCGCGGAGAGCGCGTGCTGCTGTTCATGCAGAATGCGCCGCAGTGGCTGATTGCCTACTATGCGGTCTTGCGCGCCGACGCCGTGGCGGTGCCGGTAAACCCGATGAACCGCGCGGCCGAGCTGGATCACTTTATCCGCGACAGCGGTGCCAGCGTGGCGTTCTGTACCCAGGAACTGGTGCAGCATCTGCTCGACGCACCCAGCGCCGGTGAACTCCGACAGGTGGTGACATCCGCCTATTCCGATTATCTGCCCGAGGCCCCGGTGTTCAAGCTGCCGGACTGGTTGCGTGAACCGCTGCGGGCAGTTGACGGAACCACCGCATGGCGCGAGGCGCTCGCCGCGGGCCATGCGCCGCGTGCACCCGAGGCCGGGCCGGATGACCTTTGCGCGCTACACTATACGTCCGGCTCGACTGGCCTCGCCAAGGGCTGCATGCACACGCATCGGACATTCATGCATACCGCCATGGGGATCAGCTTCTGGCATCGGCACGTGCCCGGTACGGTATTCCTCGGTGTCTCGCCGATGTACCAGATCGCCGGTCTGCTCAATAACGTCAATTGTTCCGTCTACAGCGCCGCAACCGTCGTGCCGATGCCGCGTTGGGATCGCGATCTGGCGGTACAACTGATCGATCGCTACCGCGTAAACTGGGCGGGTCTTGCCCCCACCGCGGTGATCGATCTGCTGAGCAAGCCGGATCTGGACCGCTATGATCTCACCAGCCTGCGCCGCGTCAGTGCCGGCGGCGCGCCAATGCCGCAAGAAGTCTGGCGGCGCATGCACGATACGCTCGGCCTGCCGTTCATCGAGGCTTACGGCATGACCGAGGCGGCGGGCACCACGCACATCAATCCGATCGAACGTCCCAAACCGCAGTGCCTGGGGGTTGCCTTTTTCGACACCGAGAGCTTTGCGATCGACCTCGAAACCGGCCGCCCGCTGGGGCCGAACGCGCAGGGCGAGCTGGTCATGCGCGGTCCGCAGTTCTTCAAGGGTTACTGGAATCTGCCCGAGGCGACCCGCGAGGCGTTCATTGAGATTGACGGCAAGCAGTATTACCGCTCTGGCGACATCGGCTACGTCGACGAGGAGGGTTACTTCTTCATGACCGATCGCCTGAAGCGCATGATCAACGCTTCAGGCTTCAAGGTCTGGCCGGCCCAGGTCGAGACCAGACTCTATGAACACGAGGCCATCCGCGAGGCCTGCGTCGTCAGTAGCCCGGACCGTTATCGCGGCGAGACCGTGAAAGCCCTGGTGGTATTGCAACCGGAGCAGGTCGGGTCGGTCACCGAACAGCAGATCATTGATTGGGCCAAGGCGCGACTGCCGGCCTACAAGTACCCGCGACAGGTCGAATTCATCGACGCGCTGCCCAAGGCGCCCACCGGCAAGATCCTGTGGCGCGAGCTTCAGGACCGGGAGAATGCGCGCGCTTCGGAAAAACGGGGAGACCAGCAAACATGAACGAACTTGGTGCAGGTGGCGCTGAAGCGTTTTACCTGAACCTGCTGCGGCAGGGGCAGTTCAGGATCCAGTCCTGCGGTGCGTGTAAACGTCACGTCTTCTTCCCCCGCCAGCTCTGCCCGCACTGCGGCAGCCGGGCGCTGGAGTGGGTTACTCCACGCGGCACCGGCAGCGTCTACTCCGCGACCGTCGTGAGCCGCAAGCCGGCCGCCGGCGGCGATTATTGTGTCTGCCTGGTGGACCTGGATGAGAACGTGCGGCTGATGAGCCGGGTCGACGGTATCGATCCGGAGGCGGTTGCCATCGGCATGCGGGTGCGGGCACGTATCGTGACCGAAGACGACCGACCGTTGCTGGTATTCGAACCGGAGGTGGGGCAGTAATGGATCTGAACGCATTACGCGGTTCGGTTGCGGTCGCCGGCGTTGGTACCGCGGGCTGCGGCGAGGCGCCGGGCCACACCGATATCGAACTGCTGGCCGAGGCCGCGGCCAGCGCTGTCGAGGACGCCGGGCTGACCATGGCCGATATAGACGGCCTGTGCACGGCGAATCTGAATTCCGCGATGTGGCCGTTGAACGTCGCCGAGTATCTCGGTCTGCGGCCGAGCTTCGTCGAAGGCACCAATATCGGCGGCTCCGCCTTTGTCGCCCATTTGCTGCCGGCGATGCTGGCCCTGCACAGCGGCGCCTGCAATGCCGTGCTGGTCTGCTACGGCAGCGCACAGCGTACCGCGGCGGTGAGTCGTCGCGAGCAGATCCAGGCCCGCAACCTGCTCGACCCCTTTCCCTTCGAGACGCCGTACAAACCATTCAACCCGCCATCGGCCTACGCCTTGATTGCGGCGCGCCACATGCACCAGTACGGCACGACGCGACGGCAGTTGGCCGAGATTCCGGTCGCCGCGCGGCGCTGGGCGCAACGCAACCCCGAGGCCTTCGCCCGCGATCCGCTCAGCATTGAGGACGTCCTCGGCGCACGCATGGTCTCGGCGCCGCTCACGCCGTTTGACTGCTGCCTGGTGACCGATGGCGCGGGCGCGTTCGTGCTGGTGCGTGCCGAGCGCGCGGCCGATCTGGCCAGACCGCCCGTTTACCTGCTCGGCATCGGCACGGCCGTGTGGCACCGTCAGATTTCGGACATGGCGGATCTGACCATTACGCCGGCAGCCGAGTCCGGGCCACGGGCCTTCGACATGGCAGGCCTGACCCCGGCCGACATTGATTGCGCCCAGCTCTACGACGCTTTCTCAATCAACACCTTGTTGTTTCTCGAGGATCTGGGCTTCTGTGGCAAGGGCGAAGGCGGAGCGTTCGTGGAGGACGGCGCCATTGCGCCCGGCGGGCGGTTGCCGGTGAACACCAATGGCGGCGGCCTGTCCTGCGTTCACCCGAACATGTACGGCACGTTCCTGGTTATCGAGGCGGTGCGCCAGCTGCGCGCCGAGGCGGGCGAGCGGCAGGTCGGCGGCGCGCGCACGGCGCTGGTACACGGCAACGGCGGCAATTCCGCCGGTAGCCAGTCAACGGCAATTTTTGCCACCGAACGGTAGACGCGGCTCTCGGGGCGTCGATCCGGTCGGATGCAGTGCCCCGTTGAGACCGCGACACGCAAGAGGTAGAGATGAGACGCGAGTACAACAGTGAAGCGCTGACCATCGGCGTGGTTGGTGCCGGGACCATGGGGCGGGGAATTGCCCAGATCGCGGCCCAGGCGGGTTTGCGCGTGTGTCTTTACGATGCCCGCGCCGAGGCGACGCAGGCTGCGCTCGGCGCGATTGAGAAAGTGCTCGTCCGTCTGGTCGACAAAGGCAGGATGGAGCAGGCGGCAGTAGCCGCGATACTTGCACGCATCGCGCCGCTGGGTTCGCTGCAGGGCATGGCGGATTGCGATGTTGTGGTCGAGGCGATCGTTGAGGATCTGGAGGCCAAGCGCGGCCTGTTCCAGGAACTGGAAGCGATCTGCGGCGAAGGCACCATTCTCGCCAGCAACACCTCCTCACTGTCGATCACCGCCATGGCCGCTGCCTGTGAATACCCGCATCGGGTGGCGGGCTGGCACTTCTTCAATCCGGTGCCCTTGATGCGTGTTGCCGAGGTCATCGAAGGCGCGCTCACCGACAGGGCTGTCTCGGACGCCCTGCTGGCCATCACCGAGCGGATGGGGCATGCCGGCGTTCGCGCCCGGGACATGCCCGGTTTCATCATCAATCATGCCAACCGTGGAATGACCTCCGAGGGCCTGCGGGTGCAATCCGAGGGCATCGCCGACTTCGCCACCATCGACAGCATCATGCGTGATGCGGCGAACTTCCGCATGGGGCCGTTCCAGCTCCTGGATCTGCTCGGCCTGGATGTTGCCGAGACCGTGATCGAATCCATCTACAACCAATTCTACCAGGAGCCGCGTTTCCGCCCGACACCGCTGATTCGCCAGCGGGTTGCCGCCGGCCTCTATGGACGCAAGAGCGGGCATGGCTTCTACGACTACAGAAGCGGCGAACCAGAATCCCCGAGCGCCGAGCCCGTGGCGCCCGCGGCCGTCGACCGACCGATCTGGATCAGCCCCGCCGAGCCTGTCGGCGCCGCCGCACTGGCCGAGGCGCTGACGGCCGAGAATGTGCGCCTGGAGCAGGGCGAGGCGCCATCCAACGAGGCAATCATCGTAGTTACGCCTCTGGGTCAGGACACCAGCACCGCCTGTCTGGAACAGGGGCTGGACCCCGCGCGCACGGTCGCCGTGGATACGCTGTTTCCACTGAATGGGCGACGGACTCTGATGGGCTCGCCGGCTACCGGGGCGGACTACCTGCAGGCGGCCCACGGCCTGCTTGCCGCAGGTGGCGTGCCGGTGTCGGTGGTGCGCGATAGCCCCGGATTTGTCGCACAACGCGTGGTCGTGCTGATCGTCACCATCGCCTGCGATATCGCACAGCAGCGAATCGCTGTCCCCGCGGATATCGATACCGCCGTGAAACGCGGCCTGGGATACCCCCAGGGGCCGCTGGAGATGGGGGATGCGCTGGGTGCCGCGCGCATTCTGCGGGTGCTGGAGAACCTCGAGCGCGCCTATGCGGAGCCGCGTTACCGGCCCAGTATCTGGCTGAGCCGCCGGGCGCGGCTGGGGCTCTCGCTGCTGCAGGAAGACTGAGTATCTGAATTCGGCCGGCGAGGGTGCACTACTCAGGCTCCCGGAGCTGAAGTGGATTCACGACCGGTTGAAAGCGCCCCGGCCAACGGGGCCAATAAAACGAAAGGAGGAGAAGCACATGAATTCCAACACTCTGAAAGCGCTCTGCGCCGGTCTGGCCGTTGCAGCGTTGCTGGCCGCCGGCTCTGCCGCCGCCCAGCAGCGGTGGACCATCGGCACCAATCCCACTGGCACACTGTATTACACGATCGGCGGTGCGATCGCCGCCACGCTCGGAGAGGATCTCGGGCATCGGGTCATCGTGCAGCCCTATGCCGGTTCAACCGTCTACCTGCCGCTGGTCAACAACGGCGAGATCAACTTCGGCATCAACTCCAGCCTCGATGCCGGCCGCTTTGCCAGCGATGTCGACGACAGCAAGCTGCGTGCGGTCGCGCGCATCATGCCACTGAGCTACGGCTTTCTGGTGCGCGCGGACTCCGACATCCACACCGTGGAGGATCTGCGCGGCAAGCGGGTGGTCACCGAATACCGCAGCCTGGGGTCCATGGGCCCTGCAAACAAGGCCATGCTTGCCGCGGGCGGTCTGGTAAACGAAGGTGACGTCGAGTCGATTACCGTCAGCGGCCTTGCCGACGGTATTCAGGGCGTGGTGGAGAATCGCATCGATGCGACCGGCACCGGTGTCGGCATTCCCTTGACTCAGCAGGCCCATGCGACGGTCTCGGGCGGTATTCGCTACGTCCCGCTCGGGGAAATGGCGACCAGTGAATTCTTCGAGGACCAGCTTCCCGGGCTTTACTCGGTAAGGCTGGAGCCGCATGCGAGCCGGCCGGGTGTCCGGGAGCCCGTGACGGTGTCGGGCTTCGACGTGTACCTGTGGGGCAATGCCGACATGAGCGACGAGGATGTTGCCGACGTGGTTCGGGTGCTGCACGAACACTTCGACCAGCTGCGTGAAGACTATCCGCCCCTGCGCAGGGCGCAGACCAACGAGCTGGCCTCTCCGACCAACACGCTGCCTTATCATCCCGGTGCCATAAAGGCCTATAAGGAATTGGGGCTATGGAGTGAGGAGAACGAGGCGCGCGATGCGCGGCTGAGCCGGTAAGCGATGCAGGGGCAGCGCCCTACGGCGCTGCCCCTGTATTTGCAGGTCACTCCCGGTCGGCGATTTCCTCGTCCGATTCAAACAGGCTCTCCAGTTCCTTCGAAGCCTCCTGCACGGACTGAATCAGTTTGGTTTCGTTGCCGAACAAGGCCAGCTGCTGCTCCAGCGTATGCTGGTCATGGTTGCGGAACGTCGCCGTGATGTGATCGGCCTGATCGCTCGGGAATCCGAGCGTGACGAGCACGTCGCGCGTCAGTTCCAGGCTGGAGGGCAGCAGTTCCCGAAAGATAGTGTGGATGCCCATCCGCATCAGCAGGTGAGCGTGGTAACGGCCCCGGGCCCGGGCGTGAATGCGCAGATGCGGAAACTGCCGCTGCACCAGTTCCGCGACGCGTATCGAGTCCTGCACGTTGCCAATGGCCAGCACCAGGATGCGGGCCTGGTCGGCACCGGCGGCGTACAGCAAATCGATGCGGCCGGCATCGCCGTAGTACACCTTGTTGCCGTAACGGCGCACGAAGTCCACCTGGTCAGGGTTGATGTCCAGCACGGTGTAGGGGATCCGCAAGCCCTTGAGGATGCGTCCGGTAATCTGCCCGAACCGGCCGAAGCCCACAATGATCACCTCGGGGGTGTCGTTGTTCGGGCGGTCGAAGTCGCGTGGCGGGTTCGAGGGCGAGAAAAACGGTCTGATCCAGCGCGAGCTTGCCAGAAAGAGCACGGGCGTCGCGGCCATGGACAGGGAAATGGTCAGTACCAGCACGTTAACCAGCTCCTGCCCCAGCAGGTGCGAACCCACCGCGGCGGTGAGCAGCACGAAGGCGAATTCCCCACCCTGGGAGAGCAGCACGCCGAGCTCGATGGCATCGCGCCAGGGCAAACCATACAGGCGTGCCGCAACCAGCACGGTCAGCGCTTTTGCGGCCAGCAGCGCCAGCGCCAGGCCGAGCACCACGCCGGGGATGTCCAGCAGCAGCCCGATCTGGGCAGTCATGCCCACGGCCATGAAGAACAGACCGAGCAGCAGGCCCTTGAAGGGCTCGATATCGGCCTCGATGTTGTGGCGGTACTCGGAGTCGGCGAGCAGAACGCCGGCGATGAACGCGCCGAGTGCCATCGACAGCCCCGCGAAATCCATCAACAGCGCCGCGCCGGTTACCACCATCAGTGCGGTGCCGGCAAACACCTCACGGCTTCGCGTGCCGGCGGCCATGCGGAATATCGGCCGCAGCAGATAGCGGCCGCCGAAAGTCAGCGCGAGAATGGCCGAGACGGCAATACCCGCCTCAAGCAGGATCCGGATCGGGTCTTCCGTGAACAGCGAACCCGCCGCCAGAATCGGGATGGCGGCGAGCACGGGAATGGCCGCCAGATCCTGAAACAGCAACAGCGCGAAGGCGTGACGCCCGTGCCCGGTCTGCAGCTCCTTGCGCTCGCCAAGCAACTGCAGCACCAGCGGCGTGGAACACAAGCCCAGGCTGAAGCCGACCACCAGCGCCGCCAGCGGCGGCAGGCCCAGCGCCCAGGCCGCCGCGGCGAGCACCACCGTGGTGATTGCGACCTGCAGGCTGCCGAAGCCGAACACCGGCTTGCGCATGGCCTTGAGCCGGGAGGGCTGGAGTTCCAGGCCGATCACGAAGAGCAAGAAGACAATGCCGACCTGCGAGAACTGCAGGACTTCGTCCGGCCCGGGCACCAGTCCGAGCACCGACGGCCCGATGACCACCCCCGCGGCCAGGTAGCCCAGCACCTCGCCAAGCCCGATGCGCTTGAAGATCGGTACGATGACCACGGCCGCGACCAGAAAGATCAGCGCATTAAGCAGCAGACTGGTTGCCATAAAGCGTCCCCCGACGAACAGGCCGGCGCCCTGTCGCCGGATTCTGGTGGGTAGAGTGTACCGGCAAGCGACCATCGTGCGGCATGTGGGCGATACACATTAACTGCCGGGCGGACGAGCTGACCGGCATAGAGACGGAATAACTTGCCGACTGCCGTCCGTTTTTATATATTGCCCGCGACGACAGCGCCCCCGGACGGGTGCCCGGCAGCGCGATGACGCACGGAATCGACGCCCGGCACGGATCAGGGAATAACAACCTCTGCGACTGCAGTACCGATCAAGGACGACACGCCCATGGGTTCCCGGATGGACCTACTTCCGCACGCCTCACATTATTTCCGACATCTGTCCTTATCGAACCAACCGGAGGCAAACTCGGCTGTGCCCGCAGTGGGCCATGTTCCCGGTGGCCGTGGCACCAGCCATGTGATCGCGTTGCTGCTCGCGCTGGGGGTTTCGACGGTACTGCCGTTCGGGAGCGCCGTCGCCAATTCGGTGCTGTATACGGCGGAACTGGGGGTGCACTACATGTCTCCGGGATGGTGGGCCTCCGATATTACCTACGAGCCACGTCACTTCATTCAGGCTGCCCAATGCGCAAGCAGTATCGTTGGCAGGGGTCCGACGTGGAACCACGCGGCAGGGGACTGGCGGGATCAGGCCAATGCAGCCTGCATGGGTAATATCGTCCGTGGTTACAAGAATGCGGATGGGACGCGGGTGGAGTTCGAGAATGTCAGCACCTCTTTATGGAGTTTCTCAGGCAGCGCAGCGATAGCACAGTTCAGTCACAAATTTATTGGGTACGCTATCTGGCCGCCCTATTCCAGATGGCATTTGAGCCAAAAAAGCTACGAGGAGCTGTACTTTATTACCTTGCCGGACGACCCCCAGTCGTCGCGGGTCTGCACCGCGGGCAACCCGGTAGACGTGGCCACGGGCGCCAAGTACCAGCGCGAGGCCGACATCACCGGCCCGGTGCCCTTTACCCGGTACTACGCCAGCAGCACGCACGGCGCCGCCTTGGGCGAAGCCCCCTGGCGGCACGGCTACGAGTACACCCTGGAAGTGCTTGGGCTTCGGCAGGTAAGCGATGGCGCCGCGCTGCTGCGCAGCGCCGGCCATGCGCGCAAGGCCGACGCCTGCCACGCCGGTTGGCTGGAACTGCAGCCCCGGCTGAGCGCCCCCTGGGCGACGGGAGCCACCGCCGAATACGACGAGACGACAGAGATCTGTCGGATTCTGCACGGCGGTACACTCATGAAACACGCCGCCGTCACGGACGTGGTCGCACTTCCGCCGCAGGTCGAGGTCGTGCAGCTTACCCGGCCCAGTGGTGCCGTCTTGCGCTACCAGCAGGCCGGCAGCGGCTGGACCACCCTGGGCGCGCACACCGGCCGCCTGGAACAGCCCGGCGACGGCACCTGGCGCTTTATTGCCGACGACGACACCGTCGAGCGCTACAGCGCCGACGGCCGGCTGCTATCGATCACCGCCCGCGACGGCCATACCCGCAGCTTCGACCATGACGGCGCGGGGCGTCTGCGCGGCATCCAGGACGCGGCTGGGCACGGATTGCAGTTCGCCTATGAGGGCGATCTGCTGGCGAGCGTCACTGCCGACGGCGACGAGCAGCACCGGTTCGCGTACGACCCGGCCGGACGCCTGGAGCGCGTACAGCGCCCCGACGGCACGGCGCGCCACTACAACTACGAGGACGCGCGCTTCCCGGAGGCGCTCACCGGCCTCACCGACGAAAACGGTCACCGCTACGCCACCTGGGCCTACGACGACCAGGGCCGGGCGGTGCGCTCCGAACACGCCGAGGGCGCCGAGCGCACCGAACTGGCGTACAACGCCGATGGCACCACCACGGTAACCAACGCCCTTGGCAAGCAGACCACCTACCACTTCGCGCCCGTGCAGGGCGTGCGCCGCGTGAGCCGCGTCGAAGGCCACGCCACGGCCAGCTGCGAAGGCGCCTACAGCGACTACACCTACACCCCCGAAGGCTGGCTCGAGACCCGCACCGACTGGAACGGCACGCGCACCCGCTTCGAGTACAACGCCCGCGGCCTGGAAGTGCGCCGCATCGACGCCGAAGGCAGCCCCGCGCAGCGCGAGACGCGCACCGACTGGCACCCCAGCCTGCGGCTGCCGGTGCGCATCAGCGAGGCCGGGCGCACCACCGAGCTCGACTACGACAGCCGCGGCCGGCTCACCCGCCGCAGCGAACAGGCCCACTGACCCCCGCGACAGCGAACAACACCAAGGACGCACCCCATGCAACGGACGGCCGCACCCACCCGGCGACTGGCGCTCGGCGCCCTCGCCGTGCTCCTCACCCTGCCCGGCGCCGCGAGCGGCTTCATCCTGCCGCCCGAGACCACCCCGGCGGCGCGCACCTGGAGCTACACCTACCACCCCGAGCGCGACGGCGTACCCGGTCGGCTTGCCAGTGTCACCGGCCCGCGCACCGACCTCGACGCCACCACCCACTACGCCTACGACGCCAACGGCAACCTCACCCAGGTCACCAACGCCCTCGGCCACACCACCACCATCAGCGACCATGACGCCCTCGGCCGGCCGCGCACGCTCACCGACCCCAACGGCACCGTCACCACCCTCGACTACGACGCCCGCGGCCGGCTTGCCAGCCGCACCACCGACGGCGCCACCACCGCGTACAGCTACGACGGCGTCGGCAACCTCACCGGCGTGCGCCTGCCCAACGGCGCCACCACCGGCTACCACTACGACGCCGCCCGCCGCCTGATCGGCATCGAAGACCACGACGGCAACCGCCTCGAGCACCGCCTCGACGCCGCCGGCAACCGCCTCGAGACGCGCATCCACGACCACTACGGCCAACTGCGCTACCAGCACCAGCGCGTCTACGACGAACTCAACCGCCTGCGCCAGCACATCGGCGCCCACGGCCAGACCCGCCACTACCACTACGACCCCAACGGCAACCTCACCGAAACGCTCGACGCCAACGCCAACCCCACCGCGCACGCCTACGACGCCCTCAACCGCCTGATCGAGACCGTCGACGCCGACGCCGGGCGCACCACCTACGGCTACGCCGCCGAGGGCCCGCTCGCCGAGATCACCGACCCGCGCGGCAACACCACCCGCTACAGCCACAACGGCCACCACGCGCTCCTGCGCCTGGACAGCCCCGACACCGACGAGACCAGCTTCGCGCACGACGCCGCCGGCAACATCACCCGGCGCACCGACGCCGACGGCCGGATCACCGAATACAGCTACGACGCGCTCGACCGGCTCACCGCCATTCACGACCCCGACGATCCCACGCGCGACGCCACCCTGCGCTACGACCAAACCTACGCCAGGAACGGCATCGGCCGGCTCACCACCGTCATCGACGCCAGCGGCATCACCAACTACCATTACACTCCCCGCGGCGCGGTGAGCGTCGAAGCCCGCACCATCGGCGGCCAGCGCCTCAGGGTGCACTACACCTACAACGCCGCTGACCAGCTCACGTTGATCACCTACCCCAGCGGCGCGATCGTGCGCTACTCCCGCGACGCCGCCGGCCAGGTGCGCCGCGTGTTCCTCACACGCGACGGCACCCGGCACACCCTCGCCGAGCACATCAGCCACGCCCCGTTCGGCCCGCTCACCGCGTTCACCTACGGCAACGGCCTCGCCCACAGCCGCAGCCACACCCTCGACTACCAGCTCGACGCGCTGACCAGCGGCCCGGTCTGGCGCAGCTACGGCCTGGACGCCGCCGGCAACATCACCACCATCAGCGACCACGACCACAGCGCCGAGAGCCAGGACTTCAGCTACGACCGCCTGCACCGGCTCACCGACGCCCTTGGCGGCTATGGAGCGCGTGACTACCGCTACGACGCCCTCGGCAACCGCCTGAGCCGCACCGACAACGCCGCAACCACCACCTACCACATCGCGCCGAGCAGCAACCGCCTGCTCGGCATCGACGCCACCGAACTCCACTACGACGCCCGCGGCAACCTCGTGCGCCGCGGCGAGTTCACCTTCAGCTACGACGGCGCCAACCGCCTGCGCGACGTCCACCGCCACAGTGAGCTCGTCGGCCGCTACACCTACAACGTCCATCACCAGCGCACCCGCAAGGAGACCGCCGCCGGCACCGTCCACTTCCTCTACGACACCCGGGGACAGCTGATCGCCGAGATCGACGCCGGCGGCACCGTGCTGCGCGAATACATCTGGCTCGGCGCGCAGCCGCTCGCGCTCCACCAGCCCGCAAGCGGCGCGCTGCACTACTACCACACCGACCGCCTCAACACCCCGCAGGCACTCACCGACCGCGACGGCGCGCTCGCTTGGGCCGCCCACTACCGACCCTTCGGCGCCGCCGAGGTGCATACCGAGCAGGTCACCAACCCCCTGCGCTTCCCGGGGCAGTACCATGACGAAGAGACCGGGCTGCACTACAACTGGCACCGGTACTATGATCCGGAGACGGGGCGGTACATCACAAGTGATCCGATTGGGCTGGAAGGCGGGCTGAATACGTACGCCTATGTGCTCAATAACCCGGTGAACTTTATTGATCCCAACGGGCTAGTGACAATAATATTTCAGGCGAATGTTCGAATCCCCGGTTGGTTAAGTAGGTTTGGTAGAAACCGGGGTTGGTGGAGTACTAGCGTACATGGGGCGTCTTTCGGCATTGCTGAATCGTTTCCATTTTTCGATGGAGCTGAACGCGATAGCGGGATAATGCTGGGTTTCAATGTTGGCGGCGAAGATGTTGGTATCGGTAGTGTGAATATGACCGTCGGGTTGTCGCGTGGATCTGTTTGTGATCTTGCGGATAACAACGCCGAGGTAAATCTAACTGTTCCGGGCTTGTCGGGTGGACTCGATTTCTCAGATGATTCGCTCCAAGGGGTGAGGCTGGGCGTCGGCGCTGGACTCAATGGTGGCATTGGCGTGCAGCTCACGCCGGTCTGGAGTCTAAATCACGGGCTTTTAACTCCGTAAATATGCAGATAACTATCGTATGAATGGAAATGCTTTAGCTATATACATTGGTGCCATAATAGGATTTTCTGGGCACTGGTTTGTTGCTTGGAGACACCGGGGGAAAAACGGTATTGCCAATATGCTCCTGTTTCTTGGAGTTCGCCGTCCAACAGGGCTGTCCACCTTTGAGAAGAGTATTCGAGCTATTGCTCTAGCTCTCGGAATTCTGATTATGGTCATTTTCTATGGTCCTTTATATCAACTCTGAATCCGTGAGACGGTATTCTGGGCACTTTTTAGGGAGTACACTGCAAAAAGCCGATCCTGATTATGTACTTTCCTCAGCCTAGGCTTGCAACCCCGCCCTGGTGCAAAGCGATGCCCGCATCAGGGCAACGGCCAGCTCGCGTAGGGCGGAAAAGCGCAGCGCCTTCCGCCGAATGAACACACCGGATGTCCTCGATGCACCATGCCGAACTGCCGCCGAAACCTGGCGCCGAAGGGGGCATATATCTTCACGGCGGACGCGCTGGGCCGCCGTCGCCGGCCACGTTCCGGTGAGTCCGCACAAGCATCAGTTTCCGCGACGCATCAGGGAATGACCTTATTCGATCGTTCACCGGTCCGTAGTGCCAGGTTGTTATCCGTGGGAAAGCGGCGGTGACAGGGCGGAGCTGCCGATTTCGGGCGAAAGGCGAAGATTTTATCCAATCATGCGGCGGAAGGCGCTGCGCTTTTCCGCCCTACGCGAACTGCACTACTACCACGCCGACCACCTCAGCACTGTGACGTTGTTTGGCGGCTGGTCATATGTAGAGTGTACCGGCAAGCACCTACCATGCCGTATGACCAGCGAGGGGCAATGAGCCGCGTTTACGGGTTTCCACCGCATGCGCGCGCGGATGCGCAGATTCTGATCCTGGGCAGCATGCCCGGCAAGGCCTCCCTGCGCGAGCGGAAGTACTATGCGCATCCGAGAAACGCGTTTTGGCCGATCATCTGTACGATCCTCGATGCGCCGATGGAGCGTTCCTACGAGGAGCGCGTTTCTTCGCTGCTGGAACACCGGATCGCGCTGTGGGATGTGCTGAAAACCTGCGTGCGCGGGAGCAGCCTGGATTCCGATATCGATGAGGCGTCGATCGTCCCCAACGACTTCGAGGCCTTCTTTGCGCGGCATCCGGCTATCCGCCGAGTGTGCTTCAACGGCGCCAAGGCGGAGGCCGCCTTTATGCGCTATGTGAAGCCCGCGTTGCCGGCCGTCCCTGCCGAGCTGGCGTACTTCCGACTGCCCTCAACCAGCCCTGCCAACGCCTCGTTCTCGTTCGATCAGAAGCTCAACGCCTGGCGAGCGGTATTTCGCTAAGATATTGACTCTGATGTGCTTGTTCCATGCGACCTGATGGTCTCCCGGATCACTTTCCGGCATATTAGTGAGTATACGGTCTATTTACAATTGTAAGTATACTTGCTATTTTCACTTCACTGGGCACGTGCCGTGACTTTATCTGAACCGCGGTGCGCTCCTCTCGATGCCCCTGGCTTTCGCCGCATTGCAGGCGACCATGACATGCGGGGCGACAACAATCAGGAGTGCGGAACATGGCGAGCGGCGGCAGCGAGCAGATTATTGTCAGTGGTGGGGGTATCGGCGGTCTTGCCGCCGCCCTGGGGATTGCGCGGTCCGGGTACCAGGTGACCGTGCTGGAGCAGGCCGGCAATTTCGGCGAGATAGGCGCCGGTATCCAGATGGGGCCGAACGCGTTTCGCGCGCTCGACCGTCTGGGTGTCGGTCAGCGTGCCCGCGACAACGCGGTGTTCATCGACGCGCTGGTGCTGATGGATGGTGAGGACGGCCAGGAGGTGACGCGAATCCCGGTCGAAGAGCCCTTCCGTGAGCGCTTCGGTGGCCCCTACGCGGTTGCGCACCGCGCGGATATGCACCTGTCGTTGCTGGAAGGCTGCCAGGCTAACGATAACGTTACCCTGCTCAATAATCAGCGCGTGGTCGAGTACACCCAGGACGCCAACGGCGTCACCGTCGTCACCGCAAGCGGCGAGGAGTTTCAGGGCGCCGCCCTGATCGGCTGCGACGGGCTCAAGTCCCCGGTGCGCGAGAAGATTGTCGGCGACGGTGCGCCGCGGGTCTCCGGGCACATCACCTACCGCGCCGTGCTGCCCATCGATCAGATGCCCGCGGATCTGCGCTGGAACGCCGCCACCCTGTGGGCCGGCCCGAAATACCACCTGGTGCATTACCCGCTGCGGGGCTGGGAATTGTTCAATATCGTCGCCACCTTCCATAGCGAACGCACCACCGAGGGCGCGGGCGAGGAAGGCAGTCGCGAGGAAATTCTCGCCCGGTTCGGATCTCTGGTACCAAAGGCCCGGCGGATTCTGGAGACGCCCGAGAGCTGGCGGCTGTGGGTGCTCTGCGACCGCGAGCCGGTGGATAACTGGACCGACGGCCGCGTCACCCTGCTCGGCGATGCCGCCCATCCGACCTTGCAGTACTTCGCCCAGGGCGCCTGCATGGCCATCGAGGACGCCGTGTGCCTGGCCGACAAGCTCGACGCGCACAAGGGTGACTTCGAGGCGGCGTTTATCGATTACCAGAACGACCGCATCGCGCGCACCGCCCGCATTCAGGAGCAGTCACGGCTGATCGGTGACTACATCTATCACCCGAGCGGTGCCCGCAGGCTGCTGCGGAATGCGGTGATGAGCGCCAAGACGCCGGAGGACTACTACAACGATCTGCAGTGGCTCTACGGTGGCGGGCCGGGCAATACGAAGACCGAGCCCTGGCGGGTGGGCTGAAGCCGCCGGCCCGGGCCGTGCCGGCCAACAACCGGCAAGGCCCGGGCGTGCGGCTGCTACGCCAGTTCGAAGGGTAGCGGGCTGCGGTCGGTCAGGGCCATCTGCTTGCGCGCAAGGCGCTCCAGCAACTCCGCCTTGATGCTGCCGGCAGCCGGCGAATCCCACAGGTTATGGAGTTCGTGCGGGTCTTCCCGCAGGTCGTAGAGCTCACCCCAGGGTGCCCCGTGGCAGAGGGTCAGCCGGTAGCGGTGCGTTACCAGGGTGCGCAGCCGCGGCGGCTCCTGCAGGCCGTACAGCAGGCGCTGACCGTCCTCTTCTATCAGCACGTCGTCGTCGTTGTCCGTGCTGCCGCGCAATGCGGGCAGCAGGCTGCGGCCCTGCATGCCGTGATAGGGGTCGATGCCGGCGCGGTCGAGTATGGTTGCGGCGATATCGATGGTGCTCGCAAGCTCGCTGCTATCGCCGTTCGCGGCCTGGCCGCCGGTGTCACGCCAGAGCAGCGGCACCCGAACCAGCGACTGGTAATGGATCGGGCCCTTCAGCAGCAGCCGGTGGTCGCCCAGGAAATCACCGTGATCGGAGGTGAAGACCACCACGGTGTCCCGGCTCAGGTCCAGCGCCTCAAGGCGGTCGAGGATCTCGCCGACGGCATCGTCGATCATGGCGATCATGCCGCAGCTGAGCGCCATCGCCTCCCGCGCTTCGCGTTCATTGATGGCAAAAGCCATCATCCCCTCACGGTTGGCCTTGTCCTGGTTGTCGTGGGCGTGCCGCACCGTGGGTGGCGGGTTGTAGCCCTGCCCGGGGTGGAAGGATTCCGGCAGTACCATGTCCTCGGGGCGGTACATGTCCCAGTAGCGCCCGGGCGGTGTGAACGGATGGTGCGGGTCGGGAAAGGACAGCTTCAGGAAGAACGGCTGCTCGCCGCCCCACTGTGCGTGCCGGTCCAGGTAGGCGAGGCTGCGTTCGACAATGTAATGGGTCGGGTACAGCTCTTCCGGCATGGCCGTGCGCCAGGCCTGCGGGCAGACGTAGTCGTTCGGCAGCGCGTTGTCGCGGCCGCGCAGGCGCTCGGGGTCCACTCCCTGGTCGCGCAGCCAGTGCAGGTAGTGGCCGCCGGCCATGTCGCCGTGGTCGGTAACCAGGTCCACGTGGTCGAAGCCGTAGAAGGGTGTGTGAATCCCGGCATCCGGCTGTTTCCAGTATGCGGGGCTCTCCTGGGTGACGCGCTCGTCGTAGTAGCCGCGCAAATGGCTGTCCTGCATCGACTCCGGCGGCTGACGGTGGTCGGGGTTGCGCGGTTCGCGTTTGAGCAGCGACGGTCGGCCGGTCATGGTCTGCAGGTGGCTCTTGCCGACCAGAGCGGTGCGATAGCCGTGCGCGCGCAGCAGATGCGTGAAGGTGTTTGCATCGGGGTCCAGCGGCACGCCGTTGTTGCGCACGCCGTGCGCCGACGGCATGCGGCCGGTCATCAGCGAGGAGCGGTTGGGCATGCAGATCGGCGTGTTCACGTAACAGCGCTCGAAGCGCGTGCCGCCGGTGGCTATGCGGTCGATATTTGGGGTCTTCAGCACCGGGTGGCCGTAGCAGCCCAGGTAATCGGCCCGTTGTTGATCGGTGATGATGAAGATGAAATTCGGGGATTGCATTCGGGTTACCTCGTTGCGGGCGCGCCGGCGTGGTCAGCGCGCTGTCGGAGCATCAGCGCGGTGAGCACCGCGATGCTGGCGGCAATGAAGCCGACAATGTTCGGCATCCAGCCCAGCCAGGTCGCGTCGTGTGGAATGAGCAGGAGGACGCCGGCGGCGCCGGTGAGCAGACGCATGGCCCAGCCCCTGGGGCCGGCCAGATAGCCGGTTATCGCGCTACAGGCGAGCCAGATCCCGGCCACCGCGGTGATCGGCGTTACCACGTTGTCCCAGGCATCGCCGGCGAGCAGCATGCTGGGCGAGAGCACGAACAGGAACGGGATCAAGTAGGCCACCCAGCCCATCACGGCGGAGCGCAGCGCGGTTTCCATCGGCCGGGTCTGCGCGATGCTGGCGGCGGTGAACGCTGCCAGCGCGATCGGCGGGGTGATCATGGACAGCATGCCGTAGTACAGGATGAACAGATGCGCCGCCATGGGCTCCACGCCCACCGCCACCAGTGACGGTGCCAGCAGCGTGGCCAGCAGCACATACACACCGACCGTCGGCATGCCCATGCCGAGCAGGATGGCGGAGCCGGCGACCAGCAGCAGCAGACCGGCCAGCGTGCCTTCGCCGAGGCGGGCGAGGCCGTCTGTCAGCGAGAAGCCGATGCCGGTGACGTTCAGTGTGCCGATGACGATACCGGCGCCGGCGGCGATGACGACCACGGTGACCACGGTTCTGCCGGTGCCGGCGAGGGCGCCGATGCAGCTGCGCAGGGTCAGGCGGTCCTTGCCGTAGCCGAAGACCAGGCCGATGACCGCAACGGTGATCGCGGCGAGCAGGGCCGCGTTGAAGGCCTGCATGGCATAGACGAACAAGGCGATGATCAGTACCGCGAATGGCAGGATATAGGCGCCGCCTCGGCGCAGTACCTGCCATTTGTCGGGGATCATGTCCGCCGGTAGGGAGGCCAGATTGCGTCGGGCGGCGTAGAGATCCACCAGGATGAACAGGGAGACGTAATACAGCAGTGCCGGCACCAGTGCGGCGATCACCACCTCCCGGTACGGTATCTGCAGAAACTCGGCCATCAGAAAGGCCACCGCGCCCATGATCGGCGGCATGAGCTGACCGCCGGTGGAGGCCACGGCCTCGATCGCCGCGGCGTCCTTGGCCGGGTAGCCGGTGCTGCGCATCAGCCGTATCGTGACCACGCCGGTGGAGGCGACGTTGGATACCGCGCTGCCCGATATGGAGCCGAACAGACCCGAGGCGATGATGGCGATCTTGGATGGCCCGCCCCGGAAACGGCCCATGAGGGACATGGCGATATCGGTGAAGAAGTTCGCGCCGCCGGAACGGAACAACAACTCGCCGACCAGCAGAAAGCCGACCACGATGGTTGCCGAAACCAGCAGCGGCGTGCCCAGAATCGCGTTGGTGTCGGTGGCCAGGTAAACGAACAGCTCGGTCAGCGGCACTTCCCGGCCCTGCATCGAACCGGGAATGAGGTGGCCAAAGGCGCCAAGCAACAGGAAAAACGAAATCAGTAATGCCAGCACGCTACCCGCCACCCGGCGGATGGCCTCCACCAGACCGACCAGGCAGACGAGGGAGATCACCAGCACGTCGGCCCGGATGTCGTACACCGCGAGCATCATCCGCTCGTAGTGCACGGCCATGTAGAGCCCGGCGCCGAACACGGCAACGCTCGCGATCCAGTCATACAGCGGCGCGGCCCCGTCCCTGGGCGTGCCGCGCGCGCTGATCTCCAGCAAGGCGATCGGTAGCGCCAGCGCCAGTGCCACGGCGAGGAACTGCTCGGTATAGAGCGACAGGCCCAGCCACCGAGGCACGTTGAGGGTCCAGGCGATCGCCACCAGCGTAAGCGTGGCGCAAAGGACGGATGAAATCGTGCGAGTCATGATAGGCGCGCTCCGGTCGATGGCGCGGAGCGTGGTTAGTCGATCAGGCCGCGCTCACGGAAAAACGCCAGCGCCGCCGGGTGATAGGGCGCACCGAAGTCGCGATACATGCCGTCGACATTGAATGCGCGGAAGGCGCCGTGGGTCGCCGCAATGTCGTCCGCATCCTCTACCAGCGTTTCGAGCAGCGCACGTACGGTCTCGTCGCTGACCTGCGAGTTGGTGACCAGCAGCATGGACGAGGACAGCATTGGCGTCGGCTCGACGATCCACGGTGTGGCTGAGTTCGGCTGCACGGTCTCGATGTAGCTGCTGGGGGTTATGCCCTGCATGATCTTCTCGGCTTCGCCGCTGTTCTCCACCGGGATAAAGCGGATGCCGCCGCGTACCGAGGCATGGGTCTGGGCGACGCGGCCGGCGTTTACCGAGTAGATCGCGGCGTCAATACCGCCGGAGGCAAGCTCATCCAGGCCCCGGGTGCCGTCCGGCACGGAAACTTCTTCAATGTCTTCCAGCGTCATGCCCACGGTGGCCAGCGTCGCCCGGGACATCATCAGCAGTGGGCGCTGGCGCGGAAAGCTCGAGGCCACGCGCTTGCCCCGCAGGTCGGAGATCGAGTGAATGTCGGAGTCATTCTTGACCGTGAAGCCGACCGTCAGCGGAAACAGCACGGCCACGACGCGCAGCTCTTCCAGGGGCTTGCCGTTGAACATGGCCTTGCCCTGATGGCCGAGAAGCGTCGGGATGCTGGGCGTCACGGTGAGGTCGAAGGAGCCGCGATTGAGGCCGGGCAGGATTACTTCCGGGCCGCCCTGGGGTACGACGCGGGAGCGCATGCCGCGGTCGCCGGCGGCACTGCCGATGGCCGCGCTGATGGCGTAACCGACAGAGCCCTGGGGGTTCGACCCGAAGGTCAGCGTCTGGGCCGCGGCCGTGCCGAGGCACGCAGTTGTCAGGGCGGTCGCGAGCAGTGCGCGAGGGATGAAGCTGAGCATGGTGGTTCTCCTCGATCTGGCTTTGAATGGCGGCTTTTATTGCCGCCTCAGCGTAGCTACCCTAGATAACCTGAACTTTATCGCCATATAAAGTGATTAAAACGGCATTTAAGTGATTTTTACTCACGTTTCTTCGGCCGTGAGTGGTCGCGGCAGACGTCGCGAACGGTTCCGATCAGCTCGGTACTGAGCCGCGTCAGGCCTGCCTCGGTACGCGTCGAGATACCGACCGGTGCGGCCGTGGGGCTCATATCGATCGGCAGGTCCCGAAGGCGGCCCTGCTCGAGATCGGCCGCGACCATGCCGCGCGGTGTGACCCAGAGCGCATCGGAGTCCAGGGTGTAGCGGCGTCCGAACTCCGCTGAAATCGTCTCCACGGTATCCGGCAGCTCGGTCAGGCCGTGGCTGATCAGGAACCTGTCGCAGTCGTGGCGGATGATCGTGCCCGCCAACGGCACGAGGATGGTGAACCCGGCAAGGGCCTCGATCTCGAGCGCACCATGCGCCAGTAGCGGGTGACCCGGCCGCGCCACCAGGGCCAGGCTTTCGTAGAAAAGCTCCTCGAAGCGTAGCCCCATCATCTCCGCCGGCCCGGCCAGACGGCCGACCACGAAATCCACCTCGGCAACCCGCAATTGAGTCAGCAACTGGCGGTTGGTGCCGGTGACCACCGCGACCGGTGTCTCGGGGTGCGCCTGTTTGAAGATCGCCACGGCCCGCGGCAGCAACTCGGCGGCGACATTCGGCAGCGCGCCCATCAGCACCGAGCGGCGGGCGTTTCGGCGGCTGTGTGCGACCAGATCCAGGCCCTGGCGGACGGCGGTGATGCTGGCGCTGGCATAACGGTAGAAGATCTCACCGGCTGGCGTCAGCGTGGCGCCGCGTCGATTGCGCTCGATCAACCGCTCGCCGACAACACTTTCCAGCTCGCTGAGCGTCTTGGAGGTTGCCGACTGGGTAATCGCCAGCGCATCGGCGGCCTTCGCCAGGCTGCCGCGCCGTACGATCTCGACAAAGCACTGGAGGTGGCGTTGTTTTACCCGGTCGTAAGTGCCCATTGCCGATGGTCGTCTCTTCAGGGGCCGGTTGCGATGGCATTGAGTTGAAAATCGAGAATGGTTATCAAAATCGATCGCTCTTGCTATTCTGACGCCATCGTTTGGTCGGGGCGAGCCCCTGGACAGTGTGCTGCCGCCGATGGCGGGAATGTGTTTCATATAGCGGTCCAGCACCGCACATGATAGGACCATACCAATGCGGCTGACGTTGCGGTAATCGAAACAAGGGGAAACGCGTGCCCATGGCCGCAACGAGCATACTCGATCGCCTGTTCTCGCTGTCCGGCCGCACCGCACTGGTTACCGGCGCCGCGCGAGGCTTCGGCCTGATGATGGCGCGCGGCATGGCCGAAGCCGGCGCGCATGTCGTGCTCAACGACAGGGACGGCCGAGCGCTGCAGCACTCGGTTGCCGCGCTCACGGACGAGGGGCTGGAGGTCTCGGCGGCGGCCTTCGACGTGACCGACGCCGCCGCCGTGAACAGCGCCGTGCAGGCAATTGCCGGACAGCGCGGGCGGCTTGATATCCTGATCAACAATGCGGCCATTCAGAACCGCAAACCGGTGCTGGAGTACAGTGCCGAGGAATGGCGTGCCATTATCGAGACCGATCTGACCGGCTGCTTCCTGGTCGCCCAGGCCGCCGCCCGCGTCATGCAGCCGCAGGGCAGTGGCCGCATCATTAATATCGCCTCGATTGTGGCCCACGTCGGGCGTGCGCGGCTGGCACCCTATACCAGCGCCAAGGCCGGGCTGGAGGGGCTGACCCGGGTGCTGGCGGCGGAGTTCGGCGCCTCCGGCATTACCGCCAACGCCATTGCGCCGGGTTATTTCAGGACGGATTTCAATCAGGCGTTGTTAACGGACACCGCGTTCGTGGAGTGGGTCGAGGGTCGAACCCCGACCGGCCGCTGGGGCGATCCGGAGGATCTGCTCGGGGCCGTCATTTACCTGGCCTCGGACGCTGCCGCCTACGTCAACGGCGCGGTGCTCACCGTCGATGGTGGGCTGGTGGCGACGATGTGATGTCTTCAGAAAGCAGTTTTGTACAACAGATCCACGATCAAGGCTGAGGAACTTATGAAAAAGTTATTGTTATCCGCTACCGCCGTCGCGCTCGCGTTTGGTTCGATCGCCGTTCAGGCCAAGGAACTCCGGCTCGGCCTCATCACGCCGCCGCCGCACGGCTGGACGATCGAGGCCCAGGCATTGGGCGAGTCGCTGGAACAGGAAAGCGATGGCCGCTACTCGATCAATGTCTTCCCGTCCGGGCAGCTCGGCAACGAGGCGCAAATGCTGCAGCAGCTGCAGACCGGTGCGCTGGATATGGCCTTCATGACCATGGCCGAAGTTTCCAATCGGGTGCCCAACATGGGTGCGTTCTTTGCGCCCTATCTGGTGGACGATATCAGCGGCGCGGCCGCCTTGCTGCAAAGCGATGTCGCCTACGAGCTGCTCGACGAACTGCCCGGCAAGGTAGGTGTGCGCGGCCTGGGATACGGCATGGCCGGGCTGCGTCAGATCAACAGCCGTCACGAGATCAATTCAGTGGACGATCTTCGCGGCAGGAAAGTCCGCATCACGCCGTTCGAGCCGACCCGTGATTTCCACAATTTCCTCGGCGTGGCCGCCACGCCGATGCCGCTGCCGGCCGTTTATGATGCGCTGGCCAACGGCCAGGTGGACGCCATCGAGATGGACGTCGAGAACATGGTCAAGCAGAAGTTCCACTCGGTGGCCCCGCACGTGGTGCTGTCACGGCACATGATGTTCCCGATGATCGCGGTGGTGTCACCGCGGACCTGGGCGCAGATGTCGGAAGACGACCGCGAGATGCTCGCGCGCCTGACACGCAAGCATCTGGTCTCCTTGCTGAACGAGAGTGTCGGTCTGGAGAAGGAGTGGGAAAATGATCTCAAGCAGCTCCCCGACGTGCGGGTGACGGAAGTCGGCCCCGAGTTCTTCGGCGATGCGATATCGCGTTGGGAAGAGCGTTGGGAGCCGAAGGCACCGGCGCTGGAGGCCCTGCGCGCCGAGGCAGCCAAGCACAATAACGCTCGCTAGGCGTCCATGCGGTAGCGCCGGCCAGCCGGCGCTACCTTTTTTATTTTTCAACGAGTGTCGGCATGTCTGAAGACTCCCGTGTGAAATCATCCAGCCCGCTACCGTCGTTCATTTTTCGCATCAGCGCCGCGGTCGCGGCGGTGGAAAAGGTCGTGGCGTCTTTGCTGATCGCGGCGGTGGCGGTGCTGATCCTGCTCAACGTCTTCACCCGCTACGCCGGTTACGCGCTTTACTGGGTTGACGAGCTTGCCATTTACACCATGGTCTGGGCGGCGCTGGTGGCCGGCTCTTTGAGTGTGCGCCGGCGCATGCTGATCAGCGTGACGCTGGTAATCGACGTCGTGGGCCGTCGTGTCCAGCGCGCGATGCTGGCCGCCAACGACGTCATCATGCTTGTCTTCAGCTGCTTTCTGATCTGGCTGTGCTGGATCTGGTTCAATCCCTGGCTGTTTGCGCAGGCGGGTTTTGACGTCGGGACCTTTGTCATGGAGACGGGCAACTTCATCTACGGCGAACCGACCAATACGCTCGGTATCCGCAAGGTCTGGCTGTGGCTGATCATGCCGGTGTTCGCTTTCACCGTGACCATTCACAGTCTGGCCAATACGATCGAGACGATATGGCTCGGCAACACCGAGCCGTATGCGCAACCGGACGGGAGTGCGGGTCAGTGATCATTCTGGCTGTTTTCATCGCGCTGCTGTTTCTCGGATTGCCTATTGCCATTGTGCTGGCGGTAACGGCGATTGCCTATATCTATACCTCGCAGAACGAAGTACTACTGCTGTCCTATTCACAACAGATGTTCTCCGGGCTGGAGAGTTACGGGCTGCTGGCCATCCCGCTGTTCATGCTGGTCGGTGAGATCATGCATGAGAGCGGCATCACCCGGCGGCTGATGGATGCGGCCAAGGCCTTCGTCGGTACAATCCGCGGCGGCCTGATGTACGTGAATCTGCTGGCCAATATGATGCTGGCGTCGATACTGGGTTCGGCGGCGGCGCAGATCGCAATCATGACCCAGGTCATGGTGCCGGAGATGGAAAAGAGCGGTTACCGCCGCGATACGGCGGCGGCGACCACGGCGGCGGCGGGGCTGCTGTCGCCGATCATTCCGCCGTCGATGCTATTTGTCATCTACGGCGTGCTGGCGCAGGTGCCGATTGGTGAGATGTTCATCGCCGGCATCATCCCCGGCTTGATGATGGGTATCGGCTTCGTCGTCGTTATATTTATTCTCGGCCTGATCAATCCCTATCCGCGGGGCGAGGAGCGCACCTGGCGGCAACGTGGCAGGCTGGTGCGCAACGGTTTGCCGGCGGCATTGGTGCCGCTGTTGATCGTTGGCAGTATCGTCGGCGGTTTTGCCACGGCGACGGAGTCGGCCGCTATTGCGGCACTGGCTGCATGGGTGGTTGGGCAATTCTTTTATCGCGAATTCAAGTTCAAGCACTTCGGCGGGGTGCTTTATCGGGCGGCGATGAATTCGGCGATGATCCTGCTGTTGATCGCCACCGCGCAGCTATTCGGCTGGGTCATCATTTTCGAGAACGTGCCGCAGGTGGTGGCAATCTGGATTCAGACGGTTGCCGACAGCCCGATTACGTTCATGCTGCTGGTGATCGTTCTGTTGATCATGATCGGCTGCGTGATCGACGCCATCGCGGCGCTGATTATCGTGGTGCCGATCCTGTTGCCTATTGCCACCAATGTTTACGGCATTGATCAGTACCAGTTCGGTGTGGTCGTCTGTCTGACGTTGGTGCTGGGGCTGTTGACGCCGCCGGTGGGGTCGGGGCTGTTCATCTCCGCTTCTCTTAGCGGCCTGAAGCCGGGGCAGATTTTCCGTGCGATCTGGCCGTTTCTGTTGTCGACGCTAGCGGTGGTGGTGTTGCTGGCGTTGGATCCCTGGTTTGTTACGGTGCTGTTGTAGGCGTGGTGAGTTTTCGGAGTGCGTCTCCGTAAGAGGTGGCTCCGATCCGGCCGGCTGGTGTGGCGGGTTGGCGCTCCACGTTCCGCCTGATCCGCCCGCAAGGCCTGGCCGGCCAACAGCACATCCCTGTGCTGTCGGCCGGTGGCCGCATCCCTGCGGCCACCCTTCGGGCCGGGCGGCCTTCCGGGCGGGGCTCCACGAGTCGCGCCAACCCGCCACACCAGCCGGCCTTCGCTGTGGAGATAGCTTTCGCGTTCGGCTTATTTGGAAAGACTCTTAGTCTTCGAGGCCAAAGAAGCGCCGGGAATTACCGCTCAGGAGTTGCTGGCGGCTGGCGTCGGTCAGGCCGGGTGTTTCCGAGATCAGCTTTCCCGGTTCCTGTTCGCCGAGAGGGAACGGGTAGTCGGTGCCGAACAGTACGCGGTCCTCGCCCATGACGTCGAGCAGCAACCGCAGGGCGCGAGGGTCGAAGACGCAGGAGTCGACGTAGAAGCGGTTGGTGTAGCTGGAGGGCAGGTTAGGGCAGTCTTCGCGGATGATGTCGCGGTGCCGCCAGGCGTTGTCTACCCGCCCGAGCAGGAACGCGAAGCTGCCGCCGCCATGGGCGAAACACAGGCGCAGAGTGTCCGGCAGTTTTTCGAAGGCGCCGGAGAGGATCAGCGACAGGATGGAGAGCTGCGTTTCGGCCGGCATCGCCACCAGCCAGGGCAGCATGTAACGCCGCATCCGGCCTTCGCCGAGCATGTCCCAGGGGTGGATAAGTACGGGCATGTCTTCGTGCGCGCAGTGGGCGAGAAACTGCACCAGTTCGGCATCGTCAAAGTCGCGGTTGCCGACGTGGTTGCCGATCTGCAGGCCGATCATGCCGGCCTTTTTTACGCGTGTTACTTCGGCGCAGGCGGCGTCCAGGTCCTGCAGGGGGACCTGGGCGAGCGGTTTGAGTCGGCGCGGGTCAATCTGGCAGAACTCGATGGCGAGGTCGTTGACGGCGCGGGACCATTCGGCAGCGGCCGCGGCGGGGTAGCCGTAGCCGAACAGGATCGGGGTGGCACAGAGGATCTGCTGGTCGATGCCGAGGGCGTCGAGTTCTTCGAGGCGGCGTCGGGGGTCCCAGAGTGAACGCCGGATGGGGCGGAAGCGTTCGTTGCCGGCCATGATGAAACCGGCTTCTCCGTCACCGGGGTCGAGCCACGGGCCGCGCTGGGGATCGAGCCGGGCAGCGGTTTCGGCCGAGATCGGCGGGAAGAAGTGGGAGTGCATGTCGATCATGGTTGCGTTCTCTTGTATTTGTGCGGGGGCGTTTTCCTGTTCCTCCGCTCCCGGTTCCGGTGTTAGCCGGGGTGAACGGTGCCGCAGTGGCTGCAGGTGCGTAACGCGTCGTCGCCGCGGAACTTGGCGAAGACCGGGGGCAAGTCGCGGACGATGCTCTCCAGCAGCAGCTCGGCGCGGTGCACCAGCTTGTGGCACGACGGGCAGTACCATTCAAAGGCATCCTTGACGCCGGGCGGACGTTTGGGTTCGACCACCAGACCGACGCTGCCGGGTACCGGCCGCTGTGGGGAATGACGGACGTGGGCGGGCAGCATGAAGATCTCGCCGGCGCGGATGGGGATGTCGCGCGGTGGTTTGCCTTCCTCTTCCATGACCCGCAGGATCATGTCGCCCTCGAGCTGGTAGAAGAACTCTTCCACGGGGTCGTCGTGGTAGTCGTTGCGCTGGTTTGGGCCGCCGACCACGGTGACCATGAGATCGGCGTCTTCCCAGATCTGGGCGTTGCCGACCGGTGGCTTGAGGATGTCTCTGTGTTCTTCTATCCATTGCTGGAAGTTGAAGGGCTTCAAGGTGCGCAGGCTCGGCATGATCTGTACCTCTGTCCGATGGTTCACCTGGACACAGTAAACCGGCAGCGGCCGGCGTGCGAATGAATACCAGATGGGCCAGATATTCCGTACGGTAATACCGGCGATTGCGTATGGCTGGGTGTGGCTGAGGTAGGGCGGAAAAGCGCAGCGCCTTCCGCCGCATGAAAGTGTTAAATCAGGCTTTTTGCACGCCGATAGGTTCTGCGATGCCACCATGCGGCGGAAGGCGCTGCGCTTTTCCGCCCTACGAGGGCTACGAGGGCTTCAGGGTGGTGAGTCGTGATCGCGCGCCGCGTTACGCAATGCCTCGATCAGGGCGTGCGCGGCGGGTGTCTGGTTGCGCTCGGCGGCACGGCTGAGGCCCATGCGTCCGAAGGGTACGGTCTGCCGCAGCGGCAGTATGGTCAGCACCTGCTGGCGCACATAATGGTTGGCAACGTCGCGCGGTAGCAGGCAGACCGCATCCGACCTGCGCATGATGCTGACGTTGGTAAGAATGGAAAGCGAGTCCATGCGGTTTCGCGGCAGCGGCCGACCGCCGTCGCGGAACAGTTGCTCGGCGACGGCGCGCACCGGGGAGTCGGGGATCGGCAGGATCCAGGGAAAGTCGGCGAGATCGGCGATATTCAGCCTGCCGGCTGCCGCCAAGGGATGACCGACCCGCGCCACGGCGCACAACTGCTCGTCGTAGAACGCCTCGTGATGGACGCCGGCATAGACCTTATCCGGTACCCGGCCGATCACCAGATCGATTTCGCCGGTGATCAGTTGCGGCATGAGTTGGTCGTTGGTGCCCTCCTGGAGGGTGACAACCACTTCGGGCGAGCGTTCCTTGAGTCGCACGATCGCTTCTGGCAATAGCCAGGCGGCCGCGGATATGAGTGTGCCGACGACAATGTGGCCGCCCTTACCGGCTGCCAGCGTGGTCAGGTCGTCGCCGAGGTAGCGTACTTCCGCAAGCACCGCCTTGATCCGCGCGCCCACCGCCCGACCGTAGATGGTCGCGACAATGCCGCGCGAGGTGCGCTGCAGCAGCGGCACGCCCAGTATCTCTTCCATTGCCTGCACGGTCTTGGTGACGGCGGGCTGGGTCAGACTCAGCACTTCCGCGGCCTTGACCAGTGAGCCTTCGGCGAGCACGGCATCGAATACGACGAGCTGACGCAGTTTCAGATGGCGTTTGAGTGATTGCTCGTCAAGCGCGAGCTGATGTTCGGTTCGGTCGTGGTCCATGGCGGGTATCTGTATCCGACTGCGCATCACACCGGCGCCAACGCCGGCACAGATCACCATGATACTTGAGAGTCGGGTTGGTATTCGCAACGGGAATAGCGGCAGCCGGCTGGTTTTATTGGTGTGCATGGCAGTGACACGCCTACAATCCTTGTCGGACCCGGCAGGTCGGGGCCATTCCACGGCAATTGAATGAGGTCACTATGAGCGAGCGCAACACCCAGGGCACGGTGCTTGCAGGCAAGGCCAAGCCGCGTGGCAGCTTCCCGCATGTCAAACGAGCGGGTGATTTCCTGTTCGTCTCCGGCACCAGTTCCCGCCGTGCCGACAACAGCTTCGTCGGCGCGGAGGTGGATGAGATGGGCGTGACGCAGCTCGATATCCGCAAGCAGACGCGCGCGGTTATCGAGAACATTCGTGACATCCTGCAAAGCTGCGATGCGGATCTGCAGGACCTGGTGGAAGTGAGTTGCTTCCTGGTCAACATGAATGATTTCGGCGGCTTCAACGAGACGTGGGCCGAGCATTTCGATGCCGCAGGGCCGGCGCGTACCACAGTCGCCGTCCACCAGCTGCCGCATCCTCTGCTGCTGATAGAAATGAAGGCAGTGGCGTACAAACCACGGGCCCGGACGTAGGCGATGGGGCAATGCCTCTCATATTTGCAGGGGCACTATCACAGATGTTGGATATACCCATCCGCCGCATTGGCACATAATTAGCTTGCCAGCATGAATAAAGATTGGTGGGATAAGGCGAACCCGCGCCCCTTGTCTGCGGCCTGGCCGCGTGCAATTGACGCGCCCGACCGGTCGGGCTTGCCGACAGCAGGCATTGACGCTGTAATACCCTCGTCGCGAACTTGGTGAAGCAATGGGCAGGAGATTGTAATGGAAAGACAGACCTTATTTCGAGGACTGGCAAAGGATAGGCAGCCTGCTTTTCGCACCGGTAATCTGGGGCGCTTGCTGTTGACCGCGCACACCAACTGGCAGGGGGCGCTCGCCAGGGAATTGCGCAATGAAGGTTTCCCGTCGGTTCGTCGAACGCACCTCAGTCTGCTACGGCATATTGATATGGATGGCACCCGAATCACCGAGATCGCCGATCGCGCGGGCGTTACCAAGCAGGCCGTCGGGCAACTGGTGGCCACCTGTGTGGAGGCGGGGCTTGTCGACGTCGTCAGCGATCCGAATGATCGCCGTGCCAAGCTTGTGCGGTTTACCGATGCCGGCCGGGCGCTGATACTGGCGCAGCTGAATGTGTTCGAGCGGCTCGACGCGGAGCTTATCGATCTGCTGGGTGACAAGGCCTACAAGGACCTGCGCGTTACCCTCGAGAAGTTCGCCGATTGGCAGCCGTCGCTCTAGGAAGCCTCTGATCTATTCCCACGGGCATGCTGCAAAGCCCCGCAGGGCTCAGTTCGTGTTGTTTCTGAATGATCCCGTGCGCCAGGCCGTCGGGTTCACGGGCTGTTTTTGCGCCGCGTGTGTCCTGACTCGAATTGAAGGCACCTACACTTGCAGGACTTCGCCGGTGGTAGTAGACCATGAGGTGATTGACTGACCGAAATAGGAAATCAATATGCCATCTTTCGACGTTGTCTCCGAAGTAGATCTGCACGAAGTCTCCAATGCGGTTGATCAGGCAGGCCGTGAAGTTGCCAACCGTTTCGATTTCAAGGGTGCCAGGGCCGAGTTTCAGCAGGACGGCAATAGTGTCACGCTGATTAGTGAGTCCGAGTTCCAGCTCGAGCAGATGATGGACATCCTCTACGGAAAACTGACCAAACGTGGTATCGATATCGCCTGTGTGGAACTCGGCAAACTGGAGCAGGCCGGCAAGGAGGCACGCCGCAAGGCGACGCTGCGCCAGGGTATCGACAGCGAACTGGCGCGTAAAATAGTCAAGCTGGTCAAGGACGCCAAGCTGAAGGTGCAGGCCGCAATCCAGGGCGACAAGGTACGTATCACCGGCAAGAAGCGCGATGATCTGCAGTCGGTGATTGCACTGTTGCGGCAGGCGGAGATCGAATTGCCGCTGCAGTACATCAATTTCCGCGATTAAAGTAATTCCCGTGGAGCTCTGGCTTTGCAGCATGCTCGTGCGGACGGGCTATGTTTTCCGCTCAATTATTATGAGCAAAGGCCTAATTATTGTTCTATCGCCGTCGGTCTAGGTATTCCAATCTAGACCAACAGGCCTCGTTGGTTTCTCCGAATGCCGTTGATATAAAAAGAAATCCGGCGCCATGTCAGCCGCCTGGAATACGGTAAAACATTAAGGGGGAATCATGAATAAACGCTTTCTCATTGTCGGCAGTGAGGCAAGAGAACACGCAATGGCGTGGAAACTCGCCCGCTCGGCGCAGGTCGAGCACGTTTACGTAGCGCCGGGCAACCCGGCCATGCTCCGCGAACCCGGGGTGTCCGTGGTGGATATCCCGAGTTACGAAGAGCTCGCGGAATTTGCCTGCCGTGAGAAGATCGACTGCACCGTGATCAGCGCCGCGGCACCGATGGTGCGCGGCGCCGTCGACGCCTTCCGTCAGCGGGGACTGACCGTGCTTGGTGCGCCGAAGGTAACGGCGGAACTGGAGGCATCGAAGTACTTTTCCAAACTGTTCATGCTTCGCCATGGTGTACCGACGCCGTTGCAGCGGTCCTTCAAGAACCCGCTCGAGGCGCTCGGTTACCTGAGAAACTGCGAGTATCCGGTCGTGCTCAAATCAGATGAACGCACCTCCAGTTACCAGAGCGCCATCGTTCTTGACCGCTTTCTCGATGCGCGGTGGGCCTGCTCTGTGCTGTTGACCTCGGCGCGAAACGGCAAGGTGCTGGTGGAGGACTGCATCAAGGGCAGGGAAATCAGCTACACCATCCTCATGGACGGAACCAACTGGGTGGCAATGTGCCCGTTCCGCAACTACAAGCAGATTGGCAACGCCGATCGCGGCGGGAACACCGGCGGTATGGGCGGCTATGCGCCGGTACCCTGGGTCACACCGGATCTCGAGCAGCGGATCGTGTCACGCATCGTGTTGCCGACCTTGCGCGGCATGCAGCAGGAACATCTGCAGTATCGGGGCTTTCTGAGCTTCGACATCATTGTGGACGACACGGACGCGCCCTGGCTGCTGGACTTCAACACCTCTATCGGTGATCCGGAGGCGCAGACCACGCTCATGCTGCTGGAGGACGATTTTGCCGACCTGCTCGTGCGTGCGGCCATCGGCGAGCTTGGTCGCGCGCCGCTGTGCTGGCGCGACGGCTGGGCGATGACTGCCAGCCTGGCGCCGAACGGCTATCCGAAGACCACCGTGGTCGGGCAGTCACTGGCGCTGCCGGCGCAGTCGTCGGACCAGAATCTCCGATACTTCGGCGGTCGCCTGACCGGACAGGGAAACCGGTTTCTGACACGGGATGAACGTTGCGCCAGCGTCACCACGTTCTCGCCTGACGCCCGATGCTGCAGGGAACGCATGTACCAGGCTGCCGGGCGCGTCGATGGCGGTCTGCTGGTCTGGAGGACGGACATCGGATCAGAGCTGGACTTCTTCGCCGAACAACCGGCTAGCCTGCGCGGAATCAGGTATCACTGAGCTCATTCCTTCCATCTGTGCCTGATGCCAGCCACGCTCTGGACACATGAGCGGACAGCCCCCGGCTGTCCTTCGGGCAGGCTCGCGAAGTTCGGAGATTCTGCTCGCAAAAGCACCGGTAAGGTGCGTCATTTATGATTATTTATGTTGGCCTATGTCGTTGTATTTACGACGATCGGCCCCGTTGGTTTCGCCAAGTGACATTGCTATAACAAAACACGTCGCGTCCTGCCGGTTTCTGGCAACGCATAATTATTTGGGGGAATCATGGGTAAGCGATTTCTGATTATCGGTAATGAAGGGCGTGAGCACGCAACAGCGTGGAAGCTTGGACAGTCGTCGGAGGTCGAACACGTTTTTGTGGCCTACGGCAATGCCGCCATGCTGCGCGAGCCGAAGGTCTCGAGAGTCGACTACGACGACTACGACGAACTCGCCAGATTCGCTCGCCAGCATAAAATCGATTGCACCATCGTGGGCGGTACCAGAGTCTGTATGAAAGGCATTGTCGATGTTTTCCAGAAACATGGCCTGGTCGTGCTCGGCCCCACTCAGGCGAGTGCCGAGCTGGAAGGGTCAAAGCGCTATTCAAAGCTGTTCATGGAGCGCCACGGCATTCCGACACCGGCGCAACGCACCTTCGAATCGATAGCCGAGGCCAAGGCCCATCTGTCCCGCTGCGAGTACCCTGTCGTATTGAAATCCGATGCGCGCACGAGCAGCGACGTGAGCGCGGTGGTACTCAACCTGCCGCTCACACACCCCTACAGCAGTGCCGACAAGGGCTGGGCATGCGCCGCCAAGATGCTGCAGGAAGACGCCGACAATCTGTTGCTGGAACAATGCCTCGTCGGCCGTGAGATCAGCTACACGATCCTGATGGATGGTGCCGACTGGGTGTCGATGTGCCCGGTCCGCGATTACAAGCGCGTCGAAGACTACGACCAGGGCATCAATACCTCCGGGCTGGGCGGCTATTCACCGGTGCCCTGGTTTACGCCGGATCTCGAGCACAAGGTGGTGGAAAGGATCGTGCTGCCGACCCTGCGCGGCATGCGGGAGGAAAATCTTCAGTACCGCGGCTTCCTTTACTTCGGCGTTTTGATTGATGCCGCCGGCGACCCCTGGTTGCTGGAATACAACACCCGTATCGGCGATCCGGAGGCGCAGACGACCATCATGCTGCTCGACGAGGATCTCGCCGATGTTGCGCTGCGGGCGGCGACAGGCCAGCTCGGCGGCGCTTCGCTGCGCTGGCGTCCGGGTTGCGCGATGACCGCCACCCTGGCGCCTCAGGGCTACCCGATGACGGCGAAAACCGGGGCGCCGTTCGCGTTGCCGGCCGACGAGCCGGACGACGTCAAGTACTTCGGTGGACTGGTAGTGGGCGATGGCGATCGGTACCTGACCCGGGATGAGCGCGCTGTCACCGCCACTGCCTATGCGGAAGACGCGAGCATTTGCCGGCAACGCCTGTACGAAGCCGTAGAGCAGGTTGAGAGCGATGTGCTGTTCTGGCGGACCGATATCGGCGCCGAGCTGGAAATCGTTGCCGAGGAGCCGGCGGTGGTCAACCGCCGTTAGGCGTGCCCGGCGGCGGCTGCCGGTTAGCCGCGTTGCCCTGTTCCAGGCGATCAATTGCCGCGCTGCCCTGGGCCGAGAGCGTGTCCAGGCGGTCGATCTGTTCGTCCAGCCTGGGCAGGGCCTCCCGACGGTAGCGGGACATGTCGTCTATGGCGCCAATGATGTCCTTGAACGCCTGCTCAAGCTTTTCCATGTCCAGTACCGTGGCGGCGGCACGGTTCTGAATGTCCACACCCTGACTGCGCAGCGCCTTGGCGGTACCGCCGATCAGGTCGGAGGTGGTGGTGTTGAGCGACTCCACGCGGTCCAGGACCAGGCGCTGATTGGCCAGCGCCAGGGCGACCGTTACCGCGACGTTGAGCGCCGCGATGGTGACGTTGATGGCGCGGTCGACGCCGCGCATCAACTCGCGGTTATTGCGGATGATGACCTCCAGCGCCAGCACGCCCTGCTGACTCACCGTGAGCTGTTGCTGCAGATCGACAATGCGTTGTCGAAGCGGGAAGAGCAGCTCTTCCTCGATGAAAGCGCGTCTGGGGTTGTCATCGGCAAGGTCCGCAGCGGCCGTCTGCAGGCGGCTGTCGATCAGCCGGCCCAGTTCGATCTGCCGATGCAGCTCGGTGAGCAGCGCATGCAGCGCCTGCTGATCGTCGGCGAGCGTCAGGTTGTCACGGCGCAGCATCTCGCGGCCGGCTTCCAGGTCCTTGATGATGGCGTCCAGCGCGCCCTGGGCGGTCTCGTACTTGTGAAAATAGCGCTGCAGACGGTTGCCGACGCCCGGAATAAAGGACAGCACGCGGTCCAGACCGCCGCCTGAGAACGTATGCCGGTTGGGATCCAGCTCCAACATCTTGCCGCGCAGATCAACCAGCGCCCTGGCCACAGATCCCCCTTCATCCCCCTTGTGCGCGAGTTTGCGCAACGGTGCCTGCAGCATGGCGCTGCGGTGCGCGGCCTGGCGCTGGATTTCAATGCCCATGCCGTCGACAGCCTGCCGCTGCCCGTGCGCGGCCGGGCCTGCTTCGTTTACCGCCAGCACATCGCGCACAAAGGCATCGGCCATCGCTGCCAGCTCGGCGTCATGCAGTGGCTCGCCGCCGGCGTCCAGTCCTACGCCAGCGGCGATGTCCTCCAGCGGTGGCAGGGACAGTCTGTCGGCGTGCGGCTGGGGCTCGGTTCTGGTGCGCTCGGTCATGTGGGTCTCCCGGAGAGAAAGCAATGCTGTCGCTGCGACTACATCAGTGTCGCCTTATGTACCACGGCCGTACAGTTCGGCCTTGTCAATGAAGCGGCGGAGGTCCCGGAGCGCCTGATCCGCGGCTATCGAGGCCTGCGCTCGGCCGGTTTCCACCCGCGCTACGGCCACTGCGGTATCGTCCAGGGCGGTGATGGCGGCCTCGTTGCGTGCCGCCAGCTCCCGAAGGCGGCGCTCGGTGTCTTCCACCAGCGCAAGGCGGCGGCGCAGCGCGTCCAGTTCCTCGGCCGGCAGGCGGTTGCCTTCGCGTTCCAGGCGACGGCGAACGAAGGTGGCGTCGATACCGATGGTGCCGCGGGCGATCGAGCTCATGGAAGTCAGGTTGTCGATGGCACCTCGGCTGACCTCGGCAATCAGCCCCGCCGAACGCTCGAACGTCAGCTCGCCGGCGTCGAATTTTGCCCGCAGTACATCAAGCACATGGGCATAACGCGTGTACAGGCGGTCCGCCTGAACCGCCAGCTCCGGCCGCCGCACGTCCAGCAACTGCTGCTTGGCCGTACACAGGGCGAGCACCACGTCGTCGGCATCCACCGGCGGCCGGGTGGGGTCGAGCACGGCCATGCCGGCTTCGCGCTGCTCGCGCTCCAGGGCCGCTCGCCGGCGTTCGGCGATGGCTGCCTGTTCGGCCTCGCGGCGGCGCAGGGCGCGCGCGGTTCTCCACCTGCGCCAGCGGCGCTCCAGGGGGACCTCGACGGCAATCGCCGCCAGACCGGCCAGCCATCCGGCCAGGCTCGGCCCGAAGCCACCCCACAACGACGTTAGCCACAGCACGAACGCGATGGACGGAATCAACAGCCAATAGCGGGCAATGACCTGCCAGCGGCTGGCCGGCTCGGTGGGCACGGCCAGTCGCGGATCGAGCATCCCGACAAAGAACCACGGGATGCAGGACAGAAACAGCCCGTAGGCAAAGCCTTGTAGAAACCCCAGCATGTGCAGCGTTCCCGCCGTTGGTGAAGCGAAGCAAAGTATAGTTACACGGATGGATTCGCTTTGCAGTGCGCCATCGTCCGCAGCCTGATCCGCCACGTTCGCCGAGGGAGCCTCTGATCTATTCCCACGGGCATGCTGCAAAGCCAGAGTTCCATGGGAATAGATCAGAGGCTCCCTAGAACACCGAATATAATCAATGATAGGGAGACGGGCGAGATGGAAGACCGCCGGCCTCCTCGGACAGGTGCGGTTTCCCGGGGACCTCTGCGATGAGGCGCTTTGTTCGACATCCCGCGGCCATTCCGATCGAAGTTCGCGCCAGCGGCCAACCGGCGCATGCCCTGCGTGATGTCTCCAACGTCAGCCTTGGCGGGCTTGCGTTTCAATCCGATATTGCGCTTGAGCCAGGGGTCCTGGTGGAGGTGCTTATACCCTGCGTGTGCCCGCGGTTCGAGTCCATGGCGCGGGTGGTCTGGTGTGAGATCGTGGAGGGAGGCGCCGAACTCGGTGTGGAGTTTCTCAATGCGGAGGACGCGTTCCGCGCGCGGATGGTGGAGCAGGTTTGTCATATCGAGCAGTACCGCGAGCGCGTTGCGGAGACCGAGGGGCGCGTTCTGACTTCGGCCGAAGCGGCCGGTGAATGGATCGGCAAGTACGCGGCCCAGTTCCCGAGCCTTGATTCGGAGGATGCCGACTGAGGCGCGTGGCCGTGGGCGGCAAGCCGCTACGCGTCACCAGCGCCTGGTCGCCAAGCCGGCGGTCGGCTTATCCAGTCCGTAAAATCGTCCACGGGCATGGGCGGGGCAACGTGATCGCCCTGCAACCTGTCGCAGCCTGCCGCGCGCAGGGCCGATGCCTGCGCCGCCGTCTCCACACCTTTTGCTGCCACGCGCATGTGCAGCCCATGGCCCAGTGCGATGACGGCTTGCGCGATGGCAAGGTCCTCCTGGCTGTGTACGACCTCGCTGACCAGATCGCGGCTCAGGTTCAACTGGTCCACCGGAACCCGCTTCAGATCCGGCAGGCGGCTGCGACCGGAACCGAACGCGTCGATGGCGAGCCGGATACCGCGGTCCCTGAGCTGTCGCATGATGGTCGTCGCCAGCGGCACGTCCTGTGCCAGCATGTTCTCGGTGATCTCGAAACAGAGCAGATGCGGCGGCGTGCGGTACCTCTCCAGCACGGCATCCACCGCAGCCGGAAACGCCGGATGCAGGAAGCGGGTGGCGGAAATGGGCAGGGCGACAGAGAGCGGTACGCGCCCCGCGCGCATCCATGCCGTGATGCGGGCGCAGACCTGATCTATGGACCAGTCATCCAGTGCCAGGATCAGGCCACTCTGCTCGGCGACGGCGATGAACTCCTCCGGCGGCGTCAGGCCGTGCCCCGGACGATGCCAGCGGAGCACCGCTTCCGCGCTGACCCCCTGGCCGCTGACGGCATGCACCAGCGGCTGAAAGTGCAACTCGAACGCGTTGGCTGCTATCGCGAGCCCAAGCTGTTCCTCCAGCGCCTGTCTCTGCTGCAGTTGCAGGGTCATGTCCCGGGTGAAGCATCGGAACGTATTCCGCCCCTCCGCCCTGGCCTTGCGCATGGCGAGCTCGGCATTCCTGATCAGCTGTTCGGGCCGGTTGCCGTCGCCGGGGTAAAAGGTGATGCCGATGTTGACGCCAAGGTGAATCTCGTGACGGTCGATCATGATTCCGTCCGACAGCGTATTGATGATGTCCTGCGCTACCCGGGTCAGGCCGCCCGGATCCCGTAGCCCCGGCAGAATCAATGCGAACTGGCTGCCACCGATCCGCGTGAGAATATCCGACCGGCGCTTTTTCCCCAGCAGGCGCGCGGTTACCTCACGCAGCACGCGATCGCCGACTGTATGATCAAAGGTTTCGTCAAGCGCTCTGACGTTGTCCAGCTCCAGGCAGAGCAGTGCCAGACGGGTCTGATCGCGCCGAGCCAGCACGGTCGCCCGGTGCAGGTGCTCCAGAAACAGCATGCGGTTAGGCAGTTCGGTCAGCGCGTCGTGGGTGGCCATGTGTCGGACCTGCTGCCCGGATTCCCTTAATGCCGCTCTGGCGCGCTGCAGGATATGACTGCGTTTGCTCGCATAGTGCGCCAGCTCGCCGAGTTCGTTGCGCGGCGGCGGTTGCACGGCGCGCTTGCCGTGGGCTTCCGCCTCACTGCCACCTTTCAGCACGTCGGTGAGGCGTAATAACGGTTCCATCAGTGCGCCGCGCATCCATGCCAGGGCGCCGAGCATACTCAGCAGTAGTACGACAGACATGGCCCAAACCAAGCGGGCCGTGACCGCATCGCCGCCGGCGGCGGCGATGCGTTCGGGCATGACCAACACGATTTTCCAGAGCGTTTCGGGCATGGGGAAAACGGATACCAGCACAGCTTCGTGCAGCAGCGGATCGTCTTCCAGCACGAATTGCAGTAACGCGGTCGCTTGTTTCGCCTTGTCGGTTCGCGCGTTATTCACCCTGGCAAGGCGTGACGGTCCGCCATCATGGATGATCTGCTGGACGGCCCCGTTAGGCTGGATAGAGGATAAGAATCGCAGCCTCTGCGCGAGCGGCTGATAGAGCGTCTGACCCTGTGCCAGTTGTTCGACAGAGTGAAGCGGACTGCCGGAGCGCGCCTCCAGTGCGTTATCCGGAAAGGACAGCAAGGTATTGTTGTCATCCACTGCAAAGGCATAGCCGTCCAGGCGTTGTGCGCGCTCCGCGAAGAACGTCCGTAATTCCCCGAGGCGGAGATCGATGCTGGCGACGCCGAGATAGCGTTTTTGGTCGCGCATCACAACCATGCAGGTGACGGTTGGCTCAGATGCGTAGAGGCTGGTGTAGGAGGGCGACCAGAGGCAGCCATTCTGCGTCGTATGCCTAGCCATCTCGTACAATTGTTGGCGGTCTGCGGCCATGGGGTATGGCTCATGGAAACGCAGGCCACCGTCCGCTGTCAGTGTCCAGAAGATGCTTCTTCGGGCGTCGCCGGTATTGTGCATACCGGGATCCGGCCAGATACCGCCGCCGGCGATGAATGGCATGTTGCGGTTTTCCTGCATGAGCGCCGGCAATACCTGCTCATAGATCCGCATGTCATCCGGCAGGCGTTCACCGAGGAGGGCGACGGCCTGGGCCAGAACCTCGGTGGATTCGATGAGTTGGCCGAGCTCCTGCACCATGCCGTTGCCGGCCTGTCGGAGGAGGTCGAAGTGTCGCTCCACCTGGCTGGAACGGCCGGACGTCTGATTGACGATGACCGCGGCGCCGATCATCGCCAGCAGCGCCGCCGCCAGTGCAGCCGCCAGGCGAAACTGGAGACGATGAAACCAGTAGATGGGCGCCCGCCGTCGCATGGTGCCGTCCCTGTAATGCCGGCTGCCTGAAGGATATCAGGCCGTACCTACACTCCCTCGCCGCATGTAACCCGGCGGCATGTCTGCCGAGGCACATGGCATTACATTACACCCGGGCGGCCCTGATTAGGAATACATGGGAATGAATCAGTGTCTCCCTTGGTCTAACATTCGATGTGCTACCGTATCGCTCGTCCTATTCGATCGCCTGGATGGATTCCATGAAGCAACTCGACAAGACTCGGCTCAGCGTTCTGGACTTGGCGGCCGTTGTGCAAGATGGTACCCCTGCGGATGCCTACCGTCGTACCGTGGCCCTGGCGCAGCATGCGGAAGCCACCGGCTACACCCGGTTCTGGCTGGCCGAGCACCATAATCTGGAGGGCATCGCCAGCGCGGCGACGGCCGTACTGATCGGCCATGTGGCGGGCCACACATCACGTATTCGCGTGGGCTCGGGCGGCATCATGCTGCCCAACCATGCGCCGCTGGTGATCGCGGAGCAGTTTGGCACCCTGGAATCGCTGTACCCGGGCCGGATCGACCTGGGGCTCGGCCGGGCACCGGGCACGGATCAGGTGACGGCACGAGCGCTGCGTGGGCCGGCTGCGATGCGCGAGCCCGATTTTGCGGAGATGCTGGAAGAGCTGCGAGGCTACCTGCGGACGGCCGTGCCCGGCCAGCGCGTACGTGCCGTGCCCGGTGAAGGGCTGGATATCCCCATCTGGCTGCTCGGCTCCAGCGGTTACAGCGCCCAGCTCGCCGGCCTGCTCGGGCTGCCGTTTGCGTTTGCCAGCCACTTCGCACCCCAGCACGTATTGCAGGCGCTGGCACTGTATCGGGATGTGTTCCGGCCCTCGGCGGTGCTGGATGCGCCTTATGCGATGGTCGCCATGAACGTGGTGGCCGCCGATACGATCGAACAGGCTGAATACCTGGCGACGTCGCTCAAGCAGCGGTTCCTGCGCATGGTGCGCAACCGGCGTGGGCGGCTTGATCCACCGGTGGACTCCATGGCCGGGCTGTGGTCGTCGCAGGAAGAGGCGATGGTGGACACGTTCCTCGAGGCCACCGCCATCGGTGATCCGGAGACCGTCAGGCGCGCGATGCAGAGGTTTCTGGATGAAACCCAGGCGGACGAGATCATGGTCAGCTCCGACATCCATTCCCTGGACGCGCGATTGCGCTCCTACCGCCTGCTGGCCGAAATCGCGGACCTATCGGCGCCGGAGCAATCTCCGGCACACGAATCAGCTTAAGGAGACACTGAATAGCCCGTCAGACGGTGGTATTGGTCGCGGTGTCGTAGCCCACGCTCATCGCGGCCATGGCATCTCCGTCGGAATCATAGGGCGTGTAGCGCACAAGCATCTTGGTGAAGGAGAGTACCAGGCGCTCCATCGGCCGGTTGCCGTGTTGTGGGCTTGCGGTCATTTCATAGCTCTTGACGAGACAATGCGCTAATACATATTCAAGATAAACATCCGCCCCCGATCCGCTACTCGTTGTTTTCCCGGCCCGGATAACCACCTCCTTGCCGCGACCGGAGCACGCCTCAATGAAAAGCGCCGGTGTGGCGCTATCCATGACGCGGGTCACCGTCAGATCGCTGATCCGGGTACTGGAGGACTCCCGGTCGCCCCGCGTGGACGAGGCCGAGGTGATGCGGCGCTGGGTGCCCCACTCCAGTTCCAGGATGATTAGCCAGCCGCGGTGGTTCGCGTCGCTGCACGTTCCGGAGACGCCCGGATAGTTCATGTAGATGGCCATGGTTTTTTCTTCCTTGA
>JBBDNK010000006.1:0-157267 GCA_040877625.1 Aquisalimonadaceae bacterium
TGCGAGCCGCGCCTTGCCCCCGGGCACGCTGCAAAGCCAGAGCACCATGGGAATAGATCAGTGTCTCCCCTGGCTGAAATAACCGCGCGACTGCCCTGCGGTCGACTACCTTTTCAGTAGGCGGACAGTCCGGCGCATGGAAGCGACCGGGCTTGTATCACCGCTCCAATTCAACGTCTCGACAGTCGCTGCGGCCATGCCGGCAGCCGGTCTTTCAGGAGAACGCTCAGGGAGGAGCAGAACCTGATGTCGACGATGCGCGTACTCACTATTTTCGGAACGCGACCGGAGGCCATCAAGATGGCGCCGGTGCTGAAGGCGCTTGATGCCGCGGTCGGCATGGTGTCCCGGCTCTGCGTCACCGCGCAGCACCGGGGCATGCTGGACCAGGTGCTCAGCCTGTTCGGCATTGAGCCGGACCATGACCTCAACGTGATGCTGCCCGGACAGGATCTCACCGATATCACCACCCTGGTGCTCAATGGCCTGCGCGACGTGATCCGCGCCGAGCGGCCGGATGTGGTGCTGGTGCACGGCGATACCACCACCACGCTGGCGGCTAGCCTCGCGGCCTATTACGAGCGGGTGCCGGTCGGCCATGTGGAGGCCGGCCTGCGCACCGGCAATATCTATTCGCCGTGGCCGGAGGAGATCAACCGCAGGGTGGCGGGGACCATCGCCAGTCATCACTTTGCGCCCACTGAAAGCTCCCGCGCCAATCTGCTCCGGGAAGGCGTGCCCGCGGAGCACATTCGGGTGACCGGCAACACGGTGATCGATGCGCTGCTGGAGGTGGTGCAGCGTATCCATACCGACACGCGGCTTGCCGATACCCTGCGCGCCCGGTTTCATTTTCTGGATCCGGACCGGCGCCTGATTCTGGTCACCGGGCACCGGCGCGAGAGTTTCGGCAGCGGCTTCGCGCGCATCTGCCAGGCGCTGGCCGAGCTCGCCGGTCGCGGCGATGTGCAGATCGTCTACCCCGTTCACCTCAACCCGAACGTCAGCGGACCGGTCGAGGCGACGTTGGGGAATCACCCCCGGGTGCACCTGATCGAGCCCCAGGACTATCTGCCGTTTGTCTACCTGATGGAGCGGTCGTACCTGATCATCACTGATTCCGGCGGCGTTCAGGAGGAGGCGCCTTCGCTGGGCAAGCCGGTGCTGGTGATGCGCGAAACCACGGAGCGCCCGGAAGCGGTCGAGGCCGGCACGGTGAGGCTGGTTGGAACGGACGTCCGGGAAATCGTCTCCACGGTTCATACCCTGCTTGACGACGTGGAGGCCTACGCCGCCATGTCCAGAGCCCATAACCCTTATGGCGACGGCAACGCCGCCCGCCGCATAGCAATGGAGTTGCTGAATGACGGTACCTCGCAAGATCTGCGTGATCGGGCTTGGCTATATTGGGCTGCCCACGGCCAGCCTGCTCGCGACGAAGGGATTCGACGTTCAGGGAGTTGACATCAATCCACGGGTGGTAGAGACCATCGCCTCTGGCGGTATCCATATCGCCGAGCCGGAGCTGGATGTACTGGTGAAATCCGCCGTGCAAAGCGGGCGGCTGCGCGTCAGCACCAGCGTGGAGCCGGCGGACATTTTCATTCTGGCCGTGCCGACGCCGTTCCGGGAGGGTTTCAGGCCGGATCTCAGCTACGTCGAGGCGGCCACCCGCAACCTTGCGCCGCAGCTCGCCGTGGGCAATCTGGTGATTCTGGAGTCCACCAGCCCCGTCGGGACCACCGAGCATGTGGCGCAATGGCTTGGTGAGGAGCGGCCTGATCTGCAACTGCCGCATGCCAGTTCCTATGCCGCCACCGACAGCCGCGCGGACATTCGGGTGGCGCACTGTCCGGAGCGCGTGCTGCCGGGGCAGATTCTGCGCGAACTGGTCGGTAACGACCGCATTGTCGGCGGTGTTGACGAGGCATCGACCGAGGCTGCCGCCGAGTTCTACCACCAATTCGTCTCCGGCGAGGTGCTGACCACCAACAGCCGCACCGCGGAGCTGACCAAACTGACCGAAAACACCTTCCGGGACGTCAATATCGCGCTGGCCAATGAGCTTTCGCTGATCTGCGACCGGCTTGATGTGGATGTATGGGAGCTGATTGATCTGGCCAATCATCATCCGCGCGTCAGTATCCTGCGGCCCGGCCCTGGTGTTGGCGGTCACTGCATCGCCGTGGATCCCTGGTTCATCGTGGACTCGGCGCCGGAACAGGCACACCTTATCCGCGTTGCGCGCGAGCGCAACGATGCCAAGCCCGGCTTTGTGATGCAACGTACCGCGAGCCGCGCCGCGCGCATCAAGGATCCGGTGATCGCCTGTCTGGGTCTCGCCTACAAGGCGGATATCGACGATCTGCGGGAGAGCCCCGCACTGCAGATCACCAGACGGCTGGCCGAGGAGCGCATCGGTCGGATTCTGGCGGTGGAGCCGAACATCGCCAGGGCACCCGTGTGCCTGGATGAACTGGACGTACGTCTGACCCGCATCGAGGAAGCCCTGCGACAGGCGGACATTATCGTGGCACTGGTGGCGCACCGAGAGTTTCGCCGCATCCCGTCCAACCGCCTGCAGGAGAAGATCCTGGTCAATGTCTGCGGTTTGTGGCGCGAGGGGCGTTTGTAGAGGTGTCTTGTGAGAACCGTAATCGCGGTCGCATGGGCCGGTGTTCTGGCCGCCATCCTGATTCTGAGCTTTGCGCAGATCCCGTCGGAGCGGCTTCCCGAAAGCGTGCGCTGGGGCTTCGGTCTGGGTCATGTGCCGGCGTACGGGGTGCTGGCGGCGCTCACCCTGCGGCTACTGATGCTGTTCCGGCGCTCCATGCGCTACCGGTCGGCCGTGCTGGCCACGGTTGTTGCCACCATGGCCGTGGGCGGCCTGGTGGAGCTGCTGCAACCCGCTGTCGGTCGCACCAGTGATTGGGCGGATATCGCCATGAACGCCTTTGGCATGACCGTGGCCCTGGTGTGCATGGCGGTTGTTCGCGGCCGCCGGGCGATGCGCCGGTCGGTCAGTCAGTTGCCTGCTTCCGAGTAACGGCCTGCCGCAGTACCTGTGCGACGAACCACGGCAGCGCGAGCTGGCGGTTGGCGCGCCGCGGCTGCGTGATCAGCCGGTACAGCCATTCCAGGTTGAGGCGTTGCAGCAGCGGCGGTGCGCGTCGGGGGTATCCGCAGAGCGCATCGAAGGTGCCGCCTACGCCCTGGCAGACCGCCACGCTTAGCCGATCCCGGTGCCGTTCCATCCAGTACTCCTGTCGCGGGCTGCCCAGCCCCACGAACAGCACGTCGGCGCCGGAGTCGTTGACGGAGTCGATCAGCCCGTCCATCCGCCGCTCGGGCAGGTAGCCGTGCTGGGTGCCGACCACCTTCAGCCCGGGAAAGCGCGCCTGCAGCCGCAGTGCGGCATGCGCGGCGATCTCCGGCTTCGCCCCGTAGAGAAAGACGCGGTAACCCTCGGGCGAGGCCATGCGGCAGATCTCGGTCATCAGGTCCGACCCGGCAACGCGCTGCATCCGCCCCTGGCGCAGGAGGCGGGCGGCGAGCACGATGCCGATGCCGTCCGGAACAACCAGGCTGGCATTGTGCAGGGCGCGCAGCAGGCGCTCGTCCTGCTGCGCGGCAATCACTTTCTCCGGGTTCGCGGCCAGAATCACGTGGGTCTTGTTACCGGCAAGCAGCGCGCGGACGTTGTGCAGTGCGGCGTGCATGTCGACCGTGTCGACCGGAACTCCCAGGATTTCTATGCGTCTCGGTCTCGGTGTGAATGGTCTGTCATCCATGTCAGAGCATCCTCTATCGCATCGTCCAATCGACTGCTTCCGGGCAGCCGGATCAGGGTGGTGTAGGTATGTGGCAGCGGTCCGTCATGCAACAGACTGACGGTGGTGATGGGCTCGACCACACCGTACGCGGGAGACCGCCAGCCGGTGAGCGGGTCGCTCTCCCCGCCGTGTGTGGAGATCGTTCCCCCCGCGCAGTGAAACTCCAGTGTTTCACCGGCCGCCTGCAGTTCGAATATGCCCTCGGCGCGCCAGATCGGCTGCTTGCCGAGATGCCAGTTCAGCTCCAGCCGGTGGCGGCCGTCGCCGATCAGCATGTCGTGGATGAGCAGCCACTGACCGGACAGCCAGGCTATGCCCCGCGCGTGGCAAACGCCCTTGTGGCGATAGCCGTCGTGCTCCGCTATCAGTCGGCCACGCGCGGCGCCCTGGATTTCCCAGGCAAGCACACGGGTACGGAACGGTCTCGACCATAGAAAGCACGCTTCCTGCCGGGCCTGATCTTCGTCATCGACGGTGACGGTGTTGTGGGCCCGTGTGCCGCGGAAGTATCTGCGCCATTGCTGATCGCCGGTATAGGTATAGGTGCCGGTGTCCACCAGCACGTCGTCGTTGCCGGCGCTCAGCAGCACGGCGAGGGCATCGGCGTGTCCGTGGCCGCAGGATGGCGGCATGCCAAGCGGGCCGTGGTCGAACGTCAGCCTGAGCGTCGGCCTGGACCCAATGCGTGCCACGGTGTAACCGGCATGGTCGAAGATGCAGGCATCCGGCATCGCGGTGTTTGTACAGGCAGGCAGCAGCAGATACCGTGACAGGGCGTGGCCGTCATCGCTATCGCCGATCGCCGCCAGCCGCCCCTCGGCCAGGCCCATGACGGCGAGGAAGGCATTGCCCCTGGCAAGCGCGTCGGTGATGGCCGGCGGAACGCCCCGGCCGTGGTGGTTCAGCAGTACCCGTACCAGCGCCAGCAGCTGCAGATTGAAGCGGTGATAGTGGAGGGCCTGCTCGGCCCCGCCGCCATCGGGCAATATCTGATGCTCGGCAACACCGGTGAGGATGGACAGCCCGGTGGACAGCCACCGCTGCGCGCCCCGGAGTTCCGGAAACAGCAGCCCCGCGTACACCAGCCCCGCGGCCTCGGCGGTGGTGTGGTTGCCGGTCGAGGAGTGCAGTGACAGCCGTCGTGCGATCAGCGGCGCATGGGACTCCACGATCGTCTCCAGTGCGCGCCATGGCGCGGCGTCCGGGATGCGGTCCCGGATCATGTCCAGGGCATGGCAGACAGCGAGCAGGCGCAGCGCGCATTCCATGGCGGAGATGTAATGGGCGCCGATCATCGGCGGGTTGTCCGCCACCCAGGAGGTCAGCTGCGCGTTGATCATCGCCACGCTCCGCGCGCGCTGGTCGGGCGTGCCGGTGCGTGCGATCCAGGCCAGTTCGACAAGATGCTGCAGTCTTGCCGGCTCCCATAACTGCCGGACATCGCCGAACGGATTGCCCTGGCGGTAGGCAATGCCGGCAAAGAACTGCCGCGGCCAGGTCCGGCCGGAATCCGGGGCGCGATGCCAGATACCGGGTGCCGGCCGCCACTGCCAGTCCCGGCCGAACGTCGGTACCTGTCCGCGTAACAGGGCCGGCGCCGCTTCGCGAAGCGCGGCGGCATCGAAGTTCAGGGCCGGCAACTGCCGTTGCCGTGCCGTGCAGAAGCCGAACCGTGTGCGGGTCGGTGCGGGCAGGCTCGCGAGCGGCCGTGCGCCCATGCGGTAGCGGGCCAGCAGCAGTGCCAGGGCGGTCTGCTGACCGAGTCGATGAAGAATCTCGCGTCCACTCATGACGCGTAGCCGTTTCAGATACCAGGCCAGTTGCACCACCCGCAGTCTCCGCTCAGAAAAACAGTCCACGTACCAGCAGGATGGCCGCTGCCACGGCGGTCGCCGGCAGCAGCCAGTTCTTCCGCTCGCGCCGTTCGACCATGATGATTTCGCAGCCGTACAGAACCACCGGCAGATACAGCAGGAACCAGGTATTGAAGAAGGCCGGTGCGCTGTACAGGGCGAGAAAGGTCAGGACGGCAATCATCGCCATCAGGTAATCCATCGCGGTGGTTTGGAATTCCTGCGTGCGCCGCATGGGCGAGAATCGAAGGGTCGTCCACGCCACGATCGCCACGGCGCAAACACCGCCGATCTCGGTTGCCCTGGAAACGGTGCTGATGAACGGCCTCTGATCCGTGTACAGATAAAGTACCGCCGCGGCCACCATGAACACCTGTATGCGTGTGATGATTGATGGCGGCGCCTTGCGCGTGACCAGCCTGACCGCCAGTGTCGGCAGCACCAGCGCCCCGAGTATGCCGAAATCCCGTGGTACCGAAGTCGCCAGCGCGGCGCAGACAAGCAGGATTAGCGGTACCAGAGTTTCCAGTACGACGCGCGGCGCAAGCACCAGAATGGGCCTCACGGGCGGGGTGCGCTCACCGGTCGGCGCCTTGCTGGAAATGGGCGAACGGCGCTTGCGTAAAGAACCCTCGGCAAGAAACAGGAAGCCGTAGATGATGGCCAGATGCAGCGCGTAGACCAGCAGGATTTTCCAGTCCGCCGACTGCGCCAGCGCAACCGCGAAGTACACGAAAGACGCCTGAATGACGTAGATCAGGATGACCGAGTGGTTATGCGACAATCCCAGATTCAACAGCCGGTGGTGTATGTGCGTCTTGTCGGCCGTGAAGCAATGCTCCCCTCGCAGCAGGCGCCGGCTGGCAACCACGGTCAGATCCGCCAGCGGCAGGCCGATCAGCAGTAGCAGTACCCAGGGGCTGAGCCCGGCGGTTACCGGCTGTACCAGCGCCAAGCCCAGAAAACCCACGGCAAAGCCGAGAAACTGGCTGCCGGCATCGCCCATGAAGATGGCGGCGGGGTAGGTGTTGTATCGCAGGAAGCCGGCCAGGCCGCCGAGCGAGGCGGCGGTGATGAGCAGCAGCTCGGTACTTTCGGCCATGTAGGACAGGTACAGCACGCCGGCCAGGCTGAGCAGCGTGACACCGCCGGCCAGGCCGTCAAGGCCGTCCGATGTGTTGGTGGCGTTGATGCAGGCGGCCAGGCCGATGCCGGTCACCGTCATCGCCAGCGCCGGCGGCAGCTGGAGCCCGTCCAGCAGCGGCAGCGCGTCCACCGACAGCCCCGCATGGACCACGACCGGTACCGCGGCGGCGGCCTGCAGCAACAGCTTGGTCGATGCCGGAAGGTCCAGGCTGTCGTCCGCCGCACCGCCGAGCAGAAGAATGAGCGCGCCGATGATGAACGCGACCGCGGTCGGCCCGATCGGCATCCACAGCACAATTGCCGCCAGCGCGCCGAGCGTTATCCCCCAGCCGCCCACGCGGGGGACGGGGTGCAGGTGTATTTTCCGTGCGTTCGGCTGGTCCAGCAGTTGCAGGCGCGGCGCAAGGCGGATCATCACCGGCGTGATGAGCAGGCTGACCGCGAGCGCCGTGATGGTTGCTAACAGAGAATCCACGTTGGTCTCGACCCCGCTCGACGTCCGTGCAGATCCCTCCCGGGTTGACGCAGGTGATAGTCAACAGGCCAGGTCAGGGTTCCACATCCTGTGGATGGCAATCCTTTGCCGCGGTACCCGGACAGTGTCCCGCGTCCACTGGAATCCCGGGAAACTGTCCAGATTCCGAGTATAGACAGGTGTCCGGTCCCGTGACTTTCAGGATGTCTCCCTAGGCAAAATCCAACCTTCACCTAATATACGAAGGGAAGACCCATGCGGGAGCTGCCCGCCGGCAGCCCAGGGGCATGGTTTCTTCAGGCAAACTCGCTGGAACAATCTCGAACTCGACACAGGGAGGTGTCGTCATGGTTTTCGTGCGTCTGTTTCTTGTTGTGCTGGCAACCCTGCATATCGGCCCCGTACTGGGGGCGCCCTGCGAGCAGGATTCCACGTGGTGGCCCTGTGCGGCCACCGAAATCATCAGTTCTTCCGCCGCCTTGCAAATACCGCCGTCAACCGAACTCGCCGTGCCCCCAGGCATGCTGACGGCCATGCCGTTGTTGCCGCGAACCGGTGCCGCGTCGGCGGCTGAACAGCCGCCGCGGGATTTGCAATCCGTGTCGGGTGAGCGGGTGCCCGCGCCGGGCATGCCCGGCGCAATCATTGCCCTGATCTTCGGTGCCTTCGGGCTGCTTGTCGTGTCGCGCCGGGCCGGGGTACGGAAAGTTTGAATAAACGCCATGCCGATGGCTGGCCGATGACTGACCACGGAGGTCGAAGATGTTGCAATTCCCCTTCATCCGTCTGTTTCTCATTACGCTGGTGATCTGCTGCGCATCGCTCGGCTCGTCGGCATTCGCGCGGGAGGCCCGCGCCGGCCTTGCCGCGGCCGACCGCGAGTATCGGCTGGGCCCGGAGGATGTGCTCGAGATTTCCGTCTGGAAGGAGGAAGACCTGCAGCGGGAAGTGCTGGTCCGGCCTGACGGCGGAATCTCGTTTCCCCTTGCCGGCAACATACAGGTTGCCGGCAAAACGGTGGACCAGGTCCGCCAGGAGCTGGCAGGGCGGATTCACGAGTACATACCGGATGCCGTGGTCAGTGTGTCGGTGTTGCAGGTCGCGGGCTACCAGATCTACGTGCTCGGCCAGGTCAACGCCCCCGGGCAATATGCGGTGGGCCGGTATGTGGACGTGGCCCAGGCGCTGACGCTCGCCGGCGGGCTGACGCCCTACGCCTCCGCTAACAGAATCAGCGTGCTGAGACGCACCGACAATGGCGAGCAGGTATTCCCGTTCAGTTACTCGGCGATGCAGAAAGGCCGTGGGCTGGAGCAGAACATCCTGCTGCAGAGCGGGGACGTCGTCATCGTGCCTTGAGTGGCCGGGTGACAGTCAGGGACGGTATTCGAGGGCAAGTGAATGCAGTGGCAGAGAAAGCAGGTGCCCCACCGGGCCGGTGCGGCGGGCGTGGTCATCGGTCTGATTGTCGGGCTGCCGGCGGTGTTTGCGCCGGTGTACGCCGCATCGCCCTGGGTGGTGCATCCGACGGTCGGCCTCCAGGGCAGTGCCCACGATAACGTACAGCTTCGCGAGCGCGACGGAGATACCAGCTACCAGGGAACCGCCGAAGCCGGTGTGATTGTGCAGCAGATCTCGCAGACGCGCATGCTGCGCGGGCACGGCGTGGCCGGCTATACAGGGTATCGGGACGACCCGGATGCGCCCGACGATGGCGACTTTCAGTCCTTCCTGGGCGAGGCGGAATACCTGACTCAACGCAGCCTCTGGGGGCTGACCGGCACCTACCTGCGGGATAACACCCGCGTCGATGCGGCGGCGCCGGATGCTATCGTCGATCCCGGTGCCGATATCGATACCGTGACGGTGTCGGAGACAGTGCGGCGTTACCGGGCAACCATTCGCCCGTCGGTCGAGCATTTTCTGTCGCCGCGCCTGTCGCTCGGTGCCGGCTATGTCGGCACCTACCGCAGCCATAACGGACAGGGCAGGGATCGGACCGAGTTTTTCAACCACCAGACCGAGTTGCGAGCCCGCTATCGGTGGAGCGAAATCACCACGGTCGGTCTGGGTGTACAGGGCGGGTTCTTCCGGCCGCGCGAGGAGGGCCGCGCGATGGACGACGATGACCGCTCGGTGAACACCTATGCTCTGGTCGCGGATATCGAGCACGCCCTCTCGGAGCGTTCCACGCTCCGGGTATCCGGTGGCGTGCGGCAGTCGGACCCGGTCGGTGCGCGTGGCGATCGCGACAGCGAAACCGGGTTCACCGGCCGCGTCGAGGCCACAACCCGGGGTTGGAACTGGAACGGCATGGCCTTCGTCGAGCGGCGCCTGCTGCCGGATCATCAGGGCGTGCTGCGGGAAACCGATCAGCTCATCGTGCGCGCCGCGCGCGATATCACCCCCAGGCTGGAGGCCGCTTTCAGCGGCCGCGCGTTCAGAACGCGGTCGATTGAGGAGCAGTTCGGGGAGGACGGCAACGAAGAGTACGCTAGTCTTCTACCTAGCCTTGCCTACAGGCTGACCCCGGAATGGTCGGTCACCGCGGAATACCGGTATCAGTTCATCGACAGAGCCGGTGAGGACGGCGACGCCCAGGGTAACTCCGTGTACCTGCGTTTCGACTACGCGCCTCGGCAGGAGGCGCAATGGCGCCCAACCATGGATGGAGAGGGAAGATGACATCCGCACCCACACGACCGAACTACACGTCCATGTTCCGCCGCCACCGCAAGGCGTTTCTGATCCCCTTCGCGGTGCTGTTCGGCGTCAGCGTTACCCTGGCCACGGTGTTGCCGCCGGCTTATGAAGGCACCGCCACCGTCGAGATCGAGAAACAGGAGGTGCCGGCGCACCTGCTGGAGCCGACGGTCGTGGTTGGCTATATCGACGAATACCTTGATGCGCTTGGCCGCAAGGTCATGTCCAACGACAACCTCTGGGAGATCGCCCAGGCACTGGACCTCTACCCCGCAATCCGTGGCGAGGGCGCTGAGCTGGAAGTGGCTGCGCTCATGCGCCGGAGTGCGCGCCGGGAGATCGTCTACGTTGATGTCGGCCCCGAGGACCAGCGCAGCACCGAGAGTATCGCGGTGGCCTTCACCACGACCTTTGTCGGCGACAACCCCGATACCGCGCGCGACGTTGCCAACGCGTTGGCCAAGCTGTACATCGAGGAAAGCCGTCGGCTCCGGGTGGCGCGCGCCGCCGAGCTCACCGAGTTTCTGCGCGTGCAGACCGACGCGCTGGCCGCCAGGGTGGCCGAGTACGAGCAGGATCTGGCGTCCTTCAAACAGCAGCATGGCGCCAGTCTGCCCGAATTCGCCGCCAACAACATGCGGCTGCGGGAGACCACGCAGGATCAACTGGACAGGCTTGGCGAAGCCATCAACGCGCTGAATCAGCAGAAGATTGGCCTGCAGGCCCAACTGGTCCAGATCGAGCCGCGGATGGATACCAACATCATGGCCGTCGACCCGCAGATGCTGTCGCTGCCGCAGCAGGTGGAGCGGTTGCGGCTGGATTACCTGCGTATTTCGGGGGTCTATTCCCCGCGCCACCCCGACCTCGCGCGCCTGAGAAATGATCTGCGCGCGCTGACCGGCGAGTCCCCAAGGGCGGCCAGCGTACTGGAACTGGTTTCCGCAATCGAGGATGACCGTGCGCAGTTGCTCACCGCGCGCCGCGATCACGCCGACGATCACCCTGTGGTACTCGCCCTGCAGCGCCGGATCGGCGAACGCAGGGAGCGGCTCAGAGCGCTGGGCTCGGCCGGTGACGGCACCCTGGTGATGGCGGACAATCCGGCCTATATCGCGGTCAGTTCGAGCCTCAAGGCGGTCGAGGCGGATCTGGCCGCGGAGCTGGAGCAGCGCGCCATACTGACGCGGCGGCTCGGGGAATTTGATAACAGGCTGCAAGGCAGCCCGGGCATAGAAAAGAACTACCGTGCCTTGTCGCGCGACTACGAGAACGCCCTCAAGGACTACCAGGAATCCCGGGACAAACTGCTGATGGCCGAGGCCGCGGAGCGGATGGAAGCCTCGCAGCTGAGCGCAAGCCACTTCCGGCTGGTCAGCCCGGCGACGCGGCCGGATGAGCCGGCCCGGCCGCAGCGCGCCGGTATTGCCGTGCTGGGGTTCATCCTTGCCGCGGGCATGGGCACCGGGTTTGCCGCCATCGCCGAGTACTTCGACCGTACGGTGCGCGGTGTGAGCGGTCTGATTGCCCAATGGGGCGCGCCGCCGATCGCCGCCATACCGGTGATAACGACGCGCAGCGAAAAGCGCGCGCAGCTGGTCAGGCTGGGCCTGGGCTGGGTCGTGCTGCTTGCCCTGATCGCCGCCGCGCTGCTCGGCGCGTACGTTTTCGGCCCGGCCATAATCGCTTAGGTACCCGCCGGATGCGGGTGCCATCTCAACGTTCGGAAGCCGTGTTCAAGCAAAGGAATGCACTATGACGGACACCATTACCAAGGCAATGAATCTCGCAAGGTCGTTTAACCAGCCGCCGCCCTCGGCGGCGTCGGGGCACGTGCAGCCGGAGCGGATCTGCCCGACCGCCAGAGCGGTACAGCTGTCCCGGCAGCTCATGGAGCAGAACCGCCTGATCGGCGGTATTGCCGATCAACGCGTCATCGACAGCTACCTGCTGTTGCGGACCCGCGTGCTCAACCGTGTTCATCAAAGCCACATCAGGACATTGGGCATCACCAGCCCATCAACCAGGGACGGCAAGAGCCTGACGGCCGCCAATCTGGCAATCAGTATCGCCCTCGGCGAGAGCCACCCGATCCTGCTGGTGGATGCCGACGTGCGTCGCCCGTCGCTGGGGTCGCAGTTCGGCATCAAGGTCGATGCGGGTCTGGGCGATTATCTGGCCGGCGATGCGGGACTGGAGGAGCTGCTTCTGCGCACTCCCATCCACGGCCTGTATCTGCTGCCCGGGCGCACCGAGTCCACGCTGCGCCCGGAGGCGCTGTCCGCCGACAAGGTACGCCAGCTCGCCGCCAGGCTGAAACAGCAGGTGCCGGGCGGCATCGTCGTCTTCGATTTGCCGCCCGCGCTGATCGGTGGCGATGTCGCCGCCTTCGCGCCCAACGTCGACGCCATGCTGCTGGTGGTGGCCAACCGGCGCACCAGCGAGGACGCAATGGCCAGGACCGTGCCGTTGCTGGAGGGAGCAAACATCATCGGTACGGTGCTGAACTACGCCGACGAGGCCGGTCACACCGACGACTACTACCTGCCCGGATAGCGCCGATGGCGGCGTAGGTATACCCAGGGCAGCTACAGCGGGCGGAATCAAGGAAGAGCGCGACCATGACGGACCATGCAGCGGCTGGCGGCAGTTGCCCCCGGCAGGGCCGAATAGTGCTGTATCTACTGACCGGCGGCGTCGTCGTGGCGGGTACGTATTTCCGTTTCAAGGGGCTGGGCAAGTCGCCCTTTGCGATTGACGAATACTACATTGCCACGTCGGTAAAGAGCATTCTGGCGCACGGTCTGCCGCGGTTCGAGTGCGGTGGTTTCTACGTTCGCGGTATTCTGTTGCAGTACCTGGTGGCGCCGCTGTTTGCCACCGGCATGAGTCACGAGTACGCCTTCCGGCTTGTCACCGCGCTGTCCAATCTCGCCGCGCTGCCCGCGGTCTGGCTGCTGGCTCGCCATCTGGCCGGGGTGGTCGCGGCATGTCTTGCGCTCATGCTGTTCAGCCTGTCGCTCTGGGAGATCGAGTTCGCGCGGTTTGCACGCATGTACGCGCCGTTCGGCACGCTGTTTCTCTGGCACCTCTATTTTGTCTATCGCAATGTTGTGCATGACGATCCCGGTGCCTGCCGATGGATGTACCTGCTGTCGCTGGTGGCGATCTTCGTTTCCGAGTTCGCCATTTTCCCGATTCTGCTGAACTTTCTGCCGCTGGTGCTGCGCCCGGCCCATCGGCCCGCGCTCGCGTACGCGCCGCCGGTGCTGCTGCTGGGGCTGATCTACGGCCTGGAGTTGCCGCGCTTTCGGCGGCTTGGTGCCGGCGACTATCTACCTGCCGACATGCTGGGTGGCGCGGTTCCCGGTGCGGCGCCGCCGGTCACCATGCCTGCCCTCATGCTTGCCGAGGCGGCGGCGAGCCTGCCCTGGCTGCTTGCCTATCTTGCGCCGCTGCTGCTGTCCATAACGGCGGCGGGGTTTTGGGCGTGCTGGGCGCTGCGCGTGCGGGACGATCGGCGCAAACGCCTGCTCGCGCTGGTGCCGGTGGGGCTGCTCGGTCTGGCGCTGCTGCATCTGTTCGGGCTGGTGGTATACGGCCTGATCGTGCTGCTTCTGTTGTCGAGGCTGACGGTCCGCCGTATGCGCGGTATGCTGCAGTGGCCGCTGGTCCGGCTGACGGCGCTCGGCCTGGCGGTCAGCCTGTTGTACTGGGTCGCCTATATGGCCGGCACGGATGCGTGGCGCGCACTGCTGGCCAGTGACACCGGGTCCGGATTCAAGGACGCCGTTCTCATCCTGTTCGGCTACCCCGACGTGTACTGGAAGGTAATCGTGCAGTGGTTCAGCGCCATGCCGCTGCAGACCCTGCTCATGACCGGCCTGGTCACAACGGGGCTGTGGTGGGCACGTGGCGGCGGCACCCCGCAGGTCCGGGGTTACAGACTGCTGGCCGCCATCGTGACAGGTATGTGCGTGGTTCTGGCCGCACTGACACAGCTTTACAGCACCACCCGCTATACCTACTTCCTGTACCCGGTCGTGCTGGTGCTCTGCGCCGGCACCCTGGCGGGAATGGCAGACCGGCTGGCGCGACGGCCATGGCTGAGCACCACCGCTGCGGTTGGCCTCGCCGCCGGGTTGATGATCGCCTCGGAAGACTACGACGCCCGCCATCTGTGGCGGATCGACAGCGATCGCGTCACCTACCGCATGGATCTCAGCCCCGGCAGGCGCGATCAGTATTACCAGCGATGGGACTTTCACGCCGCCGCCGAGGTGGTCAATACGCACCGCCGGGAGGGCGACATTGTCATCTCCTCCGAATACAGCGTGCCGTATTACCTGAGCCGGATGGATTATCTGTACATGGACCAGGACGACGGCAGGTTCCGGGGCATCTCCGGCTGCGCCGGCACCAGGGACATCTGGGAAGGTGCGAACCTTCTGCGAACTGCCGATAGCCTGCTGCGGCTGCTTGATGACGCGCAGGCTACCGTGTGGTTAATCACCAGGTCAGAGCACTACGTCTATCGCACCAGCGGGGAGGAGGACGTCTCCCGGCTGCTCGCGCCATTGCGTATCTACCGAACGGTGGACGGCCACCTCGACGTCTACCGGATTGCGCCGGGGCAGGCGCGCGCGCTTGCCGGCCTGCCGGCGGAGGCCGCCGCCGATGCGCTGCCGGGCACGCGGGAGGAACCATGATCAAGACAGCGCTGCTTGCCGCTTTTTTCCTGACCGTGGTGCTCGACGAAATGCTCGACATAGGCCTGGTCGCGGTTGTCGGCCTGAGCGCGAAGAACGCCTTTCTGTACATACTGTTGCTGGCCATTCTTTGCGGCAAGGTGGCGGATCGCGGCGACGGCAGGGTGCAGTTTGCCGCGATCCATCTGCTGTTCATCGTACTCATCGTCAATGCCGCGCTGTCCATTTTCTACATGCATTTCGTGTCCGGGCAGACGGCGGGTTTCAGTCTGTTCGGCCATATCGGCCTGCTGAAGAGCAGCCTGCTCGATATGTACCTCATGTTTCTGGTGTTCTTCTACGGCGTGGATACGCGCCAGGCCGCGGTCGGGTTCGCGAAGCTGTTGCTGCTGGTAATCAGCCTGATGGGCCTGATTACCCTGATGGACGTGCTCAAGCTGCCGGACATGGGTTTGGTCGGCCGGGGGCCCTATGGCCGTCTGGAAGGCCCGCTCGGCCAGGCCAACTCCTACGGCGTGTTCCTGGCCTTCTTCATACCCATGCTGGTGCTCGCGGCGACCGGTCTCGGTAATCGCCTGTCAAGGCTGGGTTACCTGCTCGGCGCCGCGGTCTCCTTTGCGCTGCTGATCCAGACCGGCTCGCGCGGCGCACTGATTGGCATGCTTGGCGGCGTGCTGCTCACCGCATGGTGGCTGCGTGGCGGTTATGATCCGCGCAAGGCCGCACGGGCGGGAGCCGCGATCCTGGTGTTCGCGGTGATCTTGCTGGCGGTGGTGCTCCTCACCAGCGAGGAGGTCGGCGATATCGTGCGCCAGCGGATCGAGCGTTCGACCGCCGGCAGCGTCGACCAGCTCAGCTCCGGGCGGATGTGGATCTGGACCCAGGGACTGAATTACCTGATGGCCAGGCCCTGGGCGTTCATGGTTGGGATCGGCTGGGGCACGTTCTGGGACAAGATCGGCATCGGTCCGCACAGCGCCTACGTCAATTACCTGTTTTCGCTCGGCATCATCGGCCTGGGACTGTTCCTTGCCCTGGTCTGGCAACTGCTGGCAACCGCCAGACGGGCCTATTTTTCGGCGCACAACAGCGCCGAGGAGCGGCTGCTCATCGCCGGCCTGATCATGGGCTGGTTCGTGCTGGTCATTGCCATGCTCACGGGATCGATCTTCAAGCCCTGGATGTTCATCTGGCCATTTACCGGGGTCTGCTTTCGAATTGCCTATTGTCTGCTTGGAGCGCCTGCGCGGCAGCCCGAGCCGGGCAAGCCGGCCGACGCCGTTACGGGCAGTGGGTCAGGGATAGTCGGTCAACCAGGAAGGTTCAATGTATGAGTAGCGTATCCGTGCGTGAAATGCCCTGGCTGCAGTCCTGGGCCGCGCATCATGTTGGCGCGATGGAGGGTCGTCGCCATCTGCTGTTGTTGCTGGCCATCATCTGCGTTGGTCTGGTGCTGAGGCTGAACGGCCTTGGCGCGGTCGGGCTGTATGCCGACGAGAAATACACCTTTCCGGCCGCGCTGGGTGTGCTCGAAACCGGCCTGCCCCTGCTTCCCAGCGGCATGCTCTACCCCAGGGCGCTGCTGCAGAGCTACCTGATGGCGGGCAGTGTCATGCTGTTCGGCGACAGCGAATGGGCCTTCCGGCTGCCTTCCGCGGTGGTCGGTACGCTCTGTATACCGCTTGCCTACCTGCTGGGCCGTGCGTATCTCCGGCCGTCGCTTAACCTGGGGTTTGCGGCGGCCATCGCGCTCTTGCCGAGTTTCATCGAGATCTCCCAGATTGCCAGGATGTACGGCTTTCTGGTGCTGTTCGTGCTGTTGTTTCTGCTGGCGCTTTGCTGGTGGGAACGCCGGCCGGACTGGCAGGCGTTGGCCGGCATGATCGCGGCGGCGGTCCTGGGGCTGCAGATTCAGCCGTTGGCCATTCTGCTGCTGCCGTTGATCGCCGTTCCCCTGCTGGCCGACTTTTCCATCAAGCGTCTGCTACAGGCCGGTATGGCCGTCTGTGCGATCTGCTGGGCGTATCTCGTGTTTGATCGATGGGCGGGCGGCCATTACGGGGAGACGATGCTCTCCGGGAACCCCAACGCCGCCCGCCATCCGAATCCGTTGGACATGGCGGGCATTCACAACCTGCCCGCCGAGTTGCTGTTCGGTGTCCTGGTGCTGGTGGCGGCCAGCGCGGTTGCCCTGACCTGGTCGATGCGCCGTCGGCGCGTGCCCGGGCCGGCGGCGGACGTGCCGGATAGGGTGTTCATGCTGCTCGGGTCGCTCGGCTTGTTGACCGCGGTCGTGGCCGCCGCAGTGGTTTCCTACCTGGTTGCGGTACTGGCACTGTGCGTCGGCACCGCATGCTACCTGCATGGCGGAGGTGTCATACGCACCGTGATGCTGGCCACCGTCGCTGTTGCAGTCATATTTCTTGGTCAGGCCGTGGTGCTGTTGATCGGGGAAGCTGTTGCCGGGCCAGGCGCGTTCATCAAGGTCTTTATCGCTTTTCCGTCGCCGGTGCCGGAAATTCGCTTTTTGCAGTTCTTCCCCGCGGCGGTGGTTGTGTTCGGCCTGCTTTGCGCGGTTGATCTGTTCCGATTTGCCAGGGGCGAGCCGTTGCCCCGCTATGTACTGCTGTTCGGCTTTGGGGTGCTGGCGCCGCTGCTGGTTCTGGGGGTGGTGGTCTGGAGCGTCGCGCCACGGTTTCTGATCGGGCTGGTACCGGTGTTCCTGTTCTGCCTGTTTCTTTGCGTGGAGGGCTATCTGCGGTGTCTACCCCGGCGCCTCCTGCGCCATGAAGGCATTGCCGCGCTTGCCGTTGTCGTGCTGCTGGTTCCTCCCGGCGCGCTGGGCGATGCCATGTCCCGAACCTACGGTCCCTATCCGGACCACAAGGGCGCCGCTGAATTCATGCGAGAACGCGCGGCGGAGCCGGCGGATATCGTCATCGCGCTGGATGCCTCCATCCAGACGCACTTCCTGGGCAGGGTCGATTACTGGCTTCGGCATATCGACAGCGCCGGGTTTTTCTCCCGCGAGGTGGATGGACAGGTCGTGGAGATCTACACCGGCACCCCGGTGTTGTTTGACGCCGAGGCGTTCGAGCATGTTCTCGAGCAACCCGGCAGGGGTGCCGTCTACGTTATCGGCAGCGGCGAGATACAGGGTGCCAGTGCCAGCGATTACGTGCTTGGCGAGGACATTCTGGCGCTCTTCGACACGCATGGCGCCGAGGTGGTTTTTACCGGCAGAGACGACAAAACACGCATCTGGCTGTTTCCGCCCGGTTCCGCATCCGCGGACGCGGTGTTACCCACAACTGCAGAGCCAATCAAATGATTGCAACCGCACGGAAGATCCTTGCCATACTCACGCCCCGTGAGCGCCGCCGCGGCAGCATGGTGATCGTCATGATGGCCGCGCTGGCGGTGATCGAAGTCGCCGGGATTGCCTCGATCACGCCATTCCTGGCGGTGCTCGGCAACCCCGGGGTGGTGGAGCAGAACCCCTACCTGAACGGCATCTACCAGTGGCTTGGTTTCGGTTCCCCGGAGACGTTCCTGATTGCGCTGGGCGTATTCGCGGTCATCTTCCTGATGACCGCGGCGGTATTCCGCACGCTGGCGCATCATGCCATGTTTCGCTTCGCCAACATGCGCAGGCACGCCGTGAGCCGGCGGCTGCTTGCCGGGCACCTGCGACAGCCCTACGAGTTCTTTCTCAGCCGCAACACGGCTGATCTCGCCAAGACCATTCTGTCCGAGGTCGACCAGCTCACCAACCATGTGGTCAGGCCGGTGATTGAAATATTCGCGTACGGGTTCGCCGCGCTGGCGGTCATTGCGCTGCTGGTGGCCGTGGATCCGCTGCTGGCGCTCATCGTCGGCGGCGTGCTCGGCGGTTCCTACGGTCTTTTCTATCTTGCCGTGCGCGGTGTTCTGGGCCGTCTCGGCAGAGACCGCGTGTCGGCCAATCGGCAGCGGTTCAAGGCGGCCGCCGAGGCTCTGGGCGGCATCAAGGAGCTGAAGGTGCTGGGCCGGGAACGCGCCTTTTTCAACGCCTTCGATCCGGCATCGGCGCGCTTCGCAAGCCACCATGCCACCAGCCAGATACTCGGCCAGGTGCCCAAGCACCTGATCGAGGCGGTCGGCTTTGCGGCCATTATCATCGTCGCTCTTTACATACTTGGCAGCGGCGCGAATCTGGGTCAGGCGCTGCCGATCATCGGCCTGTATGCGCTCGCCGGTTACCGTCTGCTGCCGGCGCTGCAACATGTCTACGGGGCCCTGACCAAGCTTCGCTTCGGGGTCTCGGCACTGGACGCGGTGCTCTCGGAAATGAACAGCAGCGCATCGCGGCTGCCGATGAACCCCGGCGGTCAGCCGCCGTTGCCGCTGCAATCCTGCCTTGAGCTGCGCGGCGTCACCTACGCCTACCCCTCGTTCGGGCGGCCGGCACTGCGCAACATCGGCTTTTCCATCCAGGCCCATACCAGCCTCGGCATCATCGGCAAGACCGGCGCCGGCAAGAGCACGCTGGTGGACATCATGCTTGGGCTGTTGACGCCGCAGGCCGGTGCGCTGCATGTCGACGGCCGCGCGCTGCGGGCGGAGGACCTCCCCGCCTGGCAGCGCAACATCGGCTACGTGCCGCAGCATATCTTTCTGGTCGACGACACCATCACCCACAACATTGCGCTTGGCGTGCCGGAGCAGGAGATCGACCTCGAGGCGGTGAAACGGGCCGCCCGTTCCGCGCAGATTCATGCCTTCGTTGAAGAGGAACTGCCCGCCGGCTACGACACCGTGGTTGGTGAACACGGTGTGCGTCTGTCGGGCGGGCAGCGCCAGCGGCTGGGCATGGCCAGGGCGCTCTACCATGACCCGGAGGTCCTGCTTCTCGACGAAGCAACCAGCGCGCTGGATCAGGCCACGGAGGCGGCCGTGATGGAGACCATAAGCGCCTTCCAGGGCCGCAAGACCATCATTCTGATTGCCCACCGGCTGAGCACTGTGCGCCGTTGCGATCATCTGCTCCGGCTGGACAAGGGAGAGGCCGTCGCCTTCGGCTCGTATGCCGAGGTCGTGGGCGCGGCGAAGGAGTCGCGGCAGACCCTCTCGCGGGATGCGCTCGGCAATCACAATGCTGAACTGATCGACAACCGGTGACGCTTACCGACTGGCCTGTCAACGGGCAAGGGGTTTGTCTTGGGCGTGCAACTGCTCGATGTCCGCAAGGACAGGGAACGTATCAACCGCATCTGGCCGGAATTCGAGAAACATCTTTCGACAGAGTATTTTCTGTCGTCGGCATGGGTCGGAAACTGGCTCGATTCCCTGCCGGATCAGGTGCACCTGAAGCTGGCGCTCGGCATGGAAGGCAAGGATAGCGTCTGGGCCTGTTTTCTGGGCAGCCGCCGTCTTGTTCGGAAACATCTGATCCGGTCGCGAAGCCTGTTCCTCAATGCGACGGGAAACCGAAAGATAGACCGGCTGTCCATTGAATATAACCGCATTCTCATGCATTCCGGTCGGCCGCCATTATTATGGGACGTACTGGCCGAGCTGGAAACGATCTTGCCATGGGATGAGTTCGTGCTGCCGGGGCTATCCGCCGGCGCCTTTCCAGGCAATGCGCTGGATAATTGTCCGCCATCGTGGCAGCTGGTGATTACCCGGGATGATCCATCGCCTTATGTCGATCTGAGCGCGGTGCGCGACAGTGGCGATTACGTCTCGCTACTAGGGCGCAATGCGCGCAGCCAGATGCGCAGGTGTGTTCGTGCCTACGAGCAACAAGGCGCGATTGCCGTTGCCGTGGCCGACGACGCGGATCAGGCCCTGGGCATCTTCCGGGAGCTGGTTGACCTGCATCAGCGGCGGTGGCGGAACAAGGGTCTGGCCGGAGCTTTTGCAAACGACTATGTCTTCGACTTTCATCAGCGGTTAATAAAAGATCGGTTTTCGCGTGGTGAAATTCAGCTGATAAGGGTAAGCGCGGGCAGGCATACGGTCGGCTGCCTCTATAACTTCGTCTTCAATGGCCGCGTGCTTTTCTATCAATGCGGCTTTTCGCCGGCCAGTGATAACCGCATGAAACCGGGTTGGCTATGTCATCTGCAGGCCGTTCGGCACAACGCGCGGGCCGGGAATGCGATATATGACTTCCTGGCGGGCGGCTCGCAATACAAGAACGCATTATCAACGCATCGAAACAGGATTGTCTGGGCCAAGGTCCAGAAGCGCCTGCTACGCTTTGAACTGGAACGGCAGGCGATCAGCCTGAAACGGCGCATGCGTACGGCCTGGTCGACGGGGCTGCGCGGCGCCTGAGGGCCGGTCCGGCGGCGGGACAGGGATATGTCCGGCCCAGGGAGAGATTTGCAACGCCAGGGAGGAGGCAACGGCGATGGAAGCAGTCGCATCTGCGTCGCGTGGTTCGGCATGGCCCGTGCCATTGCTGGTGATCACGGTGGATACCGAGGCCGATGACGCGTGGGGCGACCCGGAGCGCATCGCGTTGAAGAACGTTGCCGAAATCCCCCGTTTTCAGGATTTGTGCGAGCGGCATGGCGCCATGACCACCTATCTGGTCGCCTACGAGTGCGCGACACGGGACGAAAGCCTGCGCATCCTGCAGCCTCTGGTGGCCCAGGGCCGCTGCGAGATCGGCCATCACCTGCACGTCTGGACCACGCCGCCGTTTGCCCGTGAGCATCCGCGGGGCGTCGATGCCGAGTGGATCGCGGCTTACCAGTATCAGCTTCCGGAGGCGCTGTTCACTGCGAAGGCGGACTGTCTGCACGCGGCCATCGAGGATTCGTTCGGTGTCGCTCCCACCGCGCACCGGGCGGGACGCTGGGGAGTGGATCAACGCACCATCGATTGGCTGATCAGACGCGGCTATGCGGTGGATACCTCCGTTACGCCGATCACCAGTTGGCGGCGCGCCAGATGCAATGGCGTTGCTGGCCCGTCTTTTGCGCGCCACCCCAGAAGACCGTACCTGTGGGCGGGTAGCGATGCGCACGCCGACGGACACAAGGACATCGTCGAGATCCCGGTGTCGGTGCACTGGAGAGGGTATGCCGCGATCGACCTGTATTGCCGGTCGCTGGACGCCGGCTGGGCCGGCGCGGGGCTGGCGCGGCGCGTGCTGAGAAGGCTGGTGGCGCCGCGCATGGTGCGCCCGAATCCGCGCTATCCGTTACACACCTTTACCGACGCACTTGAGCAGGCGGTGCGGCGGCGTGTGCCGGTGGTCAACCTGATGCTGCATTCTTCGGAGCTGGCCTATGGATGCAGTCCGTCTTCGGCCACCCGCGACGACCTGGCCCGCGTATGGGAGCGGCTCGCCCTGGTGCTGAGGCGCGCCGGCGAACTCGGCATGAAGGGAACCACCCTGACGTCGGCGGCGCTGGCATTGCGACAGCCGGTGGCCGGGAGCCTTGCCACGGCTGCACCGGCGGCGGCGCACCTGACGGCGCGGGAGGCATGATGGCGTTTTCCATCGAGGGCCGCCCGCTGCGCGTCTGTTTCATCGCCCCCGCAATCTATTCCACGCTTTCTCCGGGCACCGGTGTTGCGCTGACCGGCGGCGCCGAAGTGCAGCAGAAGATCCTCGGTGAAGCCCTGGCGGCCCGGGGGGTGGAGGTCAGTTATGTCACCCATGATCTGGGGCAGCCGGACGGCCAGCGCATTGGCGGCCTGACGGTTTTCAAGAGTTACCGGGAGGACGCCGGCATCGCCGGGCTGCGCTTCTTCTATCCCCGTGTTCCGGGGCTGTGGAGTGCGCTGAAACGTGCCGGGGCGGATATCTACTATGTGCGCGGCGCCGGCTATCTGCCCGGCCTCGTCTCCCTGTTCTGTCGGCGCAACGGGCGCCGGTTCATCTTCGCCTGCGCCTCCGACGCCAATGTCGACCTCAAGCTGCTGCGGCTGCCGACCATTCGCGACCGCTGGCTCTATGTCCATGGCATTCGCCGGGCCGACGCGATCATCGTTCAGTCCCACCAGCAGGCCGCCGCTCTGATGAACAACCTCGGCCTGCAGGGGCGCGTCATTCGCAATATCTGGCACTCGGCGGCCAGTGCGCTGCCGGAAAGCCGCCGGCGTTACATTCTGTGGGTTGCCATGTTCCGGGAGCTGAAACAGCCGGAGCACTTCATCCGACTGGCGCGAGCGTTTCCGGATCAGGAGTTCGTCATGATCGGCGGGCCTTATCGGGGCACGGTTTCCTACTACCAGCAGGTGCAACGGCAGGCCCAGGCCGTGCCTAACCTGCGGTTTCTCGGTTACCGGCGGATGGAGGAGACCGAGCAGTACTTCGATCAGGCCAGGCTGCTGGTCAACACCTCGCGTTACGAGGGCTTCCCGAATACGTTTCTGCAAGCCTGGGCGAGAAGTCTGCCCGTATTGTCCTACGTGGACCCCGACGGGTTGATCGATCGCCTCGGTCTGGGCGCAGTGGCGGGCAACGAGGAGCAGCTTCATCGCGTGCTTGGGCGTCTGCTGCAGCAGGAGCAGTTCCGGGCGGGCGATATCGTCGGCTATTTCAACCGTCACCACGCGCCGGCCGCAATCGTCTCCGGCTACCAGCAGGTGTTCGAGAGCCTGCGGGCGACCGGCCCGCCGGTACTGACCGAACCGCTGAGTTGATGAACCGTCGGCATACACGGAGGCGAAGCCATGTGCGGTCTGGTTGGTGTAATACAGGGATGTACCGGCGCGCCGGCCACCGCGGCCGTGATCCAGCGCATGCTGGCGCCGCTCGCCAAACGCGGGCCCGACGGTGAAGGCCTGTGGACGGATGATGAACTGGGCGTCGGGTTGGGGCATCGGCGCCTGGCGGTGCTGGACCTCTCGGAGCAGGGCGCCCAGCCCATGCTGTCGCCCAGTCGGCGGTTCGTGGTGGTCTACAACGGCGAGATCTACAACCACAGGGCGCTGGGCCGCGAGCTCGAGGCCTTGGGCTGGCGCTTTCGCGGCCATTCCGATACCGAGGTGCTGATCGCCGCCATCGAACAATGGGGGCTCGAACAGGCGGTTCCGCTGCTGCGCGGCATGTTCGCGTTCGCGGTGCTGGACCGCGGAGAAGGCGTCCTGCACCTGGTTCGGGATCGGCTCGGCATCAAGCCCCTGTACTACGGCCACGTCGACGGTGCATTCGTGTTCGGCTCCGAGCTGGGCGCATTGCGGAGCCTGCCCGGGTTTCGCCAGGCAGTCGACCGCGGCGCGCTTGCGCTGCTGCTCAGGCACGGCTACGTGCCGGCGCCGTATTCCATATACGACGGCATTTCCAAGCTGCGGCCCGGCCACCGGATCAGTATCGGTCTTGACGCCCTGCGCCGTACCGGGGCGACCGCACCGGTACCCTACTGGAGCCTGAAGGATGCCGCCGACCGGGGTCGGGCGGATGTGTTCTCCGGTACCGAGGAACAGGCCATTGATTGCCTTGAGCGCCTGCTCTCCGAGGCAATCAGCCTGCGACTGATCGCGGACGTGCCGCTCGGGGCCTTTCTGTCCGGAGGGCTGGATTCCAGCCTGATCGTGGCACTCATGCAGGCGGTGAGCGACCGCCCCGTGCAGACCTTCACCATCGGCTTCGGCGAAGCGCGGTTCAACGAGGCCGAGCGTGGCAAGGCCGTGGCCGCCTGGCTCGGCACGCAACATACCGAAGCCTACGTGTCGGCGAGCGATGCGCTTGATGTCATCCCCCGGATATCCGCAATGTACGACGAACCCTTCGGTGACTCCTCGCAGATACCCACCTTCCTGGTGTCCAGGCTGGCGAGAAATTCCGTCACCGTGGCCCTCACCGGCGATGGGGGTGACGAGCTGTTCTGTGGGTACGCGCGTTACTTAAAGGCATGCCGGTGGTGGAGCCGGCTCGGTGCCGTTCCCGCGGGTCTGCGCCAGACGATGGCGGCGGCCCTGCGGGGTGGCCACCATCTGGTCCCGGAGCAGGGCCGGTCGGAGCGCCTCGGCCGAAAGCTGAAGGGGTTGGCCGAGGTGCTCGCCACGCGCTCCGCCGATGAACTGTACCATCAGCGTTTCGTCTCCCAGTGGAAGGATCCGGCGTCGGCGGTATTGGGGGTCAGCGAGCCGCCAACCGCATTCAGCCCGAGCGCGGACATGCCGCGGCTGGATGCATTCGCGCTGCGCATGATGTACCGCGACACCATGGCCTATCTGCCGGACGACATCCTCACCAAGGTCGATCGGGCCAGCATGGCGGTCGGCCTCGAGGCCAGGGTGCCGATGCTCGATCATCATGTGGTGGAGTTTGCCTGGCGCCTGCCGCTCGGCATGAAACTGCGTGGCGGGCAGGGTAAGTGGATCCTGCGGCGGTTGCTTGAGCGCCGGCTGCCCAGCCACCTGATCGCGCGCGACAAGAAAGGTTTCAGTGTACCGCTCACGGCCTGGTTGCGAGGCCCGCTGCGGGAGTGGGCCGAGTCATTGCTGGACCCGGTGCTGCTGCGGCGGCAGGGGCATCTTGACCCCGCCCCGGTTGGCCGGATGTGGCGGCAGCATCTGGCCGGTACGCATGCCTGGCAGCACCAGCTCTGGAGCATTCTGATGTTTCAGTCCTGGTTGTCGCAGGCATCATCGGCATGTCATTCCGGCGCCGATATGCCGCCCGTCGTCAGGCCTCGCCTGGCGACGGGCGGCGGCTGACCGGCGCGGATTGGTCACACGCAGGGATAGCGACATCGTGACAGACAACATGGAGATCAGGAGCCGCCCCGCGCTGAAGGGAGGGCTGCTCTTTCTGCTCAACTCGCTGACCGTGGGCGGCTCCGAGCGCAAGGTGGTGCGCATCGCCAATGCGCTGAGCCGACGCGGCCTGGCGATGCATATTGCCTATCTGAACGGGCCGGACAGTCTGCTCGAGGAGATCGATGCCGGCATTCCGGTCATCGACCTGCAGCGCCGGCACCGCTTCTCGGTGGGTGCGCTTGTTCGCCTGGCCGGCTATGTCTCCGGGTCGCGCGTTCACCGCCTGGTCGCCGTCAATCTGCATCCCCTGCTGTATGCCTCGCTCGCCGCGAGACTGGTATTGCCGCGCCCGGACACCGTCGCCCTGGTCAATACCAGCGAGCTTCGCAATAACCGGGACCGCCGCTTCATGGGCCTTTATGCGCCGCTGCTGCGGCGTGCGCAGCGCATCGTGTTCGGCAGCCGTGGTCAACAACGGGCCTGGATCCGGCGTTACAACCTGCATGCCGGCCGTTGCGTGTGCATTCTGAACGGCATCGACGCGCGACATTTCTCGCCGCCGGCGGCCGGCGAGTCGCCTGCCGTCCTGCGACGTCGTATCGGCATTCGCCCCGGCGATTTCGTGATCGGAACGGTCGGTGCGATGCGGCCGGAAAAGGGTCACAAGGATCTGCTGCGTGCCGCCGCCATGCTTCGCCGGGACGGCGTTCCAGCGACCGTGCTGCTGGTCGGTGATGGCCCCTGCCGTGCCGAATTGATGCGCTGCGCCACCGATACAGGCGTGTCCGGGGCGACCATTTTCCATGGCCAGGCCAAGGATGTCAGGCCGCTGCTGGCGGTGATGGATGTGTTCGTCCTGCCATCCACGGCGGTGGAAACATTCTCCAATGCCGCGCTTGAGGCGATGGCCTGCGCCAGGGCAGTGCTGCTGAGCGATGTCGGCGGAGCGCGGGAGATGGTGACCGGCGGCGAAAACGGGCTCATCTATCCGCCCGGAGACACCGCTGCCCTGGTGGGCGCGCTGCGGATGCTCCATGGCGACCCGCAACTGCGAGCCTGCCTCGGCGCCAATGCGCGAGCACGTGTGATCAACGAATTCTCGTTTGATTCGATGCTGAGCAGTTACCAACGCTGGGTTGTGCCGGCGCAAAGCGCCGCTGCCGGGTTGAGCTGTTCAGGCTGACCGGATTGGCTGAACGTTAATGGAGTAAATGAATGACCGCGATAGCGAATGGCTCTGATTCCCGGTTCGTGTTCATTGTCGGTATTGCGCGGACCGGTTCCAAGATCTACATGACCAATCTGAATCGCTATTCCGACATTGATATCGTTAATGAGCTGCACTATCTGGCGCCCCGGTATATTCGCCGTGATTTTATTGCCACGGTGCAGGACACGCTTGGCAATCGACTGCGTGCACTCTCCGCCGAAGCATTGGTGGAGCTGATGTATTCGGGCGCATTGCTCGGCACGTTCTGGGAGCGCAAACGCCGAACCGCCGAACTGCAGCATCGCCTGATCGATCTCGATCCCGCGGTGCTGGTTCGGCGTCTGAAGGAAGCCTCGCCGAGCTGGCCGCTTATCCTGCGGATCCTGCTGGATGAGCATGCGCGGGTTGCCGGCAAGGCGCGGCCGGGTGCCAAGTTCCCGGTCGATATCAGTCAGGTCGAGACGCTGATGCGCTGGTTTCCGGGTGCCAGATTCGTGCATCTGATTAGGGACCCGAGGGCGATCTATGCGTCCATGGTTGCCCGAGAGCTGAGGTATTCGAGCGCCTCGGACGCGTCCACAGCGGCCATCGCCGGCAGGCGGCTGGGCTATCTGCTGCTTCAGTACCGCCGTGCCGCGAACCTGCACCGGCGGTACGCCGGAACCGGGCGTTATTACCTGTCCAGGTTCGAGGATGTGGTCGGCGATGCTGGTCGCAGTATCCCCGCGCTCTGTGCGTTTCTGGGTATCGACGTGGTCACCGGCATGTTTCGCCCTCCGGGCAAGGATTCCTCCTTCCGCGACAGTGGCCGAGCCGGTCTCGACAGTGCCGCCATGACCGCCTGGCGGGATTACCTTGGCCGTGGGCAGTGCGCGTTGATCGAGCTGCTGCTGGGCAAGGAGATGCGGCTGTTCGGTTATGGCAGGACGTCGCCTGGTTCGATAAAGGGTGCCAATCTGCAATCGGTAAGGGACGTCAATGATGGTTGGTAATCAACGTGCGCTCTACGGCCAGCCCGGAACCGAGGTGCCCACGGGACGGCCGCTGTCGGTGCTGGTGCTGGCGCCGGATCCACGGCTGTCCGGTGGCGTGGGACAGTTTCTGCGTAGCGCGCTTGCGCACCTGTCCGATGCGACCACTGCGCGGCTGCTGATCATCGGCCGGCGACCATCGGATCGCGCCCGGCTGCGCATGGTTCTCCGCCCGCTGGCGGATTGCCTGCGCCTGTTGTGGACGGCCTGGACCACGCCGAGCGAAGTACTGCATGCCAATCCCTCCATGGCGCCGAAGGCGATCTTGCGGGACGGCCTGTTTCTGGCCGCCGCGCGTCTGGGGCGCTTTCGCGCGGTGGTGGTTTTCTTTCACGGCTGGGAAGTCCCACTGGCGGACGCCATCGGCCGATCACCGTGGCGGCGGGCGCTGTTCCGTTTCGCCTACGGCGGCGCGGATCATGTTTTCGTTCTTTCGACCGCTTTCCGGGAGCAGCTTGTCGCCCTGGGAATGGACCGCGACCGGGTGGAAGTCACCACCACTATGTTCAATGGCGCGGAACTCGGCGATCGCGCTGTTTCGCTGGCCGGGAGGCGCGTTTCCAGGCCGGCAAGGCTGCTGTTCATGGGGCGTATGGTGGCCGCGAAAGGCGTCCACGAACTGCTGGACGCTTTCGTGTTGCTGCGCCGGAGCTTCCCCGGCCTCGAGCTCATTGTCGGCGGAGACGGGCCCCTACTCGAGGAGATCCGCGCCAGGGTGCAGAGGCTGGGCCTGCAGGGAGCCGTCCATTGCCCCGGCTTTGTCAGTGGCTCCACCAAGGCCTGCCTGTTCGCCGAGTCCGATATCTTCGTGTTGCCGACGTCGCATCCGGAGGGCTGCCCGGTCGCCATTCTCGAGGCCATGGCCATGGGGCTGCCGGTGGTTGCCTCGCGCGTCGGCGGAATTCCCCTGGTGGTGGAGGACGGCAGGAATGGGCGCCTGATTGCCAGGGTCGGTCCGGAGTCGATACGGACGGTGCTGGAGGAACTCCTGAACGACCGCGCGGCTCTGCGGCAGATGGGTGCGCGCAATCGGGAGAAGGCCTGGCGGCTGTATGAGGCCAAGGCGATCACCCGGTCGCTGGAGGCAAGATACCGCCAGTTGGTTAGCTGACGGCCTGCCGTGGCCGTTCGGCCGCGGTGGCGTGTCTGCGCAATTGATAATAGCCGTCCAGTTCCTCCATCGTATGCTCGCAAAGCGCCCTGACTTCGGGCGTCAGCGCCGGCCCGTTCGATTTCGTCACCGAAGCGCTGTTGATAAAGCGGCCACACCGTTCATGCCTGTGCAGGCCGATGCGGTCGAACACCCAGGCGAGTTCGTCTCTGCCGTTCACCGCCAGTTGTTCGTATTTCACCAGGGTGACCGCGGGATCGGTCGCCAGGCTGTTTTCGATGATGATCTGATTCCTTGCCCACCAGGCGAGGCAGCAAAGATCGAACTCGGTCAGGTGCGTGGAATAGATTTCTCGCAGTACGGCTTCGGTAGTGGGTGAAACGCCGTCCTGAAACCACCCGCCGCCGCGCCGCCCGGTGCAGACCAGGCGAACCGCCCGGGTCGCTTCGCCGAATCTCTCCAGTGCGGAGCGTGCCGCGGCCTTGTAGTGCCGGAACGCCCAGAGGAGTCTGGATTTCGGAAATTCATGTCGAAACTCTTCGATTCTATGGCTGTCGCAGATCGGTTTGAAACAGGCGAACGGCGTTTTTGCCGCATGAATTGCATCATGAACAATCTGAAAATTGCGAACCTGGTAATCCTTGAACACGATGCTGTTTCTGTGCTCGTCAAAGACCACGGTGTCCGGGTGCATATGAAATGCAAACATCAGCATCGAGGTGCCTGAACGTTGCCTGCCAAAGATGAATACAGGCGTGGTTTCCTGCAGTCCACGAAAGGGATAGCGAATTCCTTTTTGCAGTTCGGAAAAAAGTGCGCCTCTTTTCTGCCTGTCAAGCAGCGAACGGAGCCTCATGCTCAATCTCCCTTTGAGGAATGGGTAATCTCTTCCATGGGAATACATCAACGTCTCCTAAAGCTTCATTCGTAGCCGTAGCTGCGGTTGAGCGCGCCGGCGATGCGATCGAAGGTGGTGCTGTCTTCGGCGGACAGGCCTGCCTTGCCGGAAACCGGCTTCTCCACCTGGCGCCGTCCTCCCAACCGGGCGCTTGTGTTGCCCAGTATGTGCTGGGATTGCGGAGACACTTCCAGGCACGCCGGGTCATACGCGATGCCAATGGACGCGCACAAGCGCGTCAGCGTTTCGACCGGGTTGGAGGCGAGATCTTCGTAGCGCAGCGCGTATCGCCTGCGGGGGTCGACATACTCCAGCACGCGTTGCGCGCGCTGGTTGACCCGTTTCCATTTCTGAATGGCCCGGGCGAGGGGGATATGGCCGTGGTACTTCCTTCTCGAGAGCATCACGTCGCGTCCGTCGCGCGTCAGCTGTATCGCGAAAAGCCTGTCCTGGAGCGCTTCGGAGAGAGGCTTTACGCGTGTGGGGTTCTTGGACGTATCGAGAAACACGTCCTTACCGGTGACGTCGAGAATCGCATTCGCCAGAGCGATGTTCCGTCGGGTGATTGCGTCCCGGTATGCGCGACAGTCGGGGGAAAGTCCGCAGGCGAAGTCGCGAAGGTTTTCAAGCCGGTTTGTACGCAGGTTGGAGAACTGCATGCGCTGCAGCGGATTGTCCTTCAGAGGCCTGTAACGGGTTCCGAAGTTCCGCAGATTCAGTGTCGTGCCGTTGCTTGTCATTTGTCTGGCAACCGCCCGCCAGAAGTCGCAATCGCGCAGCCGGTTGCCGCAGGAGCAATGATAGGTATTTTCGTCGATGTGCGGTTCGGGCCCGGTCATCTCGCCAACCGTGGCGATCCGCGGATGTCTGCCGAGCAGCATGGCGAGCAAGGTGGACCCGGAGTAGCTCGAGCCGGCGACAATTATGAATCGGTGCATCAGTCGGTTCCCTCCGTCATCAACACGATCAATTCGGGTGTACGGGGGGTGAGGCCACCCGCATCCTGAAGGTCAGCATAGCCAATTTGCAGGCAACGATATCGAAACTTCCGCCGGACGCCGCTAGACTCGAGAAACCCTATCGGCAAGAGATGAGGAAATGTCATGGGAAACGCGCCATGGAATGGCCCCCTGTTCATCGTCGGCCTGCCCAGATCCGGCACCAAGTTGCTGCGAGCCCTGCTGAATAACCACCCCCGGATCCATATCCCCTCCACGGAAACCGAGTTTCTGCCGATCTGGATAGCCGAGTGGGATCGGTACGGTGACCTCGCCGATTACGCTAACTTCAAGAGCTTTCATCAGCGTTCCGTCCGGCTTCCGTACTTCAACTATCAGCTCGGATACGGTCGCCCGGTCGATCCGCGCACCTGGTACGCAAGCTGTCGCGACTATTCCGTCGCCGGCGTGTTCGAAGCGCTTGTTCGTCATGACACCGGAACCCTGCACAATGCCGGCGTCATCTGGGGCGACAAGTCACCGACCTACATCCGCTATATGGCACCGATCGCCGGCACGTTTCCGGGCGCGCGCGTCATTCATATCGTCAGAGACGTTCGCGACTACTGCCTGTCAGTCGAAAACGCCTGGGGGAAGACCAAGGTTCGCGCCGCACAGCGTTGGGTGGATTCCATTCTGGGCGCGCGACAGGTTGCCGCGCGGCTGCGGGGCCGTTATATGGAGCTCCGGTACGAGGACCTGCTGACTGACCCGGAGGCGGAGATCACGCGCATCTGCCGCTTTCTGGGCGTCGATTTCCGCGCGGCCATGATACGGCTCGATGGGCCGTCCGAAGGTGTCGGAGACGCCAGAAATCAGTCCAGAATCGTCCAGGAAAACTCAGGCAAATACCTGCGTAAAATGCGCCGCCGCGATCTGGCTGCCGTCGAAGCCATTGCCGGCCAACTGCTGCGCGACATGAATTACTCGCTTGCATTGCCGGCGAGCGAACGAAAGCGGGTGCGCCCGGCATTGATGAGGCTCTACCAACTGTGTGACGGGGTCAGTTTTCTGCGGTTCATGATCAGGCGGCGGGGGATAGCGCCGGCGCTGCGGCACTGGCTCGGAGGCGTGGCGCGGATAGCGCGATTGCGGGGCGCCAGATTGCTGGAAAAGACGACCATGCCCTAGGGAGACGGTTCCGCAGTGCCGGGAGAGGCGACCGCCTCCCCCGGTTCGGGCTGCGCTCAGTCGGCTGTCAGATTGGCCGGTGCCTTGGGGCGAGCGGGTTGCTTCGGATCTTCCGCCTTCACGCCTTCCATCTCGGCCGCGAATGCGTGTAGCCATTCCTCCAGATTGGTATAGCCGTTACCGTTACTGTCCGCGTTGGGGTTCGACGGCAACGCCAGTACCCGGCGGTTGACGGGGGTGGACGGCCATCCGCCGACATCCCTGGGGCTGTCGATCATCCGCCCGGTGCCATTGGCGACCTGGGACATGATCCGCTTGTCGACCGAGTCCCTGTCCGTTGGCCGTGCGCCGGCGTTGGCCAGCACATGCGCTTCGACCTTGCTGGAATCCATCGGTTCGAACCCGGCGAGGCTGACCGGCGACGATGTCGCCCTGACCCAGTTGCCTGCGTAGTTGTCGACCATCGACCAGGGGTTGCTCGCATTGTAGCCGGCGCCCCTGTTATCCGACACATACACCCTGGAGTTGGAGTGCATGGCCAGCGAGGCATTGCCCCGGTTCGGCTCGATGACAATACCCTTGGTGGAGCCGGATTCCGGCCCGGGCTTGTAAACGTTTCCGATCAGGCTGGTCTTTGACGGCACGCCGTTGCGATTGAATATCTCCGTGCCTCGGGTCTTCCAGTTATAGACCACGTTGTTTGCGAACAAGAAAGTCGCAATGGCAGTGCGCGGGTTCCTCGCCCTGCTTGTGGAGATGACGTTGCCGATCATGCTCATGCGGGTATTTGATTGGCCGGCCACCAGTGGACCAAAGCCGTGCGGCGCGGACGGGTGTAGCGAATCGTCCAGCGGCTCCGCGAAGACGCTGTTATTGACCGTGACATTGCGGGCACCGTCCCAGACGGATAGCAGCTGATCGATCGTCCAGCTGACGGAGACGTGGTCCAGGACCACGTTATTGACGGTTCTGGATCCATGCATGATCTTGAACCCGGCCCGCTGGCTGGGAGTGCTGCCGTCGCGGTCGTCGCCAACCCGCATGCGGATGTGCTGAATCAAGACATCGTTTGCACTGACCTTGAGCCCGGCACCGCGAATGGTGATGCCGGGACTGGGCGCCGTCTGTCCCGCGACAGTCAGATTGGGGTTGTTTATCTGGATGTCGCTGGTCAGGCGGATGGTCCCCGAAACCTCGAAGACACAGACCCGGGGGCCGGATGCATCGAGACACGCCTTGAGCGATCCCGAACCCGACGCATTCAGATTGGTAACCCTGTAAACACTGCCGCCCCGCCCTGCGGGGGTATCGATACCGTAGCCTACCGCACCCGGTATGACCGGCAGTGCGAATGCCTGTGAGACTGGAAGGAACATGCACGCCGAGGCGATGCCCAACGCTCTGAACCAGTGCCCGAATTCGTTTTTATAGTGACGCATTGATACTCCCAAGCCAGATTTTGTCGTGAAGTTGAATTGGGATTTAACTGCGGTTCAATAAATTGGAGTGTGTGGCACATCACGAAATTAAAGGACGGCATACCTATAAAAATAGGACGTATGTACAGTATCAATAAGTAAGCCTTATTTTTCGTTATGACAGACGTATTATGTCGTTATTAAGTGACAGTTATGGAGGTTCCGGTCTATTCACACGGACGCGTGAATAAATTAGCGTGTCCTTAATAATGTCGTGTAATTATATGCGGCGGTCGCAGCGTTCAAGTCGCTGCATAGCCATTGCAGGATTAATGGAATAAATCAGTGTCTCACTAATAAACCGTGGTCAGGGTTTTTCAGTGGCGGTATCACGCCCAGGGACGCTGAAACTGCCGGCATTGAGGGTGTAGCTGAACCACCAGGGCAGCCAGGACAGAATTTTCAGAATCTGCCCCAGTAATGCGATGGAAAGGGCCTCGGTACTGGTCACCCCAACCAGCATCAGTGCCAGTACGAACATCGCCTCGAAAACGCCGAATCCGCCGACGGATAACGGTATGCGCGCTGCCAGGTTGGCGAGGAACATGGCCGCCAGCACCGCGGCAAGGCTCGCCTCGATCTCCAGACCGACGGCGAGTATCCAGAAAGCCGCGGCGGTTACCACCGCCTCTACCACGGTCAGCACCGAGAAGATCGCCAGTTCCCGGCGGTGATGGGCGTACTCCCGGTAAGCGTCATGCAATTCCCGCAGCAAGCGCGCGGGTTTGCTGCCCGAGACCCTTCGAAGGACCGTATCGTGGAGAAAGTTGTAGATGGATTCTGTAAAGGACAGCCATAAGGCCAGCATGACGCCGGCCAGCATGGCGGCGGCAAACCAACCGGTGAAATAGAGTGTGGTGCCGAGTGGGGCGATGGTCGCCAGGTAGAGCACGGCCAGCAGGCAGAGCAGGCTGGAAATAATGAAACCGATACCGCGCTCCACCAGCATCGATGCAACCACGGTGTGCCCATTCAGCCCTTCACGGCTGGCGCATACCGTCCGAACCGCATCCGCGCCGATGGTTGCTGGCAGAAACAGCCCCCATACGTTGGCCGCGCAATAGACTTGTGTCGCCGTGCGAAGTGACATGGCCGCTCCACGGCAACGCAGCAGGCGCAGCCATTTATAGGCCATGACGGTACGCCCCGCGGTGATCGCCAGCATGGCCAGGACAAGGGCATGGATGCTTAATCGCGTCATTATCTCCCAGTGCGCGGCGACGCCGTCGCCAAGCCAGACCAGTACACCGATGAGCACAATTGCAATGGCCAGTCGGAACAGGTATCTCAATTCCTTTCTCCGTGGTTCCTTGGTGGTGCCGACAAGGCGGCTTCGCCGCGGCACTTACTGCCGCCGTCTGGTTGATGAAGAGGCCCGGCCGCCAATGGCCGGGGAGGTCAACCGGGGGCGCGTCGCCTGCATGATGACGGGGGAGCCAAGCAGCGCGGTGAGGCCGAGCCGTCGGCACATATTTTCCGTCCCCTGAAACAGGGCGTTTCCCTGGCCGGCGCGATGCAACACCATTGGCAACAGGAACTGCTTGCGCTGACGGATAACGGACAGCCCATGATGTGAGAACTCCCTTTCAAGTTGCCGCCTGGAGAAACTCAGGTAGGTACGGGTATTGCCCTCCAGTCGCTTCTTGACCGGAAAAAGCAGCGGGGTCAAGGCATTGGCGCTGTAAATGCTGGGGTAGTCGACAATCACCGCGTGGCGGGCAATCCGCGCCATTTCGGAAAGCAGTCCCTGCCGGTCCTGCACATGTGCCAGGAGGCGAACGGCGAGCACGATGTCGTGACTCCGGTCCGGCACATCCAGATGCATGAAGTCCCCGCTCAGGGGGCGGACGCCCGCGAGCTGTTGCGCGCAAAGACGCGCAAAACATTCGCGGTTGCTGCCATGCAGGGTGACCTGCATGGCCAGGCGGGCGTACAGGGCGAGGAGCTGGCCATGGCCTCCGCCGATCTCAAGGATGCTGCCACCACGGTAGGATGCGATCAGCTCGCGCACACACTGCTCCTGTACCGTCAGCATGTAACGCCCGGCAGGGCCGGCAAACCGGGCCGCGTAGGCGGCCGACGCGGTTTCGATATCCGCCGGCGCGGCGGTCGGACGGTCGTCTGTTGCACTCACGCATTGCACCTCTGAGCGGGGGAAGATTGGGGATGCCGAACCGGCGGCGATGGGCGGCCCGGATGCCATGTAGGCACGGACGTTCATCGGTATGGACCGGCTGAGATGTCGGCGGCAGGGTAGTAATGACGCTCTCGCCTGGCGGAGCGCCACCTGCAACGCCGGCAATGCCGACTGCGCACAGTGCATGGGAGTGCGGATATGGACGGGAATCTGGCTTGGTTCGGCCTGCCTTGGCCTTGAGTACGCATCGGGCAATGTCGTTATCCTGATGTTGGCCTATCCTGGCACGACATCAGTGTAGTCAAGATTCACCAGCGCGCTGAACCTGGCTGGCGAAAGTCGCGCTACCCTTGCAGAGGCTCCTTGAATCACCGCCTGAGACCAGCCGCACACGGTGTGCTACGTTTGCGAGGGTGTATTCACAGGCCAGAGTTTTTGCCCCTGTCGTACCCGGCTACGAGGTGCGGTGGGCCGCCCTGGCGGTGCCCCTCCGATTAAATCAAACAGAGATCTTTCGCCGCCGTCGGCCAGTGTTGCCGGGCTTGGTGAAAGGTCGGGCGAGGTCAAGGAATGACCGACAACAGAACCACGATTGAAATTCACAAGGTATTGCCGGCGGATCAGCTGCACGACGCTTCGGCGTCGCCGCTGACGCGCTATCGGCGGAAGGTGCTGGGTGAGGCGACGGCATTGACGTTTGCCCGCTACGAATTGTCCATCATGCTGGTAGGCAATCTGGCCGGAGCGGCGGGCTATCTCGCGCGCCGGATTTTCCTGCGTGGGCTATTCAGAACGTTCGGTTCCGGTGTCATTCTGGGGCGGGGTCTTGCCATTCGGCACCCTGGCCGGATAACGCTCGGTGAGCGTGTGGCAATTGACGATCATGTGCTGCTGGATGCGGGAGGTGCCGGTGCGGACGGTATCACGCTGGGTGACGAGGTGATCGTGTCCAGGAACTGCGTGATACAGGGCAAGACCGGGCCCGTTTCCGTGGGCAACCGTTCGGATATCGGCTGCAACACCATTGTCACGTCTGTTTCGGGGGTTCATATCGGTGCCCATACCCTCATTGCAGGCAATTGCTACATTGGTGGTGGCAGGTACATCACCGACCGCCGGGATGTCCCGATCATGGAACAGGGAACCTGTTCCAGAGGGCCGGTGGTCATGGAAGACGACGTCTGGGTCGGTGCCAATGTGATCGTTCTGGACGGGGTTCGCATCGGGCGCGGCAGCATCATTGGTGCCGGTGCCCTGGTCACCAGGGATGTGCCCGAGTATTCCGTTGCCGTTGGTGTCCCGGCGAAGGTCGTGGGTACCCGTGCGTAAGGATACGCACACGCGCAATACACCATGGCGAAACCATCGCGGGAAATGGAATGACCGCTACAGCCAGTTATCAGTCGTCGACATCATCCGCCGCCGTCAGCGGCGGCAGGACGAGAGTCATGGTGGTCAACGATCACCTTGGCTGGGGCAATCAGATCAATGGCGTTACGCGTCTGTTCGAATTGTGGGTTTCCTATCTGCCGGCAGATCGTTACGAGCTCGTCGTCTGCATTCTGAACAATGCCAGTGGTCTTGCCGGCGGGCTGGAGGCGCGCGGAAGCCGCGTACTCTTTCTACCGAGAAAAAAGTATGACCCCACCACCGCACAGGCGCTCGCGCGGGCGGCGCGTCGCGAGCGGATAGACATACTGCACCTGCAGGGTTATCGAGGCACGGCCTACGGCAAGGTCGCTGCCTGGATGACCGATCTGCCGACAGTAATCCATTATCACGACACCTCCGCGTACTATCCGTTGGCGCAACGCCTCAGTGATCGCGTTCTGGGAAGGTTGGGTAACGTCCATGTCGCGGTGTCGCGTTCGGTGCGTGCTTGTTGGGCGGCACGCGCCAGGTTGCCGGAGGACCGGATGCGCGTGCTGTACAACTGTGTCTCCCGGACAGAGTTTCCCGCGCCGACCCCACGCGAGGTGGCCGAGAGTCGCCGCAGCCTGGGAGCTCCGGATCAGGCGCGCATAGTCGGCTCCGTGACACGGTTGTTTCCCGGCAAGGGCACGCGGTTTCTGATAGAGGCGGTACCCCGGGTGCTTGAACGCTGCCCGGCGGCCTGGTTCGTGATCGTTGGCGACGGGCCGGAGCGCCGGGAGCTGCAGGCGATGGTGGATGCGTCGGGCCTGCGCGAGCGTGTCCGGTTTCATGGTTACGCGGCAAGGGTCCGGCCGCTGATGGCCGCTTTCGATGTGCAGGTAATGACCTCCAGCATTGAGGGGGGTAGCCCGCTTCCGGTGCTGGAAGCCATGTCCATGGCCAAACCGGTGATCGCCACCGATCTGGTGGAAGTACTTGAAGACGGCGTTTCCGGGCTGTTGATTCCACCCGGCGATGCCGGTCTGCTCGCAGACCGGATTGTGTCCGTGCTTGCCAATACAGGGTTGTCCTCCAGGCTGGGTCGGGCCGGGCGGGAAGCGGTTGCCGCTTTCGACGTCCGCAAGCACGTTGACGAACTGGACCGAATCTACGCGTCGCTGGTGCCGCAGTGTCGGCCCTACGGACGCCCCGAGCCCTCTTGGGTGAGGACAATGCCCTGAGGTGCCCTCTCACCCAGGGATCGTTTCAAGGCCTGAAAACCAGGAATGACAACACCATGCGAACAGGGATTGTTGGCTGTGGCCGCATTGCGGCGTTTCACCTGCCGCCCGTTCTGGCCCGCGTTGGGCCGGGCTCGGTAACGGTAACGGATCTGAATCGGGACGCCGCGCGGCGTCTGGCGAGAACGTACGGCCTGAACGGCAGTCACCCCGATCTCGATGCCATGCTGGCCCACAACCGCCCGGATGTGGTTCACATTCTGACACCGCCAGCCACGCATGCGGCGCTGACGATTCGGGCGCTGAAGGCAGGTTGTCATGCGCTTGTGGAAAAGCCCATGGCCATGACCTCCCGGGAAGCGATGTCCATGGTCGATGCAGCCAGACAGCACGACCGCAAACTGTGTGTGAACCATAATTTTCGATGGCACCCACAGATGGGAAAGGCACTCGCCCTGGTGGAGCAGGGCCGTGCGGGCAGGGTGCTCAGTGCCGATGTCCGTTTCGCGTTCGATGCCGGTCGGGCACAGCCCATTGGCACCGATGGCCGCCAGGCGGGAGACGGCTGGCTATCCGGCCTCGCAGGCGGGATTCTGTTCGATGCCCTGTCTCATCCGGCCTCCGTGCTGCTGCAGATCACCGGCGAGCCGGTGCGGGTGTCATCGGTCATGCGTTGCAATGGAATCACGGGCGACGGCGCCGCCGATGAGCTCTCGGCCATCGTTGAAGGCGTCGATGCGATGGGCACGCTGTCCATTTCCCTGGGCACCCGGCCGGACTGCTTTACCGCCACGATCTATGCCACCCGAATGACCATCCATGTGAACTGTTCGAACATGACCATGGTGGTTCGCAGACACCGCAAGATCCCCAAGGCTGCGTACCGGGTGCTGGATAACATCGGGCAAGCCGTCGGGCTGTTCTCCAATACCCTGTCCGGTTGCCTGGGCGTGGCGCTGGGGCGGGTCGGGCCGCCGGGTGATGTTGCGCCGGTCATCAACCGATTTTACGACAGCATTGAAAAGGGCCTGATGCCGCCGGTGCCGGGCCACCAGGCCATGCACGTCATGCGCCTGGCGGACGAGATCTGGCAATCGGTGCCGGATGCCACCGTCGTGAACATACGATGAACAGGAGCAGGGACGCGATGAAAATACTTGTTACCGGCGCAACGGGTTTCATAGGCGGCCATCTCGCAATCAGGCTGCTACAGCATGGCCACCGCGTACGTGCGCTGGTGCGCCGCGACAGCAACGCGGTCGAGCACGTTCGCGGCCTCGGTTGCGAGATCGCCCATGGCGACCTGCTGGATGAAGCATCGTTGCGGGCGGCCATCGCGGGAACGGAGGTTGTGTACCACCTCGGTGCCGCCCTGACCGGAACCTGGCAGCACATCGAAGCGGTCACCGTCCGGGGGACCGAGCGCATGCTCAGGCTGTCGCTGGAAGCCGAGGTTGACCGCTTCGTTCACATCAGCTCGCTAGCCGTCTACCGGATGGCGGACATCCCCGAGAACGCGATCATCGATGAATCCCGACCGCTGGAGCCGGATCCGCAACGCGTCGGGTTCTACTGCCGGTCGAAGGTGGAGGCCGAGCGCCTGGTCTTTGACTATCATCGTCGCGGGCTGCCGGTGGTGGTGGTCAGGCCGGGCCTGGTTTACGGCCCGCGCGGCAACGTGTTCTGGCCGAACATCGGTTATCTGAAGAACAGAATCTGCATTCTGCCCGGCAGCGGCGACGCCTTTCTGCCTCTGACCCATGTGGACAACGTTGTCGACGCCATTCTGCTGGCCGGCAGGGCGGCGGGGGTTGTCGGCAAGGCGTACCACATTGCCGACGGCAACGGCATGACCAAGACGCAATACCTGCGGCGTTATCTGGCGGCGACCGGCGCGCGGGCGCGGGTGGTGGAAATGCCGTTGCCGTTGCTATCATCGCCGGCGGCGGCCTCCGAATTGCTGGCGGGGCTGGGATTTCGCGTCCCCTTCCCGAACCGGTATGCGCTGAAATCCAAGTACCGGGGCATTCGCTGCGATACATCCCGGGCGCAGTGGGCCATGGGCTGGAAGCCGCGGGTTTCCCTGGATGAGGGCCTCGAGCGCACGTTCGCATGGTATAACCGCAGCCGCGTCGGCAGGGCGGTTGCGGCCCCGGCGCGATGAGCCCGCTTGGCCGTTACCGCGGGCTGCTGCTGCGTCTGGGGCTGAGCACGGCTCTGATTGTTCTGATCGTGACGCATATTGAACTGACCCGGGTTTCCGAGATCCTCAGGGCCGTGCGCCCCGGCTATCTTGTGTTCGCACTCCTGGTCATCTTCCTGGAACGTGTTTTCATGGCCTACAAGTGGCATTTGCTGCTGGCTGCGAAAAACCTCCATGTGCCCTTGATGCGGATGCTGAAGATCTGCTACGTCAGTAGCTTTGCAGGCAGTTTCATGCCGTCCAGCCTGGGCGCGGACGTGCTCAGATCCTATTGTCTCTACAAACACGGCACCGGTCTGGCGGAGTCCGTATCATCGGTGCTTGTGGATAAGACGCTCTCCGTACTGGTGGCGCTGGCCCTTCCGCTGATTGTGGTGCTGTTGTTCCCGGACATGCTCCCGGACAGGGCCATTCGCTGGTCCGTGCTGAGCATCGCCCTTGTCGTTTTCGTCGGCGCGGGCTGCCTGCTGAACCGGAGCATCGTCACCCTCGGCATGGCGGTAATCGGCAAAGTCAGCCGCCGGATCGCCGCCAGGGCAATGCTGCTGCACGGTTCCGTACGCGACTACCTGCGTTGCCGTGAGGTCGTCGCGTACGTGCTGGTGCTGTCGGCCGGGTTTCAGCTGCTGCGTGTGCTGGGGGTCTATGCCATCGGCCTGTCCATGGATCCGGGCTTTGTGCTCGTCTACTGCCTGATTTTCGTGCCCATCATCGTCACACTGGCGATGATCCCTGTCTCCGTCGGCGGTATCGGCGTACGGGAAGGCAGCTTTGTTTACCTCTTCTCGCAGGTGGGGATGCCGACGTCCGATGCCTTCACCCTGGCAGTGCTTGTGTACCTGGTGGGAATCGTGTCCCTGCTGCCCGGCGGCGTCATCTATGCCCTGGAAGGCATGGCCGCCGCCAGGCCGCGTTCCGTCTGACCCCGCCGGCCGCCTACATCAAGCCCTGGGTGCGATACCAGCCGATGGTTCGGCGCAGGCCGTCCTCCAGGCTGACCGCAGGTTCATAGCCGAGCAGGCGCCTGGCCTTGGCGGTGGAAAATGCCCGTCCCTTGGTAAAGAAATCGAGCCGTCTGGGGTACAGGGGCGGTTCGATTTTCAGAGGGCGGCAGACTGCGCTGCAGGCCACCGCCGCCACACGCAAGGGTGCCGATGGTACTGTCAGCCGAGGGCGGGGCCGTTCCAGGAGATCCGCTATCAGGTTGACGAGCTCGCGGGTCGGCAGGTACTTGCCGCCGGCAATGGAGAAGACTTCGCCCAGCGCCTCGGGGCGGCGTCCGGCCAGCAGAAAGCCGTTGACCAGATCGTCGATGTACGTCATGTGGTAGAGGTTCCGGCCCGCGCCGATCATCACGAATTGCCCTCGGGCGATGGTCCGCATCAGCTTCAGAAACCGCAGATCGCCGGGGCCGTAAATGGCGCTGGGCCGGATCACCGCCCCCGGAAGGCCGGCGGCCATGTATTTCCGTGCCACGAGTTCGCCTTCGAGCTTGGACCGCTGATAATGATCATGCGGCTTGAACCGGTAATTCTCATCGGCGGGCGGGTCTTCGATATGGCCCTGAACACCCACGGTGGAGCAGTGGACGAAGCGTTCCACGCCGGCATCCCTGGCTGCTTCCAGCAGATTACGGGTGGCCTCGACATTGATGCGCCGGAATTCATCAAGATCTGCATGCTCGCCCCGGAACGCGCCGGCAATGTGATACACGGCGCGGATGCCGTGAAAGTTGGCGCGAACGTCGGCGGCATCGCCGATATCCACAACCCGGCACTCCACCCCTAGCGCGCGCAGATCCTCCGTGCGGCTGGACGCTCTGACAAACGTGACGACGGACTCTCCATCCGCCACCAGTCTTCGACACAAGGCACCACCGGTGAACCCCGAGCCCCCGGTTACGAGAATGCTATCCATGTAGAGTTCTCCTGCTTCCGTGCGGGTATTGATCAGAACTCCAAAAGTGTAGCCGGAGATACCCAGGATGATGCTTGCAGCTGCCGGCAGCCGTCGCATCGCTTCAGGAGCGGCAGCCCCGTGCTACATTTCTCAGGGGTGTGCCCCGCTTATGGTGCCGGGGCACGGCTACCGGATTCGGCACGGAGGTTGATTCCGGACCAAGGCGCCTGCCGCTCGGTCGCGAGCGGCGAGCAGGCAATGCCCCCCGACTGCGGAGGTTTCTCCGGGAGGGGATCGGAACACGCCAGGGAAGGAGCCACAGAACATGGATCTATCGGTCATTGTTCCCGTCTTCAATGAAGAAGAAAACATCGATCCGCTATATGGCGCCGTTCACGCGACGCTTTCCCGCCTGAATCTTGACTATGAAATCGTGCTTGTCGATGACGGCAGCGCGGACCATACCTTCGCCCGCGCGGCCGCGCTGACGGCGAAAGACGCCCACGTCCGGGTCATCAAGCTGCGCAGAAACTACGGGCAGACGCCGGCCATGGCAGCCGGCCTGGCCTGCGCGTGCGGTCGCGTGCTGATCACCATGGATGGGGATATGCAGAACGACCCGGCGGATATACCGAGATTCCTCGACAAAATCGCGGAAGGCTACGATCTCGTGGTCGGCTGGCGCTACAAACGTCAGGACAAGCTTGTCAGCCGCAAGATACCGTCGATGATCGCCAACCGGATGATCGGCCGGATAACCGGCGTGCCGATAAGGGATAACGGCTGTTCGCTGAAGGCGTACCGGGCATCGATGATCAAGTCGGTGCCGTTGTACTCGGAAATGCACCGCTTCATTCCCGCCATGGCGTCGACCGTGGGCTGCCGAATTGCCGAGATCCGGGTCAGGCACCATGCACGAAAGTTCGGGCGGTCGAAGTACGGCCTTTCCCGCGTCTATAAGGTGCTGCTCGACATGTTGGTCATCAAGGCGCTGATCTCCTTCGCCTACCGGCCGCTGCTGTGGTTCTCGGCACTGGCGGTACCGGCAGCCCTTGCCGGTATCGTCATGATCTTCGCGGCGCTGCTGAAGGCGTTCGGTGACGACGGCACGCTGTCGCTCCCGGTCAGTGGCGCCGGTGTGCTGTTCTGCGCGCTGGCGGTTTTTCTGCTCGTCAGCGGCGCTGTCGGTGAACTGGTCGCCTGGACCACCCACGCACCGGTGAGATCAATGGCTCTGGTCACCGCGACGGTTCATGAGCCCCGGGCATGCGGGGCGTCGAAAGTGATTGGGAGGGCATCATGACGATTTCGCAGGCAGGTCCGTTCAGTCGTATTTCCGTGGTCGTCCCGGTTTCGAGCCGCCATGACGATCCGGAATCGCTGTTTCATCACTACAGGAATGCCCTCTCCGGGCTGCATGCCGAGCTCGAATTCATTTATGTCGTCGACGGCGCGTCTGCCAGGGTCGGGGAGGCGCTCGGTGACTTGCAGTCAAGCGGCGAGGCCATTCGCATCATCAAATTGGGTAGACGTTTCGGCGAGGCGGCGGCGCTGTCGGTGGGTTTTCGCTACTGCACCGGCGAGGCGGTTCTTACCCTGCCAGCGTTTCATCAGGTCGAGGCGGCGGATCTGCCGCAGCTGATCCGCCGCCTGCAGCACGCCGATATGGTGGTCGGCCGCCGATGGCCTCGGATCGATTCGCGTTTCAATCGTATCCAGACGTCGTTGTTCTTCCGGGTTGCCAGGTTATTGACCCGAACCCGGTTTCAGGATTTCGGTTGTAATGTTCGCGCAATGCGGCGCAAGGTCTGCGAGGAAGTGATGCTTTATGGTGAGCAGCACCGTTTTCTTCCCGTGCTTGCGACACACCATGGGTTTCGCGTGGTCGAAGTCGATCTGCGGCAATCGCCGCAGGATGAATTCCGGCGGCTCTATCCACCCGGAATCCATGTCCGACGGATGCTGGATCTATTGACGGTTTTTTTTCTTGTCAAATTCACCAGAAAACCGATGCGCTTTTTCGGCCTGCTCGGAACATTCACTGCCGGAATTGGCGCGCTTTATATTCTGTATCTGCTATTCGAACGGTTGTTCCTGGATATGCCGCTGGCGGATCGGCCGGCACTGTTATTGAGTTCACTGCTCGTGGTGCTTGGCGTACAGGTCTTTGCGATGGGCCTTATCGGCGAATTGATCATCTATACCCATGCCCGTCAGGTGCAGGAATATGCCATCGAGGAAATGATCGGGGAGCCGTTTGCATCCGGTGATGCACAGGACGTTCCGTTATCCGATGCTGACACCGCGTCGCTGCCGAGGGAGCCGGGACTGACCGGGTAGGTACTCCCGCCGGCAACAACGCCGGCGGGAACAAGGCCCGTCAGTTGAGATCCTTTGACGCGGAATTGGACTCCGCGCTGAAGAGATCATTGACGTCATAGGCCTGGACTACAAAATTCCACGTGTCCGCGTCCAGCCCGGTCACTGTGTGGCTGCAGCTGTAAACCACGGCGTTGCATGCGGAATCGTAAGCAGTCTGATTGCAGGACAGGTCGCCGTCGTTCATGGGCAGGACCTTGTCGTTGGTCTGGCCGCCGGTTTCACCATAGTAATTGATTTGAAATCCGGAAAGATCCCCATTCAGGCACTCGCCGTCTGATCGGGAGGTGGGTGCGTCCCAGTTCAACGTCACCTGATTGCTGGATACAGGCGGCGTAATAGGATTCTCCCCCGATGTGTCTCCATCGGTCACGCAGGCGCTGATGGAAAGGGATAATATGGCCGTTATAATCGCGAGCAACTTGCTCGCTGATGGAGTAATGCACATGTGATTCTCCGGTAAATGAATTTCAATTGGTGCCCCGTTCCAGTTCGGCGATTGTTGAGATTCACAAATGTGCTCGAATCGGGAACGCGGATTTAACTTACCGGAGGGTTATTGTCAGGAGTGTGTGCCTGTTCACGAAATTGAACAGAGTCTAAAAAAATCATATAAATTATAGATTTACGTTGTCTCTTATTTGAGACGTTATGGTTGTAATTTGATTAATGTTGTCGTTGTAAAGTGACATTGGTTTAGCGGTTAATTATTAGGAAAAAGAAAATAATTAAATCTTTCATGAGCTTGAATAAATGGGTTTATGGGCAATAAACTGTTTTCGTCACGAACCTGATTTTCTGTGCTGCAGGAACACCAGGCTTGCCAGTAGTGCCATCAGCCATACGGTCACGGCTCGGCCGGAGGCGTTGCCCACCTGCAGTTCAAACAGAAAGGCAAATGCGGTGAGCGTCATGGTCAGGACGAGGATATGGTGCACGGGCCTGGCGGCGCGGGGGCGGTGCAGCAGCGGTTGGATCAGGCTGACGCACAGGGCGATGAACAGCCCGAAACCGATGAGGCCCAGCCCCAGCAGAAACTCCAGATAGAGATTGTGATAGTGGGGCTGGCGCCAGCCGACATGCAGTTCGGCAAGTTCATCGGTTACCACCTTGGCGCCAATGCCCCAGCCCATGACCGGATGATGGGTAAAGGCTCGCATGGCCTCCACCCACATGTTCAGCCGTTCGCCGAGGGACGGGTTGGCTTGCAATACACCTTCCCGATCCAGCGCGATCAAGGCGGCGATGGTGTCGCCGCCGCGGTCCAGCCGGCGCTCAAGGCGCTCGGCGCCATCGAGCTGAATCAGCCCGCCCAGGGTGACGGTAATCACCAGCGCCGCAATGGCGGCAGTACGGGTTCCGGTGCGCTGCCGGATCGCAGAACTCAGATGCCAGACGACGTAGATCAGGGTCAGCGTCGCGGACCCGATCCACAGCGCGCGCGTCTGGGTGCCGTAGAGCACGGTGCCGGCCGCCGCCGCGGCTGCCAGCCAGCACAGCCCGGAAATAAACCGCTGCCGGCGTGACAGGGACCGAATGCCCAGCCGATGGAGGAACATCACGAGGGAACCCAGCAGTATCATGCCGGCGAACAGACCGACCTCCTCCGGCAGGTAGCCCCAGTCGCGTCTGGCACCCATGCCCCGTTCCATGAGATTCGCCCACTGAATGCCCATGAGCACGCCGCCGGCCATGCCCGCCCCGGTGATCGCCAGCAGCCTGGGTACCAGATGTGGAAACCTGGCAATCCACCAGCCGAGGGTAACCGACGCCATGCCGCTGATGGCCAGCAGATCGGTCCAGTCCGGATAATGATTTCCCGCTAGCAGCGGATAGCGGTAAATTGCCAGCGGCGTTTGAACGAGGATATAGGCGGTCAGCGCCAGGGCAATGCGGACCAGCCAGACCCCGCGAACGGACGCACGGAACTCTGCCGCGTTCAGCGCCGTGGCCAGCGCCACCAGGGCCGTTGCCAGTAGAAAACCGATCCAGCTTATACCGGCCAGCAAGGCGGCACCGAACAAGCCGATCGCCGCCATGCCTGGAGCGAAGCGGGAAAGCGTTTTGGGTGGGGCGAGATTCATGTGCTGCCGGCTCATTCTGATTGCTGACACATTATCGGGGCGAACGTCTGGTGGAAAGGGGTAATTGCAGCGCGGGGTACTGATCCGGTTGATGACCGAATGGATGACCATCCGCCAGCTTTACTGCGGCGGCAGCCTCGGTGGCTGCCGTCCATCTGCTGGCGCAGCCTCGGGGCGGGCGACTGGATGAACTCCGCTGCCTGCTGGTGTGGGCACTGGAAGATGCGCGCGCCAAGGTGCGCAACGGCTGATGCACTGTCGCGGAAAACAGCGTTCCGGCTCAAGGTAAAATCCATTGCCCTGGCGAACGCCGACGCATCAGTGGCTTGCTTGTCTGCATTCCCGAATCAGCCGGTCCACGACGCGCAGCTTTTCCACCACCCCGGGGCCGATGGTGAAGGGGTAAATATCCGGTGAGCCGACGCTGCGACTGAGGCTGTTCATGGCCACGGCGAGTGTCACCCAATGGCCCATGCGCACGTCGAAATCAGCCTCGTCCGGGTTGGGATGTACGGTGCCGGCGGGGTCTGCGTACGCCAGGCTCAGACCCAGCTCCCGGGCGGTTTCGAGGGTGTCCTGCAGGTGCATGTAATGGGCCCAGGTTTCGGCCCAGTCTTCCCAGGGGTGGCTGCTGGCGTAGGCGGAGATATGCTGTCCCCGCCAGTCCGCGGGCGGATTGATGTAGTAGCGGTTCAGTGCCTCGTTGTAGTCCGTCCGTTCGTCGCCGAAGCATTGGCGGAAGGTGGCGAGGTGGTTGGTATCCCGCACCAGCCGTTCCCAGTAGTAGTGCCCCACTTCATGTCGGAAATGCCCCAGCAGCGTGCGGTAAGGCTCACCCATGCGAACACGTGTTGCTTCCCGGTGCACATCGTCGGCTTCCGCGATGTTGATGGTAATGGTGCCCAGCGTGTGGCCGGTGAGTACCGGGCCGGTATCGCCGTTGGCATACTCTTCGTCGGCCATGAAGGTGAACGCCAGGCCGGTGTGCTCATCGATGTCCTTTCCATGCACCGGCAGGCCCAGTTGCAGAAGGCCGTAGAGCATGTAGCGCTTGGCGCCTTCCAGTTGCGCCCAACGGCGGAAGTTGCCGTCGATGGTGAGGTCGGGAATGGTGCGGTTGAGTCTGCATGCAACACAGAAAGGTGTCTCGTCCTCTTCCGCCACCATCCAGTTGCATACGGCGTCGCGGCTGTAATGCACGCACTGGCGGTAGCGGCGGCTCTTGACTTGATCGCCGCCGCAGGCATGCCATAGGCCGGGGGCACCGCCCGCCGGTTCGATGGCAACCATCTCGCGGACGTCCGGCAGAAAGCCCAACGCCCGACCACAGCGCAGGCAGGAGGTGTTGTCGAAGAACACACGGTTGCCGCAGGCGCAGGAAAATCGCTTCATGCCGCGAGGTGAAAGCGGAAATAGGTATTGGTGATCTGGCTGTGCACTCTGCCCAGGCCGCGTTGCAGGTCGTCAATCAGGCCATGCATGCGCTCGGGCGACATGCCGGTAAACTCGGTTGTGTCCAGTCGATCTCTCAACACATCCAGCTCCTCGAGACAGGCGTCGCCGTTAGGCAGAGTATTCAGACACTCTTCCGCGCGGTAGAGAGTATAGGCAACGGCCCTGGGAAACTGTGCGCTTTTGATCAGGTAGTTGACAACCTCGGCGCCGGAAATGCGGCCATGCACGTCGTGCCGGTACATCTCGTAGGCGCTCAGCGATTTCAGCACGCTCATCCAGCACACACTGCTGTACGCGCCCATGGTCTCGTCATCCACCGGAAACAGATTGGCGTACCGGACGTCGATGATGCGGGTGGTCATGTCGGCCCGCTCCAGAACCCGGCCCAGCGCCATGAACTGGTGGCCGGGGCCGCGGCTGACCGAGCCGTGTATCTGCCCGGTGATCTGCAGGCTGTGTTGAACGACCTGATGCAGAAAGTCCTGTCGCTTGCGGCGGCTTGTGAGCCCGTCTGCGTTGTCCTTCACGTAATGATAGAGCGCATTGATGTACTCCCAGACCTCGGCGGGCAGCAGATCCCGGGTGACGCGAGCGTTCTCGCGGGCCTGCCGAACCGAGGAGAGGATGGAGCCCGGGTTGCCCGGATCGCTGATGAGATAGCGCATCACGCTCTTTTCGTTGTTGCCGTACCCATTCTCCGCCGGATCCTCGTCGCCGCCCAGAATGTCGATCAACGAGCCCCAGCTCAGAGGCACGTGCATGGGCAGATCCAGCTGTAGCTGGGAGGAGGCGCTCACCAGGCGCGCCATGCCCTCGGCGCGCTCCAGGCAGCGGGTCAGCCAGTAGATATTTTCCGCGACTCTGGACAGCATCGGCTGATTCTCCTCTTTGGTCCTATCCCGGGCGGCGGGCGGTGCGGATGACCCACGTATCCTTGCTGCCGCCTCCCTGGGAGGAATTCACCACCAGCGAGCCCTTGCGCAGTGCCACGCGGCTAAGCCCGCCCGTGGTGACGCTCATGGTTTCGCCCTGCAGCACAAAGGGACGCAGGTCGATATGGCGCGGCTCGATGTCGTTCTTCACCATGGTCGGGCAGGTCGATAGCGTCAGGGTGGGCTGGGCGATGTAGTTACGCGGATTGCGTTTGATCAGCCCCGCAAAGGTCTGTAGCTCGGCCCTGGTTGCATGCGGGCCGATGAGCAAGCCGTAGCCGCCGGACTCATTGGCGGGCTTTACCACCAGTTCGCTCAGATGATCCAGTACCCAGGCCCTGGAGTCCGCGTCGTGGCATAGCCAGGTGGGCACGTTTGCGAGAATGGGGTTCTCGTCCAGATAGTACTGTATGAGCTTTGGTACATAGGCATAGATGACCTTGTCATCGGCAACGCCGGCGCCGGGCGCATTTGCAATGGCCACGTGGCCCTTGCCCCAGGCGCGCATGAGCCCCGGCACGCCGAGCAGGGAATCCTCCCGGAACACCTCCGGGTCGAGGAAATCGTCGTCGATCCGACGATAAATGACGTCCACCCGGGCCAGGCCGTGGATGGTTTTCATGTACACGCAGTCGTCGCGGCCGACAACCAGGTCCGAGCCCTCCACCAGTTCCACGCCCATCTGCTGGGCCAGGTAGCTGTGCTCGAAGTAGGCGGAGTTGAAGATGCCGGGCGTCAGTACGACGATCTCCGGGTCGGGGTTATCCGGCACCAGCGAGGCGAGGGTCTCCAGCAACTGTCCGGGGTAGGCGTCCACCGGCATGATGTCGTTGTATTCAAACAGCTCCGGAAAGATGCGCTTCATTACATGGCGGTTCTCCAGCATGTAGGAAACGCCGGAGGGGACGCGCAGGTTGTCCTCCAGCACATAGACGGTGCCGTCCCTGTCGCGCACCAGATCGGTGCCGCAGATGTGGGCCCACACCCCATGTCGGGGCGAAGCGCCCATGCAGGCTTCGCGAAAATTCCTTGACCCGAGCACGGTGTCGGCCGGGATTATGCCATCCTTGAGCACCCGCTGATCGTGGTAGAGATCGTCGATGAACAGATTCAGCGCCTTCAGGCGCTGACGCAGACCGGCTTCGATGTGGGTCCACTCGGTCTGGTCGATGACGCGCGGAATCAGGTCGAAGGGCCAGGCCCGATCAATGTTCTCGCCATCGCTGTAGACCGTGAAACTGATGCCCATGGCCTTGATGATGAGATCGACGGCGTCGCGCCGTTCCTGCAGTTCCTCGTCTCCAAGATTTGCCAGGTACTCCATCAACTGACGGGAGGCCGGGCGCGGCAGACCGTCTCCGGCAATCAGTTCGTCGTAGGTATTGCTCAGCTGATAGGTCTTCATATCCCAGGGCATGGCGACTCCCGACTGGACGGGCAATATCTACCAAGCACGAAGCATGCCGATATAATCCGGTTTCGGCAATCCTGGGTCTTGCTGCGGGGATGTGGATTAAGGAGCCCCTGATCTATTCCCATGGAGCTTTGGCTTTGCAGCATGCCCGTGGGAATAGATCAGGGGCTCCCTAGGCGGCGGACGGACACCCGGAATGGTTGTCTCGCTTTTTCATTCCCACGCCGCGAGCGATCCGAATCGCGTCCAGGTATGTCCCGCGGGGATCTTCGCGGCGCACGCCGATGACACCCAGTACGTCTCCCACCCAGAGCGCGGAAAAGGGCAGGATGTCCGGTTCTGCGCCGATCATCACGGTACGGGCGGTGATCTGGACGCGGACGTCATTGATCAGCAATTCCTGCAGTGTGCTATCTATTTGCGCCACCGGTCCGCTTACCGAGCCGTCGCTTTTCAGTGCGGATATCTCCGCAACGACGACGTCACCCTCGGCACTCCATGTTCCATGGACAATAACCGGCAGTCCCGGCTCCGGATCGGAACCGACCAGGCCGTCCCGGTAGTCGGTGTCGTCGGGCAACCTGATCCGTGCGCCATTGATCATCGGTCCGACGGCTGTCTGCATGATCAGCCCTTCCAGGCGCACGCTTCGCCCGACCCGCGTCGCCGCGCTCCCGGTCGGAACCCCCCCGGTTACGATCTCGCGTGCGAACACCGTATTTCCGATCAGGTGTCCGGCCACGTCCAGCAACGCTCCATTGATCAGGTCCACCGGAGGGCTGAAGCTGGTGCCGGAGTAATGCACCAGCATTCCGCCGATTGAGAAGGTCTGGGAGGCCGGGTCGAGCTCGCGGACGGTGCCGGTGATTTTCATCGAGTAGCTATCCCTGCATTATATGGATAGGGCAGAGGGCGCCCCGGGTGAATACCTGTTCTATACCCTTACACGCAGCGCGCCGTCATCCGGTTCCATCGATGTCTCCATTGCGGCGGATTCCGGTTACCATTGAACAGGTATTAACCCGTGGTGGTCTTAATCCGTATACACGAGCCGCCGTATCATCTGGAGAGCAGCATGGCATCCCGAATTATCAATCGGACCTTTGTGGCGCCATTGCTGGCGCTTGTTTTCCTCGCGGCCGCGGCCGCCGGCTGGTATGCGGTACAGGCAACCGGTTCCACGCCCGCGCGTACCGCTGCGTTCGCCACCGCACTGACCGAGACCGACGCCGATATCAAGATCTACAAAACGCCCACCTGCGGGTGTTGTTCGGCCTGGGTCGAGCATCTGGCGAACAATGGTTTTACTGTAGACGCAGTGAACGTGGATCAGGAGCAGTTGAACAGCATCAAGCAGCAGGCCGGGGTTACGCGTGAGCTTGCTTCCTGCCATACCGCCTTCATAGACGGTTATGTGGTGGAAGGCCATGTGCCGGCGCAGGATATTCGCAGGCTGGTGGATGAAAAGCCATCGATCCGCGGTCTGTCGGTGCCTGGCATGCCGGTCGGCTCGCCCGGCATGGAAATGGGGGATCGTTACGATCCCTTTGATGTGGTCGGCTTCGACCAGCAGGGGAGTACATCCGTTTTCTCCTCCTACAATCAGTAGTGCCCTCGCGGAGAGAGGCGGAGACGCTGTGTTCCATGCTGGTTATACTGATCTTGATTGGCGATAGATGTCGGCTGCTACCGGCACTCCCACAGGGGGCATGATGTACAGGAAGGGAGTGAGTCTGGTTGTTGCATTGCTGGTGGTTGCCCTGGTCGCCTGTTCGACCTCACCGACGGGGAGGCGTCAGCTCATGCTGTTCCCTTCCGCTGAAATGGATAAGATGGGCATAACCGCGTTCGAGCAGATACAGGAGCAGACACCCGCGACCGACGACACCAAGGCGACGCGTTACGTCAAGTGCGTGACCGATGCCGTGCTCGAACAGCTTCGTGGCAGGGATTCCCGGCTGGATTGGCAAGTGGTGGTATTCCGGGACGATGGGGTGAATGCCTTTGCACTGCCCGGCGGCAAGATAGGCGTGAATACCGGCTTGCTGGCAGTTGCCGAGAATCAGCACCAGTTGGCTGCCGTTATCGGCCATGAGATCGGTCACGTTCTGGCCGAGCATGGCAATGAACGCATGTCCACGGCTTTTGCCACTGGCGCGGGGTTGCAGGTGGTGCAGATATTGAGCGATCAGTCCGATCCGCAGCAGCAGACAATCATGGGGCTGCTGGGTCTGGGTGCACAGGTCGGCATCATTCTGCCGTTCGGACGTACGCAGGAAAGCGAAGCCGATATGATCGGGCTGGATCTGATGGCCAGAGCGGGGTTCAATCCCGAGGAAAGTATCAGCTTGTGGCATAACATGGCCGCCGCCAGTGGTAATGGCGGTCCGCCGGAGTTTCTGTCCACGCATCCCTCAAGCGATACGCGGATCGGGGATCTGCGGCAACGCATGCCCCGAGCCCTTCGCTACTACCAGGAGGCCGGTGCCCAGGGGCGGCGGCCGGAATGCGAACGATGAGGAGGCTGCCTGTTCATCCGGCAGCTGGACCAATAACCATGCGGAGCGGGGAAAGCGCATGACGGAATCGCGAAGACAGAACCGGGAAATCATCAATTACTACATGCAGGTGATCGATCGACAGAACGACGCGCTGCTTGGGTACCTGCTGGATGTCAACGAGCACGGTCTGCTTTTGCAGAGCCATGGCGGCCTGCCGAGGCGCGGCGAGAGCCATGACCTGAGGCTGCTCCTTCGCGACCCCCTGGAGGGGCATGGGCACCTGGACGTCAAGGCCCGGCTGGTCTGGAGCCGCAAACAGCCTGCTTCCGTATTCCATCATTCGGGATTTGAGCTTCGCAATCTCGACGATGAAACCAGCAAGGTGATTCGCGCGCTGATGGCGAGATTCGCCCTTGGCGAAAAGGACGCCGATACCACCGGCTAGGCCGTTGCCGATAGCGCGGGCAGTTCCGTTGTTCCTTTCACTGCCGGTTATGGCAGGTTCGGAAACCGGATGCCCGCCATCTCCTGCATGATCCGCACGACCTGGCAGCTATAGCCAAACTCGTTGTCATACCACACGTAAAGCACAACCTTGTCACCGTTGACGATGGTGGAAGCCGAATCCACCACGCCGGCGTGGCGGGAACCCACCAGATCGGAGGAGACGATCTCGGTGGAAGAGGTGAAGTCGATCTGTTCCTGCAGGTCGGAGTGCAGCGCTATCTCTCTCAGGTGCGCGTTGAGCGCTTCCTTGTTGGTTTCGCGGTTCAGGTTAAGGTTGAGCACCGCCAGCGAAACATTCGGCGTGGGGACACGGATTGAGTTGCCGGTGAGTTTGCCCTTGAGTTCTGGTAGTGCCTTGGCCACGGCCTTCGCCGCGCCGGTTTCGGTGAGCACCATGTTCAGCGCGGCGCTGCGGCCGCGGCGGGCACCGGGGTGGTAATTGTCGATCAGGTTCTGGTCATTGGTGTAGGAGTGCACCGTTTCGACGTGGCCGTGCTCTATGCCGTATTCGTCGTTGAGGGCCTTGAGTACAGGTACGATGGCGTTGGTCGTGCAACTTGCCGCCGAGATGAAAAGGTCATCGGCGGTGATGTCGTGGTGATTGACGCCGAAGACAATGTTCTTTACTCCGTCCTTACCGGGTGCGGTAAGCAGTACCTTGGATACACCCTTGGATTTCAGGTGCTGGCCCAGGCTCTCCTCGTCTCGCCACTTGCCGGTATTGTCCACCACCAGTGCGTTATCGATGCCGTAATTGGTGTAGTCGATGCTGTCCGGCGCGTCGGCGTAGATGACCTGGATGAAGTTGCCATTGGCGATGATGGCGTTGGCGTCTTCGAGCACATGGATGGTGCCGTTGAAGGGGCCGTGCACGGAATCGCGGCGCAACAGGCTGGCGCGCTTCTCGATGTCATGCCCCTTGCCCTTGCGCACGACGATGGCACGCAGGCGCATCTTGTTGCCGCGACCGGTGCGCTCAATGAGCAGGCGGGCCAACACCCGGCCGATGCGGCCGAAGCCGTACAGCACGACGTCCTGGGGGGCCTCCAGCTGCATGCCCTTGCCATCGAGCACGTCATCCAGGCGGCGACGGAGAAAGTCCTCGATGGTTTCGTCCTTGGCGGCGTCGTTCAGATAGCTGGTGGTCAGTTTGCCGAGGTCCAGCCGCGTGGGGGAGATCTCCAGCTTTGCCAGCGCTTCCAGTACCGGGAATGTGTTGTGTATGGACAGCCCTTCGGGTTCATATTGTTTGACGAAGCGGTGCGACTTGAGGATGTCGATGGTGGTGCAGTTGATCAGCGGCCGTCCGTAGATGCGAAGCACCACACCCTTGTCGCGGTAGAGTTTTCCGATGATCGGCAGCATCCGTTCTGCGAGTTCCTGGCGTTGAGTCCAGTCGTTGAGATAGGAGTCATGCAATTGCTGATTCATGGGTGCTCCGTCGTATGCTGCACGGCCGGTAGGGCGAGGGGAGGTTTCGCGGGCGGATTCTACGCAAATCATCCATCCGAGTCACGCGCTCTTGTAGCCGGATTGTAGTTTTCGATGCTCAAGCCCGAGGCCCTGGAGATGGTATGCGTCGCGATATCATGACGGAGATTATCATTGCCGCGCCACGCGCCGCGGTGTGGGATGCGCTGATCGGATTCAGCGGCTGGCGGCGATGGAACCCGCTGGTTCCGCTACTCGCAGGTGAAGCCACGACGGGTTCCAGACTGACGCTGCACCTGCATCTGCCCGGTCGGCAACCGCGGTTGCTCCACCCCGAGGTCCTGCGGGTATTGCCGGCTGAGGAACTGAGCTGGATATCCAGGCTCTGGGTGCCCGGCCTGTTGGATTGTGAGCATCGGTTCTTGCTTGAAACCCCGGACGCAGGCGACCAGCAGCAGACCCTGCTGATACAGCGGCTGCGATTGAGCGGCATCGTGTTGCCGCTGTTCTGGCCCGGGTTGCGTTCGTCGTTGGCGGCCGGGTTGCACGAGAGTAACCGTGGCTTGCGTGATGCGCTCTCCGCGCCCGGCTCTGCAGGTTTTCGGGCGACCGGAATTCAATGAGCCAACGCAGGGCGAAAGGCGCTATGCTTTTCCGCCCTGCGGCCGGCCCAAACCCCAGCCCACAAGAATGCTAACCTGCCAGCCGCTTGTACTTGATGCGGTGCGGGTTCATGGCCTCGTCACCCAGGCGCTTCTTGCGGTCGGCCTCGTACTCGGTGTAGTTGCCGTTGAACATCGTCACCTGGCTGTCGCCCTCGAAGGCCAGGATATGAGTGGCGATGCGGTCCAGGAACCAGCGGTCATGGGAGATCACCACCGCGCAGCCGGGGAAGGTCAGCAGGGCCTCTTCCAGGGCGCGCAGGGTCTCCACGTCCAGATCGTTGGTGGGCTCGTCGAGCAGTAGCAGGTTGCCGCCGCTTTTCAACAGCTTGGCAAGGTGTACGCGGTTGCGCTCGCCACCGGAGAGATCACCGATGAACTTCTGCTGATCGGAGCCCCGGAAATTGAAGCGGCCCACGTAGGCCCGGGAATTCACCTCGTAATTGTTCACAACGATGGTATCCAGACCATCGGAGATTTCCTGCCAGACCGACTTGCTATCGTCCAGGCTGTCTCGGCTCTGATCCACCACCGCCAGTTGGACAGTCTCGCCGACTACCACGTCGCCGGCATCCGGCTTCTCCTCGCCGGTGATGAGCCGGAACAACGTCGTCTTGCCCGCGCCGTTGGGGCCGATGACGCCGACAATGCCGCCGGGAGGCAGCGTGAAATCCAGATTTTCGTAGAGTAGCTGCTCGCCGAAGCCCTTTTTCACGCCGTGGAACTCCACGACCTTGTCACCTAGCCGCGGACCCGGCGGGATGTACAGCTCCTGGGTTTCGTTACGCTTCTGGAATTCCTTTGACTGCAACTCGTCAAAGCGTGCCAGACGCGCTTTGCTCTTGGCCTGCCGCGCCTTCGGGTTGCTGCGTACCCATTCCAGTTCGGCCTTGATCGCCCGGTTGTGGGAGGCCTGCTGCTTCTTCTCTCGCTCCAGCCGCGCTTCCTTCTGCTCCAGCCAGGAAGAGTAATTGCCCTCCCAGGGAATGCCGCGCCCGCGGTCCAGCTCCAGAATCCAGCCTGCGACGTTGTCGAGGAAATAGCGATCATGGGTAACCGCCACCACGGTGCCGGAGAATTCCGCCAGGAAACGCTCCAGCCAGGCCACGCTCTCGGCGTCCAGATGGTTGGTGGGCTCATCGAGCAGCAGCATGTCCGGATTGGACAGCAGCAGGCGGCACAGGGCCACGCGGCGGCGTTCGCCGCCGGAAAGTCTGGTAACGTCCGCATCCCATGGGGGCAGGCGCAACGCGTCCGCCGCCACTTCCAGATGACGATCCAGCTCCCAGGCATTGGCCGCGTCGATCTTGTCCTGGAGCTTGCCCTGTTCGGCCATCAGTGCGTCGAAATCCGCATCGGGCTCGGCAAACTTCGCCGATACCTCGTTGAAGCGGTCCAGCAGTGCCTTGGTCTCGGCCACGCCTTCCTCGACGTTGCCGCGCACGTCCTTGTCCGGATCGAGCTGCGGCTCCTGCGGCAGGTAACCGATGTTGATGCCCGGTTGCGGACGTGCCTCGCCTTCGATCTCGGTATCGAGGCCGGCCATGATGCGCAGCAGCGTGGATTTGCCCGAGCCGTTGAGGCCGAGCACGCCGATCTTGGCGCCGGGAAAGAACGACAGGGAGATATCCTTGAGGATCTCCTTCTTGGGCGGCACGATCTTGCCGACCCGATTCATGGTGTAGATGTATTGGGCCATTGAAGTATGGACACCTGTTTTCGTGAATGAGGACCCCATTATCGCGGACAGCGGGCGGCGCGCCAAACGGTCGCACTGGTTCCTGTTTCTCGCAGCAAGTATGCTGCGGAAACAAAACCCGCGCAGCCGCCAACGGGCATGCCGGCTCGCTGGGAACGGGCACGATAATGACACAGGGAATTGCGCATGACGCTTGCGAGACGATCGCCTTCGATCACGCCGTTCTGGTACAGAATACCGCGATTTTTTCTCTATCCAATACGCCTTCCGGCCATATGGCTGTTGCTTGGCGTGACGACCCTGGTGACGGTGGCGCTGCCGATGCTGGATGGCTTGCTGTCCATTCCGCTGGTGCTGTTTCTGGCGTTTCTGGTCTTCACCTACTGTTACGAGAGCCTGGATGCCACCGCCCAGGGTAACGCCGAACCGCCCGGCATCCGCGAGGTGCTGGCCAGCGGTGGCTGGGGCCTGCCGCTGAAGCAGATTGCCGTACTGTTCACGTTCGGCGCGTTTGGCGCCATAGCGACCGCGATACTCGGCGATGCCGGCACCCTGGTCATCGTTTTGCTGTTCAACCTGCTGTTGCCTGCCAGCGTGATGGTGCTGGGGGTGGAGCGGTCGTTCATGGCCGCGGTTAATCCCCTGTATCTCGGCCACGTGGTGCGCGCCATCGGCTGGCCGTATCTGGGCCTGATTGGCCTGCTGTTTGCCCATGAGATTGCGCTCGGCACCGCCATGGTCGGCGTAGCCTGGATTTTGCCGGAGGGTACGGGGCCGCTGCCTTACGTTGCCGGGTGGACGCTGGTGGGGGTGTATTTCACGGTGATGTCGTTTCATATGCTCGGCTACGTGGTTTATCAGTACCACGCGGAGCTGGGCTACACCGTGCATGTGGACGGTGACGAGGAAGACGAGCTGACTGCGGAGCTGGCGTTCTTCGATCAGCTGATTGCCGATGAACGCTACGAGGCGGCGCTGATCGAACTGCGCGAAGTGATGGAGCGCTATCCGGACGATATCAACCTGCATCAGCGCATGTTCCGGTTGGCGGGCCTGACCGGCGATGTGGCCACCCGTCTTCGCGAGGGCGACTGGTTGATACACCGCCTGGTGCGTGGCGGGCGTGCGGCGGAGGCTGCGCACGTCTACCGGCAATGCATTGCGGTCAAGGCTGATTTCCGGCCCCTGGCCGCGGAGGTCCATGACCCGCTAGCCCGCGAATTGCGCATGAACGGCAAGGTGCGGGAAGCGGTACAGCTGATCAACGGGTTCCACCTGCGATTCCCCGGGCACCATCAGATTCCGCGCATCTACCTGCTTGCCGCACAGATCTTCATTGACGAGATCAAGCAGCCGAAACAGGCCGAGAAAATACTTGCCTATATCAGGCGCAAACACCCGGATAGCGCGTACCACACTCAGGTGGAATCGCTGCTGCGAACGCTTGCCGCGGATCCGCCGGCTTGACGTTATGATCAATGCAGCCGACGCAACACGCGCCGCGCCAGTTCGGCCTCGTTGCTTCCCGGATAGAGTGCGATTACCTGCTCCAGGTGTGGTTGCGCGCGTGCCGGGTTGCCCGCGCGCGCATGGCCTTCCGCCAATGCCACCAGCAGGCCCGGCGTGGCCGGAAACCGCTCGCGTCGGGGCAGAATGACGGCCGCGAGCTGTTCGGCCTCGGCCAGGTGGCCACGGCGGCTGAAGCGCAGTGCCAGGCTCTGGATCAGGCGGCCGCTCAACCGCGGCCGCGGCATGGCACGCGTGCGGTAATCCCGGTACACATCCAGCACCAGCCGGTCGATTGTCTGATCGCCTTCGGATTCCCCAAGAATGCGTGTCACCGTCCGATGATAATCATCACTATCGGGATGGATACGGGCGCACTGGTGCAACCTGCGCAAGAGCTCGGGGTCGTGCGGGTGTTTCTCCAGCAGCCGTTGCACTACGGGCATTGCGGCGTCGAAATCCAGCTCGCGCAAGAGCTGGTCCGCCAGTGCCCTGTCCTCGTCCTCGGCTTGTTCGACGTCAGGTGCCTGCAGAAACGCCTTGTTAACACGCTGTGGCAGAAAATTCACGATCGCCAGGCCGCCTATCGCGCCCACCGTCAACCCGGCGGCGTGGGCGGCATAATTGACGTTACTGCCGGAGTACAGATACCAGGACAGCAACTCCCAGCCCAGCCACAGCGGCAACAGGATGATCGCCGGCGCACGCACGTAGTCGAACCAGATCCCCACCGAGTAAAAAAACCGCACCCGCTGACGGCTGAACAGCACGCTGTACAAGCCCATCATGGCGGCAATGGCACCGGAGGCACCGACCCCCGGCACAAAGCGTTCCGCGGCGACGATCAGATCCGCCCCACCTGCCAGCACGCCGCCAAGCAGATAGGTGGCGAGGAACAGCGGTGCGCCGATCGTCATCTCCACCAGAAAGCCGACCAGAACCAGAAACACCATATTGCCGATCAGATGGTCGGCACCGCCGTGCAGGAAAATGTGAGTGAACAGCGTGAGCGGGTCGAAGTCCGCCGGTCGCAACCCCCAGCGCCAGAACACCACCCGGTCCAGCTGCCGGCTCATCTCCGCGCGCATGCGTTGCCAGCGCGGATGGCCACCTCCGGACGTGGTGAAGACCTCGCCGTCCCGCAGACGGACCATGAAGTCCTCATCCTGGATCAGCGTGAACAGCACTTCAGCCGGATCGTCCGGATCGCCGAGTTCGGCGTTCTCCCCTCGCGCCCGCAGATCGGCTTCCCAGGCATCGCGCTCCATGGCCATCAGCCCGGAGTCCTCGTAATACGCGAGCGCCTGCTCCAGGCGCATTTGTTCGCTGCTCTGGATCAGAAAAAATACCAGCACATTGGCCAGCACCAGGCCAAGGGTTGCCAGCGGCGGCCGCCGCCAGTCGAGTTTTCGATCCAGAGGGATGAGGAGCATGGCGTGTCCTGTCAGGCGTTGTAAACGACCCGGCCGAGCGCCGATATATCGTACCCGCCCATGGTGCGTGCACGCTCCCGGAAGCGTTCCGTGGCGGCGAAGCGGAGCAGGTTTTGTATGGATGGTTCGAAGAAGCTGCGCCGTCGCATGGCGATATCGAAGTGTTCCATGTGCAATGGGATGAAATCCAGCCCATGCCGCCGGCCGGCCGCTTCCACGGCGAGGCCGCAATCCGCCCGGCCTTCGCGGATGTCCAGCGCGAGATCGTCCTCACTGAGGGCACGGCCAGGTGCTTCCCGCAGGCCGCGGGGGTCCACGCCATCGCGATCGAGCAGCAGATTGAACAGTGTGTCGGCGCCGGCCTCCGGTTGGCGGCGCACCACCACGACCTTGCCCCCGGCCAGGTCACGCACCCGGTGTATACCCTGCGGGTTGCCTGGCGCGAGCAGCAGCCCCTGTTGTCGACGTGCCCAGTGGATCAGCACCAGGTCACGCATGCCGCCGAGCCCCCACCGCAGCGGTTTGTTGTATTCCCCGGTCGCGCGGTCCACCAGATGCAGCCCCGCCGCCATGGCCCGGCCCTCAAGCAGCAGACGTACGCCGTCGCCGCTGCCGTGGCAGAGCATGGCAAGGTCGGCGTTGGCTTCCCGCAGGGCCCAGTCCAGCAACGGGTCGTTGCTGCCCGCAAGCACCGGGGGGATGGGTCGGCTGGTGTGCTGGTCGCCTTCCATGTGGTTGAGCAGCCAGAGGTCCACTGCCTGCCTGGGGAACAGCAGCTTGCCGGTTACCTTGGTGCACGGAATCTGCCCCTGGCGCACCAGGTCATAGACCTTTCGCTCTTTCAGGCGCAGGTAGGCGGCCACTTCGGAGGTGGTCAGGAAGGATTGCGTCATCAGACTGTCTGAATCTGTTTTAACCTGCATGGTTTTCACTACTTTGTGAAATTCTATCCGCAATAGCACAGCATGCCGAAAAAGAACAGGAGTAGCGCATGACGGGTGGCGACAATCCCTTTTCGGCCGCGCTGGGTCTGCTCATCGGCTTCGATCCGGCGTTGATGGCCATCATCGCATTGTCGCTGCAGGTGAGCGTAATCGCCGTGCTCATCGCCGCATTGCTGGGCCTGCCCCTGGGCGCGATCATTGCCCTGTTCCGGTTTCCCGGCCGCGGACTGGTGGTGACGGTGCTCAATGCCCTCATGGGCCTGCCGCCGGTGGTGGTCGGGTTGATGGTTTACCTGCTGCTCTCCCGCGCCGGCCCGCTGGGGCCGCTGGGGCTGCTGTTTACACCGACCGCCATGATCATTGCCCAGTGTGTGCTGGTAACCCCCATCATCGCAGCGCTGGCCAGACAGGTGGTGGAAGACCTCTGGCACGAGTACGAGGAGCAGCTTCGCTCGCTCGGCTCCGGGCGTATACGTGCCATCCCCACGCTGCTCTGGGACGCCCGCATCAGCCTGCTCACCACCGTGCTTGCCGGGTTCGGCCGCGCGAGTGCGGAAGTGGGGGCGGTATTGATTGTCGGCGGCAACATCGAGGGTGTGACCCGAGTGATGACCACGGCGATCGCGCTGGAGACCAGCAAGGGTGATCTGCCTCTGGCGCTGGGCCTCGGCATCGTGCTGCTGCTGATGATCGCGGTTGTCAACGGCGCCGCTTTCCTGATCGGCGAGAGCGCACGGAGGCGGTTGGGATGAACGATCTGAACACACCCAACGGCCTTCTGCCCCTGGAGCTTGACCGAGTGGGGTTCCGTCACGGTGGCGCGGTCCTGCTGGACAACGTCAGCCTGCGATTGCCGCCGGGCGGCAAGACCGTGGTCATGGGCCCCAACGGTGCCGGCAAGAGTCTGCTCATGCGGCTCTGCCATGGCCTGATTGCCCCAACGAGCGGGCGCATACACTGGAGCGGCCCCGCGGCGCGGGATAGCGAGTCGATCAGGCGGCGGCAGGCGATGGTATTTCAGCGTCCGGTGATGCTGCGGCGCTCGGCGCTGGCGAATATCACCCATGCACTGGCACTGCGCGATGTTCCTCGCAAACACCGCAAGGCCCAGGCCCTGGAGGCGCTGGAACGTTTCGGCCTGACGGCGCTGGCGGTCCGCTCGGCGCGGGTGCTGTCCGGTGGCGAGCAGCAGCGCCTGGCGCTGGCACGGGCCTGGGCACTGCACCCGGAGATCCTGTTTCTGGACGAGCCGACGTCGGCTCTGGATCCGGCTGCAACCTATGCGGTAGAGGACGCCATCCGTACGTTCGAAAGCAATGGCACGCGCATCGTCATGACGACGCACGATGTCGGCCAGGCCCGGCGCCTGGCGGATGAGGTGCTGTTTCTCAGCGGCGGCCGGCTCCTCGAACATACACCCGCCGAAGCGTTCTTCCGGCAACCCGAGAGCCGGCAGGCGGCGGCGTTCATCCGTGGTGAACTGGTCTGGTAGCCCCGGCTTTACACTTTGGGAGATAGCGATGCGATTGGTTCATGGACTGTGCGGGCTCATGCTCTGCCTGGTAATGGTTGCCATGCAGGGCACGGTTCAGGCGAATGACCGGTTCATTACCCTGGCGTCCACCACCTCTACGGAACAGTCCGGCCTGTTCGGGCATATCATTCCGCGGTTCCGGGAGGCCACCGGCATTGATGTACGGGTGGTTGCGGTGGGCACGGGGCAGGCGTTCGCCATCGCCCGGCGGGGCGACGCGGACAGCCTGCTGGTGCACGACACCGTGGGCGAGGACAGCTTCGTTGCCGACGGCCACGGTGTGGAGCGGCGCGACGTGATGTACAACGACTTCATTATCATCGGCCCGTCAGATGACCCGGCGGGCATTCGCGGGGCCGCCGGCGCCGTCGAGGCCATGGGTCTGATCGCCGCGCAGCAGGCGGCATTCGCGTCCCGCGGCGACGACAGTGGAACCAACCGGGCCGAGCTGCGGCTGTGGGAGGAGGCCGGCGTGACGCCACAGGGCCGCTGGTACCGGCAACTGGGAAGCGGCATGGGGCCGACGCTGAACACGGCAGCCGGCATGAATGCGTATACCTTCACCGACCGCGCGACCTGGATCAGCTTCAGCAACCGCCAGAATCTGGAAATTCTGTTCGAGGGTGACGACGTACTGTTCAATCAGTACGGTAGCGTGCTGATCAGCCCGCGTCGGCACCCGCATCTGAAGCATGATCTGGCCCGCCGCTGGCATGACTGGCTCGTGTCGGAGCAGGGACAGGCGGCCATTGCGGGCTTCGAACTGCGCGGTCAGCAATTGTTCTTCCCCAACGCGCCACGGGCATCCGCCGATCCATGATCCCACGTTCGCTTTTCATTCTGTTGTTGTGCCTGACCGTGCTGTTGCCGGTATCAGCAACCGCGCGCGATCGTCCGCCCGTGATTGCCGCCGCGGCAAGCATGCAGCCGGTGTTGCAGGCCATGGCGGATCGATTCGAGGCGCGAACCGGCGCGCAGGTGCGGTTTAGTTTCGGCGCGTCCGGCAATCTGCGCCGCCAGATCACGCGGGGTGCGCCGTTTCAGTTGTTCCTGTCCGCTGACGCGGAGCAACCGGCGGCGCTGATGGCCGCAGGCCGTGTCGATGGGCGTGCCGACACCTATGCCCTGGGCAGCCTGGCGCTGGTGCTCCGCGACGGCCTGCTGGCACAGAGGGAGGTCATGCTGGAGGATCTCCCGGACCTTGTCCGCGAAGGGCTGATCCGACGATTTGCGATCGCGTCGCCAGAGCACGCGCCTTACGGTATCGCGGCGCGGTCCGTGCTACAGCAGGCGGCGGTCTGGGAGGCGGTACAGGGGGTGCTGGTCATCGGTGAAAATGTCGGTCAGACCGCCCAGTTCATGCGTTCCGGCGCGGCGGATGCCGGCCTTGTGGCCGGGTCGTTTCTGTCCGATCCGCGCTTTGCGGAGACCGTGCGCGCCGTGCCGCTGGCCCCGGACAGCTACCAGCTTCCGCGCCATGATCTGGTGCTGCTGGAAGGCGCCGGGGCCACGGCGCGGGCGTTCCGGAATTTTGTGTTGAGTGCGGACGGCCGGGCCATTTTGGAAGCGTACGGGTTCCGGGTGCCTTAACCCGTGCCGCGCGTCCGGGTCTTGCCTTGCCTGCCGTGCTTTTCGATAAATTCGAAGATGGCGCCGGCAATATCCTTGCTGGTCGCGCGCTCTATGCCTTCCAGGCCTGGTGAGGAGTTTACTTCGAGCACGACCGAACCATGGCTGGAACGCATCAGGTCCACACCCGCCACGTTCAGCCCCATGATGCGCGCGGCGCGTACCGCGGTGGAGCGCTCCTCGGGAGTAATGCGAATGGTGCGCACGCTGCCGCCCCGGTGCACATTGGAGCGGAATTCCCCTTCTTTCGCCTGACGCATCATGGCGCCGACCACTTTATCGCCGACCACGAAGCAGCGGATGTCCGCGCCGCCGGCTTCCTTGATGAACTCCTGCGTGAGGAAATACGCCTTCAGGCCGCGGAAGGCATCGATAACGCTTTCCGCGGCCTTGTTGGTTTCAGCGAGTACCACACCCTTGCCCTGGGTGCCTTCGAGCAGTTTGATGACCAGCGGTGCGCCGCCCACCATCTTGATGAGGTCGAGGTTGTCATCCGGAGAATAGCCGAAACCGGATACCGGCAGGCCGATGCCCTTGCGCGACAGTAATTGCAGGGAGCGCAGCTTGTCGCGCGAGCGGCTGATGGCCACCGACTCGTTGACCGAGAACGTGCCCATCATCTCGAACTGGCGAACCACGGCGGTACCGTAGAAGGTAATGGATGCACCGATACGGGGGATTACCGCATCGCAGCCCTCCAGTATCTCGCCCTTGTAGTGAATCTCGGGCCGGTGGGAGCTGATGTTCATGTAACAGCGCAGCGGATCGATGACGTGCACGACGTGACCTCGCGCCTCACCGGCCTCCACCAGGCGGTTGGTGGAATACAGGCGGCGGTTACGGGAGAGAATGATGATCTTGAGTGGTTCGGCCATGAATCAGCGTGGCTCCCCGAGCGTGTTTATGGTTGGCTTGCGTTCATGCCAGGTCCGCGGCGGCGAGGTCGATCCCGTCCGGTTCCTGGCTGACAATAAATGATTCCGATGGATCGACGAGTATGTGACGGCGCATGGCGCGGCGCCCCAGCAGCATACGGAAGCCCATGCTGTCACGGTTGGTCAGGGTCAGGTCAATGGACCAGCGGTGGCCGCCCAAGTCCAGCATGGTGCGAATAACCGGCCGTTTTTCCCGGTGCCCGCTGGAGCTGGTTACCAGGCGCTCGCCGACCAGGTCCGCCACGCAACTGCAGGTGACGTCGCTGCGGCGCTGCAGTGGATGGACTTCAAAGCGGACGCGCGTTCGGCCGTTGTCGCGGAAGCGCCGCACATGTATGGCATGCAGGGCGGAGGTGAGGGCGCCGGTATCGACCTTGATCTTGACCGCATCGATGCCAAGAGCGGGCAACGACGCCCATTCACGCCATCCGACGGTGAGCTGTTCCCTGACATGCGCCATCGGCAACCCCCGGTAACGGACACCCCGTCGCAATGTCGTCGCGGCCGGTGCCCGGTGTTTTCCGCACTTGTAGAGGAAATGGCGGTGGAAGACAAGCGGAGTCGGAAACACGCCATGCCGGCACAGGGCACCGCGACAAGTGCAGAAAGTGCCTGAATCGGGTATGCTTTCCGCCCTTTTCAATGGGTGTCGAAGTAACGACTATCCTATGGTTTTGCACTGAACTGAGGACGCCGCATGTTCGCCAGCGATCTGACTATCGCCAGTTTTGACCCTGAGCTCTGGGAATCCATCGAGAACGAAGTCCGCCGCCAGGAAGAGCACATCGAACTGATAGCCTCGGAGAATTACGCAAGCCCGAGAGTGCTCGAAGCCCAGGGGACGGTGCTGACCAACAAGTATGCCGAAGGCTATCCAGGCAATCGCTATTACGGCGGTTGCGAATACGTGGATGTCGCCGAACGGCTGGCCATCGAGCGCGCCTGCAAGCTGTTCGGCGTCGCGTACGCCAATGTGCAGCCGCATAGCGGCTCACAGGCCAATGCCGCGGTGTACTTCGCGCTGTGCAACCCGGGCGATACCATCCTCGGCATGAGCCTGGACCACGGCGGCCACCTGACCCACGGCGCCAAGGTCAACTTCTCCGGCAAGCTGTTCAATGCCGTGCAGTACGGGCTCGACCCGGCAACCGGTGAGATCGATTACGCCGAGGTCGAGCGCCTTGCCCTGGAGCATCGTCCGAAGATGATCGTGGCGGGCTTTTCGGCCTATTCCCGCGTCGTCGACTGGGCCAGGTTCCGGGAAATCGCCGACAAGGTCGGCGCATGGCTGATGGTGGACATGGCGCACGTGGCGGGGCTGGTAGCGGCGGGTGTCTATCCCAGCCCGGTGGCCTATGCCGATGTCTGCACCACCACCACCCACAAGACCCTGCGCGGTCCCCGCGGCGGCCTGATCCTGGCTCGCGAGAACCCGGAAATCACCAAGAAATTCAACTCGATGGTGTTCCCCGGTACACAGGGCGGCCCGTTGATGCACGTTATCGCCGCCAAGGCAGTGGCCTTCAAGGAAGCGCTCGAAGGCGACTTCCTCGGCTACCAGCAGCAGGTGCTCGACAATGCCCGCGCCATGGCTGCCGCGGTGCAGGAGCGCGGTTACAAGGTGGTGTCCGGCGGTACCGACAACCACCTGTTCCTGCTCGATCTCATCGACAAGGGCATCACCGGCAAGGATGCGGACGCCGCTCTCGGCCGCGCCAATATCACCGTCAACAAGAACGCCGTGCCCAACGATCCGCAGTCGCCGTTCGTCACCTCCGGCCTGCGTATCGGTACGCCGGCGATCACCACCCGCGGCTTCGGCGTGGAAGACTCCACGCGGCTGGCCAACTGGATCTGCGATGTGCTGGACGATATCGGCAACGAGGACAAAATTCTCGAGATCCGGGGCAAGGTCCTGGAGATCTGCAAGCGGCTGCCTGTCTATCAAAGCAACCAGCGCTGAATGAACGAGCGTTGCGGAGGCACGTGACATGCGCTGCCCCTACTGCCAGGCGCAGGATACACGCGTAATCGACTCCCGCCTCGCGCGGGAGGGCGATCAGGTGCGCAGGCGGCGTGAATGCACCGCCTGCAACGAGCGCTTCACCACGTTTGAAACCGCGGAACTGACCATGCCGCGGCTGGTGAAGCAGGACGGTACCCGTGAACCGTTCAGCGAGGCCAAACTGCGAAACGGCATTCTCCGCGCACTGGAAAAGCGTCCGGTGGATACCGATCGCATCGACGCCTCCCTGCACCGGCTGGTGAAGCGCCTTCGCGCCCAGGGCGAACGGGAAGTGCCGACCCGCGAGCTCGGTGAATGGGTCATGGAAGAATTGCGCGAGCTCGACCAGGTGGCGTACGTGCGGTTTGCATCGGTGTACCGGAGTTTCGAGGACGTCAGCGCCTTCCGGGAAGTGATCGAAGGCCTGGAAAAGCAGCCCGCCCGCTCCCGCGACGAGCCCTGAATGACCGCCCAGCGATTCACCGCCGCCGAACACGCCTGGATGGCCCGGGCGCTTGAGCTCGCCCGCAAGGGCTTGTGGACCACCCGACCCAACCCGCGTGTTGGTTGCGTACTGGTGCGGGACGGCCGCATCGTCGGCGAAGGCTGGCACGCGCGGGCCGGCGAGCCGCATGCCGAGATTCACGCGCTGCGAGCCGCGGGCGCGGATGCGCGGGGAGCCATGGCCTTCGTGACCCTGGAGCCCTGTTCTCACCACGGCCGTACGCCGCCTTGTGCCGATGCGCTGCTTGAGGCCGGCGTCAGTGGGGTGGTGGCGGCCATGGAAGATCCCAATCCGAAAGTTGCCGGGCAGGGCCTGGCGAGGCTGGCCGCGGCTGGCATGAACGCACGCTCGGGTCTGCTGGCCGAGCAGGCGGAGGCTGTCAACGTCGGTTTTGTCAGCCGCATGCGGCGAGGCCGCCCCTGGGTGCGGGTCAAGCTGGCGGCCAGCCTGGATGGGCGCACCGCCATGGCCTCCGGTGAAAGCCGCTGGATCACCGGCGACGATGCGCGCCGCGACGTGCACAGGCTGCGGGCCGGTAGCTGCGCCATCGTCACGGGTATCGGTACCGTGCTGGCGGACGATCCATCGCTGAGCGTGCGCGACGTGGCGGAGGCCGACCAGGTGCCGCCGCCGCTGCGTGTCGTGCTGGACAGTGGTTTGAAGATGCCCGCCGCCGCCGCCATGTTCGCACTGCCAGGCAGTATTGTGGTGGTGACCGCAAGTGAAGACGCGGAGCGCGTGCACGCCCTGGAGCGTGCCGGCGCGGAGGTGGTCCGGGTTGGATCCGGAGCCGCCGGCGGCGTGGATCTGAACGCCGTGCTGGCGCTGCTGGCCGCACGCGAAATCAATGACGTGCTGGTCGAGGCCGGTCCGGTCCTCGCCGGCGCCATGCTGCAGGCGGGCCTGGCGGATGAACTGGTGCTTTACCAGGCACCCCTGTTCATCGGCGACGCGGCACGTCCCTTGGTGCACCTGCCGGGGCTGGATCGCCTGGCCCAGGGTATTGGGCTCGAGCTGATCGATGTGCGCCGGATCGGCCGGGATCTGCGCCTGACCGCGCGACCGGCGGAGCGCGGCGCCGGGCCTGAAGGAGAACACTGATGTTTACGGGAATCATTCAGGCTGTCGGCCGGGTGCGCCGACGGGACGACCGCGGCGAGGACGCGCGGATGGTCATCGACACCGTCGATCTGCGGCTGGACAATGTCAGCATCGGCGATAGCATCGCAGTCAACGGCGTCTGCCTGACGGCGGTCGAACTGCACGATGCCGGCTTCGAGGCCGATGTCTCCGGTGAAACCCTGGCGCGCAGCAGCCTCGGCAGGCTGGATATCGGTGGGCGGGTCAACCTGGAAAAGGCGCTTACGCCATCAACGCCGCTGGGCGGCCATCTGGTCAGTGGTCATGTTGACGGCCTCGGCGAAGTGGTGGACGTACGTCGTGACGGCCGATCCTGGCGGATGGTATTTCGCGCCCCGGATCGCCTGGCGCGTTACATCGCCGAAAAGGGCTCAATCTGCATCGACGGCGCCAGCCTCACGGTGAATGGCGTGAACGGTGCCTGTTTCGATGTCAACATCGTTCCCCATACCATGGACGCGACCATTATCGGGGAGTATCGTGCCGGCCGGCAGGTCAACCTGGAAGTCGACCTGATCGCGCGTTACCTCGAGCGCCTCATGCTCGGCGACCGGGCGGCTGAATCCAGCGGTGACAGTGCGGGCATTACCCGGGAGTTTCTTGCCCGCAACGGCTTCCGCAGCGACTGAACAGAGTGACACAGCGCATGGCGATGAACAGTATCGAGGAAATCATCGAAGACCTCCGCCAGGGGCGGATGGTGATTATCATGGACGATGAGGACCGCGAGAACGAGGGCGACCTGGTCATGCCCTCCGCCATGGTGCGGCCCGAGGATGTGAACTTCATGGCCCGCTACGGGCGCGGCCTGATCTGCCTGACGCTGACCCGCGAGCGTTGCGAGCAGATCCGGCTGCCGCTGATGGTTAACGATACCGACAGCCAGAAATCCACCAATTTCACCGTCTCCATCGAAGCGGCCCGGGGCGTGACCACCGGCATTTCCGCCGCTGACCGCGCCCGCACCATCCAGGCCGCCGTTGCGCCCAACGCCAGGCCCGAGGATCTGGTCCAGCCCGGCCATATCTTTCCGCTCATGGCACAGCCCGGCGGCGTGCTGACACGCGCCGGTCATACCGAAGCGGGTTGTGATCTGGCCCGCATGGCCGGCTTTGAGCCGTCGTCGGTGATCGTCGAGATCCTCAACGAGGATGGCACCATGGCGCGCCGCGACGATCTGCTGGCCTTCGCCAGCGAACACGAACTCAAGATCGGCACCGTGGCCGACCTCATCGCCTACCGCATCCGCAACGAGCGCAGCGTGGAGCGCGTGTCCCAGTGCGAGCTGCCCACCGAGTTCGGAGATTTCCACCTGGTCGCCTATCAGGACAACGTCGACAATGCCCTGCACTTTGCGCTGGTGATGGGCAAGGTGGACCCGGAGCAGCCGACCCTGGTGCGGGTGCATCTGCAGAATACCCTGGCCGACAGCTTCGCCAGCACCGGTTACGGTTCCGGCCTGCCGTTGCGGGCGGCGCTGAAACAGGTTGCGGAGGCGGGTTCCGGGGTTGTGGTGATACTGCGTAACCACGAGAACGATTCCGCCATTCTCGCCCGCATGCGCGATTATCAGATTAAGGCCCAGGCCATTCATGATGATCATGAGTTCACCGCCCAGCCCGCCAGCGCGGAACTGCGCACGTATGGCCTTGGCGCGCAGATCCTCACCGACCTCGGCGTACGCCGCATGCGCGTGCTCAGCGCGCCCAAACGCATGCACGCGCTTTCAGGCTTCGGCATGGAAGTGGTGGAATACGTGGATCCGACCTAGGGTTTGTTAACGCAGCGACCAGATCAGTTCACAAGAGCGATTAGTCATGAATGTATTCGAAGGCGATTTCACTTCCGTCAACGGCCGCTACGCGATTACGGTCGCGAGGTTCAACGGTTTCGTGGTCGAGAGCCTGCTGGAGGGCGCGCTGGATACGCTGCGTCGGCACGGCGTTGACGACGGCCAGATCGACGTGGTGCGCGTGCCCGGCGCCTGGGAGTTGCCGCTGGTGGTGAACCGTCTGGCGCGTAGCGGTCGATACGATGCCATCATTACCCTGGGTGCGGTGATTCGCGGCGGCACGCCGCACTTCGAGTATGTAGCCGGGGAATGCACCAAGGGTGTGTCGCAGGCCGGCCTGACGCATGATGTGCCGGTGGCGTTCGGCGTGCTCACGGTGGACAGCATCGAACAGGCCATTGAGCGCTCCGGCACCAAGGCGGGTAACAAGGGGGCCGAAGCTGCCATGTCCGCGATGGAGATGGTCAGCCTGTTGCGTAAAATCGATGCCTGAGAAACCGCGTAAACGAAGAGCCGGCAAGGAAGGCAACCGCAACCCCCGCAGTCTGGCCAGACAGAGGGCGTTGCAGGCGCTGTATCAATGGCAGCTCGGCGGTGATAGTGCCGGTAACATCGAGCGCCAGTTTCTGCCGCCCGCGGAGGAAATCCCCGAGATCCCGGCGGAGCCGCCGAGGATGGAGCCGGACCGTGAGCTCGAGGATGCCCTGACCATGGACGGCGTGGACGCGGACCTGTTCCGCAATCTGTTGCATGGCGTGACGCAGCGGACGGCCGACTGGGATGCCCAGATCGCACCGCACCTCACCCGCTCCATCGCCAGCCTGGATCCGGTGGAGCGGCTGGTATTGCGCATGGGTACCTACGAGCTCAACGAATGTCTCGACGTGCCCTGTCGCGTGGTGATCAATGAGTGCGTGGAACTCGGCAAGCGCTTCGGCGGCGAAGATGGTTACAAGTACATCAACGGGGTGCTGGACAAGGTAGCCAGGGGCAACCGGTTTCGCCAGGCCGAAATGGCCGGCAATGCCTCCGGCAAGCGGAAAGGCTGACACGCTGATGGCCCGATCCGAATTCGAGCTGATCTCATCCTATCTCACCGGTCTTGGCGCGCGTCGGGACGATGTCATTCTCGGCGTCGGCGACGATGCCGCGCTGCTGGCCCCGCCGGCCGGCCGGAAGCTGGCCATGACCACGGACACCCTGGTTTCCGGGGTGCATTTCCCCGAGGACGCACCGCCGGAGTCGATCGGGCACAAGGCCCTTGCGGTAAATCTCAGCGATCTGGCGGCGATGGGGGCAGAGCCTGCCTGGGTGACCCTCGCACTGAGCCTGCCCGCAGCGGACGAGGCCTGGCTGTCGGCGTTCTGTCGCGGGTTTTCGGCGCTGGCCCGCTACCATAACGTCGCTCTGGTCGGTGGCGATCTGTGTCGCGGCCCATTGTCGATGTCGATTCATGCCACTGGTTTCGTTCCCCATGGGCGAGCCCTGCGCCGCAGCGGTGCTCGCCCGGGCGACGCCATTTTCGTCAGCGGTACCTTGGGCGATGCGGCGCTTGGGCTGCAGCTCTGGCGTCGTCACGGCGTCGGCGCACTCGATGCCGGCTGCCGCCAGTTGATCGAACGGTTGCACCGTCCCACGCCGCGTGTAAGCCTGGGCAAGGCGCTACGGGAATGCGCCACGGCGGCAATTGACGTCTCCGACGGCCTGGCCGCGGATCTCTCCCATATTCTCCGTGCCAGTCATGTGGGCGGTTTGCTGGACGTGGAGAGGCTGCCATTGTCGGACGCCGGAAAACGGCTCGGCGGCAGTGATTTTCCAGTGCTGGCGCTGCGTGGCGGTGACGACTATGAACTCTGCTTCACGGTGCCGCGCACCCGGCTGCACACCATCGATGCCATCGCCAGCCGGGTAGGCGTTCGGCTCACCCGGATCGGCACCGTGCAGCCGGGTGATGGACTGCGCCTGCTCAATGCAGATCATCTGCCTGTGGCCGGGGCAGCCGCCGGCTACACGCATTTCGCAGGCTGAATCCGTGTCCAGGAATAACGCCGTCTCCCTGAAGGGCCGTGTCCGCCTCTCCAACCCGGTGCACTTCCTGGCGCTCGGCTTCGGCAGCGGTCTCTTTCCCAGAGCACCGGGTACCTGTGGCACGCTGGCGGCCATACCCCTGTACCTGTTGTGTTCGGGGTTACCTGTCTGGCTCTATCTGGCCGTGACGCTGCTTGTCAGCGTCACTGGCGTATGGATCTGTGACCGCGCGGCCAGGGATTTCGGCGTGCACGATCACCCTGCAATCGTCTGGGACGAGATCGCCGGCTACCTGGTAACCATGATCGCGGCGCCCGCAGGCTGGCCATGGGTGATTGCGGGGTTCGTCCTGTTCCGCTTTTTCGACGTGCTCAAGCCCTGGCCGATCAGCGTGCTGGATCGCCGCGTGGGCGGCGGATTCGGCATCATGGTGGACGATCTGCTCGCCGGGGTATTCGCCGCCGTGGTGTTGCAGCTCCTTGCCATACTGGTACTCTGACCCCGTCACCCAATTCTCTCGCCTGATCTGTCTCTACGTGATTTGCTCATGATGCAACGTGTATCCGTACTCGCATTGATGCTGAGCGTCATGCTGCTGGCCGCCTGGTTTGGTACCAGGTACTGGATTGAGCAGCGGGTGGTCAACGCCATCGAATTCCAGCTGGCGTTACTGCCGGCCGCGGTGGAGGTACGGTACGGACAGGTGCGGGTCGACCTGCCGTCTCTGCGTACGCATATTCATGACATTGTCGTGCGCCTGGGGGATGGGGAGCCGCCTGTCCGGGTGCAGCGCCTCACCGTGCATGGTGTGGATCGCGACAACCGTCTGCCGCGTCACCTGGATATGGAGCTTGTCGGCCTCCGGCAGAACCTCGCGCAAAGCGCACAGCCTTATGCCCGGTTCCTCCACGGCTATGGGTTTGAAGAGACGCACGGCGATCTGGCTCTGCGCTATCACTTCGATATCGAGCAACAACGGTTACACCTGGATCGGTTGCTGGTCGATCTTGCGCCTTTGGGCCGTCTTGACGTCACTGCCCGTTTGCGCATCGCATCGGTCAGTGGGGTGCTGTACCGTGACTGGCGGCCGGAGGAGGCCGTGGCTCTGGAGCAGTTGATTGCCTCCTGGGAGGACATCGAGCTGGTCCGACGGATGATGCTCTTTGCCGCTACCGGCATGGGCATGACACCCACCACGCTGGCAGCCAATATCGCCGCTGAACTGGACCACTCGGCGGCCGCGTTCGAGACGCCGAGGCTGGATGCCACCGTGGAAACACTGTGGCAATTTCTTCCGGACCCCGGTGCGGTGACGCTCTACCTCGAACCCGAGCAGCCTCTGGCGTTGACCGGCCTCCGCGACACCGCCCTGGTAAACCCGCCGAAGGCTGCTCTGGATACGCGGCTACTGATCGAACCCGGCCGCTGGCGGTGACGCGGCTGGCGCAATTGAATCAGGCCGTACCTTGCGCCATGTATCTGGCCAGATAGTCCTCGAATGCCTCGCTGTCCGACGCCTCTATCTCTCGCTGCCAATCCAGCGATTCCAGCGCCGCCTGCGTAAATCGCGCCTCCACTTCCGGGGCCAGGCCGTTGGTACGGAAATGCTTCTCGTGTGCCCTGGACATGCGCATGGCAAACTTGATGAAACTTTCTTCTCGTTTGCTCATGTCCGCAAGCACGCGTGCCGAGGGCGTCTGACTCGGGTCGGTGATACAGCTGCGACAGGCGGCCAGCACATCCGTGTAGGGCGTGCCTTCACGGTTCTGGTCGAGCAGGGTGGCAATGCCGCCCAGTGCATCCATGATTTCCATTGCCCAGGTCCGCAACGGCACCTTGCCGCCGTTTCGGTAAAGCTGAAGATCCGGGGCACGGCCGTGCCGCGCCACCTGCCCCTGGTTGTGATTGATGCCGCGCAGCTCCCGGGGTGCAATGGGCGGGCTGTCCTCCAGCAGGCAGAACACCAGCAGGATTTCGAGGAAAAGCAGCGTGTCGGCGTTTACACCGAGGGGCTCGAACGGGTTGAGGTCGAGGGCGCGGATCTCGACGTATTCCACCCCGGCGCGCTTCAGGGCCGTGGTCGGCCGTTCGCCCGACTCGGCGACCGCCTTGGGCCGCACGAAGCTGTAGTACTCATTCTCGATCTGCAGGATATTGGCGTTCAGTTGCCGGTACGTGCCATCGACCCTGACGCCGATTCGCTGGTATTCCTCATCAGGCGTCGAGATGGCGTGGGTCAGGCTGGCCACGTAGGCATCGAGATCGTTGTAACTGATATTCAGCCCCGCCTGCGCCTTGTTCTTGTAGCCGATATCGCTCATGCGCAGCGATGTGCCGTAGGGCTCGTACAGGGTCGATTCGTCGAACGTCTCGAAGCCCAGTTCCTCGTCGCCGGCGAAGGACCGGCAGATCGCGGGCGAGGCGCCGAACAGCAGCGGAATCAACCAGCCGAAGCGCTGAAAGTTGCGGATAAGCCCGAAGTAGACATCCGACCTGAACGTCTGCGCGTCCCGGTTATCATTCTGTTGCCGCTGCAGTTCCTGGAGGAAATCGTCGCCGAAGGAATAATTGAAATGTATACCGGAAATGGCCTGCATGGTACGTCCGTAGCGCCAGTCCAGGCCGCGGCGGTAGACGTGTTTCATCATGCCTACGTTGGAGTCGCCGTAACGGGCAATGGGGATGCTTGCGTCCCCTCCGACGATGCAGGGCATGCTGGTGACCCAGAGCAATTCGTCGCCCAGCCTGTGATAGACGAACCGATGGATATCCTCGAGAAAATCCAGGGTCTCCGAGGTCTCAAAATGCGGCGGCGTAATGAACTCCAGCAGCGCCTCGGAATAATCCGTGGTGATCCAGGGATGCGTCAGCGCCGAGCCCAGGCTTTCCGGATGCCTGGTCTGGGCAATGGTGCCATCCGGCGTTACGCGCAGGCTTTCCTTCTCCAGGCCCTTGCGGCTGCTGCGCAGCAGGCCCTGTTTGCCGCTTTCCAGCAGCTTGGCCAGGCGTTTACGGGAGATACGGTACATACGGCGTTTCTGCCTACCCATGACTGTGAAGTAGCGGATTGTGCACGGACCGCGGTCAAAATGAAACGTTACAGCCTGCGCCCGGAATTTTTCGAGACCTTTCAGCCGTTGGGAATGAGGATGCGAAACCGCGCTCCGCCCAGCGGCGAGTCGCCGACGGCAATTGCGCCACGATAACTGTCAACCAGATCGCGCACCACGGCGAGGCCGATACCGTGGCCCGGCCTGCTTTCATCGGCGCGCCCGCCCCGCTGCAGGATGCGCTCGCGTTGCGTGACCGGTACCCCGGGACCGTCGTCATCGACCGTGATGCACAGGCCATTTTCGCCTTGGTGGGCGATTATCTCGATGCGTAGGGCCATTTCTCCCCGGCACCATTTGCATGCGTTGTCGACGAGATTGCCGAGCAGTTCCATGAGGTCGCCTTCGGGGCCGGGAAAGCGCAGATCCACCGCACAATGCAGGCTGGTGATGGGCGGGCCATGCGGTCGGACGGCGGGAATGCTGCGCATGATGCGTTCCGCCACCGGCAGGATCGGCGTGCGCTGGCCGAAGCGGCTGCGGCCGACGGCGGCGGCGCGACCAAGCTGGTAATCCACGGTGCCGTGGATGCGCTCGATCTGCTCCAGCGCCTGCGGCGGCGGTTTGTGGTCGGGGTCGGCCTCAAGGGTGGTACGCAGTATCGTCAGCGGCGTTTTCAGGCTGTGTGCGAGGTCCGCGAGGCTGTTGCGGTAACGGGTGGTACGGTCCCGTTCGTTGCGTATGAGCTGATTGAGACCGTTGATCAGGCCTTGTATCTCCCGCGGGTAGTGCCCGTCGAGCAGCGATTTGCGGCCGGATTCCATGGCTTTCAGGTCATTGGCGACCCGCCGCAGCGGGCCCAGGCTCCAGTGCAGCATGGCGGCCTGGGTGATGAGCAGGGCGATACCGGCTGCCGCCAGCCAGCCCCAGAGGCTGGTGCGGTAGGCGATAAGCTGGTGGGCGCGAATGTCCATTGATTCCGCTATGTGCAGGGTAAAGTTGCCGACGGCGCCATCGGCGTCTTCCCAGGACAGGCCGTAGGCAAGGGCATAGAGATTGTCGTCGCCGGCATCGGTCTGGTAATAGCGGCGCTCACCGGGTGCCAGCAGTCGATCGATGTTGTAGGGGATGCCGGTGAGTGAGTCGGATTGCCAGTTCAGGCGGTATGCGTCGTCGAGTATGCGGGCGTACAGGCCGGAGCCGATGGTGTGGAAGCGCAGTTCCGGTAATTCGTCGGGCATTTCAAGCCGACCGTCGTGCAGTGTGGCGGCAGCCAGCAGGGTATATAGATAACCCTGCAGGCGATCTTGCTGGGCGCGCTCAAGGCTGCCCCGGAAGGCCTGGTCGAGAACCAGGCCGGTGGCGCCCAGAAAGCCGGCCAGTATCAGTGTTGCCAGTATCAGCAGACGCCGCTGCAGTGAGGGCATCATGTCGGTGCAAGATCCGGTCGCAGGCGGTAGCCGCGGCCTCTCAGGGTTTCGATTGGGCCGAGGCTGTCGTCGGGGTCGAGTTTCTGCCGCAGGCGGCGTATGAAGACTTCGATGACGTTGCTGTCACGGTCGGCGTCGTCCGGGTAGAGGTGTTCGGTCAATTCGTTCTTGGAGATGACCGTGCCGGGACGGTGCAGCAGGTATTCAAGTACCCGGTATTCATAGGCGGTGAGTTCCAGTGGCTGGCCGTTCAGGCTGACGCTGCGGGTGCGGGTGTCGAGGGCGATGGGTCCCGCCTGAAGTACGGGATGCGCCCAGCCGCCGGTACGGCGCAGCAGGGCGTTGATGCGCGCCAGCAGTTCCTCCATGCGGAAGGGTTTGCCGAGGTAGTCGTCGGCGCCGGATTCGAGGCCGGCCACGCGGTCCTGCCAGCCCTGGCGGGCGGTGAGTATGAGGATGGGCAGGCGGCTGCCTTCGGTGCGAAGCTGCTGAATGATGTCGAGACCGGAGAGGCCGGGCAGGCCCAGGTCGACGATGGCGAGGTCAATGGGGTAGTCGCGCGCCAGGTGCAGGCCGGTGGGGCCGTCGTGGGCGAGGTCGACGATGAAGGATTCTCGCGTGAGGCGATGTTCGAGCTGGCGGGCCAGTTCCGGTTCATCCTCAATGACCAGGATGCGCATGTTGGTTGTGTCTCCCCCTTGGGCAGCCTCGGCGATGCCGGGGTTTTATCGCGTGCGGCCCGAGGCCGGGTCTACGCGAAAGACGCGCACCTTGCCTTCGGATACCAGTACGCGGATTTCGTAGAGGCGGTTGCCGTTGCGCCGCACGTCCCTGGCGGACAGTACCCGGCCGCCGGTGCGCTTCTGGATCATGCGTGCTGCTTCGTCCAGGGACAGTTCGTCGTTCTGGGCGATTTGCAGATACGTGTAGTCGCTACTGCCGGTGGCCATTGCCTGAGAGGTGAGGCCTGGCAGTGGCAGCATCAGGCAGGTGATGATCAGCAAGGTGCGCAGCGGGGCGTTGCCCATGTGGTCTCCATATCCCGGCCAAACCCTGATTATGCCTCGGGCGTGATTGTTTTACGCAGGGGCTTCGATCCGGTCGGCCAGGCCTTCGGGGCGGGGCTTCACGAGTCGCGTCTGCCCGCCACCCCGGCCGACCTCGGGCCGGGGCAATGTTGACTATCGCACCGGCGTTACGTCTACTCTTACGCGAATCGTATCACCGGGGTGGTGATCCATTTCGGTCCAGAATGTATCACCCCGAAAGCGATACTGTACCCGATAGCCGACCGTGCGTTCTTCATCGTACCAGCGCTCCACGGTCTGGCAGCGGTGCTCGTTGGTGGTATAGCTGCGGGCAGGGCGCCGGCCGAGTTGATCGCCGACCGCGGCGCCGAGGATGGTGCCGGCGACGGTTGCTATTTTTCTGCCGTCGCCGCGCCCGATGCGGTTGCCGAGCACGCCGCCGGCGATGCCGCCGACCACCATGCCGGCGCGGTTGTCGCGGCGGCGATCATGGTGGACCATCTGCTCGGTCCAGCATTCCTCGTGTGGCGTGGATACACGAACCACCTGCATGATGGGGGTTACACCGGTGACCTGTGCGCGATGGTACTGTGCGTCGCCGGCGAGGGCGCCGCCGGGCAGCAAAGCGACGGCGAGCGTTGAGGCAAGGCCCAGGGCAAGCATTCTGTTCATGACACCACTCCTCACTGTGCGGGTAATGGCAACAGAATAGGCCGCGAATACTGAACGGATGCTGAATACGCAAGCAGGGCGATTTTGTCGTAGCCGCCGTAGGGCGGAAAAGCGCAGCGCCTTCCGCCGTTTGAAGCCCTATGAATCAGTCTCCCCGCAGCAGAACGATCTTGCCGGTATGGCTCCCCGCTTCCATCAAGGTGTGTGCCTGCACGGCTTCCTCGAACGGCAATACGGTATCGACCACAGGGGCCAGTATGCCGTTTTCAAAGAACCCCAGCAGCCGGTCCTCGAACATGCGAGCCAGGCCGATGCGGCGTTCCAGCGGCAGGCTGCGCATGGTCATGGCGCGCAGGGTCAGGCGGCGCAGCAGCAGTTGCCAGATGTCGATTTCGTCTTTCGGGCCGGCCATGATGCCGACCACGACCTGGGTGCCTTCCGGGCGCAGGGCCTTGAGGTTTTCGTTGAGATTGCCTTTGCCGCCGACCAGATCGAGGATGACGTGGGCGCCGCCGCCGGTCACTTCCCGGACTGACTCCGCCAGCGGTTGCTGGCCGTCCACCAGCGCCACGTCCAGACCGTTGGCCTTGATTTTCTCCAGCCGTTCGGCCGAGCGGCTGGTGCCGATGGTGTGACCGGCAAAGGCCTTCACCAGCTGCGCCGCGGCCAGGCCGATGCCTGAGGTGGCGGCACGGATCAGGCACCATTGCCCGGCCTGCAGGCCGCCTTCCAGGAAGATTGCCCGGTAGGCAGTGAGGAAGGCTTCGGGCAGCGCGGCGGCACGGGCCATGTCCATGCCTTCCGGTATGCGGATGGTTTCCCGCTCATGGACGACGACCTGTTCGGCATAGGCACCGCCGAGTGTCAGACCCATGACCCGATCGCCCGGTTTGCGATCCAGCACCTTGTCGCCGACGGCTTCCACCACGCCGGCGTATTCCAGCCCGGGCACGTCGGCAATGGCGCCGGGGGGCGCGGGGTAGATGCCGCGGCGCTGCAGCAGGTCGGCGCGGTTCAGGCCCGCGCCGTGTACGCGGATGCGCACGTCGGACGGCCCGAAGGCGGGCTCGGCCATCGTCTCCAGGCGGAGCACGTCCGGTTCTCCGGGGGCGGTGATTCTCCACGCGCGCATACTTGAATTCTCCTTCAGATCATGCCGGTCTGTAGACGCGCGGCCTCGGACATCATGTCGGCGCTCCAGGGTGGATCGAAGACAAGGTCCACCCGTGCACGGCGAATGGTTGGAATCATCTCCAGCTTGGATTTGATGTCACCGGCGAGGATCTCACCCATGCCGCAGCCGGGCGCGGTCAGCGTCATCTCGATATCCACTTCGCGCTCGCCGCTGTCCAGGCGCTTGACGTCACAGCCGTAAACCAGGCCGAGTTCCACGATGTCGATCGGAATCTCCGGATCGAAACAGGTGTGCAACTGGTCCCAGATGAGCTTTTCCACATCGGTGTCGGTGGCGTTGTCGGGCAGTTCCGGCGGTGTCGCCGCGTCCTTGCCGATGGCGTCACCGTCAACCCCGGCAATGCGGAACAGGCTGCCCTGGATGTAGACGGTATAGCTGCCGCCCAATGCCTGCGTCAGTGTACCCTCCGCACCCTGGGGGATCGTTCCCGAGTCGCCGGCAGGGATGACCACGGCGTCACAGTCGCGGCTGAATACCACTGGCTCACCTCTGGGATGGTACATGCCTTTCCTCCTCGGAGGCCCGGTTCGAAACGGGCCGGGGTAACTGGACTAGATTAGTACGCATTCTATCAGAGTTGGGCCGGCAGATTCAGCCCGGCACCCTTGCTCGCCCGCATCATACCGCACCATTTCGGCCTGGCAATTGCCATGGCCGTGGACGTCACCGATCGCCTGGCGGGTGTTTCCGCCGGGCGGTCTTGCATTCCGACCCGCGGTCAACGACCGTAACTACTAGAGAGCCCCATGGGAATAATTCAGAGGCTCCCTAGTCAACCCTGTTTTCGGGAGATCTGGTCATGTGGAGTCGCGAACGCAAACGTAGCCATTGGAAGGTGGCTGTCCTGCCCGGTGACGGGATCGGCCCGGAAGTCATGGACGTGACGCTGCGGGTACTGCGGGCGTTGATCGAAAATGACGGCCCGGAGCTGGCGTTCAGTGAACTGGAATGGCCGTCACATGCCTGGCACAGGCAGCACGGCGAGATGATGCCCGGGGACTGGCGCGAACAGCTTGCCGCCCACGACGCCATTCTGCTGGGTGCTCTGGGTGACCCGGGCCCGGCCGATGATCCCGACCGTTATCTACTTCCCGACGGCGTTTCGCTCGCGCCGCTGCTCGCCATACGCAAGGGCTTTGATCAATGGGCCTGTGAGCGGCCTGCGCGTCTGCTGGACGGTGCCCCTCAGTACATCCGTGATGATCGGGCACGGGACGTGGACATGCTGGTAATCCGCGAGAACAGTGAGGGCGAGTATGTGGGGCAGGGTGGCCGGCTTAGGCCGGGCACCCCTCAGGAAGTGGCCACCCAGATGGAGGTATTTACGCGCACCGGGGCCGAGCGCATTTTTCGTCATGCCTTCGAGCGTGCCCGCCTGCGCGCGGCCGAGAGGCGCGATGGCGCAAGGCCGCATCGCAGTTTTCCGTTGAAGTCGGGGGGAACGGCGGAGGCGCAGGTCTGTCTGATCACTAAGCGCAACGCGCTACAGTACTGGGGAGAAATGTATACGGAGGTGTTTGCCCAAGTGGCAGCCGGCTATCCGGATATCGCCACCCACCATGAACTGGTGGATGCAGCCTGCATGAAATTCGTCACCAGTCCATGGACGTTTGACGTCGTGGTGGCCAGCAACCTGCAAGGCGACATTCTGACCGATCTCGCTGCCGTGCTCTGCGGCGGTATGGGAGTGGCACCGTCCTGCAACCTCAATCCCGCCGACCGGCGCAGCCCGCCGATGTTCGAACCCACGCATGGCAGTGCCCCGGATATCGCCGGTCGCAATATGGCCGGCCCCGCCGCCATGCTGTTGACCGCGGCGATGATGCTGGAATGGATGGGCGAGGAGGATGGCCGCGCGGCAACTGCCGCCGAGCGCCTGAGGGACGCAGTGGAGGCGGATCTGCGCGCCCATGGCAGCGCCCGGCGCAGTACCACGGAGGTGGCCGATGCCGTCATTGCCAGCCTCGGCTGACAGGCTGGTTTGAAGCGCCGGAAAAGCGCGGTGTACACTGCTCCGGCACGACGTCGGCAAAGCGGGTATTCACCGGGACGGTCCCTTTCCACCGATGCATGGTTCCTGCGGCTCTGAAATTGTTTTTGGAGGTACCTGATGGCTCATCGTTCCGGACAGCTTTCCCCTCTGATGAAACAATCCAGCGGGATTGTCGCGGCCCGCGGCGAGGGTGCCTACCTTTTTGATACCGAAGGCAATCGCTATCTGGATTTCAGTTCCGGCATCGGAGTGACCTCCACCGGCCATTGTCATCCCAGGGTGGTCGCGGCGGTACAGAAGCAGGCGGCACGTCTGGTGCATGGGCAGGCCAACATCGTCCGCCACCCCGGCATGATGGAACTGATCGACCGGCTCGGCGGCTATATGCCCGGCGACATTGACGCGCTGTTCTTTTCCAACGCCGGCACCGAGGCGGTCGAAGCCTCCGTGCGGCTGGCCCGCCAGGCCACCGGCCGGCCGAACTTCATCACGTTTCACGGTGGCTTTCACGGCCGCACCATGGGTTCGCTGTCGCTGACCACCTCCAGTGTGGGGCTTCGGGCCGGCGTGCAGCCCATGATGGGCGGTGTGGTGGTGGCGCCGTTCCCCAATACCTATTGGTATGGTTGGGATGAACAGACCGCGACGGAGTTCTGTCTGCGCGAGCTGGACCGGATTTTTGCCACCTACAGTGCCCCCGCCGATACCGCCGCCATGATCGTCGAACCCGTGCAGGGAGAATCCGGCTATGTGCCGGCCAATACCGCTTTCATGCAGGGCCTGCGCAAGCGCTGCGACGAGCACGGCATGCTGTTGATCGTCGACGAGGTGCAGGCCGGCTTCGGCCGCACCGGCAAGTTCTGGGGCCATCAGCACTACGACGTGATGCCGGATATTGTCATTACCGCCAAGGGTCTGGCCAGTGGCTATCCGCTATCGGCCATTGCCGCCAGTCACGAGCTCATGGGCAAGGGCCTTCTGGGTTCCCAGGGCGGCACCTACGGCGGCAATGCGGTGGCCTGCGCAGCGGCGCTGGCCACGCTGGACGTCATTGAAGATGAGCACCTGGTTGAGAACGCCGCCACCCAGGGCGCCTATCTGCGCCAGCGCCTGGACGAGGTCAAGGCAGCCAACGCCTGCATTGCCGATGTGCGCGGCAAGGGGCTGATGATCGGTACCGAGATGATTGACAAAAACGGGCAACCGGACGGCCCGCGTGCAATGCGCATTCTTAAGGAGGCGGAGCAGCGTGGCCTGGTGCTGATCCGCTGTGGCGCATTCGGCGGCCAGATTGTGCGCTGGCTGCCGCCGCTGATTACCGAGCGCCAGCAGATCGACGACGCGGTGGACATATTCGTGCAGGCGCTGGAGGCGTCCGAACAACGTTGATGCTGACGCGCCGCCCGTCGTAATCTGAATGTACTTTTTTGCATCGGCGTCGGTCTCAGGTAAATTAGGCCGCAGCACGCTGTATTACACATGCTGACGGCAAAGGCCCGGCCGATAATTCGCGCCGGACATACAAAACCGGGAGCCACCGATGGATCTCGTTTCAATTCGAAACGCCTACCGACGTTATGCCAACCATTACGACCGCATATTCGGCCCGGTTTTCGCCCCCGGACGCAGGCTTGCCATGCGTACACTCGGCAGCGAGCCCGGCCAGCGTGTGCTGGAAGTGGGTGTCGGCACCGGTTTGTCGCTGCCCTATTATCACCCTGAGTCGAAGGTGGTTGGCATCGATATATCGCCGGAAATGCTGGCCAAGGCGCGGGAGCGCACCGAGCGGGAGGGCCTGCGGCAAGTGGAATCCCTGCTGGTCATGGATGCCGAGAATCTGGAGTTCGCGGACAGTTCCTTTGACGCCGTGGTTGCCATGTACGTGGCCTCGGTGGTACCGAATCCCGATCGCCTGATTGAGGAAATGCGCCGCGTTTGCGTACCCGGCGGCGATATCATCATTATCAATCATTTCGCTTCACGTAACCCGGTGCTGCGCGGGCTGGAGAAGGGCTTGCGCCCGCTTTCGCGCATGCTCGGTTTCCGCCCCGACATGGATCTCGACAGTCTGCCGCAGATGGAGGACTTCCAGCGCATCGGCGTGCGTAATGCCAATATTTTCGGTTACTGGAAGCTGGTGCACTACTGCAACGGCGAGTTGCCGACCGAGCAGCTCGAACCCGAGGAGCGTATGGCTGCCGGAAAATAACAGGCGGATCCAGGCAAGCGGCAACCAGCGGGCTGCCGTTCGCATAACGAAAACGCCAGCTACCGGGAACAGGGTTCTTGAACGCCGTCCTCACCATCGCATTGCCCTTCTTTGCGCTGATCTTTACCGGATATGGCGCCGGCAGGACCAGCCTGCTTCCCGACGGCGCCATTGTCGGGCTCAATGCCTTCGTCTTCTACTTCGCACTGCCGGCTTTGCTCCTGGTCAGCATTGCCGAAGCCCCGGTAAGCGAACTTGCAGACATCCGCCTGCTGGTGGCCTGGGTGGTGCCCAGCCTGCTGCTGTTTACCGTGATTTTCCTGATCTGCAGACCGCTGTTCGGCACATCCGCGTCGGAGCGAGCGGTACAGGCACTGGCGACAACCTTCTCCAACGTCGGCTTTGTCGGTCTGCCCCTGGTGGTGGTGGCGTTGGGAAGCCAGGCGGTCTTGCCGGCGGTCGTGGTGGTGCTTGTTGATACGGTACTGATGATCGGTATCGCCACCGCCATCATTGAGCTGGATCAGGGCCGGGAGGGTGGCCTTGGTCACGTTATCCGCACCGTGGGATACGGGGTGGTGCGCAATCCGGTGATTGTTGCCAGTAGCACCGGGCTGGTGCTGGGAGCCCTGGAGTGGTCCATACCCGAGGCGCCGCGCGCCTACCTGGCCCTGCTTGGCGGCGCCGCCGCTCCGGCGGCCCTGTTTGCGCTCGGGGCGACCCTGGCGGGCCGGCCGCTGGGTGAGGGCATGGGCCAGATCGGTTTCATTCTGGTGGTCAAGCTGCTGCTTCACCCGTTGTTGGTCTGGGTTGCCGCAACCTGGCTCGCACTGCCGCCGCTCTGGGTGGCCGTGCTGGTGATTCAGGCATCTTTGCCGATTGCCGCCAATGTCTACGTGCTGGCGCAGCGTTATCGGGTCTATGTGGTACCCGCATCCAGTGCGATCTTCTGGTCGACGGCGGTGTCGGTGTTTACCGTCTCTCTGGTCTTGCTGCTGTTTGTAGAGATGTGAGCGGCGCGGGATAATGCGTTGCGTGCGTGCCCGGGAGAGCAAAGTGAGCAAGGAACACCGTCTGCAACATGGCGCCCCGCTGGGCAAGGCGGTGGCGTACGACAGCCCCTACGATCCCGGGTTGCTGTTCGCCATCGCCCGCTCGGAGAGCCGTGAGCGCCTGGGATTTGGTGCCGCGCTTCCATTCTCCGGCTGTGACATCTGGAATGCCTGGGAAGTGTCCTGGCTGGATGCAGCCGGCAAGCCCGCGGTCGCCTGGGGGGAGTTCCGGGTGCCGGCGGAGACGCCTAACATTATCGAGTCGAAATCGCTGAAACTGTATCTGAACAGCCTCAATCAGGAGCGCCTTGGTTCACTCGAGGCTGTAAAGGCAGTCGTGGAGCGGGATCTTTCCGCCGTCGCCGGTGCGCCGGTGATCGTCAATCTGACGCCGCCGGAGCGGTGGCCCGATCGGCTGAGGGTTCCGGAGGGGCGCTGTCTGGATGATCTGCCGGTGGTGATTCGTCATTACCACCCCGAGCCGGCGTTGTTGGTTGCCAGCGGCGAGGAAGTGGTCGAAGAGTGTCTTTACAGCAATCTGCTGCGTTCCCTTTGTCCGGTGACAGGGCAGCCTGACTGGGGCGGCATCATGCTGCGCTATCGGGGCCCGGCGATTGATTGCGCCGGGTTGCTGGCCTATATCGTTTCGTTTCGACAGCACCAGGATTTTCATGAGCAGTGTGCCGAGCGCATGTTCCGCGACATCATGGAACGGTGCCGCCCCGAAGCCTTGACCATTCACGCGCGCTACCTGCGCCGCGGCGGGCTGGATATCAATCCATTCCGGACCAATACAAGTGAACAGCCCGACAACGGCAGGTGGTTCCTTCAGTAGCAGTAGTAGCCGTAGGGCGGAAAAGCGCAGCGCCTTCCGCCGAATGGCAAGGTTTGTTCATGCTGTTCTCACCCTGCCGGCTTCTCCGATGCCTTCATACGGCGGAAGGCGCTGCGCTTTTCCGCCCTACGGCGGGTGCTGTCGAGCCTTTTGCGATTTTCGCCCTGGCACGCGCGGGTGGGTCCCGGGTCGCCTTCCCGGACCGTCGGCGGCAGGGATGCCGCCGTCGAGCCTACATGGATGTATTTACGGCGTGTCCGGGAAGGCGACCCGGGATCCCACCCTCGCCCCGCGGAGTAGCTCCAACGCCAGGGAGACACTGATTTATTCCCATGGTGCTCTGCGGAGCCATCCACTGCCATCAAAAAGCGCCTCGGGACAGAGTCCTCGAGGCGCCGGTTCTTCACGTTCCGCCCTTTGTCACTTCTCGGAGCGATCCCCCCGCATGCCACCGCCATGCCGGTGGTGGCCGCCGCCGTGGCCACGACGCTGTTCCATGCGTGCCGTCATTTTCTGACGTTGTTCGTCGGTCAGTACGGCCTGCATGTCGGCGCGCATGCGGGCGGACAGGAACGCCGCCTGGCCGGTGAGCTCGCCCAGGGTGTCGGCGTTGGCACGGGCTGTCTCTTCGTTGAAGCCGTCGGTGCCCTGGTTCATCAATGCCTTGCGCTGCTCGCGAATCTCCTTGCGCAGTTCGCGAAGCTCCGGTCCGTGTGCCTGCATGGCGGCGCGGATCTGCTCGCGCTGGTCGTCGGTCAGTTCCAGCTTCTCGGCCATGCGGTCCATGTGGCCGCTGCGTTCATCGGACCATCCCTTGCCTCGATGACCGTCGCCGTGCGCCAATGCGATGCCGGCGGCGGACAGGCTGAGGCCGAGAATCAGGCTGGACAGCAGTAGGGTCTTTTTCATGTTCTTGCTCCTCGGGTTATTGAAAAGGTACGGGAGCAGACTACGGCGAAAGCGCGCACTTGTGGGTCGGCATGGTGCAAGACTTTGTAAGGAAGTGTAAATCCGCCCTTGGCAAGGCCCGGGCGTGGCAGAATCGAGACTGCAGACAGTTTACCGAACAGGAATCCAGGCCTTGGCACGCATACTTCTGGTGGACGACGACCGCGAGCTGGCCGCCATGCTGGTGGAGTACCTGGAAGGCGATGGTTTTCAGGTAAAGGCGGTTCATAACGGCAATGACGGGCTTGCCCAGGCACGGCGGGATGAATTCGATGCCGTGGTGCTGGACGTCATGCTGCCGGGCCGTGACGGTCTGGACGTGCTCCGTGAACTGCGCCGTGATCACGCGCTGCCCGTGCTCATGTTGACCGCGCGCGGAGACGACGTCGACACGGTCGTGGGGCTTGAACTGGGCGCGGACGATTATCTGGCCAAACCCTGCAATCCGCGCGTTCTGGTAGCCCGGCTGCGCGCATTGCTGCGCCGCGGACGTGCCGATCAGGACGGCGGTCGGGCCATCACGGTCGGCGACCTGTTGCTCGACCCTGGTCGGCGGGAAGTACGCCGCAAGGGCGAGGTGGTCGAACTCACCGGCACGGAATTCGACCTGCTCGGTTACCTGGTGCGCCAGGCCGGCCATGTCGTGGACAAGGACCGGCTCAGCCAGGAGGGGCTGGGCCGGCCGCTGCAGCCCTATGATCGCAGCATCGACATGCACATCAGCAATCTGCGCCGCAAGCTCGGGCCGCTGCCGGACGGCAGCCCCCGTATCAAGACTGTCCGCGGCAGCGGCTACCAGTACCTCAGCAGCGAGGAGTGAGCGTGCTTCCGGGGAGTCTGTTCATCAAGCTCTTCCTCTGGTTCTGGCTGGCCATGCTGGCCATCGGCGCCACCTTTCTGGTGCTGGGGCATTACTGGAATCCGGCAACCGGGTTGCCCGATGCCGACGACATGCGGGATTACGCGGAGGAGATACAGCGGCTTCACCAGGACGAAGGCATGGGTGCCGCCGCCGGTTATCTGCGCGCACTGGGGCGAAGGCAGGATGTGCGCTTCGCGCTGATCCGCGAGGACGACGGTCGTGGTCAGTTCGGGCGCGGAGTGCCGCCCTCGCTGAGGGCTGCGTTGATGCATGCAGGGCATCATGCCGATGGCTCCGCCAGGCGGGAGGAGGGCGTTCGCTTCCGCGCGGTGCCGCTTGAGCTGAATGACGGCATACCGAGAGTGCTGGTGGCGGTGCGCCCGGTGCAGGGGCTGGGCGACGTACCGGGCTGGCTGCGTCTGGTCATTGCGCTGGGCGTGACGGCTGGTCTGTCGGTGCTGTTTGCGTCCCATCTGAGCGCGCCGGTTCGGCGCGTGCGCGAAGCCACCCGGCGCTTCGCGGCCGGCGAACTGTCCGTGCGCGTACCGGAACCCGGCGGACGCGGTGACGAGATCACCGCGCTGGGCCGAGACTTCAACACCATGGCGGACCGCCTGCAGGCCGCCATGGAAGTCCGTAATCAACTGCTGAGAGACATCTCTCACGAACTGCGCTCTCCGCTGGCGCGGATGCAGGTGGCGCTGGAACTCTCCCGGCGCCAATTCGGCAAGGGCGCGGATGCGTCGCTGGACCGGATGGAGCGGGAGATCGAGCGCCTGGATGCGTTGATCGGCGAGGTACTGGCGTTGTCCCGGCTGGAATCCGGTGCGGTGCCCTTGCAGCGAGATCTGTTCGACATGCGGGCGCTGCTGGCCCAGGTTTGCGAGGATGCCGCCTTCGAGGCGCGAGCGAGCGGCCGGGACGTGGTGTTCGATGGCGGCTGCGAAGTGCAGCTCGAAGGTGACAGAGCCCTGCTGCGTTCGGCGCTGGACAACGTCATCCGCAATGCCGTTCGTCACACGGCCGAGGATACGCGGGTGGATGTCGGCTGCGCGGCTACGGAGGGCTGGCTGAACATTATCGTGGCGGACCAGGGGGCAGGCGTTCCCGAACACCGGATCAGCGATATCTTCGAGCCCTTTGTCCGGGCTTCCGACGCCCGCGAGCGGGAATCCGGTGGCCACGGCCTCGGCCTCGCCATTGCCCGGCGCGCGGTTCAGGCGCACGGTGGCTCAATCAGCGCGGCGAACCGGGCCGCGGGAGGGTTGATGGTGCGCATTTCAATACCGGCATCCGCGCTGGCTCGGACCTGACTCGGCCAGTTCGGTCGCTCAGTCGTCGGGAAGGATGTAGGCGGTCTTGTCCATGGGCTGCTGTTGTTCGTCCACCAGCTTGAAGGTGTTCCAGCCGATGCGTATTTCATCTTCCGGGCGCAGATGTATGCGCTCTATGCGCTGACCATTGACCAGGGTACCGTTGGTGCTTCCGAGATCGCGGAGGAAATAGTCGTTGATGCCGTCCATGTAGCGGTTGGGAATGCGTTCGATCCTGGCATGATGACCGCTGACCGCCAGGTCGTCTATGCGGATTTCATTGTCCGCCGCGCGTCCGATGCGGGTTTCCTCCGCATCCAGGGGGAAGCTGTTCACCAGCACTCCGTCTACGAGTAGTGCGAGCGTAGCCAAGTTCAATCCTCCGCCTTTGGGGTTCGTTGCAGAAGTGCCACGGTAATATTGTCCGGCCCACCGGCTGCGTTGGCTTCAGTCACCAGGGCCCGGGCATGCTCCTGTGGGCTGCACTGGCGCGTCAGTATGCGCTGAATATCACGCTCCGGGAGGACCTTGTTGAGGCCGTCCGAGCAGAGCAGATACTGATCCCCGACCTCGGATACATGCAGCAGGGATGGGCAATCCGGTGTGTCCATCAGACCCAGGCCGCGTGTCAGTACGTGCTGATATGGGCTACGGGCCAGGTCCTCGCGGCTGTAGGTCCCTTCCTCGAACATGGCCTGGGCAACGGTGTGGTCCACGGTCAGCGCCGTGAGGCGGCCGCCGCGCAGCCGATAGGCCCGGGAATCGCCGAGATGGGCAACGGCGATGCGGTTGCCGCGCGCCAGCATGGCGATGATGGTGGTGGCCATGCCTGCATGGGCATCGTTGCGGCCCTGCTGGCGGCGGACGCCGTGATTGGCGGCAAGTACCGCCTGCCGTAGCCAGTTGTCGAGGCGGCGCTGGGGGAGGCCGGCCCCGGCGGCGGCCAGCAAGTGTTCCACCGCCAGCTTGCTGGCGATATCGCCGCCGGGGTTTCCCCCCACGCCATCGGCCACCACTGCCAGCGCGGCATCGGCACCCGGGGTAATATGCAGGCCGACGCTGTCCTCGTTGCGGGCCCGTGAAAGGCCCTTGTCGGTGAGGGCGCAGCCTTGGAAGATTGCCCGGGCGATGCTCATGGGCGGGCCTTTCTCAGCGCCTCCGCCATGTCGCCGGCGCGGGCGTAGCGGCTGTCCGGGGATTTCTTCAGTGCCCGATTGACAATACGGCTGGCGCTTGCGGGCAGATCGGGCCGCACTGAGCGAATGGGGCGCGGCTGGCCTCGGCTGATCTGGTGCGCCAGCGCGGCCAGGGTCTCGCCTTCAAAGGGAAAATGGCCGGTCAGCAGCTGATACAGGGTGACGCCCAGGGCGAAGATGTCCGCGCGTCCGTCGACCTTGCCGCCAGCGATCTGTTCCGGCGCCATGTACGCAGGGCTGCCGATGATGGCGCCGGTGCGGGTGCGTCCGGCATCGGTAACGCGGGCAACGCCGAAGTCGGTAATCTTCAGGCGTCCGCTTTCGGGATCATGAATCATGTTTGCTGGCTTGATGTCCCGGTGAACGATGCCCTTCTCGTGGGCGTAATCCAGGGCGTCGGCGGCCTGGGCGATCAGTTCGTAGATCGCACTTACCGGCAATAGCCGGCTCGGCTCGGTGCGCTGGTTGAGAGGCTCGCCGGGTACGTAATCCATGGCAATGTACGCCAGATCTCCGTCGTCCCCAACATCGTAGACGGTCACAATATGCGGATGGCTGAGTCGGCCCGCGGCCTCGGCTTCACGTATGAAGCGGGCCTTGAACTGATCTGCCTCCGCCGCGTCCAGCACGGACAGGTCCAGCGCCTTGATCGCGACCTGTCGGTTGATTGCCGGATCCATGCCCAGATAGACCACGCCCATACCGCCCCGACCCAGTTCTCGCTCAACGCGATAACGGCCGATATCGGGCCTCTCCAGGCCCGGGCCCGGCATGATCAGTGTACCCGCCAGGGACGCCGTGCCGCCGGGCTGGTCGCCAAGCTGGTCCAGAAGCGCAAGGCGCTGGGCGACGTCCGCGTAGCCTGATTTGCGTCGCTCCATGCCGGTGAGGGTCTGGCGCGCGCGGCCGTACTGGCGGCGCTTTTCAAAGCCCAGCGCAATGCGGTAGAGCAGGTCGAGCAGACCCTCGCTGGTATGGTTGTCCGCCAATGTGGTCAAGGCCGCATCGGGGTCGCCGCGCTCGAACTGCATGGACGCCAGTTGCAGCCTGCTGTTGTCCAGCCGGTGCCGGTCATTGCGGCGTTGGCGCCGGTCAATGGCGGCGGGCAGCACCAGCAGATGGCCGAGCCCCAGGTAGGCAGCGGGTACGGAGAGCCACAACCACTCGTTGCGGGCCAGGAACATGCCGAGCTGAAACCAGGTGAACATGAGCAGTATAAACAGGGTCAATACAAGGCCCGTGACCACTTTCAGGGCGGGCACCCCAAACGTCAGGTACAAGGCAACTGCCAGTGTTACGGCTGCGGCCAGTGCGCCGGCCCAGGCCGGCGGTTCGGACAGCGCCTGATTGAGGCGGCTGGCGATCACCCCGGCGGTGTCCCGCAGGGCGGGATCTCCGGTGATTCCGATCAGCACGATCTGATTGTTGACGCCGACCGCCGCCGGGTCCTCAAGATAGGTATCAACCTGCACCAGGGACAGTGACGGCAGTCGCCCGGACGCCAGGCTCCAGTGCGGGTACCAGTGGGGGCCGGATGATGCGGTGGGCTCGGGAAGCAAGGCCGTGGTGAAGTCAGGTACCGATTCGCCTACCGAGGCTGGCCCAGACCACCACCTGGAACGGGAGGCGCGTTGGCCCGGTTGATCAACAATCGGCAGCCAGGCTGTCTGTTCCGAGAATTGTGGCGTGTTCCGCGGTGCACCAGGTTCGGCCAACAGGCGTCGGGTGATCTCCGCGACCGGCGTCCGCCCGCTGAGGGCGCCGTTCAGGTTGGCTGATGGCGCACCCACGATGATGCCGTCAGCGGCCAGCGCGTGGAGCGCGTCCGGTACGGCCCAGGCCAGGCTGGTGGCGGTTTCCGAATCCAACAGGATGCCGATGCGCTGGGCGCCGCCTTGTCGCAGCTGCTCGGTTGTGCGGTTGATATGATCAATCAGGTTCTGGGGCTTGGCTGCCCCATCGGTGAGTTCCCGAGGCAGCGTCATGAGCAGAGGCAGGCTGGTAGGGGGAGGTGCGGAACGAATCAGCGACGCACCGCGAAAAACAACGGAATCCAGCCACGCCGTACCAGGCAACGCCCAAGGCGCCGCGGCCAGAATCAGGCCGAGGGCCAGCAGAATGCCCCTGGTTCCGATTATGAAACGAATCACGCCGCCCAACCTGTCGCCCTTTTCTTAAAACCTCAGTTTGGCCTAATGCTTACGTGGGAACTGTGACGCAGGGCAAGCTACGTCATCTGGACAGGCCCCAAAAGGACGGTTATGCCTGTTGCCCGGTTTTCAGGCGTCGCTGTCGAAGTTCGGCGTCCACATGCGCCAGGTGTTGCCACCGGTTTCCTTGGCCTTGTACATGGCGGCGTCGGCGTTGGCGAGCAGGCGCTCCGGGTAGTCGCCATCCCTGGGATAACAGCTGATGCCGATACTGGCGGAGAACGTCAGGCAATGCGCACCATGCATGGCGGGACTGCTCAGCGCATCGAGAATCTTGGTGGCGACGACGTCGACATCCTCTGGATTCCTGATTTCATCGAGCAGGATGATGTACTCGTCGCCACCGACCCGGGCCACGGTGTCCGATTCCCTCACACACAGCTTCAGCCGTTCTGCCGCGACGCGCAGCAGCGTGTCGCCGGCCAGGTGGCCGTAGGTGTCATTCACCATTTTCAGGTTGTCCAGGTCGATGAACAGCAGCGCCATCATCTGATTGCGTCGCTCCGCGCGCCTGAGGGTGGACGCCAGCCGGTCCATGAGCAGGTATCGATTGGGCAGTTCGGTGAGTGCGTCGTGGCTGACCAGAAACTCCACTCTGCTCTGGTGGTTCTTGTAATCACCGATATCGGAAAACATATCGATGATATGGGTGATGACGCCGTTGCTGTCGCGAATGGCGTTGACGTTGAGCATGGCGGGGAATATCTCGCCGTTCTTGCGTCGGCGCCAGATCTCCCCCGACCAGGCGCCCTCGTTAAATACCTTGTCTGTCAGCTGTGCATAAAAGGCGCTATCGTGGTGACCGCTACGCAGCACCTTGGGCGTCTTGCCCTGGATCTCCTCCAGTGAATAGCCGGTGATGCGGGAGTAGGCGCTGTTCACCCACAGGATGTGTAAATCCGCGTCAAGCACGCCCACCGCTTCGGTAGTATGCTCCAGGATCCTCTCGGCAAGCCCTGGTGACAGGCCATTACAAATATTCTTATCCATGTTCTTCCAGACTATCGTTGCGCAACTTCAATGGCCAGAAGGAATGTGTCTGGATGCCTATGTCAGGGAGACGCGTGCGGGCTCCGAGGCCCGGTTTCCGTCCAGAAAATACCCCGCTGTTCGCGCAAATATATCAGTGTCCGCGCACGTCGTCAGTGAGAGACGCCTTGAAGGGGCGGCTTGCCCACGTTATAAAGGCGCATCCGTCCGCCGGTATCTCGCAACGCGTCGGAAATACCGCCCGGCGCACGTCATGGTTTTTCCGAACACTTGCATGCAGGGCATGGATGACACGCGCACAGGCCGCTTCACCAGTTTTTGAGCTCAAGGGTCGCATGATGACCCTGACAGTTCTCCGTCTCCTGAATCCTTCCGTCGAGGTGCTCGCCAGAGAATTGGACAAACGGGTACTGGAAGCGCCGGATTTTTTCCGTCATCTGCCGGTCATTCTCGATGTGGAAGCGGTTGCTTCCAGTGATCTGTACCTGGATTTGCCGGGGCTGGCGGGCCTGTTGCAGGCTCGCCAGTTCGTGCCGGTGGGTATTCGCGGCGGCGATGAACGCTGGGTTGAGGCCGCGGCGTCCGCCGGCCTGGCTGTATTCCCCGTCGATCGGGAATCGGCCGCGGGCCGCCGAGCCCCTGCCGAAGCGGAGCCGGAGCAGCCGCGTCAGGCCGCAATGGTGGTCTCCCAGCCGGTGAGATCGGGGCAGCAGGTCTATGCGAGGGGCGGCGATCTGGTCATACTGGCCTCCGTCAGTCCGGGGGCCGAGGTATTGGCCGATGGGCACGTCCATGTCTACGGAACCCTGAACGGGCGCGCGCTGGCTGGAGTCCGCGGTGACAGCGAGGCGAGGATTTTCTGTCAGTGTTTTCGCGCCGAGCTGGTCTCTATCGCCGGGACCTACGGCATCAACGAGCAGTTCGATGACAATCTGGTTGGGCGGTCGGTACAGGTGTCGCTCCATAGCGAATCACTGCGCATTGAACGGTTGTGAAATTCGTATCCGGTGATGACCGGATTTGATGCATCTGGAGGATGGGATAGTGGCAAAAATCGTTGTGGTCACCTCCGGTAAGGGTGGAGTGGGAAAGACCACCAGCAGTGCGGCCATAGGGACAGGCCTTGCCGCGGCGGGACATCGTACCGCGGTCGTGGATTTTGATGTGGGACTGCGCAATCTCGACCTGATCATGGGCTGCGAGCGCCGCGTGGTTTACGACTTCGTCAATGTCATCAACCGCGAGGCCACGCTGAACCAGGCCTTGATAAGAGACAAGCGGATGGAGGGGCTTTACATCCTGGCGGCGTCCCAGACCCGGGACAAGGAGGCCCTTACGATCGAGGGCGTGGAACGGGTGCTGACCGAGCTGTCCGCGGATTTCGATTACATCATCTGCGATTCCCCGGCCGGTATCGAACATGGCGCGATGATGGCCATGCATTTTGCCGACGAGGCCATTGTGGTGACCAATCCAGAGGTTTCCTCGGTGCGGGATTCCGACCGCGTGCTGGGAATCCTCTCCAGCAAGACGCGTCGCGCCGCCAATGGCGAAGCACCGGTACGCGAACATCTGTTGTTGACGCGGTATTCCCCGGCGCGTGTGGAAAGGGGTGAGATGCTCAGCATCGAAGATGTGGGTGAAATCCTCGCAATCGATCTGCTGGGCGTCATTCCGGAGAGCCAGGCGGTGCTCAATGCCTCGAACGCGGGCATCCCGGTGATTCTTGATGAGGGGTCCGATGCGGGGCAGGCCTACCGGGATGCCGTAGCCCGGTTTCTCGGCGAGCAGCGGCCGCACCGGTTTCTGCAGGCGGAGAAGAAAGGCCTGTTCGGCCGTTTGTTCGGAGGCTGAATGATGAGTTTGCTCGGCTATTTCCGATCACAACGCAAAAATACCGCCAGCGTGGCGAAGGAGCGCCTGCAGATCGTGGTCGCGCGGGAGCGCGCCAGCCGTAACGGCCCGGATTACCTGCCGGCTCTGCAGGAAGAACTGCTGGAAGTGATTCGCAAGTATGTGAATGTGGATCGTGAGGCAGTGCAGATCCAGCTGGACCGTGATGGCAATTGCGAGGTGCTGGAGTTGAACATCACGTTGCCGGAAAGATGACGCAGAGCGGGGTCTCGGCGGGGTGATGCCAGGGAGCCTCTGATCTATTCCCAGCCCGTGCGCGCCGATGGCTCCGCAGAGCCCCATGGGACTAGATCAGAGGCTCCCTGGGTGCTGCGCCCGGAGTTGGCGCAGCACACTCGCCCGTGTCGTTGCGCCGACGTCTCAGATATTGCCGCTCTGCGCCCGTACATCCACGTGTAGCACAAGGCGCTGGCCCGGCTGCAGGTAACCACCTTCCACCAGATTGTTCCAGTTGCGCAGCTCGGTGACCGAGACCCTGAATCGCCGCGCGATGACGTAGAGAGAGTCTCCCTGGCGCACGGTGTAGCGGATACGCTGGATGATAGGGTCACCCTGAGTGAGCGCGGCCGTTATATTGCCGCCGGCTCCGCTGGACTGTTTCCAGATTGCCAGCGTTTGGCCGGGGCGCAGCGGGTCGCCGGGCGCCATATTGTTCCAGGCGGCGAGTTCACGCACCTGGACCCCATACCGGCGCGACATGCCCCAGAACGTATCTCCTCGCTGCACAGTGTGATTGATCCGCTTGCCCTGCCGCTCCCGGCTCTGGTTTCGGGCCAGTCGCTGGTCGGCGCTCAGCGCATAATGCTGAGATGGTTTGCTGGAGGCGGGTACGATCAGGTGGTCGCCGGCACGTATCACGTGGCTGCGGATACCGTTGGCTTCCTGCAATACTGCCACGGTCGTCCCGTAACGGCGTGCAATCTGCCCCAGGCTCTCGCCGGAGGCAATCCGGTGGCGCTGCCAGCGCACACGTTCATTCTCCGGCACCTCGGCCAGGGCCAGAATGAACCGCTCGGCATTGTCCAGAGGCAGCGCCAGCCGGTGCGGGCCGTCCGGATCGGTGGCCCAGCGATTGTAGCCGGGGTTCAGCCGGTAGATATCCTCTATCGCCATGTCCGCGAGTTCGGCCGCCAGGGCAAGGTCTATATGGCTGCCGACGTCCACTACGCGCAGGTAGGGTTCATCGGCAATGCTCGTCAGCTCGATATCAAAGACCTGAGGGTCTTCGACAAGCGCGCGCACCGCCAGCAGCCTCGGTACGTACTGGCGTGTTTCCAGCGGTAGGCTCAGACTCCAGTAGTCCGTGGGGCGGCCCAGCTGCCGGTTGCGGCGTATCGCCCGCGATACCGTACCCTCGCCGGCATTGTAAGCGGCGAACGCAAGCTGCCAGTCGCCGTCGAACATTTTCTGCAGACGGTCGAGATAGTTCAGTGCCGCGTCGGTGGATGCGATTACGTCACGGCGGCCGTCATACCACCAGGTCTGCTGCAGCCCGTAGTGTTTGCCGGTGCCGGGAATGAACTGCCAGATGCCGGCGGCACGGCCGTGTGAATAGGCGAACGGCTGATAGGCACTTTCCACCACGGGCAGCAGCGCTACTTCCATTGGCATGCCCCGCCGTTCCACCTCTTCGACTATGTAGTGAAGGTAAGGCGCGGCCCGGTCCGCAACCCGGTTCATGAACTCCGGGTGTCTGCTGTAGTAGCGCAGCTCGGCCGCAACCCGCTCGTGGTCTATGCCATTCATGACAAAGCCGCTGCGAATGCGCTGCCAGAGATCGGATGGATACGGAGACGTGGCGGGGAGATCGGGTGGAGCCGCGGCGGCGAGGCGGGCAGGGTCCGCCAGATGATCAGGCCAAAGTGCCGGCTGGGAATGATCCTCGATGTCGTTTGCGCCCTGTTCGCCGTCGACGGGCTTGGTTCCCACCCCCGCGCAGGCAGTCAACCATAAGCCTGAGAACACTATCAGTAATAGACGGTCGCAACGCACGGCTATCTCCCGCGGACAGAAACGGTTGAATCTCATGACAAAAGTGGGAGCCGTAGAGGCGTCAACCTACTCGGACTTCCCCCCCCATTGATGACGGCTGGTGGCGCGCTTCAGGCCACGACGGTGAAGGTCCGCCGCACGATCAGCCTGCGTCCTTCAGGGCGCGAACAGCCGTAAAAACATCCACTGCGCTAGTTAACCGTTTACCGGTTAACCGTTCTGCGGCTTGCTTCACGTTAGCGTCATCCGAGCGGAGGAATGGATTGGTCTGTTTTTCGGTGCCTATCCGCGAGGGAAGTGTGCATTCTCCCGCCGCACGCTTTTCCTCCACTGTCCGCAATCGCTGTGCCAGCGCTTCGTTCTCCGGGTCCACCCGGCGGGCGAAACGCAGATTGGCCTGGGTGTATTCATGCGCGCAAAACACCTGGGTCGTGTCCGGCAGTGCAGCCAGGCGGCTCAGCGATGCATGCATCTGCGCCGGGGTGCCTTCAAACAACCGGCCACAGCCGCCGGCGAACAAGGTATCGCCGCAGAACAGCAAGTCATGCCCGTAGTAGGCGATGTGTCCGGCGGTATGGCCGGGCACATCGATGACCTCGAGGTCCAGGCCAAGCGTGGGCAGGTGAAAGCTGTCGCCGTCGTTCAATGCCGTGGTTCGTCCGGGTATCCGTTCACCCGCCGGGCCGTAGACCGGCACCTCGAAATGCCGAAGCAACTGCTCGACGCCGCCGACGTGATCTGCGTGATGATGCGTAATGATAATGGCATCAAGCCGGAGATTCCTGGCGGCCAGCGTGCTCAGTACCGGCGCTGCATCGCCCGGGTCCACCACGGCGCAATGGTTGGTACCTTCGCGCTGGATTGCCCAGATGTAGTTGTCGGAGAATGCTGATATCGGGAATACGTTGATCATGTTCGGCATCCTACCGTGTCTTTGCTGGTCGGCAAAGCATCTCCGCAGAGCCCCATGGGAATAGATCAGTGTCTCCATAGGGAGCGATGACATACACTCACACTCTGCGAGCCCGGGCATCGGCCCCGGCGGATACACCCGGATGGTAACCATGGATGCCGCAAAAGCGATGGGTGAAAGGCTGGCGTTGCAGACCTGGTTCAAGACGCCGTTGGGCGGACTGGTGGCGGACGCCGAGCGGGCCGCTGTGTGCGATCTGCTGGGCCGGCGGGCCGGGATCTACCTGCTGCAGGTAGGGGGCTACGGTGAGGGTCTTGATCTGCCGATGCCTTTTGCCGTGCGACACTGGATCGTCGACAGCGTGCCCGCACCGGGGTTGACCCTGCACGGGCAGATGGACAATCTTCCGCTGCGCGACGACAGTGTCAATGCCGTCATGCTGGTGCATGCACTGGAGTTTGCCGAGGTACCGCATTCAATATTGCGCGAGGCGGTGCGCGTGCTGGCCCCCGAGGGCCGGCTGCTGATTATCGGCTTCAACCCGGCCAGCCTCTGGGGGTTGAACAGGGCGGCGGTGGGGCTATGGCACGGCCGCGCGCCCTGGGGCGGGCATTATTACGGAACCCGCAGGTTGCGGGACTGGTGTACCTTGCTCGACCTTGAGCCCCTGCAGGAGCGTACGGTGTTCTTCCGGCCGCCGCTGCAGCGGCTGCGCCTGCAGCAGCGGCTGCAGCGCATGGAGCGCCTGGTGGGCCGTTGGCTGCCGTGGTTCGGCGGCGTGAGCATTCTGGTGAGCCGCAAGCGTGTGGCGAGAATCATCCCCCTGGGAGGTGTGCCAGCAAGGTCCGCGCGGTTGATGCCGGGGCGTCTGGTGGGGGGCAGCGCAAATACTAATACGGGATATGGATTTGATGAAGGTCGTCGAGATATTCAGTGACGGGGCGTGCCGGGGCAATCCCGGGCCCGGTGGCTGGGGCGCACTGCTTCGCTGGAACGGACATGAGAAGAGTCTCTGCGGCGGCGAGCCGCTGACCACCAATAACCGCATGGAGCTGATGGGCGCCATCCGTGCGCTGGAGTCCCTGAGTCGCCGGTGCAATGTGGTCATCACGACGGACTCCCAGTACGTGCGCAAGGGCATGACGGAATGGCTGCCGGCGTGGAAGGCGCGTGGCTGGATAACCGCGGCCAGGAAGCCGGTCAAGAATGTAGACCTCTGGCAGCGGCTGGACGCCGCCGTGGCCAGGCATGATGTGCAATGGCGGTGGGTCAAGGGGCATAGCGGGCACGATGGCAACGAAGCCGCCGATCAACTGGCCAATCGCGGCATTGATGACATGCTGGCAAGCCGCTAGCGCGGTCTCCGTCCGGAAAAGGAAAACGAAAAATCATGCGTCAGATCGTGCTTGATACCGAAACCACGGGGCTTGAAGTCAGTCAGGGCCACCGCATTATCGAAATCGGCGCGGTGGAGATCCTGCACCGCCGCAAGACGGGCCGTACCTTCCATCAATATCTGCAACCGGATCGGGAAGTTGATCCGGGCGCTTTCGAGGTACACGGCATCAGTGACGAATTTCTTCGTGACAAGCCCAGGTTCCGGGATGTGGCGGATGATTTTCTGGCCTTCATACAGGGTGCCGAGCTGATTATTCACAATGCGCCCTTTGACGTGGGGTTCATCGATAGTGAATTTCGTCTGCTGGAGCAGGACATTTCCCCCGTGAATCAACTCTGTGGCGTAGTCGACACACTGGCGATGGCGCGCTCCATGCACCCGGGGCAGCGCAACAGCCTGGACGCGCTGTGCAAGCGTTACGACATCGACAACGCGCAGCGAGACCTGCATGGCGCCCTGCTTGACGCGGAAATCCTCTGTGATGTGTTCCTGGCCATGACTGGAGGACAGGCAGCCCTGTCCCTGGATAGCGGTGATAACGCCGCCGGCAGTGAAGGCGCGGCGCGGCGCGCGCCCCGGTCTGTGTCGCCGGACCGGCCGCGCCTGCGTGTCGTGCAGGCAACCACCCTGGAGCATGAGGCCCATGAAGTCTGGCTCAAACGGTTGGACGAGGCCGTGGATGGTCAGTGTGTCTGGCGCGTCCGGGACGCGGAGCAGTAACCATGCGCGGCATCGGCGGCCTGAGCTTCGATCTGGATTACACGCTGTGGAGTCTCGAGAATGTCATCGAGGAAGCGGAGCGGCGCCTGTGGGACCATCTGACGCGCCATCACCCGGCGATCACCTCACTCTATGACGCCGACGGCTTCCGCGGCCTGCGTGGTGAAGTGCTGCGCCGGGATCCCGGTATTGCGCATAATCTCACCGAGGTTCGTCTGCGCATGCTGCGGATGGCCGTGCGCAATGCGGGCGCCGCCGAGGGGCTGGTGGAGGAGGCCTTTGCGGTGTTTACCCAGGCGCGTAACGAGGTACTCATCTACGAGGACAGCGTGGTCGTGCTGGATCAGCTGCATGGCCGTTATCCAATGCTGGCCCTGACCAATGGTAATGCGGACGTGCACGGCATTGGCCTGGGGCACTACTTCACGCATATTATCTCAGCCATTCACGTCGGTGCGGCGAAGCCGGCGCCCGAGATGTTTTACGCGGCCTGTGAACGCACCGGCCTCGCTCCGGGACAGTTGCTGCATGTGGGCGATGACCCGGAAACCGACGTCAGCGGCGCCGCCCGTTTCGGCATGCGGGCGGTGTGGCTGAACCGTGGCGGCCTGCCCTGGCCTGATTACCTGGAGCCGGTTCCGCATGTGGAGATCCGCGACCTGCACGGCCTTATGAAACTCCTTGACCAGATTCCGGAGAAACATTTATGACGGTTCCGTTCCAGCCTGACGGTTTCGGCGTGCTCATTATCGGAGACGAACTGCTGTCCGGAAAACGCCAGGACCGGCATCTGCCGGAGGTTATTCGCGTGCTCAAGGCGCGCGGGCTGGAGCTGGCCTGGGCGCGTATGGAGGGGGATGAACCCGCGCGCATCACCCGTGCTCTCCGGCAGAGCATGGCGTCGAACGACGTGGTTTTCAGCTTCGGCGGCATCGGCGCCACGCCGGATGACCGTACCAGGCAATGCGCCGCCGAGGCGGCCGGGGTGGCGCTGCAGGCGCATCCCGACGGTGTTCGTGCCCTCGAGGAACAGTTCGGCCGCGAGGGCGCTCCCCGGCGCCAGCGCATGGTGGAGTTCCCGATCGGCTCGGACATCATTCCCAATCCGGTCAACAGGGTGCCCGGCTTCCGGCTTGGCCACCATTATTTCGTACCCGGCTTCCCCAACATGGCCTGGCCGATGATCGAGTGGGTGCTGGATACCCATTACGCGCATCTTCATGCGGTCGGCAGCCGGCTCGAACGCGCCATGACCGTGTTCAAGGCCCGGGAGAGCGATCTGATTCCCACCCTGGAGGAATTCACCAATCGCTATCCGGATCTGCGCGTATCCTGCTTGCCGCGCTGGTCGCCTCCCGATTTCGAACTGGAACTCGGTCTCCGCGGGCCCGCCGAACTGGTCAACGCGGTCATGGTCGAGCTGCAGCGTGTCGTGGACGGCATGGGATATGTCTGGGAAGAAAAGGACCTGGGGCGTCAATGACCCCAGTCCCTCCGCACGCGAGATGCCGGGCGGCTTTGTCTGAATTTCGACAGGTCGATGATTTTCCGCGCTTTTTTTTCCTGGATATTGTCGCCCGTGCAAGCGACGAGGCTATACTTACCGAATTACAACAGCACTAGGCCGGGACAGCGCCAGCAAGATTGATCTCCGACATCACGAACGGATACGGAGGTTCCCCATGGCGATGCGACCAGAGCGAGAATCCGAAACCCTGTGTGATGTCTGCAACCGCAGGCCCGCCACCATACGGGTTACCGTCACGCAGGGAGGCAAGCGAAGAACCCTGAAAGTATGCCCCCAGGATTATGCGCGCCTCCGGGCGCGAAGCGCCTCTCCCTTTGAATCTCTGTTCGGCGGCGGGCTGTTCGGGGACGATTTTTTCGACCGTTTCTTTGAAGACCAGGGGCTTGGCCTCGGAAGGGTCGTTGGAGACGAGTTTGGTCGGCCCCAGGACAGCGAGTCGGTGGATATTGCCGACTATCTCAGCGAACAGAGCCAGGAGATTCTCCAGCAGGCGGCCAGAACCGCCGTGGACTGGGGTTCGCGCGACATCGACTCCGGCCACCTGCTGCACGCCCTGGCCGATAATGATGTGGTTCAGGCTATCCTCAAGCGGTTCCAGCTGTCTCCTCAGGATCTCCGCCAGCAGGTCGAGGAACTGACGCCTCGCGCCGAGGCGAAGCCCCCGGAACAGGCAGGAGGGCAGCGGCAGGTAGGGGTGTCTCCCCGTGTCAAGGCTGCGCTGCAGAGCGCGTTCGAGGCCTCCCGAGACCTTGGGCACAGCTATGTGGGGCCGGAACACCTGCTGATCGGGCTGGCCCAGGAAGAGGGCCTGGCCAGCGATCTGCTGCAGCGCTATGGTCTCAGCCCACAGAGTATCCGCCAGCAGACCGTGCGCGTGGTTGGCAAGGGCGCGGAGGAAGGGCGCGTGCCGGAGAGAAGCGATACGCCCAATCTCGACAAGTACAGCCGCGACGTTACCGCCCTGGCGAAGGAAGGCAAGCTTGACCCGGTGATTGGTCGCGCCGCCGAAATCGAGACGGTGATAGAGGTGCTGGCCCGCCGCAAGAAAAACAATCCCGTGCTGATCGGTGAGCCCGGGGTTGGCAAGACGGCCATCGTCGAAGGGCTTGCCCAGCGCATCGTCCACGGCGAAGCGCCGGACGTATTGCGGGACAAGCGTATCGTGGAACTCAGTATCATGTCGCTGGTGGCAGGCTCCCAGTACCGCGGCCAGTTCGAGGAGCGCGTGAAGCAGGTGCTGGATGAAGTGACCGCGCACCAGGACGAGATCATCCTGTTCATCGACGAGCTGCATGTGATCGTCGGCGCCGGCGCCACCGGCGGCGAAGGCGGGCTTGATGTTGCCAATACCTTCAAGCCGGCCCTGGCCCGCGGCGAGCTGCACCTGATCGGCGCGACCACGCTCAAGGAGTACCAGAAGCACATCGAGAAGGACGCGGCGCTGGAGCGGCGGTTCCAGCCGGTGATCGTGCCCGAGCCGACCGTCGAGCAGACCATCAACATCCTGCGCGGCTTGCGCGATCGCTTCGAAGCTCACCACAAGGTCACCATTACGGACGAGGCAATTGTTGCCGCCGCCGAACTCTCGGATCGTTATATCACCGGTCGTTTCCTGCCCGACAAGGCCATCGACCTGATCGACCAGGCGGCCGCCCGGGTCCGTATCAGCGGTACATCCCGCCCGCCTGAACTGCAGGAAGCCGATGCGGAGCTGCAGCAGTTGCGCCGCGAACGGGATTTCGCCACCAGCCGCAAGCACTTCGATCGGGCCAAGGACCTCGAGGAACGCCTCGAAGAGCGGCAAGAGGACTACGACCGGCAGACGGAAGAATGGCACGCCGCCCGCCGCACCGGAACCAACGAGGTGCGGGTGGAAGATGTGGCTCAGGTCGTCTCCAAGCTCACGGGTATCCCGGTCACGGAGCTGACCGTGGAAGAACGGGAGCGGTTGCTGCAAATGGAGGAGCGGCTGCACCAGCGGGTGGTCGGCCAGGAGGAAGCCGTGCAGGCCGTGGCCGACGCGGTGCGGTTGTCGCGGGCAGGGCTGCGGGAGAAGCGCCGGCCTATTGCCGCCTTTTTCTTTCTCGGCCCCACGGGCGTGGGCAAGACCGAGCTTGCCCGAGCGCTGGCGGAAGTCGTCTTCGGCGACGAGGACGCAATGATCCGGCTCGACATGAGCGAGTATATGGAGCGGCATACCGTGGCGCGGCTTATCGGCGCGCCGCCGGGGTACGTTGGCTACGAGGAGGGCGGACAGCTCACCGAGCGCGTACGCCGCAAGCCCTACAGCGTGATCCTGCTGGACGAGTTCGAGAAAGCCCACCCGGAGGTGCATAACGTGCTGCTGCAGGTGTTCGAGGATGGGCGTCTGACCGATGGCAAGGGTCGGGTGGTGGATTTCTCCAACACCATCATCATCGCCACCAGCAATATCGGCTCGGACATCATCCAGGAGAACCTGCGTGTGGAGGAGTCGGAGCGCAAGGACTATGAGCAGCTCAAATCCGAGCTCATGAACGTGGTGCGGCGTTACCTGCGGCCCGAGCTCCTCAACCGTATCGACGAGATCATCGTCTTCCATTCGCTCACCCGGGAACAGATCCGGGATATCGTGACGCTGCAGCTCGAGCGGCTGAGGCGGACAGGCCACGGGCAAGGGTTTGAACTGGAATTCGACGAATCGTTGATCGACTATCTGGCGGAAGTGGGGTACCACCCGGAGTCCGGTGCCCGCGAGCTGCGGCGACAGATCCGCCAGGTCCTGGAATCGGCGCTGGCGCGCGCCATGCTGCGTGGGGATGTCACCGAAGGAGACACTCTGCGGTTCTTCTACGACAAGGACGCGGACAAGGTCCGCTGGGACAAGAAGGAGGCAGTCGGCCAGAAGCCCGAGTCTGCGCCAGCGAGCTGACTGGTTCGGGTGTTCGGAGGAGCATGGCATGGGCGGTATAGGCGAGATTTTCTGGATATTTTTGATATTCGCCATGATGCAGCCGTGGGTGCGGCAGAAGATGCTGGAAAGTGCCCGCCTGCGGCTGATGTACCGTATCGAACGCAAACGCAATAGCCGAGTCATTCTGCTCGTCCATCGGCAGGAAACCATGAGCGTTCTTGGTTTTCCCCTCTTGCGATACATCGATATCAATGATGCGGAGGATGTGATCCGCGCCATTCATCTGACCGATGAAAAAGTGCCCATTGATCTGGTGCTGCACACGCCCGGCGGCCTGGTGCTGGCCAGCCTGCAGATTGCCCGGGCAATCAAGACGCACAAGGCCAGGGTGACCGTGTTTGTGCCCCATTATGCCATGTCGGGGGGTACGCTGATTTCGCTCGCGGCGGACGAAATCGTCATGAACAGCCACGCCGTCCTGGGGCCGGTGGACCCGCAACTTGGCCGGTATCCGGCCGCATCACTCATCAAGGTCGTCAAGACAAAGGACATCAACGAAATCGAGGACAAGACCCTGATCATGGCCGATATTGGTGAAAAGGCGCTGCAGCAGATCAGGGCGGAAGTGGTCGAGCTGCTGGCCGGCCGGGTGCCCGAGGACAAGGCCAACGAGCTTGCCGACAAGCTCAGCCAGGGTGTGTGGACCCACGACCATCCGATCAGCGTCAGGGAAGCGCGGGCGCTGGGCATTTCCGTCAGCGATGAAATGCCGGAGGACATCTACCGGCTGATGTCCCTTTTCCCCCAGCCTGTCCAGCGAACGCCTTCCGTGCAATACGTGCCCACACCGTATGAAAGGCCGCAGTCCTCGCAGGGCGGCAGGAGTTCATAGCGCTCTCCGGCGGCGGCACCCTCCATGCGGCTGGTTGCCCATGGTCTAGCCGGGATAACGAGACCGTCACCAGCGCGCCCGGCGTATCGGATGCACCTCGGCAGAATGGCGGGACAGGAAATTATTGTTCATATCAGTTATTTTCGCGACGCCGTACCTGATTTCTCCTGCGACATTCGGGAATATGTTCCCGCAGAAATGGCCCACGAAGAGAAAGAAAATGATAGATGCCGGAAAAGGTCAGCACAGCAAGGCGGCGGTTGTTGATGCATTGAATCCCGGGCAGGCCGGGGAATCCGACCACAATTATCACGACTACCTGCGCGAAATCATGGACGGGCTCAGCCCGAGCGTATTCGTCGGCTTGCTGACAACTGGAGGCGCGCTGCTCTACGCTAACCGGGCTGCGCTCGAGGCTATTGGCGGCAACCATGACAAGGTGTTGGGGAAGCATTTCGCGGCCACCCCCTGGTGGGCCTTTTCCGCGTCGCTCCGCCGGCGTCTGCGCAAGGCGATCCGCCAGGCAGCCAAGGGCGAATCCTCGCGTTTCGACATGACACTCCGGGACAGCGCCGGCCGCCTAAGGGTGATGGACTTTACGTTGCATCCCGTATACGGCCGTCAGGGGCAAATTCTCTACCTGGTTCCTTCAGCCCACGATGTCACCGACCGGATACAGGCGGAACAGGCATTGCGCATGACACAGTTCGCCGTCGATCATGCCCAGGGGATTGTGTTCCAGATGAACGCCGATGGTCGCGTGCGTTACGTCAATGAATCCGCCTGTCGGCATCTCGGTTATGCGCGGGAAGAACTGGTGGGCATGCCGGTCCACGAGATTGATCCCCGGATAGCCGAGGGGGACTGGCCGGCGCTATGGGACCGGTTGAAAGCCCAGCGTTCGGTGCGCCTGGAGTCGATCCACCGTCACCGCGATGGTCATGGCATTCCGGTAGAAATTTCCGCCAATTATTTCGAATACGAAGGCGAGGAATACAGTTTCGTTTACGTGGACGATATCAGTGAGCGCAAGGCGACGGAGGAGCGCATTCGCCATCTCGCGTATTACGATAGCGTGACTGGCCTGCCCAATCGCATTCTGCTATGCGACCGCCTGAATCAGGCCATTGATTCAGCGGGCCGCAGTGGCCAACAGGTGATCGTCCTGTTCATCGGCCTGGACCGCTTCAAGCTGGTGAACAGTGTTCTGGGGCACGCTGGCGGCGACGAAGTGCTTCGGATCGCCGCCACGCGACTGGTTGCTGCGATAGATCAAACGGACACGGTGGCGCGCATCGGTGGTGACGAATTCGCGATGGTGCTGTCAGGGCCGAGGGCGGTGGATCCGACACGGACGGCGCGGCGCATTCTGGACGCTATCGCGCAGCCTGTCGACGTTGCCGGTCAGGAGCTCTTCGTGACCTGCAGTATCGGCGCCGCGATCTACCCGGACGATGGGACCGATGCCGACGAGTTGCTCAAGCACGCCTGTACGGCGCTACATCGGGCCAAGGCGCAGGGCCGCAACGATGTCCATGCCTATACCCCGGATCCTGGCGGTTGGGACCCAGAGTGGCTCCCCCTGGAAGCAGGGTTGCGCAAGGCACTGCAACGCGGTGAATTTGAGCTGCACTACCAGCCCCGGATCGATCTGCGCACAGGCGGGTTTTCCGGGACGGAGGCACTGCTCCGCTGGAGGCATCCCGACAAGGGCATGCTGCTCCCCGCGCGGTTCATCCCCATTGCGGAAGAGACGGGCCTGATCCTGCCCATTGGCGAGTGGGTTCTGCAGGCTGCGTGTCTTCAGCAGAGAGTCTGGCTCGATAAGGGGGTCGCGCCCGCGCATATCGGGGTCAATATTTCCGCGCGCCAGTTCCGCCAACCGGATCTCGCCCGCCACGTGGCACGTGTTCTCCAGGAAACTGGTGTCGACCCCTGTCAACTGGAGATCGAATTGACCGAAAGCATGCTGATACAGGATGTGGACTCAGCTATCCACGCCATGTCTGAGCTCAAGGACATGGGGGTGCATATCGCGCTGGATGACTTCGGCACCGGTTATTCCAGCCTGAGCTATCTCAGGCGTTTCCCCATCGATACCCTGAAGATCGACCGGTCTTTCGTGTCCGAGATCACCTCCGACCAGAGCAGCGCGGCAATTGCGGATGCAATAATCGCCATGGCCCATCGCCTGGGAATGACCGTGATTGCCGAGGGCGTGGAGACAACGGATCAGCTCGACATTCTGCGCGGTAGTGGTTGCGATCATGCGCAGGGCTACCTGTTCTCCAGGCCTCTGCCGGCGGACGCGTTGACGCAAGGACTCGCTCAGGGGCTGTTTGCCACCTGAGGTTCTGATCAGTCTCCGCCGCCTGCCGCGGTTTCCCCGCGAAGGGCACCGTGGTCCGCCAGCACCAGCGCCATGGCGCTGGTCAGGCGGCGGGCGGTGGCCAGGTGCAGGAATTCGTTGGGGCCGTGGGCGTTGGAGTGGGGCCCCAGAACCCCGGTGATGACGAACTGGGCCCTGGGATAGGCTTCTCCCAGCATGGCCATGAACGGGATGGTGCCGCCTTCGCCCATATTCATGGCCGGCGCGCCGAAGCACTGCCGTGATGCCTGATCCAGGCTACGTGTCAGCCACTGCGCCAGCGGTGGTGCATGCCAGCCGGTGGACGCCTGGTCGGGCTCAAACCGCACACTGGCGCCATAGGGTGGGTTCGCCTCCAGCAGGCCTTTCAGTTCCTGGCTCGCGGCCTCCGCATTCACCGTGGGGGGCAGGCGCAGGGACAGTTTCAGCGCCGTGCCGGGGCGCAGTACGTTGCCCGCCTGGTCCAGCGCCGGCAGGTCGGCGCTGCCGATGATCTCCAGCGCCGGGTGCCAGGTGCGGTTCAGCACCAGTTCGGTCAGGTCGGTGGTGGTGGCGGTTGCGCCCTGGACAAAGGGAAACCGGCGGTAGAGCGTATCCCCCAGCACCGCCGCCGCCGCGGCAGCCTGCTCTCGCCGCACGGCGGGAATCTCCGCCATCAGACCGGCCGGGCGGATGGTGCCGGTGGCGCTGTCCTCCAGCAGGCCCAGCAGTTCGCGGGCGATCCGGAAACTGGAGGGCACCACGCCGCTGGCATCACCGGAGTGCACGCCTTCCTCCAGGATATCCACCCGCAGCACGCCACTGGCGATCCCCCGCAGCGACGTGGTGCACCAGAGCTGATCGTAATTGCCGCAGCCGGAATCCAGACAGATCACCAGATCCGGTTCACCGATCCGGGCGGACACGTGCTGGATGTAGGCGGGCAGATCGTAGCTGCCGCTTTCCTCGCAGGTCTCAATGAGTATGACGCAGCGCGCATGCGGCACGTTCTGTTCCCGCAGCGCCATGATGGCGGTCAGTGACGCGAACACCGCATAGCCGTCATCCGCGCCGCCGCGGCCATAAAGTCGACCGTCGCGCAGCACCGGCGTCCAGGGCCCCAGTCCGTCGGCCCAGCCGGTCATCTCCGGTTGCTTGTCGAGGTGGCCATAGAGCAGCACCGTTCCGTCGGCCTCGCCGGCAATCTCGATCAGCAACACCGGCGTGCGGCCGGGCAGGCGGATCACCTCAACGGCCATGTCGCCGGTGGCCTGTCGCCGACACCAGGCCTCTGCCTGGCTGATGGCCTCTTCGATGTAGCCGTTGGCTTCCCACTCGGCATCGAAGTGCGGGGACTTTGCGGGGATACGGATGTACTGCTCCAGCTCTGGCTGTATGTCTGTCTGCCAGGCATGCTCGACGCGGTCATGCAGCTTGCCGAGATCCATGAAATGCTCCCGCTAACGTGTCTTCGTTAACGATATCAGCTATCCACGGGGGCATGACAGTGTCGAAGCAGCGTTCATCCGGCGCCGCGCGCGGGTCCTTCCGTGCCATCAGTCTCGACTTTCTCCGTTGTCCGGTACCAGGCCGGCGGCCGTGATGCCGTGAACAGCGCAGACATCGTCGTTGAGGGAGGTATCGCCACTGATGCCGACTGATCCGATGATTGCGCCTTCGCTGTTGCGAATCAACACGCCTCCGGGCACCGGTACCATTCTGCCGCCTGACATGTCGGAAAGGGACGAGAAGAATTGAGGCGTATTCGCCGCGCGCCTCGCCAGTTCCTTGCCGCCAAAGCCCATGCCGAGCACGCCCCAGGCCTTGCCGACGGCGATATCCGGCCGCAGCAGGCTTGAATTGTCATCCCGCAGGAGTGAAACGATATGCCCGCCCTGGTCCAGCACGGCGACGGTCAACGGTGACAGACCAAGCTCCTTGCCTTTGCTCAGGGCACTTTCAGTGATGGACAGGGCTTGTTGCAAGGTTACCGACATCGGCTTTTCTCCTGTTCCGCTTCGGAACGCTTCTTTACATTACGGGTTGGTGCGCGGGCCGCAAGCGCCATTGCAGAAGTATGACCGCGACGATGAGGCTGATGCCTATGGCGTCCGAGGTTACGCCGGGGAAGACCAGGGTCAGTGCACCCAGACCGAACGGGATACGCAGCCACAGCTTCATTTCTCTGCCAAGGAGCCAGCTGCCCAGCGCGCCAGCGAAGGCCCAGACGCCGAGGATGGCGGTCAGCGTTGCGGCGAGGACTTCGATCACCGTGCCGTCCATCAGCAATGCGGGGGCGTACACGAACATGAACGGAATGATGAAGGCGACGATGGCCAGCCTGAACGCCATGATGCCGACAGAAAACGGGTTGGCGCCGGCGATGGAGCCGGCGGGGAACGCAACCAGCGCGACCGGTGGCGTAATGCCGCTCAGACAGGCGAAATAGAAGATGAACAGATGGGCGGCCAGGGCGTTGATGCCGAGGTCCGTCAGTGCACCGGCGATAATCGACGCCGAAACGATATACGCGGCGGTCGCGGGCAGGCCCATGCTGAGGATGATCGTGACGACTGCGCTCAGTATCAGCGCAATCAACACGATGCCGTCCGACAGCGCCATGACTACAGAGGAAAGACGCACACCGATGCCGGTAAGCGAAAACAGACCGACGATGACGCCCGCGGACGCACAGGCCACGATGACTTCCAGGGCACCTTTGGACCCATCCACCGCCGCCTCGATCAGACGCCGATACCCCAGGCGCGATTGCACGCGTACCCAGGAGACGATGAAGGTTGTTCCCATGGCGAACAGTGCCGCGCGAATTGGCGAAGTGCCTTCAACGACCAGCATGTAGATCAGTACCAGAATGGGAATCGACAGATGGCCCCATTGCCGCATGACGGTGAGGAAGCGGGGAAGTTCACTTTTTTTCAGCCCCTTGAGCCCCTGCTTCGCCGACTCGATATCCACGATCAGGAATACCGAGAGGAAGAACAGGAGCGCCGGCAACGTTGCGGCAATGATGATCGAGGCATACGGAACACGCGTGAATTCCGCCATGAGAAAGGCGCCGGCGCCCATGATCGGCGGCATGACCTGGCCGCCGGTGGACGCCACCGATTCGACCGCGGCGGCGAACACGGGACGGAACCCGGTCCGTTTCATCAACGGGATGGTCATGGTCCCGGTAGTGACCACATTCGCGATGCCGGTGCCCGAGATGGTACCGAACAGGGCGCTGGCAAAGACACTGACCTTGGCTGGCCCGCCGCGCGTGCGGCCGGCGACACTGTAGGCCAAATCCATGTAAAAATCGCCGGTTCGGGAAAGCCTGAGCATCGCCCCGAACAGAATGAAGAGATAGACGTAGGTCGACGATACCCCGAGCGGAATACCGTAGATGCCGTCCATGCTATAAAGGAAGCTGATTGTTCTGCGCAGGGAGAATGAGCGTGACTGCAGCATTCCCGGCGCCCAGTCGCCGAACAGGGCGTACAGCATCAGTACGGCGATGATGATGACCAGCGGCCAGCCAATGGCTCTGCGGGTAATCTCCAGAATGAGTCCCAGTGTGAGGCCGCCGAACACCAGATCAAGCTGCGTGGGCGCTACGCCGTATCGCCACTGCATGTTCGGGCCTTCGATCAGGAAATAGCTGGTAGCGGCAATGCCGCCCAATATCAGAATGTAATCCGACCAGTGCGGCCGTTCTCTGGCGTTCAGCCAGCCCGCATAAATGAGCGGTACCAGGATGAAGCCGACCAGTAGATGCAGCGCTCGCAGATTCATCACGCCGGGCGAAGATATCCCCAGGGCGTAGATGTGAAACGCTGCCGTGCAGACCGATATCAACGTGACCAGAGTCGCGGCAGGGCCGATCAGTGTCCGCTTGTTTCTCTCGAACTCGATAGTCTTTATCTCGTCCATCTCGCGACTCCCCCAGGGATGCTCCGGCAGATAACAGCTGCATCGGCGAAATGAAGGAAGAGTGCCTTGGCCTTTGCATAAGACCTAGGCACTCCCGTTCTGATTTTTATCGGTCTTATTTCGGTGCAGGCGCCACGTTCATGGGAACGCCTTTTTCCTCGTAGAAGCGTTTGGCGGCGGGATGGAACGGGATCGGAATGTTGCGAACATTCTCGAAGTTGGTGTTCACGAAGTTGGGGTGACCTCTCTCCAGGCCATCGACATTGGCGTAGACGGTCTCCAGCAGCGTCGTGATGAAGTCATCCGGCAGGTCGGGGCTTGCGAAAATGAAGTTCATCAGTCCGATGGTTCTGATGTCTTCATTGACGTTTTCGTACAGGCCTTCGGGCAATACGCCCTGTGCGTAGTACGGAAATTCTTCCAGGAAGCTGTCGATGTTATCACTGCCGATCGGGATGAATCGCAGGTCTCGCCCGATCTGGAGCTCCTGGATGAAGCCTGCGGGATGGCCGGCAAGGTAAAACACGGCGTCGACAAGGCCGTCGCGTAGCATGCCGCCGGTGTCTTCCCAACTGGCGGTCACGGTACGGCCGGGATTGATGCCGAGATGTTCGAATAGAGCACCCGACACGACCTGGCTCCCGCTGCCTGGAAGCCCCACCGCAACCTCGCGGCCTTCAAGATCCTCCAGCGTGCGGATGTCGGAGTTGGCGGTCGTGAAGATCGACAGCCAGGCCGGGTAGGCGGCGTGGAGAGCGGCGATGCCGTCGTAAACGGTTCCGTTTGTCCAGCCGAATCCGTGCACGGCCTGATAGCCTTGCAGGCTGTTGGTGATGCCGAAATCGGTGTCGCCGTTATGGACGAGAACGATGTTCTGGGCGGCACCGCCGGGCTCCTGAGAAATAGACAGCCCGTTGAAGCCCTTCGTGACCTGGTTGATCCATGAAGCGATATAGGTGACGTAGAGGCTGCCGGGGCTCTGGCTGGCCGCGGACATTGTCGGGCGAGGCGGCGTTTCCTGTGCGAAGGATGTGCCCGAGGCTGCAATGGCACCAGCCAGCGCAGCGACGAACGTATACTTGATGAGGGATTTCATAAGGTTCTCCAATAGCTTCTTCTTTTGACAAACGTGTTGCTGGTCTCGACTGCCGTCGAGGGGGCAACTCTTTCTTCACACTGCGGTCAGCCCGCCGTCGAGCACGATGGTCTGGCCGGTTACGAAGTTCGCTTCCGGGCTGACCAGGTAGGCAACGGCGCCGGCAACTTCTTCGGCGGTACCAAAGCGCCCGAGCGGGATTCGGCTCACCATGAACTCCCGCTTGCCGGAGGCCGCCAGCGCTTCTTCGCGCGAGGGGGTCGAGATGGTCGCGGGAGCGACGGCATTGACTCTGATGTCGTACTCGGCCCATTCGATCGCCAGCATGCGCGACATATGGATCAGGCCTGCCTTGGTAATGCCGTAGGTGGATCGGTCCTTCAGCGCAACCAGGCCGTGCGTTGAACTGATGTTGACGATGCGCCCCGGCTGCTTGATCTCCCGCAGGTGCCGAGCCATTGCCTGGCACATGAAGAACGTACCGCGAAGATTGACATCCACAACGGCATTCCACTCGTCCTCCGTCACCTCCAGAGCCGGTTTGTGGAGCGGAATGGCGGCGTTGTTGACGAGCACGTTGATCGGCCCTGCCTGTTCCAGCGCGTTAGCGAAAACATTTCGGACCGCGCCGACATCAGCAAGGTCAAACCCCAGGCAGACGCAACGCGCGCCGTGTTGAGCGACTTCCTTCTCGGTGTCCCGCAGTTCATCACGGTCAAGTGCCGCCAGAACCAGGTCATGGCCGCGCGTGGCGAGGGTCGTGGCAATTGCCCTGCCGATTCCGACTGATGCCCCTGTGACAAGGGCGACGGGGCGCTCGTTACTCATCGGCACTCCTTCACGAAGACCTGCGGGGTGGTGTCGACATCAGGCCTGGCTGAATCGTGTTACGACGTTGCCTTCGGCATCCTTGTCGAGCCATTCCGCCTTTGGCTGATCGCCGGCCTGGATTGCCATGAGCAATCCCTCCTCGGCGCCTTCCTCGGGTGTGAGATTGATAAAGCGCCGTGGAACAAAGGGTGGGACGGAGCAGACATCGAGCGGATCCAGGTCGATCGAATGTTCCTGATCGGCACCCCAGATGACCCGCCAGTTACCTTTGATAGCGATGAACGTTTCATTGGTGTCGTGATTGTGAAGGATCGGCCCATTGCCGGGCTTTGCCTTGACGTACGAGAGAGTAAACCCTTCGTTGATCGGTATTGCCGACAGGGGATCCTTGCCGCCGTCCACAACAAGTCCGGTGCCGATGACGAGAAGGTTCTTTCGTTCATGGCCCGGCAGCTGACTGTCGGGGTAGCGGTCCGCTGGATATTGAAGCTTCTCGTAGCGGGCGACGCGCTGCAGCATTTCTTCATTGGAAAGTTTCTTGATCGGGATCTGCATCTTATTTCTCTCTTCAAGGCCCGTGTGCGAACGTCCGATTGGCCGGGCATTTAACAATACGAGGGGCTGGGAAAAGTGATAAACCAATCACTTGCGATCTATCGCCGCTCAATTACGAATCAAAATATATCGTATATGATATGCCATGCTTGTCAACATAGTCGCCGCCGGCGCTCGGTCAGGCCTGGAGCAGGAAAAGCCTGGCCTCATCGAAAAGCTGGGACCTGTTCCTTTCCAGCATCAGCATGTGAGTGCCTCTTCCTACGCAGACCAGCCGTTTCTCGGTTGCTTCGGTAAGCTGCTCGAAAACCGCGGTGGACATGGATAGCGGCGTGTCGCGATCCCATTCGCCCACGATCACCAAGGTTGGCGATGTGATCGTGGACGGGTCATAGAGTGGGCGGCCGCTCGCCCAGTAGCTGGCGCTGTCTTTCAGCACCCCGTTTGGTGCCAGGGTTACAAGGCTGTCCGTTTCCGCTGAGCGGTGCAGGAAGTTCATTGCGACCCAGGCTTCACGCCATGCGACGGGGACCAGGTGTTCCTGTTCGGCCTCTGGAATGGCACCCAGCCATCGATCAAGACCGTCGGCGATGGTGACCTGGCGATACGCACCAAGGCGCCCCCCGTTAGCGGCGGGTGGTGGGTTGCGTAGCCATTGCGGCGCATGCAGCACAAGCCTGGCAACCTTCGCGGCATGCCGGGACGCGTACACCGCCGCGATGGTTGAACCCCAGGACCAGCCGATCAGGCACACCTGGTCGATATCCCGGGCGTCGCAGATGGCGTCGACAACACTTTCGATATCGGCGACCGCCTCACGGGTGGTCAGCAAAGGTTCACCATCCTGCGGGGGTTTGTTCATTGCGGGCAGCAGACCTGATTTGCCGTAGCCGGCAAGGTCGACGGTATGCACATCAAAACCGGCTTCGGCCAGGTCATCCATCCACGACGGCTGGCCGTCCGGCGCCAGATCGAAGGTCGCGTGTGCGGGATAGGTCGCTCCGTGAATCAGGAGCAACGTCCGTGCGGGGCCGAAGGCCTCCAGATCGGCGCGTTTTTTTCTGCGGACATAGAGTTGATGACCGCTTTCCTTGGCAATTACCATTCGTTCACTCTGGACAATCGGAGTCTGGGAATTCACGTCAGTTCTGCTCCCTGGTGTTGAAGGCTGGTGCAGCAAGCGGCTTTGCGTCTCAGGCTCGCGCGACAAGTTGACAGGTTCTGTATTGCTGTGAGATATCATATATGACATATGACTCAACGCCAAAATCACAAATGGATCTCGTGGCATGGGCTGTATCAGAGCGTGATTCAGTCGGGCGGAGCCTCCGTTCAGCGCGTGGTCATCCGGGGATGCTGATTCTGGACGCAACGTGAATGGAGTAGAATAAGGACTGTTGAATCTCGTTTGTGCAGGTGGTCGCGCGCAGGCGAGCAATCATGGATCGTGATTTTTAACGCATGGTGGTGTCTTGCAAGCCTATAAAAGCCTGACGCAGATTGTCGTCGAACAGTTGCGCGAGCGTATTTTTTCCGGTGGGGCGCAGCCGGGAACCCGTCTTAGTATTGTTGATCTCGCCAAGGAATTTAAAATCAGTGCCTTGCCGGTTCGCGAAGCGCTTCGGAACCTGGAGGCTGAGGGGCTGGTGGAGTTCTTTCCGAACAAGGGCGTTGTGGTTAAGGCACTATCCGCGGCCGAAGTTCGGGAAATATTCCTGATTCGTGGCCCCCTCGAGGAAACCGCTGCCACGGCGGCGGTCGTCAATTGGGATTCCGAAGAGAAAATCGCATTGCTGGAATCCATTCTCAAACAGATGGATCAGACGGCCGACAAGGACGTCTGGAACCGCCTGCATGGCCAGTTCCACCAGGAAATATATGCTTTGAGCAATTATCCGAAAGTCATGCAGCTGGCGGGCTTGTTCCGGGGGCAGATGAGAATTTACACCCGTCTTTACCTGGATACCGTCCATCAAAGGATGCAGGCCCAGGCCGAACACCACGAAATGGTGGCATGTCTCAAGGAGCGGGACGTGGAGAGGATCAGAGACGTCGTCAACCGTCACCTGGAGCGCCCGGCCCAGATCGTCCTTTCAGCACTGGAAGGCAAGAACGCAGCGCAATTGCGATAAACAGCGACCGAGGTAACCGAATGCGCTGGATCAGATATTCACAGAGCCAACAGGTGTCGTACGGAATCCTGGAGGATGATCGAATTCTGGAGGTTTCGGGAGATCCGTTCCGAGGTTATTCGCGCACCGGCAACGTGCATGAACTCGATACGGTAAGGATTGAGGTGCCCGTCATTCCCCCCACCTTTTATTGTGTGGGGCTCAATTACACTGCTCACATCATGGAGCAGGCGCGGATGCGCGGTGAGTCTCCGGTGCTGCCCGAAAAACCCGACGTTGGTTACCGGGCGGTAAATGCGCTGATTGCGCATGGCGACAAGGTGGTCATTCCGCACGATGCAACTGAAAAAGTACAGTATGAGGGCGAGCTTGTTGTCGTAATCGGCAAGCAGGCCAGGCATTTGAGCGAAAAGGATGCGTTGTCCTGCGTGCTCGGTTACACAATCGGCAATGACGTCTCCGAGCGGACCTGGCAGAAATCGGACCGGACGCTGTGGCGCGCAAAGAATGCCGACACGTTCAAGCCGATGGGGCCATGGATCGAGACGGATGTTGACCTTGACAGCCTGGAGACGATCGTCAGGGTGAATGGGGCCACGACCACACGGTTTAGAACCAGCGAGATGCTGTTCGGCGTGGCCAGCTACATAAGTGCCATTACGCGTTATATCACCCTGTATCCTGGCGATGTCATCTGGATGGGGACGGAAGGCGCATCGCCTGACATCAAGCCGGGTGATGAGGTCGAGATCGAGATCTCCGGCGTGGGTTCGCTTCGTAACCGGTTTGTAGGTGAATCTTCGCATTAAGTTAAAGTGTCTGCCGTGCGATTCTCAGGCGGATGAATCAGATTCCGGTTCAAGGCCGAGGTCTCTTGACGAAGGAAAGATAGTGCGCTCTTATGGGGGCTGGTGCATTTCGCACCGCAGGAGCCGCCTGTGGTGGATCCCCTCAAGTTTTCACGCACGGCGCCTACATCCGCCGATTACTCGGCGGGCGAAGGCAACGCCGAGTATATAGGTGGCCGAGGTGCTTGCGTGACGGAGCGCCAACACAAAATTACTGCTCCCGTCGGCACCAACGATCATCGCTATCAAATATCCTCTGAAGGACTGCTGCAGGCGGTGTTTCTTGCCGGAGACAATCCGGTGCTGCTCGTTGAAATACGCACCAGGAAAATCCTTGCCTGTAACGCGGCGATCGAGCGCGTATTCGGCTATCGACCCAGCGAGTTGATCGGTTGCGAGACCGAAGTTCTGCACGTCGATAAACAGTCCTATCAGGCCTTCGGGGAGGAAAGCGACCGGGTGCTCTACCAGGGCTCCGGTAGTTACCACAGTCACTACTGGATGCGTCGTCGTGACGGCGCGAGGTTTCCCTCCGAGCATCTGGTCCAGCTCATTTACGACGATGACGGCGAGCCCTATGCCTCCATCAGCATCGTCCGCGATGTTACCGAGACTGGTGATGCGCCTGACATTGGCAAGGCGCATGATGCCCAGGAAACCGGCTTTCGGGCATTGGCGAAGTCGCTCCCGGGGTTTGTCTATCAGAGAGTCAGAACGCCCGACGGAACAGACCGTTACACGTTTCTTGCCGGCGGTCTGTTCCAGCGCTACGGACTTGATCCTGACGTGCTTCGAGCCGACCCGAGTGCTTTTTTCAGGGGTGTCCTTGAGCCCGAGCGGCATGAACTTGAGGATGAGATCGGAAGATCGCACTGCCTGCTCACCCCGATCGACATGGAAGTGCGTTTTCGCGTCCCCGACGGACCTGTAATCTGGCTGAAGCTCATGTCGCAGCCGCGACGGCTCGATGACGGCTCGGTGGCGTGGGACGGTTTTGCTCTCGATATCAGTCAGGAGAAGGATTCCGAACAACGCCTGCACCACCTGGCCACCCACGATCAGATAACCGGCCTTCCCAATCGATACCAGGTCATGGCCTACCTGGAGCAGATCATTGCCGGGGTGCGCAGGAGAAAGGGTCGCTTCGCGGTGGCCTATCTGGATGTACGGGGTATGACCCAGATCAACGAGGCTTACGGGTTCGCGCGCGGCGACCAGTTGCTGCGGTGCATTGGAGAGCGCCTGAACGGCTGTGTTGGCCCGCGGGATCTGGTCGGCCGAAGTCATAGTGACGGCTTGCTGGTGGTGCTGAGTATCGACGATATCAGCCTCGCCGATGCGTTGCGGCGGCTTCAGTCCGTCTTCGACCAGCCGTTTCGGCTGGCCGATGACGCCATGATCAGCAGCAGTGTGAAGATCGGCATAGCCCTTTATCCGGAAGACGGTTCCACGGCTGAAGATCTGCTACAGGCCGCGCATACGGCCAGGGACCATGCCCGGCGTACGCCGGATTGTGAATACGCCTTCTACGCCAGGGAGCTGGGTGCGCAGATGCGCGTTCGCGTCCATGAGGAGCAGGCGCTGCGCGATGCGATCGAGGCGGGCGAGCTGGTTCCCTATTTCCAGCCGCAGCGCTCTCTTGCCGATCGGTCGCTTGTCGGCCTGGAGGCGCTTGTCCGCTGGGAAAAGCCTGATGGCCAACTGGTGGCGCCGGACGCGTTCATTCCGCTGGCGGAAGAGACCGGGCTGATACTGGCTCTGGACCTTCTGGTGTTGAGAAAGGTTGCGGCCCAGATCAAGGCGTGGCTTGCCGACGGCCTGTCTGTGCCGGTGGTCTCGGTCAACTGTTCGGCACACCAGTTTCGCAGTTCAGCGTTTGAGGAGGCGTACCGGCGGGAGGTGATTTCCGCCGGACTCGATCCCGGAATCGTGGGCATCGAGATTACCGAAACCAGCCTCGGCAGCGATTTTGCCGCGGCCAACCGCATCATGAACAGCCTGGTGGAACTGGGCGTGCGATTTTCGATCGACGACTTCGGTACCGGCTTCTCCTCCCTCGGCTCCCTCGCGCAATTGCCGTTCCACACGCTGAAGATCGACCGTAGTTTCGTCTCGGCGATAGGAACCGATGGCCGTCAGCGAGCCATTACCGAATCCCTGATTCGCATGAGCGACGCGCTTGGATTGTTCGTCATTGCCGAAGGTGTTGAGACCAGTGCTCAGGAAACCCGGCTCAGACGCCTGGGCTGTGACGCAGCCCAGGGCTTTCTCTATTCGCCCGCGGTGCCTGCGGCCGATGTGCGGGGATGGCTGAGAACGGTAGCCGGGTTCCAGGATGTCGCGGTGGAATAACGCTGCCGCCACCTTATACCTTCCGCCGCGACCCCGCGACGCCGCGATGCTCGAATATCTCGAACAAGCCCATGCCGGCGAGCATGGCGGCGACGAACACCACGGCCTTGATCTCGCCCGCGCCCAGCGCCACAAGCGCAGGCCCGGGACAGAAACCGACCAGGCCCCAGCCGACGCCGAAACCGAGGCTGCCCAGAACCAACCGGGAATCAAGGCTACGGTTGGTCGGGAGGCGCAGTGGTTCCCCGAGCAGCGAACGATGCCTGCCCCGGATGGCCAGAAAACCGACTGCGCCGGCCACCACCGCACTGGCCATGACCACTGCAAGCGACGGGTCCCAGGCCCCGAACAGGTCAAGGAAGGCGAGCACCTTGGCCGGGTTGGACAGGCCTGATACCAGCAGGCCCACGCCGAATAACAGCCCCAGAATAAATGCGGATACCAGACTCTTTTGCATCGAATCAACCTCCAATCAAGTGCCGGATCACGAACACGGTGAGGAAAGCCGTGCCGGTGAACGCCAGGGTGGCGACAATGGAGCGCGGTGACAGGCGCGCCAGTCCGCACACGCCATGGCCGCTGGTGCAGCCGGAACCATAGCGCGTGCTAAGCCCGACAATCAGTCCACCGATCACGACCAGGGGATAGCCGGCGTCGACTTGAATGTCTGGCAAGGCGGTGAACATCATCCACGCCGTCGGCGCAAGCAGGATGCCGGCGACAAATGCCAGACGCCATCCAATATCTCCCCGTACCGGGGCAATCAGGCCGCCGACGATGCCGCTGATGCCGGCGATGCGCCCGTTCAGCAATATGAACAGCGCCGCCGCCAGACCGATCAGCAGGCCACCCGCGAGGGCCGCCCACGGCGTGAAGGCGTTCCAGTCAATGCTCATTCGTTGTCTCCATGTTCGTCGGTGCAATAGAGGCCGTAAAGTGTCTGCAGGACGATGAGGGCGCGCTCGTCGGCTATGCGGTAATACATGTGCCGGCCCTGCCGTCGCGTCGTCACCAGGTTCTCGCGTCGCAAGACGCCCAGGTGCTGGGAGAGTCCGGGTTGACGTATGTCCAGGCGCTCTTCGAGCTCGCTGACGCAGAGCTCCTGCTGCGAGAGCTGGCACAGCAGCAGAAGCCTGTCTTCATGCGCCAGCGAGCGCAGCAGGGCGGTCGCGGCGCCCGCGGCAGCTCTCATCTGATCAATATCCAGTTGCTCTGCATTCATCGTTGTGTAGTAACAGTTAATGGACTTGAAAATATTATATATAGATATATTATGTTCGCAAGCATAATGTTTTTGAGTTGCTACGGGAGACCGTCATGCGTCCACAGGTAAAAGCGTTTCTCGACCAGGATACCGAGACCTTCAGCTATGTGGTCTACGACGAGCCCGGCGGTCATGCCGCTGTTATCGATACCGTACTGGAATTCGACAGCAAGTCCGGGCGAACATCCACCGCTGGCGCGGAACGCGTCGTGGCGTTCGTTCGGGACCAGAGGCTGACCGTGGACTGGATTCTCGAGACACACGCGCATGCCGATCATCTATCCGCGGCGCCCTTTATCCGTGAGCAGCTTGGCGGCAAATTGGCGATCGGGGAGCGGATCCGCGATGTGCAGGCGATCTTCCGCGACGTGTTCAACATCGAAAAGGAATTCTTGCCCAATGGCAGTGATTTCGATCATCTGTTCTCGGACGGTGATACTTTCCGGATCGGCCGGCTGGAAGGGCGCGCCATGTACACGCCCGGCCATACGCCCGCGGATATGACCTATATCATCGGCGATGCCGTATTCGTCGGCGACACCTTGTTCATGCCGGACGTCGGCACCGCTCGCTGCGACTTCCCGGGTGGCGATGCGGCTACCCTCTACCATTCAACGCGGCGCTTGCTGGAACTTCCGGACGATACACGCCTGTTCATGTGTCACGACTACCCGGGCGAAAATCGCCAGTATCAGTGCGAGACCACCGTGGCCGAGCAGAGGCGCGCCAATATTCACGTGCGGGAGGGGGTTTCCGAGAGTGAATTCACCGCCATGCGGGAAAAGCGGGATGCCACCCTGGCCATGCCGCGGCTGATTCTGCCATCGATTCAGGTGAATATCCGAGCAGGCAAGATGCCACTGCCGGAGGAAAACGGGGTGTCCTATCTGAAAATTCCGCTAAACGCACTGTAGCCGGACACCGGCGATCACTGTCATGTCTTATATAAGTTATAAGGTATATGTTGACAGTCTTTGGAGCCGTCTTTATGTTCGGTCCAGTAGATCAGGTAAAGTGGCTTTAACGACCATGCGGAGTTCTCACCGGTTGCTGCGACGGCGGTTTTTGGTGTGGTGTCGGCGGTGACCTCGGCATGGGGTTCGCGGTGAGACCGGCGTATTTCGTGTATGCCGGGGGCAAATCTGTCCTGTATGGACGGACGACAACAACAGGCAATCGGCCTCGTGCCTTGGCCGGGAGGAGAGAACACATGTCCCAAGATCATGATCGAGCAAAGACCAAGGGCGGCGTGTCAGCAGGGGCCGCGCCCGAATCCGGGAAGCGTGACGTTTCTCGCCGCGACTTTCTGAGGATCGCATCCCGTTACGGCATGACCGCCACCCTTGGCGCCGCGGCGGTACTGGGCGGCAGCTATTCGGCCGGTGCCCTGGCCCAGACGGCGGGCCGGCTTGCGGATCAGCGCGCCCGTAACACCCCGAAACACAAGTTGCGCCTGGGGATGGTCTACACCGATGGGCAGCATGATATCCAGCGTGTCGGCGTGTGGGACTTTGTTCGTGATATCGAGGCGCGTACCGACGGTGCCATTCAGATCGAGGTTCTGGATTCCGGCGGTGTTTGCGCGGAGACCACCTGTGCCCAGCAGGCGCTGCAAGGGGTGATCGACATTACCGTCAACTCCACCCAGAACGGCGCCAGCGTCGCGCCCTGGCTCAATGCACTGGATTTTCCGTACATGTTCCAGTCTCCGGGCCAGATCTACGATTTCGTCTTCAACCCGGAGTCGGAGCGGCTGTTCCGCAAACCGTACCGTGAACGTCACAACCTGGAGATGCTGTTCACCACCGCTGAGTTGCGCGGTGTGCTGATGGGCTCGGAGTTCAGCGACAAGCCGGCTGTCACCAGCCTCGATCAGCTCAACAATGCGCGAATTCGAGCCACGGCCACGCAGTTCGGCCAGATCGCGCTACGCCTGCTGGGTATGCGTCCGGTTCCGGTGGCCTGGGGTGAGACCCTGGATGCACTCCGCTCGGGGCTGGTCGACGGCATGGAGACCTGGGCCGGCGCCGCGGCGGCGTTCAATATGGCCCCCGCCGTCACCAAGTATGTGGGGCTGAACTTCATACCCGGCACGGAACATACCGCCATCAATATCCGCACCCTGGACAAGCTGGACGCCGATGGACTGCGCGATGCGGTGATGGAGTCCGCGTACCAGACCCAGCAGGTTGTCATGTACAACTTCTCCGCCGCGCGGCATTACATCATTGGAGACGTGCCGAACCCGGGGCCGGAGACGATCTACGGCAAGAGCGGCACTGAAATGAACTTCCTGTCTTCGGAGGTTCTCGCCGAAGCCGAGGAGATCGCGCACCCGGACAAGCCCGAGTATGAGCAACTCCGCAACCGCCTCAACGAGATGGCCGGCTTCGACGTCTACAAGGAAATGCTGCCGGTGGCGCAGCGCTTCCCCAAGGATGAGTTGGAGATTAACGTCGTGCCACGGCGCTGGTGGCTGCCTGCCTGAGGGTGAAGCCGCCCGTTGGGAATCCCAACGGGCGGCATTGCGATCATTGCCTACGCCTTCCGCCTTGCGGGAGGCGTATCTGACGAGAGGCACACTTCATGTTCGGGCCTGTAGCAAGCGCGTTTCGCTGGCTGGATGCGAACCTCGAGAAGACCATCATTCTCATTGCATATGTTGCCTGTGCCGGCATCATCGCGGTGGAGGTGGTGCGACGGTTCTTCTTTAATGAACAGGCGGCGTGGAGCACTTCCGTTCCTGCCTATATGTTCGTCTGGCTGACCTGGCCGGGAGCCGCTTACGGTGTGAAGATTCGCGCGCATCTGGCCTTTGGCGAATTTCGACAGAGATTGCCCCGGGCCGCGCAGTATGCGGCGCTGCAGGTGGATTACATACTTTTCCTGATATTCGCTGTTGTTGCCATTTATTACTCCTACGAATTGCTTGGGGTGCAGGCGAACAACTTCTCAACCGTACCCGGCACCGTCAGTCTTTCGACCGTGTGGTTCTACCTTGCGACGCCGATTGGCTGGACACTGTTGGTCTACCGTGTCCTGCAGAACGCGTTGCAGGATTTCCGTGATCTGATCAATGGCCGCCCCCTCGATCTTGGGGGCGGGCTGGAAGCGCTGGACTAGGAGCCTGGGGAATATCATGGCAGAAGAATCCATACTGCTGTTGCTGACGCTGTTTGCCGGGCTGCTGTTCGTGTTCGGCTCGCCGATACTGGTGATCATGTCCATCTGGGTGCTCGGTGCCCATCTGATCTATGATTTTCCGTTGCAGAGTATCGGCAGCAGCCTGTTTGAAGGGCTGAACAGCTTTTCGTTACTGGCAGCGCCGCTGTTCATTCTTACCGGGGACCTCATTGCCGGTGGCGGTATAGCCAGGCGCATGACCAATTTCTCCCTCGCCGTACTCGGCTGGTTGCGGGGCGGCCTGGGCATGGCGGCGATCATGACCTGCGGCATGTTCGCCGCCATCAGTGGCTCCAATTCGGCCACCACGGCAACGATCGGTTCCATCACCTACCCGCACATGCGGGAGCAGAAATACGGTGAGAGCTTCTCCGCGGCCACCTCGGCGGCCGGTGGTGTTGTCGGCATCATCATCCCCCCCAGTATTCTCTTCATCATTTACGGCTACCTGACCAGTACCCCTGTCTCGGAGCTGTTTCTGGCCGGTGTTATTCCCGGCATTCTGATGACGATCGTCATGCTGATCGCCTGCTTTATTGTCAGTCGACGCAGGCAGTATGGTCAGATCGAGCGCTTCAGTCTGGGCAACGTGGCGCGGCGCACGCCGGGCGTGAGTATTGCTGTTCTCGCCGCCACGATCGTCCTCTGGGGGATCTATTCGGGCGCGTTTTCACCTACCGAGGCTGCCGCAGTCACCGTTATGTACTGCCTGTTCATGGGTGTGTGCGTTACCCGTGAGCTAAAGCTGCGCAGCCTGCACAAGGTCATACTGCGCAGCGGTATCATCGTCGGCATCATCATGCCGTTGGTGGCTATCTCGCTGCTGATGCAGCAGATGTTCGCCGTGATTGGCGTCGGCCAGATGATTTCCCAGTTCGTGGGCGGTCTGGGCGGGTATTACATCGTTCTGTTTACCTGCATGGCGATGGTGCTGATCTCCGGCACGCTGCTTGAGTCCATCCCCAACACCGTCATCATGGCCCCGATTCTGGCGCCGGTGGCGATAGCGGCAGGTGTAGACCCGTTCCATTTTGCGGTGGTGTTCATGGTGGGCGGCGCCATCGGTTTCATTACGCCGCCGTTCGGGCTGAACCTGTACGTTGCGGCGGGCATAACCGGTGTGTCGTACCTGAAGATTGCCCGGGCGGTGGGGCCATACCTGGTCGCGCTGCTGTTGATCTGGGTGGTGATCGCTCTGGTACCGCAGCTCGCCGTCTATCTGACGCAATTTGCCGGCCGATAAGTCCGGCCCCGGAAAACGCTTCGTCAACGCGTTTTCCGGGGCCGGGTACCTGCCGATGGCATGTTTACTGGAACTTCACCACATAGCGCCCCACGGTTTCTCCATCAATCATCTTCTCGAAGACATCCGGCAATTCATCCAGGGTGACGAACTGCGCAATCGATTCCAACCGGGTGGGTTTCAGATCGGTAGACACTCGGTTCCAGATATGCCGGCGGTAGACCGGATCCGTATCCGCGTTCACGCCGAGCAGGCGTACGCCCCGAAGGATGAAGGGGAGAACGGTAATGTCCAGCTTTATACCCGCCGCATTGCCAAAGCAGGCAACCGTGCCCTGTGGGCGCATGCCGCGCAGTAACCAGGCGAGCAGATGGCCCCCTGCCGCATCGACTGCTCCCGCCCATTGCGCGGACTCGATCGGCCTGGACGGCTGGTCTGGGGCCGGGGCCTCAATCACACCGGCTGCGCCAAGTTCCCGCAAGTAATCGTGGCGGTCCTTTTTTCTTGAAACCGCGACGAGTTCGTACCCGGCACCGGACATCATATCGAGCGCCAGGCTGGCGACGCCGCCGGTAGCTCCGGTCACCGCAACCGGTCCGTTCGAGGGTTTCAGACCGTTGAGTTCCATCAAATCCACCGCGATCGCGGCGGTGTGTCCCGCTACACCAATTGCCGCCGCGTCATGCATTGCCAGCCCTGACGGCAGATGCAGCACCCACGCTGCCGGGACTCTGACGTACTCGGAAAAGCCACCGTGGTGTGACACGCCCAGGCCTCGGCCATGCACAATAACCTCGTCGCCGGCACGGAATCCGTCACTGGCCGACTCGGTGACGACGCCTACCGCTTCAATTCCCCCGATGCAGGGAAAACGCCGGATCACCGGCGCGGAGCCCGTCCCGGCGAGCGCATCCTTGTAGTTCACGCCGGCGTAGGTGGTTTTGATCACGACCTCGCCGGCATCCAGTTCACCGAGACCAATGCGGGCAAGGCGTCCGGCGCTTTTGCCATTGGCTTCTTCAAGGATGTAGGCATTAAACGTATTGGTCATTGATTCGGCCCTCTTGAGTCGTTCCGTTTCAGGACCCTCGCCATGGGCCCTCTCACCATGGGAATCGCCAGAAATAGCGCGGTGAGTACAAACAGGAAAAGTGCGATGGGATAAGTAAAGAACTCGGCAAAGCTGCCTCGGGTCAAAATCAGCCCCTGGCGCAGGCTTTGCTCGACCATCGGCCCCAGCACAAAGCCGATTACGATCGGTGCCAACGGAAAGCCGTTACAGCGTAATAGAAAGCCAACGGCACCGGCGATCAGCACAATCAGGAGATCGAAATGACTGGAACTGATGCTGTAGGTACCAAGGGCGATCAACACCACGATACAGCCCAGCAGCAAAGGCTCGGGAACGCGCAGAATTCGTGAGAACAAGGGAGCCATTAGCGCACCGCAAATGAAAAGCACGAAATTTGCCACGAATAGCGTCAGGAAGATGAACAGCACCAGATCCGCGTTTTCGGTGAACAGCCTGGGCCCCGGGGTAATGCCTTGCAGGACCAGCGCGCCGAGCATGATCGCGGTAACCGGATCACCCGGAACGCCCAACGACAGCGTCGGCACCATGGCGCCTGAAGTCACCGCGTTATTTGCGGCTTCGGCGGCAATTATTCCATCCGGTTCACCCTTGCCGAAATTGTCGCGGTGCTTGGAGCTGCGCTTTGCCTCGGCGTAACTCACCATAGAAGAAGCGGTGGCACCGACACCCGGCAGGGTTCCAATCCATGTTCCGATCAGCGAGGACTTCATCAGTACGGTTGCCCGCGACCGTATTTCCCCGAAGCCAGGAAATCTGAAGCCGGAGTGTGCGCTATCGGAAGGTGGGAGCCATCGTTGCGAGGCGCGCCAGAACACTTCCGACATTGCGAACAGACCCACCAGAAAGGGTACGATCCCGATTCCGCCGGACAACTCGAACGAGCCAAAGTGGAATCGCAGATGACCGGTTACCGAATCCTGCCCGATCACCGCGACAAATAATCCGGCGAGCGCGGCAAGCAGGCCCTTGACCATGTTCTCCCGGGACACGCTAACGATGCACGTCAGCGCGAACAGACCCAGGGCAAAGTACTCGACGGGACCAAATCGCAAACCCACCTTGGCCAGCAGCGGTGCTGCAATGGCGAGAATGACCGTCGCTATGATCCCGCCTATCGCCGATGCCGTTGTCGCCCAGCCGAGCGCCAGATCGGCTCGTCCGGCCCGTGCCATGGGGTAGCCGTCAAGTATGGTCGCCGCGGCTTGCGGGGTGCCAGGGGTGTTGATCAGGATGGCCGAGATCGACCCGCCGTAGACGGAGCCGCAATACAGTCCGAGCAGAAGCGCAATGCTGACCTCGGGACCGAGCACGAACGTCAGAGGGAGGGCCATGCTGATGGCGAGCACGGAACCGAGCCCGGGAAGGGCGCCCACCACGATTCCCACCGCTGTACCTGCCACCAGGGCAATAAGAGTCCCCGGTGTCATCAGCATCTGAAGCGCGGCCAGAAATGTATCCATGATTCAGATTCTCTCTACACCCTAACGGGAGAGATAAATGAAGTCGGGGGCCGGGGGAGTTATCCCGAGCCCATAGGTGAAACCGCACCACACCACTGCCGTAAAACCGACGGTTGTCAAAACGACCGGCCAAGGCCGACGGTAGCCTAGCGACCAACTGAGAACGGGCACCAGGATCAGCGACATGAGCACGAATCCGAGTCGCGCGAAAAACAGTAGAGATAAGGTACTGAGGACCAGAGTGACGGCCAGCCGCCGCCACTCCAGACCGCCGACATGATCACGTTGACGGCTGAGCACACCACGGACGATCAGCCAGCCGGAGCAGAGCAGCATCAGAACGAGCAGCACCTTCGGATACCACATCGGATCGCTTGCGATGCGTCGAGCCGTAATGCCGGTCTCGACCGCAATCCAGTAAAGAAAGGCTGCTCCGGCCAGAAAGACGGCCCCGTAGAGTATGTCCAGTCGTCGAACGTCCATTCTCAGTTGTCCTTGAACACCGACTTGAGAATCGGGCCGTTGATTTCAAACTCGCTGCGCACGAGATCCCTGAAATCGTCGGGACCAAGATACTGAACCAGCGTTCCGAGCCGATCCAGCGTCTCCTGGAAGCGCTCCTGGTCGGCCGTGTACCGGCAGCTCTCGGAGAGCTGTTCGGTGATTGCCGCTGGGGTACCCTTCGGTGCAACGATACCGCCCCACCAGGCAGCAGTCAGGTCATAGCCCTGCGCGATGGCTGTCTCAACGCCTTGCATGGAGTCGACACGTTCATCGCTGAACACGGCAAGCGAGGTAAAGTCACGGTCGTTGATGACGGTGGGCATGGTCATGTAGAGGTCGATATGCCCACCCATCAGGGCCGTGGCTCCGGGTCCATCGCCGGTGAACGGCAGATGTTCGATTTCGATATCGGCCAGCCGCAGGAATTGCTCCATCGCCAGGTGGGGCAGCGTGCCCGGGCCAGGTGTTCCATAGGTCAGCTCACCCGGGTTCTCGCGGGCATAGGACACCAGCTGATCAAGGTTTTCGAATGGAGAATCCGGTTTGACGGCCAGCGCCTGAGGGCTGAAGAACAGCTGGCACACATATTCAAACGAATCCAGATTGTAAGGCGTCTCGCGCATGTGCGGCTGGTTCACCAGCGGCGCCGCGGGCACGATTCCGATTGTATAGCCATCGGCTCTGGACCTTGCGAGGGAGGCCATGCCGACCGTGCCCGCACCGCCACCTCTGTTGTCGACCACGACGTTCTCCCCGAGGAAGTCCGTCATCTCTCTCGATGCGGCACGCGCCATCAGGTCCGTACTTCCCCCGGCCGGGAACGGTACCACCACCGTTACCGGTTTGGTTGGATAATCACTTGCCATCGCTAACGGCGCGGCTACCAGCATGCCCGCAACCAGCGGTACGTGGACCATCATCGATCGGATATTGCCTTTCATCGCTCTCCTCCGTGACATTTCTTTGAATGTCGTTGGTTTTATGCCGAACGTACGGCACTCTTTACATACGCATCGACCACTCGGACACCGTGCCCTTGCGGCAGCACAAGCAAGGGGTTGATATCAATTTCGGAAAACCGCCGGCTTTCAGCCGTGACGAGGTCCGACAACCGGACTATCGCCTCCATTAACGCGTCAAGGTCGGATTTCTCGCGACCTCTGGTGCCATTGAGTATCCGGCTGATGCGGGTTTGCGCGATCATCTGTTCGGCATCCTTGCGGGTAAGCGGTGCCAGTCTGAACGCGACATCCTCAAAGACCTCCGCATAGATGCCGCCCGCGCCAAACATGATCACCGGACCAAAGCCGGGATCATTCACGGCGCCGAGGATCACCTCTGTTCCGCCCTGAACCATTTCCTGCACCAGAACGCCTTCGAACCTAACCTGCGGGCCAAGCCTGTCAGGAATGCCCGCCAGTGCCTGGTAGGTCTCACGCACCTCTGTCGCATCCCTGATGCCAATACGCACGCCTCCCGCGTCCGACTTGTGAGGGATGTCTCTGGAAAGCACCTTCATGACAACCGGGTAGCCAATCTGTTTGGCTGCGCTAGTAGCTTCATCCGCGGTAAAGGCGACCAGTTCCCTGGTGATCGGGAGGTTGTGAGATGCAAGAAACCGTTTGGCGTCGAACTCGTTCAGCGCCTCGGCCTGTCCCTGGATCGCAGGCGCTTCACCCGGGCCGGAAGGGGTTATATCTGCCTGCCTGCTCCGCGCGGCACTAAAATGACTGAGTGCTCCAAACCCCCGTGCACAGCGCACGGGGGACGAATAGCAGGGTATGCCTGCCTGGTCGAAAATCCGCGCCGCCTCCTCGGCGGTACCCTTCACCGGATTCCACGCGATCATGATTGGAATATCGGATTCCCGGGCGATAACGGCGATCTCTTTCGCAACGTACGTTGCGGTTTCACCGCCGATTGCAGCCAGACACAAGCCGAGCATGTTCACCGAAGGGTCATTGATAACGACGCGCAATGCGTTGCCAAACAGCTCCGGCGAGGTGGTCGCGCCGGCAGTGACATCCACGGGGTTATCAAGACTTGCAAACGCAGGCAATAGCGGCCTGAGTTGATCCACCGTTGCGGATTGAAGTTGCACGACCTCCACGCCCAGTTCCGAACAGCGGTCCGCCATGGCAATGCCGGCGCCGCCGGACAAGGAGATGATGGCAATGCCCGCGCCGTTCGGCCAGCGCTGAGTCTGCAATGCGCGCACGCAATCAGCCATGTCTCCGATATCGCTGACTCCGACGATGCCGTACTGACGGAATGCGGCATCGTAATAGGCATAGGCGCCGGCGAGATTGGCGGTATGGGAAGACGCCGCTTTCGCCCCTGCCGCGGTATTGCCAACCTTCCAGAACACAAGCGGTTTGCCGCACTGGAGTGCTTGCGCGCCAAGCTCTCTGAGCCTGTAGGCATCCTGAAAGCCTTCCACATAGCCTGCGACAACGCGTGTTTCAGGATCGCCCAGAAAGTACTTGATGCAGTCCAGCGAGGTCGTGGCCGCCTCGTTACCGGTGGAAATATAATGACGGATGCCGATCCCTTCGTCGTTCAGCCCCATCAGCAGCGAGTTGCCAAATGCGCCGGACTGCGAACTGAGGCTGACTGCCCCGGGACGATAGGTGACGGCATAGGGGGTGCCGAAGCCAACCGGAATGTCCTCTGTGGCATTGATCAGCCCCTGGCAGTTGGGACCGATCAGCGTGATCCCGGCCTGGCTGGCGATGTCCCGGAGGGCGGCCTGCGCTGCTTCGCCGTCGGTTCCCGTCTCGGCATACCCCGACGAGAAAACAACGACGAAGCGCGCACCTCGGTCGCCGGCCTGCCTGATAACATCCGCGACCATCCGGGCGGCCACGGCAATGACCACCAGATCCGGCGCTTCCGGTAAAGCCCCCAGGTCCGGGTAGCATTTCAGGCCCTGAATTTCCTTGTACTTGGGATTAATCGGGTACAGAACCCCGGGGTACCCATGGTCCAGCAAGTGCCTGATGGGTTGGCCGCCAATGGCGGCCGGGTTGGAAGATGCACCGACCACGGCGATGGAGCGCGGGTTAAAGAGTGACGCCATAGCGCCGGAAGGCGCTGTCACCGATGCATGTTCGCGCCCATTCGCAGTCATCCGGCGCCCTGCAATGTCAGCTTGGCGATGTTCAGCTGGTGGATCTGGCTGGTGCCCTCGTAGAGGCGGAACAACCGGACGTCACGATAGAGGCGTTCAATGCAGCTGTAATCCGCGACATATCCCTCGCCACCACAGATCTGCACTGCCCGGTCCGCTACCCGCCCGCACATCTCCGATGCAAAATATTTGCAGATCGAAGCATCCATGCGAACGTCCTCGCCGAGGTCGCGCTTGCGCGCAGTCTGAAGAATCAGTGCGCGCGCAGCCTGAATCTCGGCCTGGCAGTCCGCGATCAAGGCCTGTACGAGCTGAAATTCACTCACCGAGCGACCGAACTGTTTCCGCCCTTTCGCGAACCGGATGGCTTCGTCGAGCATGCGTATCGCCGGTCCGGTGCACAGGGCACTGAGGTGAATCCGCTGCTTGTTCAGCACTTTCATGGCGGTGCGAAACCCCATCCCTTCTTCGCCGCCGATCAGGTTCTCCCGAGGAACCCGGCAATCCTCGAAGTAGACCTCCGACACAGGCGATCCCGCCTGACCCATCATTCGATACGGTTTTCCGGTGGAAAGGCCGGGGGTATCGCGCTCCACCAGAAACGCACTGATTCCTCGACTGGAGGGATCATCCGGATTGGTACGTGCCATGACGGTAAACAGGCCGGCGATCGGCGCATTGGTAATGAAGCGCTTGGTGCCGTTGAGGACGTACTCGGAACCCTGCCTTGATGCGGTCGTCTGAACCGACGTGGCATCCGACCCGGCCTCCGGCTCGGTCAGCGCAAAGCAGCCGGTCAGTTCACCGCTGGCCAGGCGCGGCAGATAGCGCGACTTCTGATCTGCCGTCCCGTCGGCCACCAGTGCCTCGGAACCAATTCCCGTATTCGTGCCGACACGCGCCCGGAATGCAGTCGATGCCTGCGAGAGCTCCATGGCGGCAAAGACCAGTTCTTCCGTCGTCAAACCGGCGCCACCGTATTCCTCAGGAATGCTCCAGCTGAAGAACCCACGGCGACGCATGTCCTCAACCAGGTCGTCCGGGATCTGGTCCAGCTCCTCCACCCGTTGTTCGTTGGGGATCGCCACATCCCGCACCCAGTCATGCACTTCGGTGGTCAGGCGATCAAGGCGCGCACCATCTCGGATCATCGTTAGTCTCCAACTCGTATCAACCAGGCGGACCGAAGCCGCCTGAAAGCGAGGCGCATGGCGGTCATGCCCTCGTGGTTATGCCTGTTTCGCTGACTGGAACATGCAGATTTTCGAGTTCGGTCAGTAGCAACTGTCCCAGCGCAGCCAGGCGGTCAGCGTCCGCCCGAAACGACGGCATCATCAGGCCCAGCACCGCCCTGGGAACGCCTGCTGCATCGCGGACGGCCACGGTCACGGCACTGGCCCCCTCGACACGCTCCCCGGTAGAAACGGCATAACCTGCTTTGCGGATCCGTTGCAGGTCGGCAACCAGCGCGTCCTTATCCGGCCGGAACCGGGTTATCTGTTCCATCGAAACGTCACTCAGGAATCGCTCCAGTTCTTCATCCGTCATCGCCGCCAATGCCGCCTTGCCGCCTGCGCCGAGATAGAGCGGGAACGACGTGCCGACGTCCAGAACGTAGCGGACCGGGTGAGAACTCGGAATGACGGCGGTCACTACCTGCATGGCGCCTGAGATATGAAACAGCGACACCGTTTCTCCGGTCGCTCGGTGCAGGGATTCCATTACCGGGCGAATCACCGCCGTCAGACTATCCCCCCGGAGTAATGGTTTGGCGATCTCCAGCAGCGAATAGGACAGTCTCCAGCGATCATCGCCCAGGGCGGACTCCACGATGCGCTTCTCCGCCATTGGCGCCAGCAATTCCTCGACAATTGGTTCATCGAGGCCAGTATGGTGGGCAAGTTCCGGAAGATTGCTGCCGCGAGGTGAGGCCTCCGCGATGGCGCGCAGCAGATCAACCGCCCGACTGATGGCGCCCGTTCCCGTGGAGCGTCCCGTATGCAGATAACGCTTGTCCGCCGGCCGGCGATACACGTAGCCACGCGCCTCCAGAGTCTGCAGAACCCGATATGCAATCGGCGTTGCCTCATGGAGTTCAGTAGCGATCTCGGTCAACGACATGGGCCCTTCGGAGCGCTCGATAAGTTCCAGCACATCAAGCGCCCGGGACAGCGATTTTAGTTGTGTGGTTTCAGTAGGCACTTACGTTCTCCGTATGCGATTACGCTAGCAGAAAGTCTGTAGAACGCAAAATGCGAAATTTCCGGAGCTGAAATTCGAAGACAAGAGGGACTTCGCCGCATTGCGGGCATTCGTGCGATAGCCGTCGAGGTATCCTGGGGCGGTTTACTATTCGGTCATGCCTGGTTTCCCACTTCCAGGTGGTCGTTCAGGGCCAGATCGCCTTGTGAGGCGTCCTGACCCTGAACGGTGAACTGGCCCTGCAACTGAGGGCCTTCCAAATCCGGGCCTACTTGATCTGCATGCCATTTTTCACGGACGTGACGCCGCCAACTCCGCGCGCCACTGTCACGGCTCGGTTTGCGGCTGCCTGTGAACTGACGAAACCGCTCAGCTGGACCTCGCCGCGGAAGGTTTCGACGTTGATCTCCAGCACCTTCAGATCAGGTTCGTTGAAGATAGCGGTCTTGACCTTCGTCGTGATAACGCTGTCATCAATATACTCGCCAGGCGCCTGCCTGGTTTCGGTCGCTGCACAGCCGACCAGGCCAAAAACCGTGAATGCCAAAAGGAAAATGGACAGCAATCGGCTGAATCGACTCATGGTTGAATCCTCTATCTATGGGGATGCCGTGAAGCGAGGGGTCCACAACGCGACGCGCGTTGGCGCTTCCGAGCGTCAACAGTAAGCCTGGAGTCGGATTCAGTCGGTGCGATCGCACACGTATTCATTTGTGTTCACGGACGCGAATCCTGGCGAAGCGCCGTTTCCAGCGTTTTTGTCTCGGTAATGTCGAACAGTGTGATGACAACGCCGTCGATCACGTTGTCCAGTCTGCGGTAGGGCATGATGCGCGCGGAAAACCAGCGGCCGTCGGTGGCCTTGACCTGTTTCTCCGAAGCGCGCAGTGAGCGCAGGGTTTCGACGGCGTCTTCATGCAGCAGCGGGTACTCCAGGCTGGTGGTCAGGTCACTCAACGGGCGGCCGACGTCGCTTTCCCGAAGACTGAAAATGGTTGCCGCGCGGTCGGTATAGCGTCGCACGTTCAGATTCTGGTCGAGAAACAGAATCGCGATTTCGATGCTGTTGAGTACGTTCTGCATGTCGCTCTGGGCGAGGGCGAGATCATCCAGTTTCGCTTGAAGTTCGGTGTTGATGGTCTGCAATTCCTCGTTCATGGACTGCATTTCTTCCTTCGAGGTCGTGAGTTCTTCGTTGGTTGATTGCAGTTCCTCGTTGGTTGACTGTAATTCCTCGTTCGATGGTTGAAGCTCTTCCCGTGAGAGACGTGTTTCCTCGCGCAAGGCGATGATTTCGTCGCGATACTGCTGGAGTTCGGCTGCATGTGCCGCCTCGACTGCTGTCCGGCCTCCTCTTTGCCGTCGTGCGGAAGCCTGCGCAATGTCTCGGAACACCACCATGGTCATGCCGCGCAAGGCAGCCGGTTCATGAAAGGCCTGTATCGTCACGTCGACGGTCAGCCTGGTATCCCGTTCGGTCATCTGGAGGCCGTGGATGTGCACGGGTTCAGCCTGCTCGTTTGCCTGCCTGAGCCCTTCGGCAAGCGCCCTGCGAAGCCCTGGACGGGCCATGGCATGGATGTTCCAGTTGGCCTTGCCCGCCGCGGGCTCGAGATACTTGCCCGTACGGCCGCTGATGTAAACGATGTCTCCTTCACTGCCCAGCAAAACGGCAGCGGGCGCATACACCTGGAGCAGCACGCGGTCGGCGGCCGCCGGCAGGCTGTCAGCCTGGTCTGTCGGAACGTTTGGTGTGACCACGGAATGCTCCTTTGTCGCCCGGGACAGTGGGGGGAACGATTTCAGCAAGAACTCCGAGCCTTCAATGGAGGGTGTCTGCCGCCGTGAATAAATCCTTAATGCTGACTGCAGGGGGGTGAACAGGTGTGTCTGTCGCCCCACGGTTTCGGAACCCCCGAGCAGCAGAAGGCCGTCAGGATGCAGACAGTAGTGGAACATAGGGATCAGCTTGCGCTGGAGCACCGCGTCAACGTAAATCAGCAGGTTTCGACAAGCGAGCAAGTCGAGCTTGGTAAAGGGGGGGTCAAGCACCACATCATGCTGGGCGAAAAGCACCATGTCGCGGGTATGGGCATTCACCCGGTAATGAGTCTCGTGAAGCGTGAAAAAACGGGCCAGCCGCGCCGCCGAGACGCTGTTGCTGATGGACAGCGGATAGTCGCCGTAACGCGCGGTCGCGATGGCGTCCGGGCTCAGATCGGATGCGAATATCTGCAGGTTGACAGGCTTTGATTATCGATTTCCTGCGCATTGTGCTCTAGAAGATCGGCGTAAAGCGCCGGCGTGGCAATCCCGTGGATGATCATGCGTCGCTCAATGCGGCGATGCAGGGTGCTGGCCTTGTACAGCGAGAAATCATGTCGTGTGCGTTGCTGAAGAAGACTGACAATTCTGTGCAATGGCTCTGGTGGCGCAGCGATATGCCGGTCGTCATCCGCTGCGGCCGCGGGATCAGGGATCTTGTCGACATAGGCCTGGATTCGGGCAGCCAGTTCTCCCGGCGGCGCAATGATGTCGGCGCATCCGGCGGCAATCGCGCTCCGCGGCATGGAGTCAAATTGTGCCGACGCTGGTTGCTGTGCCAGGGTCAGGCCACCAACAGCCTTGATCGCCTGCATGCCGAGAGTTCCATCCGAGCCCATGCCGGAAAGGATCACCGCGATCGATCGTTCTCCTAGCGTGCTGGCCAACGATGAAAAGAGCACGTTGATAGGCAGCCGCATGCCGCGAGGCTCCACCGGCCTTGTCAGGTGAAGCGCACCATCCGCCAGGCTGAGTTCCGCGTTCGGCGGTATGACATACACGGAGTCGGGGGCGACCGGCATGCCCTGTTCCGCCTCATGTACGGTCATGACGGTGACCCGCTGCAAGAGCTGGGGCAACAGCGCCTTCTGGGTGGGGTCGAGATGCTGGACCACGATATAGGCCACGCCACTGTCGGGTCGGGCCTGCGCAAAGAAGTCCCCCAGCGCGGTCAGGCCGCCCGCTGAGGCGCCCAGGCCGACGATACGGGGTGAGGTTTTGGTATCGGGAGCCGTCAAGGCTCCCTTGAACCCTGTCGTTCCACTACGATCATAAGCGCAATGTCTCCGTCCGTAGGCACTGACGCGACGATGCGCGAAGGGATGTTGTTCCGGTTGAAGCGGATGTCGCAGGTGGCGTCATGGCTTTCGTCGCGTAGCGCGGTGAAAAGATTCGCCAATGCCGATCGACTCTCCGCGGCGACGAATTCCGCAAGATTGCGGCCGGTAACAGCGTCCCGACTGACGCCAAGCAGGTTAATACCGGCGCGATTGGCTTCAATAATGACGCCCGCCCTGTCAACCACCAAGTAGGCCAAAGGGGCCAGCTCGTAGAAGGCCTGGTAACGCGTCAGACTCTCCGTCATTTCCTGCGCCGCTGATTCCATCTGGCCACGCTGCAGGCCAAGTTCAACCTGATGGACCTGGAGTTCATGCAGAAGCTTGAGCGCGTCAGGGGCACTATCCGACGAACTGGCAAGCCGATAGAGTACGCCGAGGGCGTCGGCGTTTACCGTCCAGGTATCCGCCGGCGGCGCCGTGCCGGATTTGATTCTGTTCTCGGCATCGAGGCGCCGTCGTTCTGCCTCTAACAGCTCATTGGACGTCATACAGCCTCCGATGGTTCTCTATGTGCGCTGTGCGCCAGAAAGCCCTGACGATCAGTACGTCCATCATCGTACTCCATCCGGGAGTGACGAGGGCAAATGCCCGTTGATAAGAAGGAGCGCGGAATAGTCGGCGCTCAGGGCATTATTCAGCTGTACGCCCTATGGAGACACTGATGTATTCCCATGGTGCTCTGACAGGTAAATGTTGCTAGCGCAACAATGTAAGATTTCGCAAGATTTCGAAATACTTCGAAACATTTAATAAGTCTTCGCAATATTAAGAAAGACATTGCAACCTTAAAGCCTTCCCGGGTTCACGTTTTTATAGACTCCAAGTGCGTAGCATTATCGGGAGATAATTCTAATTTGCACCCAGGAGTTCCAATGCAAGGTCATGCCAGTTTAAATCGTGTCTATCGGCTTGTTTGGAACCAGGTGCTTGGGCTTTGGCAAGTGGCCTCGGAGCTGACCCGGGGGAAGAGCAAGGGCAGCGGCAGTCGAAGGCTGAAAGTGGCGGCGACCACGGTGGCGCTTTTGAGCGCGGGCGGATTGCATGCGGGTGGGCTTCCCAGTGGTGGGCAGGTAACGGCAGGCAGCGGCAGCATCAGCCAGTCCGGCAGCCAGATGACCATTGAACAATCCAGTGATCGCTTAGCCCTGGATTGGCAGGATTTTTCCATTGGCAAGGGTGCTCAGGTTGACTTTGTTCAACCGTCCTCGGCCTCCATCGCCCTCAATCGCGTTATCGGTTCGGACGTCTCGGTTATTCAGGGTGCGCTGAACGCCAACGGCCAAGTCATGTTGATCAACCCCAACGGGGTCTTGTTCAGCGGTTCCGCTCAGGTTGATGTGGGTGGGCTTGTGGCTTCTACATTAACCATGAGTAACGAGGATTTTCTCGCCGGAAATTACAATTTCACGGGTGCCAGCAGTAACGCCGTTATCAATCAGGGCGCTATTCAGGCCGCGGCAGGCGGCTATGTGGCCCTGATTGCCGCGCGCATCGAGAACACCGGAACCATAGCCGTACCCGATGGCAGCGTCCTGATGGGCGCTGGCAGCCGGGTCACGCTTGATCTGGGTGGTCCGGTCAAACTTGAGGTGGAAGAAGCGGCAATTGATGCACTGATCCAGCAGGGGGGCGGCATCCGGGTTGATGGTGGTCTTGTGTACCTGACCGCCAGCGCCGCGGGAGACCTCGCCGCGACAGTTATTAATCAGACCGGCGTCATCGAGGCCCAGGCCCTGTCCGCGGATGCCAGCGGTCGGATTGTGCTGCTCGGCGAAGGCGGTGGCGTTGATGTGGCGGGCACGCTGGATACGCGGTCCGAGTTCGGTCAGGGCGGCCAGGTTTCCGTCACCGGTGAAGACGTGAACCTGTTGGCGGGAGCGCGGATTGATGCCTCCGGTATGGGTGGCGGCGGTGAGGTACTCATTGGTGGCGGCTACCAGGGAAATAACACCGATGTACGTAATGCACGCACGACGTCCATTGACAGTGATGCCAGCATTCATGCCGATGCACTGATCCAGGGCGACGGCGGCACGGTGATTGTCTGGGCCGATGAACAAACCGACTTTTTCGGGGAGATCAGCGCCCGAGGCGGGGAGCAGGGTGGTGACGGCGGCTTCGCCGAGGTGTCGGGCAAACGCCTGCTCAACTATCAGGGCCAGACCGATCTGCGCGCACCCCTGGGGCAGACGGGAACGCTGCTACTGGATCCCTACAACATCACCATCCAGAGCATGGGCCCGGATTCCACTGACCTTGAAAATGCACCCTTTACCGCCAGTGAAGACGATTCCATTCTCACGGTCAGCACCCTGCAGAACGCCTTGGGTTCCGCCAATGTAACGGTCTCAACCGGTGCTGGTGGCGGCCAGGAAGGCAATATCACTCTTGCCGATACCGTGGGCTGGTTTAGCGGAACCAAACTGACCCTGGATGCCGCCAACAACATTACGGTCAATGCGGATCTGTTTGCCATTAACGGTTCCATCGACTTTCAGGCGGGTGGCGGTATTTCCCAGCTCGGGGGCACCGAAATTCTGGTGGGTGGCGCCACGGTTTTAAGCGCTGGCGCTGGCGGCATCAGCCTTGGCTCTGCCTTGAATGAATTCACCGGTTCGGTCACGGCCACCACCGCCACTGGCGATATCACCCTGTCGAACGACCGTAACCTGTTGCTGGGTGACTTTGTCGCCGGCGGTGCGGTTACCCTGGCAACCGGTTCCAACGGCTTTATTCAATCTGATGTGGGGCGAACCTTCGAGGCCGGTGGAATCACCAGCCTGACGTCTGATGGAACCGGTAATATCACCCTGGGAAGCATCGTTGGCCAGACGACGTTCTCGGCCCTGAGCACCAAAGGCGGCAACATTACGCTGACGGGTGATGACGGCTTGCTGTTCACGGAAACGGTGGCGACCACGGCCCTGGAGGACACGGGCATCGCCTCGGGAACGGTCACCATTACCGCGGTCGATGACATTGAAGTGGCGGGGCGAATCTCGACGGAAGGTGCGGATAACGCGACGGGTGTGGGCTCTAACGCCGCGGCTGTGAACCTGACCAGTGTGAATGGCTCGCTGATTGTGGGCGAGATTTCCACGGACGGTGGTGATGCGGTCTCCGCCGGACCCGGCGACCCCGCGCCAAACCGTAACGGTGGTAATGCTGGCAATATCAGCCTGCAGGCGTCCGCCGACAACGCCGGCACCATCACACTCAACGGTGACTTCTTCGCCATTGGCGGTGATTTCGCCGGTGACAGTACCCAGGGCCTGGGTGGGTTTATCTCCGTCAGGAGCCCATCCATCCTCACCGCCGACCGTGTGATGACCACCGGCGATACGGCGGGCAACATCGTGTTCGAGTCCACCATTGACTCGGATACCAGCGCGCGGCAATTGACGCTTTCGGCCGGACTGGGCTCCATCACTCTGGACGATAGCGTGGGTGGAATCGAGGCCCTGTCGGGTCTTGTCACTACCTCCCAGGCCGTCACCCGAATCAAGAACAACGTGACCACCAACAGTGCGGTGGGTGTGGATGTCACGTCGACCACCATTCGCCTGGGTAATGATGATGTGGCTAACGGTGATGGCACCATGACCATCGATACCCAGGCTGGTGACGGCGTGATCACGCTGACCACGCCCAATACGTATCTGGATGATGCCGTTACCATGACCCGCGGTGCGGGTGCCATCACCTTAAGCAACAACCTCCTCAGCAATGACGGTGAGCGAAACAATCTGACGTTCAACGGCGTTAATGGGGGTGCTGTCTCCGTCGGTGGTGACGTGGGTGGCGCCAGTGCCGGCGCAGCCACTCGGTTGGGCGATATTGCCATTGATAGCGTCACCGACCTGAGCCTGGATCAGAACGTCAGTGCCGCGAGCCTGATCTCGCTCAATGGCACCGGCAAGATCACCCTGGCCACACCGGGGAGCACGACGGCAAAGCACTGGTACGACGGTATTCAGGGATTCCAGATCGCCACCGACGGCACTCACGTCGGTGGCCTGGCGAATCCCGGCAATATTTCCATCCGCGACAGTATCTCCCTGAGTGCTGCCGCGGCGCCGCTGAGCATCTCCGCCAGTGGTGGCACCCTCGGCCTCTTCTCCGCGCTGTCCACCGACAGCGGCGCCATGAGTCTGCACGCACAAGGCACTCTGACCTTCGGGCTCGGCTCCGATCTGCAGAGCACCGGCGGTTTGATCACGGCGAGCAGTGACGGGGCAAGTGCAGTGGGTATCAATCAGCTGCGGACGACGGGTACCCCCAACACCACCAGCCAGATCAATGCAGGCTCCGGCAAGATTCGCATGGACGGCGGCGGCGCCCAGATAACTCTCAATGGTGGACTTACCTCCACGGATAACGATTCAACGGATACGCCGGCAATACAGATAATCAATGCCGACGGCGTGGTGGTCCGCACAGTCACGGCCCAGACCGGATCCCTGCAGATCGGCCTCCCGGGGCAGCGCATTGCCGGGACCATCAGCCAGGCCAGCGCGGGGAGTGAGCGGCTCGATATCGCCGAGTTGACGCTGGCCTCGGACGCCTCGATCAGCATCAACAACTCCAACAACATCATCGATCGCCTGGGCGATATCTCCCTCGGGGATGCGCTTCAGATCATCGCCCGGGGGCGATCCGCGGGGCTGGAGCTTACCGGTGACGTGACGGCCACATCCGTCGACATCAGAACCGGCAACGGTGCGCTGGTGCTCGGTGACCGCAACGTGACCTCCACGGAGGGCAACGTTCTTCTGGGCGGCAGGGGCATGACCCAGTCCGCGGCCTCCACCATCACCTCCGCCGGGACCGTGGAGTTACGCGGTTTCGACGTGAACAATGTCGGTAGCCGGGGCGCAGTCACACTGGCCGGTGACATTGTCGCCGCGAGCACGAATTCCGGCGCTGCCGTCACCATTCGCGGCACGTCCACACTCGCGCTTGGCAATATAACGGCCGGTACGGATGAGAATCGGGGTGGTCTGCGCCTCGGCGTTGGCACCACGCAGGATGGCAATGCCAGTAATCAGTCACTGGAGATCATCGGCTCCATTTCCCAGTATGAGGGTACGCGGCTGCTCGTCGACACCCTGGGGGTGAATACCCGGGGGCAGGTGGATCTGAACAATGCTGGCAACGAATTCGCTGCTATCGGCCATGTGCGCCGGAACGGCGCTTTCAACCTCCTCGATAGCGAGGGCGGGCTGAACCTGATTGGCAACATGAACGTCGGCAGCGTCAACAGCGCGGTTTCCCTCACCACGCCGGGCCTTCTCAATCTCGGTAACCAAACCCTGTTCGGAACAGCGTTTACGCTGGATAGCGGGTCCGCCCTGGCTGATACCGATATATCCATCAGCAGTTCCGGTGGACAGGTGAGCGCCATTTATGGTGCCGGCGACCTGGTCATCAACCCCAACGGTGGACATGTTTCGCTTGCCGGCGGTCTTTACGCCGGGGGTAGCGATCGCGTCTTCATCTACGATGCAAACAATGTCGAGTTGGGGCGGGTCAACGCGAACCCGGGTAACGCCAGCCGCCTCGGGGTGCTGGAGCTCGGCACCGTGGCCGATCCCGTTCGTGGAGATGTCACCCGTCTCAATGGTTTCCTCGGGGTGAATACCCTGATCGGCCAGGTGGATGGCTCCTTTACCTTTACCAACAATAACAATGTTGTTCGGACTATCGGTTCCGCGACCCAGGGGTTCCGGGCAGATGCCGGCTTTACCCTGCGCAACGATCTACTGCTCAACATCAATGAGCTGACCGCTGCCAGCGGCAGCATTTCCATCAACAACAACCGCGATGCGACTATCCGGAGCGACATCGTCATCAACGCAGGTGCGGTGGTCAGTGCCAACGTTGCAGGCGAGGGTTCTGTCGCGCTGGCGGGCAAGGCAGTCACCGTCAATGGCCGGATTGAAGCAGGCACGGGTGATCCGTTGGCGGTGAACCAGTTCGGTGTTCAGATCGGGGCGTCGGAAGGGATTACAGTGGCGGCAGGCGGGGAGATCGAGGCCCAGGGCGGCGGGACGATCACGCTTCAGACTGAGAAGGCCGTGGTGGAGTCCGCGGAGCGCTCCGTCGTGGTCGACGGCAGCGTGCTGGGTGGCGCTGGCGGCATTGAATTAGAGGCCGACGGCGGCATCACTCTGGGCGCCGACGGTGTGGTCAATGCCCTGGACGGTGGCGTGCGTCTCATCGCCAAACGGATTGAAACCGGTGGACAGCGGGGCATTACGCTGGCGGGCGAGGTCAGCGCCGGAGCTGATGGAATCGGTATGCACTCCGGTGCCTTCATTCAGCAAAATGGCGGCCTTCTTGCGACCACTGGGGCGTTGTTCGGCCTGACGGCAACGGGTGGTACGAGCGTTGATGGCGGCAATCCGTCGGCACAGGAGAATGTCATTCTCACCGGCCCCAATACCCTTGCGGGCCTGGGGCCGTTCGTTATTCAGAATGTCGATGGCAACGTCGATCCTCGACTGTTTGATCTAAACGATGTTGATGGTGGTCTGAACCTTGAAGGCGCCATCCGCAACAGTAATGGCAGCATTCAGATTGGTACCCAGGGAGGGGTGCTGGCCCTCAACGAACACGATCTCTCCGCCGGTTCGGATTCGGTGGAAGGTGCCAACATCACCCTGGTTGGCCGTGGCATTACCCAGGATTCCGGCGCAACCATCAGTGTGAATGGCACCTCCACCAACACCGGCGGCACCATTCTCTTGCAAGGACATGATGGCGTCGAGGCCGGCTCCATCGCCATGACCGGTATTCTGGAGACGTTCAGCGGCTCCAACACGGCCATCACCTTGCGTGGCAGCCTGGCACTGCAATTGCCCGAGATCCGCGCCACCAGAGGCACACTGGTGCTGGGTGACAGCGCTGTCCTTGAAAACGAAGTCAACGTGGGGCGCATCGAGGGGGGGATCACTCAGGCGGAGAACACCACCTTGCAGGTCAGCAATCTGGTGGTGGATGCTGAAAGCACGGCGGTGCTGGCAAACGACGGCAACGTTCTCGAGACCCTGGGACGTATCCAGTCGGGCGATCTCAACCTGAAGAACAGCCGGACGGTTGATCCCGGCGCCGTGGGCCTGACCCTCAATGACAACATCAGCAGCACGGGCGGCGTGCGCCTCGATACCACGGGTATACTGAGCGTCAATACCCGCAATATTTCCGCCAGCGGTGATGTTGCCCTGCTGGGCATCGGCATCTCCCAGGCCGGGGCATCCACGGTAAACGCCGATGCCGGCGAGATCCTGGTGGACGGCGGCGGCGAAAGCATCAATCTGGCCGGTACCGTCACCACCGATAACGCCACCGCCAGTGCCCTGCGTGTTGTTGACGGCGCCCAGGTCACCCTGGGCACTTTGAGTGCCGCCGCAGGCACCGTTACCCTGGGTCAGGCCGGCGGACAGATCACCGACACCATTACCCAGGTGGGCGTCGCCCCGATCTTGACCGCGAACACCCTGGCTGGCGACACCACCGGTACCGTTACCCTGCTGACCACCCGCGTGGGTAACCTGGGGCCGTTCACCACGACCAACAACTTCACTCTGCTGGATCAAGGGGCGGATGCCGGTCTGGCCGGTTTGACCTTCGTTGGTGATGTCACCACCGGTGGCACCACGCGCATCGAGACCACCCAGGGACTGCTGGATCTGGCGACGTTCTCGCTGGATACCACCGCGGGTACCGACGGTACACCGAATGCAGTCATTCTGGCCGGCGGCGTAGGCGTCTCACAAACTTACGATGCCGAAACCGGCGCATCGGACAGTGCCATCACTGCCACCACCGCCAGTGTTGATGGTGGCGCCAGTTCCATTGCTCTGGGCAGTGCCGGCAACGATTTCACCGGCCAGGTGGCACTGACCTCCACGGGTACCCAGGTCACGATCCGTGACGCCAACGAGCTGATCCTGGACAATTTCGACGATACCCTGGGAGATGACACGTCCATCCTGGCCATCGCCGGCCAGCGTTTGTCCCTGGCGGAGGACAACATCACCACGGGTGCCGGCAACATAGATTTCCGGTCCCTCAACGGCACTCTGGGCACGCGTGGCAACATCACCACCGGTAGTGGAGATGTGAGTCTGCTGAGCTCCGGGGTCCTTACCCTGAATGGCGTGGTGGTCTCCACCTCCGGCGACATCACGATTACCGGCTCAAGCATTGCCAGCCGCAGTGGCGCCGGCGACAGGATCCAGACCAGCGGCAGCGGAAACATCAGCCTCGAAGCCACGGTGGGTAACTTCACCCAGGGCGGCGACGTCCCTTACATCACCGAGAGCGGCGATATCACCATCACCGCCCTGGGCGGTTCCGCCAACCTGGCGTCCCTGCAATCGCTATCCGGCGCCCTGGTTGTGGTCGCCGGCGGCAACGTGACGCAACAGGGGGGCATCCCCATTACGGTGGGTGCAGTGGATGTCACCACCCGGCTTGATACGGGTGGTGACATCACGCTCACGTCCTCCAGCAACAGTGTCGATTTTGTCAGCTTGCGCAGCCTGAACGGGGACGGCGATGCCGCTGCCGACGGCACTATCCAGTATCTGGATTCCGCGGGCTTTGCGGTGCGCGAGATCGAGACCACCGGCAACGTCACCCTGGCTGGCGGCGATGACATCACCACCGATACGGACATCGGTCCCGGTACCATCATTGCTGATCACCTGGTCGCACGTACCTTGAGCGACGCAGGTGCGGATATTCACCTGACCGGCGCGAACAGTGTGTCAAGCATCGATCTTCGAGCCCGCAACCTGGCCAACAGCGCAGACGCCGCGGGCGGCATCACATTCACCGATAGTGACGGCTTCGATGTGGTGGAGATCCGCACCACGGATGATGTGCTGCTCACCGCGGACGGCGCGGTCAGCCAATCCGGTGAAAACGGTATCCGCGCGGCAGGCCTGGGCCTGTCAGGCAGCGGCAGCTTTACCCTGGATGAGCAGGATGGCGCCGGACCCACCAACCGTGTCAGCACCTTTGCTTCCGATGCCACCGGAGATGTGGACTTCAAGTCGCAATTCGCTCTCACTATCGGCGACGTCAACCCCAGTGGCGTCACCACCGGCGGCGCGGACTTTACGGTGTCCGCCCCCAGCATCGACGCCAGTAGCGCCACCATTGATACGCGCTCCACGGCCGAGGGCGGCAATGCGGGTGCGGTGTCCATGACCACCACGGGACAGGGCGCCGACGGCAATCTCACCGCGGGTGAGATTCTCACGTCCGGCAGCGATGCCGGGGCTTCCACCAATGTCGATGGCGGCGACGCAGGCCAGATTACGCTGACGGCCTCCGGGTCCGCCCTGACCATTGCCGGGGCCATCTCCGCCCGCGGTGGTGCCGGCGATGGCGCCGGCGCCAACGGTGCGGACGGGCTGCTGCAGACGAGCGCGGCCAGTGGAGCGGTCACCCAGGTCGCTGCCGCCGCCAATGCCATTGATGTGGGTACCGTCCGCATTGTTGCGGCCGCCACGTCGGCGCTGCTGAATACGGACAATACCGTTGATCATCTGGCCGCTACCCTTGGCGGCCAGGACGAGAACTTCACCTTCCGCAATGGCGCTGACCTCTCCGTCGGCGTCACCGATGGAGGGGTTATCGGATTATCCACGGATGGCGGCTTCATCGACCTGCTCACCACCGGCGCCATTACCCTGGCCACCGATGCCACGGTTACCACGCAAGGTGGCGATTTCACCAGCGCAGGCACTGATTTCACGTCAAACGGCGGCGCCACTGTCTCCACCACCGGTGGCAATATCGTTCTTGATGGGCATAGCGGCCATGTGCTGATCGGCGCTGATATCACCACCGCCGGTGGCGATTTCACGGCGACGGATATCGGCAGTTTCGATTCCACCGCCGCCACCGTTTCCCTGGAGGGCAGCATCAACAGCTCGGCCGGCACCCTGGTCATTTCCACTGCGGGTTCCGGTGATCTTGCAACTGGCGCTCTTGATACGCGCGGTGGTGTTGATGACGGCGGCGCCGGTGAGGTGGGTGGTGACATCTCCCTCAATGCCGGTGGCGTGCTCCTTACCAACAGTATCGATACCCGCGGCACGGTGAGTTCCGGCGATGCAACCGCCGGCGGACGGGGCGGCAATATCACCCTGAGTGCCGGCACGCGCATCGATCTGAACGGTGACATGAACACCACGGGCGGTGGTGCGGGCGGGACCCAGGCCCAGGGCGGAAACGTCACCTTGAACGATCAGGCGAATCTGCTTTCCGACGTCACCATTAACACCGGCGCCAGCGCCGGCACCGTGACCTTCCAGGACACCCTGGACGGCAGCTTCAACCTGGACGTGGCCGCGGGGACCGGCCAGGCCGGCTTCCTTGGTGCGGTGGGTGCCACCGATAAGCTGGCTTTGCTGAACGTCACCGCCGGCACCATCAATCTGCATCAAATCACTATGGACACCATCGGCGCTCAGACCTATACCGGCGACGTGGTGCTGCAGGGCGACGCCACACTGACTGCCGACGATGCCGACATCACCTTCACCGGTAGGGTGGACAGTGATGATGCATCGATGGCACGGGACCTGATTCTGGCTGCCGGTGCGGGCCACGTATCCTTCGGCGGCCGGGTAGGTGAGACCGCGGCCCTGGATGCACTTGATGTGACGGCGGCCACCATCAAGCTTGATGGCGAGACCGTGGAGACCGTCGGCGCGCAGCAGTACGCCGGGGCCGTCGTGCTCGGTGCGGATACCGCCCTGACGGCTACGGATGCCGACATCGCGTTTGCCCAGACCGTGGACAGCGCCAGCGGCCAGACCCATGACCTGACCCTGGCCACCGGTACCGGCGCAGCCATTCTCGGCGGCGCGGTGGGCAACACCGACGCGGTGAACACCCTTGATGTGGCCGCAGCCAGCATCAACCTGGCTGGCGGGACCGTGAACACCGTCAGTACCCAACAGTATTCCGGCGCCGTGGTCCTTGAAACCGATACCACCTTGACGGCCACGGATGCCGACATCACGTTTAACCAGACCGTGGACAGCGCCCTCGGCCAGACGCAAAACCTGACTCTGGCCACCGGCACTGGCGCAGCTACCTTCGGCGGCCGTCTGGGTAATACCGATGCGCTCAACGCCCTTGAAGTGGCCGCGGCCACCATCAACCTGCATGGCGAAACCGTCGAGACCGCCGGCGCCCAGCAATATGCCGGCGCCGTCGTGTTGGGCGCGGATGCCACGCTGACCACCACGGATGCCGACATCACCTTCACCGGCACCGTGGACGGTGATGACCAGCCAACCGCCCGCAATCTGACCCTGGCTACCGGAGCTGCTGACGTTTTCCTGAACGGCGCCGCGGGCAGTTCGCTGAATGGTCCACTGGGCGCGGTCACTATCAGCAGTGCCCGCGACGTCACGGCCGCCGCCATCACGGCGGACACATTGATCCAGACAGCCGGCACGGGTACCACCATCCTGAACGGCGCCGTCGATCTGAGCGGCAACGCGGCCCTTGCCGGGAACGCCTTCATCATTAATGAATCCATGACTGCCGACGGCAGCATGACGGTAACCAATGCCGGCCTCTTCAGCACTGCGGCGGCCGGTGATATCGCCGCGGCCAATGGATTTACCCAGAACGGTCTTGGCAGCAGTGAACTGGCCGGGGACATAACCACCCAGGATGCGGCCATTGCCTTCGCGACGGACACCGTGCTGACGGGTGACATTGCCATGCAGACCCTGGCAGACGGCAACGGAGAGACCGGCCTGACCGCGTCCATTGAGTTAAGCGGCAAAATCGACAGCGATTCCCTGTCGCCCCGCAGCCTGACATTGTCTGCCGGCGCAGGCGGCATCTCCCTCGGTGATGCCGTGGGCGGCACGGAGAATCTGGGCACGCTGAGTCTGCTGTCCGCCGGAGGCATTACCCAGGCGCCATCCGCAGCCATCATCGCCGACAAGCTGTCCATTCAGGCAGATGAGTCGGTGATACTGAACAACACCGGAAACACGGTGGATGTCCTGGCAGCGAGTCTTCTGAACGGTGCGGATCTTGCTTACACCGACAGCACCGGATTCGTCATCGGCGCGGTGGATACGGGTCTGCTGGTTGATACGGGCAATGGCCCGGAAAGCCTGGTGATCAAGGGTCTCACCGAGACCGTGCCATCCGGACAGGCGGGCTCGTCTTCGGTGGCGCTGATCATCGGTGGGCCTCTCACGCAGGACGTAGGCAGCACCGTTCGTATTGGTGGCAATCTCAGTATTGATACCACCGCCTTCAACCGCGCCGACGTACGTATCAGCAACAGCAGCGTTGACGGAACCGAACTGGGGGAAACCCTGGTGGGTGGGGACTTCACCCTGGACAGCAGCGGCGAGATCACCCAGGCCGACGGTACCAATCTGCGAGTGGGTGGCCGCTTCGATACCCCGGACAGCGGCCTGGTGCAGGGCGGCAGCAGCGACAATTTCATTGGTGATTCCGGCGGTGGCCTGGACGGCAACGAAATCCGCCTGCGTGGCGTGATCACGCTGGAGATGGATGGCAATGATCTGAGAGCCACGGCAGTGCGCGATGGCGGCGGCACCGATCAGGTGACCGTGGATTCCACCCTGGAAGACGGCATCAGCATAGTCAGTGACTCCGGGGTCAGCAGCCTGGAAGTTACTGACCAGGAAGCCGGCTTTGCCATTGATCTGGGTGAGGGCAACGACATCGGTGGAACCCTCTCGGTGACCACCGCCGGTACCTACAGTGCTGACGGCGACGAGAGCATTACCGGCATCCTGTTCGGCGGCGCCTTGAACCTGGCTGGGCCTGTAAGTTTCATGGTTCAGGCATCCACGTCCAACGGCGCCTCCCTGGTTGACGGTGCGGGCGCGTTCTATGGCAATGAAGCCAATATCTTCGGTGGCGCGGTTTCCATCTCCGCGCCCACGGATATGAACGTCGTGCTGGGCAGTCAAGGTAATCTGGAGCTGGGGGCCATCGGCGGCGCCCGGGTCGATCTCATCGGCTACACCGATGGCAGCGGCAATCTGCCTGCGCTGAGTCAGAGTGGCCAGATCAATGCGGCGGAACTGCGCATACAGGACTTCGCCTCGGTTACCCTGAACCGGTCCAACCGGGTAGGCGTGCTTGCCACCCTGGGCATCACCGATGCCTTCAGCTTCCGATTTGGCGCGGACCATACCGCCGGCGTCATGAATCAGATAGGGACCGTGGGTGATGCCGAGGGTATCAGCACGGTCAACGGACCGATTACGCTGCTCTCCGCTTTCGATTTCGGCATTGCCGCGGACCTCAATAGCGGCACGGCGAGCACCACCATTACCGCAACCGGTGACCGGGATCTTTTCCTTCACGCCACCCCGGATGCCGGACTGAACGGGCTTGTGCTCAGCAACGCGGAGCTTGCCCGAATCACGGCAGGCGAGACGCGCTTTGAAGCTCAGGGCGCCGGGGTTGTCGGCGTGGACGGCATCAGCTTCGCCGCCAGCAATGGATCCCTGCTGCTGCAGGCCAACGGCATTGAACTGGCCGGCACCGTGGATACCGTGGGTGCGGATCTCACCGTTGATGGCAATGTCACTCTGACCGATGCCACCCAGGTGAGCACCGGTGCGGCATCGGACGGTGACATCCGTTTCCTCGGTACCGTGGATTCCACGGAGAACGGTGGTGGCGGCCTGGGGCATGCCCTGGTGCTGGATGCGGGCCTCGGCGACATCACTCTAAATGGTGCCGTGGGCGCCAGCCAGCGTCTGGCCAGCATCAGCGCGACTGCAGCCACCATGATGTTGGCTGATGCCGCCACCAGCGGCAGCCAGAACTACCAGGCCGACGACGCGATCAACTCCAACGGCAGCCATGTCAGTGAAGGCGGCGCCATCAGCTTTGACGGCCCGCTGCTGCTGAACAGCAACACCCTGGTGGATACCACCAATGCCGGCGCCGCACCCGACGGAGCCGAGGTGTCATTCACCGGTACCGTTAACGGCGCAGGCGAGGGCACCCAGGGCCTGGATATCAAGGGCGACGCCATCTTCAACGCCGCAGTGGGCGGCGACAATGCGCTGGCCTCCCTGGAAGTGAGTGGCGCCACCAGCCTTGCGGCCGATGTGCTGACCTTGAGTGTGGATGACGGATCGGGGGATCAGATCTACGGCGGCACCCTGACCCTGACGGATAACGTTCTGCTCGATACCGGTGCCGCTGGCGGCAACATACAGGCCGGTTCCTTGGTGGGTAATGCTCACAACCTGACCCTTCGCTCCGGCCTGGGAACCACCCTGGTCACTGACGGCGCTACGGGGATCGACACCCTCACCCTGCAGTCCGATGCGGCATCCTCCACCGGTAGCGTGACCGTAAACGGTCTGCTATCGGCTAACAGCCTGATCACCTTCGCCCGGGCCTACGAGGTCAATCTCCAGGGCGGTGATATAGCCAATGCGGTTACCTTCCTGAACACCGGCGGCGTTTCCCTGGGTAACGCCGGCTGGGTGTTCCAGGGCGGGCTGACCAGTATGGCAAGCGTCACCACACTGGCTGGCAGCATCAGCACCGATGACGAGGACATCGCGCTGGACGCCGTGCTTTTGGCGGGTGATACGGTGCTGAATAGTGGCAATGGCACTGGCAATATTGCCGTTGAATCCATCACCGGTGCTGATAACGATCTGACTTTGGTCTCCGGTGCAGGCACTACCACGGTCAGCGGTAATGCCGCCGGCATCAAAGATCTGACCGTGCAAAATGACCAGGTCACCGCCACCGGGGCCGTTGCCTTCCTGGGCGACCTCACCGCGGCGTCGCTGACCACCTTCGGCCAGAACCACGCCGTTGTCCTGGCAGGCAGCTCGGTGAACATGATCGAGGCCACCACCTTCCTGAATACCGGGGCCCTGACCCTGGGCGATGGAGCCAGCGATGTGCTGACCTTTGCCGGCGGTCTCACCACCACCGGCAGCGCCAGCAATCCAGGCACCGTGACGCTGGCCGGCACCATCGCCACCACCGACACGGCCATGATGCTGGGAGAGGTGAGTCTGGCAGGGGATACCAGCCTCAAGTCCGGCACTGGCACCATCACCACCGCCGCCGTGACGGACGGCGGTGACGCTCATGCCTTGTCCCTTGGCGATGCCTCCCAGTCCGGTGCCATCATGCTCACGGGTAATTTGTCCGTGGACGCACTCAACACCTTTGATGGCGCCTACGATGTTAGCCTGACCGGCTCCGCCAACAACGTCGAATCCGCCACCACGTTCTTCAATACCGGGTCTCTGACACTGGGCGATGCCGCCAGTGACAGCAATACCTTCCGCAATGGCCTTACCGCCGAGGCGCAAAGCGAGATCAACCTGGCGGGCACCCTTGAGACGGTGAACAGCGCCATCACCCTGGGCGCCGTGACCCTCACGGCAGACAGCACCCTGGCCAGCGGCAGTGCCGACCTGACCCTGACGGATGCCCTGGAAGGCGGCTTCAGCCTTGCGCTGAACAGCGGCGGCACGACCAACCTGAGCGGCGCTGTTGGCGGCGGTTCTGCCCTGACTGCACTCACCACCGATGCACCAGGAAACACCACCGTGGAATCCGCCGTGCTCAACGTGAGTGGGGCGCTGACGTTCAATGACGGCGTTACCTTCACCAACAACAGCACGGTGTCTTCGGACTCCCTGGTCTTGAGCTCCACGCTGGCGGCTGGCGCCAACGACCTCACCCTGGTGACCAATGCCATCAGCCTGGGTGGCGCGGTCACCGGCAGCGGTGATCTGGTGATTCGATCTGACGTTGCGGATACCACCATCGGCATTGCCGGTGGCGCCGGTACCCTCAACCTTGATGCCTCCGAGTGGCAGTTCATCGGTGCCGGCTTCACCAGCCTGACCCTGGGCAGTGCGGTGGCCGGGAACATCAGCATCGGTGATACCGATCTGGTGGTCCTTAGCAATGCCACCACCCTGATCACGGGTGGGGCTGTCAGCGCACCGGTTGATCTGGAGCTTGGCGGTGAATTCCTGCAGGTGAATGCCGGATCCGCGGTGACCTTTGGCGGCACACTGAATTCCGAAGCCGGCGAAGCAAATGCACTCACCGTCAATGCGGGTAGTGATGCGGTCACCTTCGAGGGAAGCCTGGGGCAGACCCAGGCCCTGGGTGCGGTCCAGATTAATGCCAATGGCGCCACCCTGTTCGAAGAGGACGTCAGTGCCGCAAGCCTGAGCACCAGTGCGGGCGGCAGCGTGAGCCTGCAGAATGTGACCACCACGGGTGCCCAGAGCTACGGCAACGACGCCACCCTGGCGGGCAGCTACACCACCGCGGATGCGGCCTTCAATGTGGCCGGCGGCACCACGCTGGCGGCTGCCACCACGGTGAGCACCGGCACCGCCAATGCCACCTTCAGCGGTACCGTGAACGGCGCCGAGAACCTGACGGTGAACAACACCGGCGACACGCTGTTCGAGGCGGCGGTGGGCGGCACGGCGGCGCTGCAGAGCCTGAGCACCAGTGCGGGCGGCAGCGTGAGCCTGCAGAATGTGACCACCACGGGTGCCCAGAGCTACGGCAACGACGCCACCCTGGCGGGCAGCTACACCACCGCGGATGCGGCCTTCAATGTGGCCGGCGGCACCACGCTGGCGGCTGCCACCACGGTGAGCACCGGCACCGCCAATGCCACCTTCAGCGGTACCGTGAACGGCGCCGAGAACCTGACGGTGAACAACACCGGCGACACGCTGTTCGAGGCGGCGGTGGGCGGCACGGCGGCGCTGCAGAGCCTGAGCACCAGTGCGGGCGGCAGCGTGAGCCTGCAGAATGTGACCACCACGGGTGCCCAGAGCTACGGCAACGACGCCACCCTGGCGGGCAGCTACACCACCGCGGATGCGGCCTTCAATGTGGCCGGCGGCACCACGCTGGCGGCTGCCACCACGGTGAGCACCGGCACCGCCAATGCCACCTTCAGCGGTACCGTGAACGGCGCCGAGAACCTGACGGTGAACAACACCGGCGACACGCTGTTCGAGGCGGCGGTGGGCGGCACGGCGGCGCTGCAGAGCCTGAGCACCAGTGCGGGCGGCAGCGTGAGCCTGCAGAATGTGACCACCACGGGTGCCCAGAGCTACGGCAACGACGCCACCCTGGCGGGCAGCTACACCACCGCGGATGCGGCCTTCAATGTGGCCGGCGGCACCACGCTGGCGGCTGCCACCACGGTGAGCACCGGCACCGCCAATGCCACCTTCAGCGGTACCGTGAACGGCGCCGAGAACCTGACGGTGAACAACACCGGCGACACGCTGTTCGAGGCGGCGGTGGGCGGCACGGCGGCGCTGCAGAGCCTGAGCACCAGTGCGGGCGGCAGCGTGAGCCTGCAGAATGTGACCACCACGGGTGCCCAGAGCTACGGCAACGACGCCACCCTGGCGGGCAGCTACACCACCGCGGATGCGGCCTTCAATGTGGCCGGCGGCACCACGCTGGCGGCTGCCACCACGGTGAGCACCGGCACTGGCAATGCCACCTTCAGCGGTGCCGTGAACGGCGCCGAGAGCCTGGCGGTAACCAGTGACGGTGCCGTCGTGTTCAGCGACAACGTGGGAGCCACCAGCGCCCTGACCAGCCTCGCTGTGGACGCCGACAACATCGCCCTGCGCAATGTAGCCACCACAGGTGTCCAGAGCTACACCGGCACAACCACCACCAGCAGCAGCTATGTCAGTGAGGGCGGTGCCATCAGTTTCAACAGTGATCTGATCATCACGGATGCGCTGGTGATCGATTCCACGCACAACGGTGCCACGGGCGCGGATGTTACTTTCGGCGGCAGCGTCACCAGTACCTCTACGCTGGCGGATGACATGTCCATCACCGCTGGCGTGGGTCAGGTGACCGCCACCGGCGTGGTAGGCCTCTCGGAGGTGGAGATCGTCTCCGCTGCGGGTGTGACGCTGAACAACGCGGCCAACACCATGGGCAGCATCACCGCCAGCGTGGGCAGCGGCGGTTTGTCGCTACGAAATGCGCAGACCATCGCAGTGGGCGCGGCAGGGGTCACCGCAAGCGGCGGCTCCGTGGATATACGCACCTCGGCAGGTGACGTGGTGTTGAACGGTGCAGTGGAAGCCACCGGCAGCGGCGACATCCTGCTGGCCGCACTGGCTGGGAACTTCACCAATACCGCCGGCGAAGCCGCCCTGATCACGGAGGAGGGTCGCTGGCTGGTGTCATCCGCCAGCCCGCTGCTGGATGATGTGGACGGTCTGATTGCCGACTTCAAGCATTACAACGCCGGTATCGACACCGTGCTGCCCGCGGTCACCGAGGGCCAGAACGGGTTCCTCTATACCCTGGCGCCGACGGTCACTGCGAACCTGGTGGGCGAGGTGCGGAAGGTTTACGACGCAACCACCGCCGCCGTTCTCGGCGCAGAAAACTACGACACCACCACGGGAGCCGTTGATGGTGATGTGGTTATCCTCAATAACCCGACCGCCGGTCAGTACGACGACAAGAACGCGGGTACCGGCAAGGGAGTTACCGTTGAGGGGCTTTCCATCGAAAGCGTGACCAACGGCACCACCCAGGTTTATGGCTACACCCTGGCATCCGCCGAGGCTTCCGGGGACGTGGGCGGGGTGGACCAGGCGCTGCTGACCGTGGCAGGCCTGACTGCCCAGGATAAGGTGTATGACGGCACCACTGCCGCTACGTTGACGACCCAGGCGGCCAGCGCCGTGGGTGTTTTCGATGGTGATGAGATCATCCTTAGCGGCGCCACCGGCACCTTTGATGACAAGAACGTGGGTAACGACATCGGCGTCACCGCCACGGATATCCAACTCCTGGGTGCCGACGGTGGTAACTACAACCTGACCCCTGTGTCGGGCCTGTCGGCTTCCATTTCGCCCCGCGGTCTGCAAGTGACAGCCATTGGTATCGACAAGATCTACGACGGCACCACTGCCGCGGATGTGGAGATCGCGGACAATCGGATCGAGGGTGATGGGCTGGATATCGATTACACCGCCAACTTCCTTGCCATCCATGTGGGCGATGGCCGGTTCGTGGACGTCAGCGATATCTCACTCTCGGGCACGGATGCGGGCAACTACATCCAGAATGCCAGCACCGCGACATTCGCCACAATCGGTGCTCGGCCCATCGTGATAACCGCGGACGATCAGGAGCGACTGGCGGGTGTCGCGAATCCGGAACTGACGTTCACCCTTGAAACGGCCGCGGAAGGGCGTGGCTGGATAGAAGGAGACACCTTCACCGGCAGCCCGGAAACGGACGCGACAATCGCCAGCGGCGCGGGCGATTACGGCATCACCGTGGGCGGCTTGAGCAATGCCAATTACACCCTGACGTTCGTCGACGGCACCCTGCGCGTGCTGCCGTCATCAGGTGAGGTTGAGGTGCCACCGACTACGGGCCCCGCTGCCATGCTGGTGCCACCGGAATCCGCCTTTCTTATTCCCAGGCCGCTATTCCCTCTGGTGAATTCGTCTCCCACCTTGCTTGCTGGCGGGTATGTCCGGATGTCGGGTGGGTTTGCACTCATCGATGTTGATGGGCCCGCGACGCTGCTGGATTTGCTGAGAGCCGACAGGTCCGCCGTCGCCAGGAATGCCCGAGCCCAAGGCAAGGTCCCGATGACGGTGATTGATGGCGGTATCCGTCAAGCAACCGATCGGTGAAAAGAGACGTAGTAATCCATGGTGGGGTTGCTGCTCGTAACCCGCTCGCATTTATGACTGTGAACCGCTGGTCCGCTCCGGAACACGTGATCGGATCAGCAGTTCACGGGCGAGGTCGGACCTGACCTGAACACGGGACCTTTATGAAAGAAGCAGAAATGAAAACCAGAACCGCCAACGCCAGCCGTTCAACGCTGAAGGGGACACTGATCTATTCCCAGCGCGCTCGGATGGCCCGCCCTGCGGGGCTTTGCAGCGTGCCCGGTGGCGGCGTTGCGCCTCTTGGCAAGGGCTCGCCATTGCCTGCGAGCCGCGCC
>JBBDNK010000007.1:0-7359 GCA_040877625.1 Aquisalimonadaceae bacterium
CGGCAGGGATGCCGCCGTCGAGCCTACAGGGATGTATTTACGGCGTGTCCGGGAATGGGACCCGACACCCCACCTGCGCCCCGGAGCGAGGCTTCCACGTCAAAAGCCCGCGCTTTTGAAATCCCTCCTACGCAACCGGGGCGGTCAGACGATCGACGCGCAGCCGTTCGCGCTCGTCGAACAGGCGCCGGCTGCCGGACCAGACCGCCGCCACGGTGCCGAATCCGGTGCCCACGGTGATAGTGAACATCACCAGAATCTGATACTTCACCGCCAACGACGGCGGGCTGCCGGCCAGGATCTGGCCGGTCATCATGCCCGGCAGGCTCACCACCCCGGCCGCGGCCATCGCGTTGATGGTGGGGATCATGCCGCTGCGCATGGCTTCGCGGCGAATGTCGGCAATAGCCTGGCTCCAGCTCTGGCCCAGCATCAGCCGCCCTTCAATCACCGCGCGTTGCCGCCACACCGTATCCGTGAGCCGGTCCAGCCCCAGCGCCACGCCGGTCATGGTATTGCCCAGCATCATGCCGAGCAGGGGTATGGCGTACTGGGGGGTGTACCAGGGGTCGGGGCCGATTATCACGATCAGCGTCAGCACCGTCACCGTGAACGAGGACAGGAACATCGACACCGTGCCGATGCCGAAGGCCCAGCCGCCGGTAAGCCGGCGCTTTTGCCGGGACATGACCTCCCAGCCGGCAACCAACAACATGACAACGGCCATCAACGCCACCCAGCGCAGGGCGGCGACCGCGAACAGCGCCTCCAGCACCAGGCCGATCAGTGCGAGCTGGATCACCGTACGCGCGGCGGCGATGACCAGATCCTTGCCGACGCCGAGGCGGATCAGGTGGGAACATACCGCCAGGGCCAGCACCAGCGATGACGCAAGGCCGAGCTGCCACCACGCGAGATCGATTACCGCCATCACGGTTCCTCCAGCAGCCGATCGCCGTCGATGCGAAAGTGGCGGTCCGCGACCCGCGCGATCTGCCCCGGATCGTGCGCGACCCAGATCACCGGCATACGCTCGGCGTGAATCAGCGACCGCAACCAATCCTCCACGCGACGCGTCGTATCGCCGTCCAGGTTCGCGGTGGGCTCGTCCAGCAACAGGGCCTGGGGCTGGTGGGACACCGCCCGAAGTACCGCCAGCCGCTGCTTCTCACCGGATGACAGCCGGCTGATGTGCCACTCCAGCGTGCCACGGTCGAATCCCAGTGCTTCCAGGCCGCCCGGGGGCGGCTCCAGAAAATGCTCGGCGACAGTGTCCGCCCACCATTGGCTTTCCGCCGGCACCAGCATCACCCAGCCCCGCCAGCAATGCCCGGTGACCTGATTCTGCGCGATATCACCAAGCATGACCTTGCCCGCATGCGCTTCCAGGTCGGCGATGGCGCGCAGCAACCTGGACTTGCCGGACCCGGACGGCCCCGACAGGCAGATAACCTCGCCCGGCGCAACGCTCAGAGACACGTCGCGGAGCGTACCGACTGATACATTCTGAAGACTAAGCGCGGAATTGTCGGTCAATGAAAGTGCCCTTTCCGGAGACGTGCTACCGATTGCAGTTGAAACTGTCCCTGTTCACCCGGCAATTTTCAACGGTTAAAAAAAAAGGGCGCCCGAAGGCGCCCTTTGTCGAAGTACCCGAGTTCGACCATCAGCCCTGCTTGGTGAACTCCGGATAGGCTTCCAGACCACACTCGGTGATATCCAGCCCCTGGTGCTCTTCTTCCTCGCTGACCCGGATGCCCATCACGGCCTTGAGGATGGCCCAGACGACCAGGCTGGCGACGAACACCCAGACAAAGATACCGATCAGACCGACGATCTGCCCGATGAAGGTGGCGTCGTCATTCCACAGCAGCACCGCCAGCACGCCCCAGATACCGCAGGTGCCGTGCACGGAGATGGCGCCGACCGGATCGTCGATCCTGAGCTTGTCCAGGACGATGATGGAGAACACCACGATAACGCCGCCGATGGCACCGATCAGTACCGCCAGCAGGTTGGAATCGAGGTTCGGACCGGCGGTGATGGACACCAGACCGGCCAGCGCGCCATTGATCAGCATGGTCAGGTCGGATTTACCGAACATCGCACGCGATACCAGCATCGCGGCAACCAGACCGGCCGCGGCGGCGAGGTTGGTGTTGGCAAACACCAGGGCGACGGCATTGGCGGACTCGATGTCGGACACCTTCAGCTCGGAGCCACCATTGAAGCCGAACCAACCCAACCACAGGATGAACATGCCCAGCGTGGCCAGCGGCAGGTTGGCGCCCGGTATGGCACGCACTTCACCATTGGGGCCGTACTTGCCCTTACGCGCACCGAGCAGGATCACACCGGCCAGAGCCGCGGCGGCACCTGCCATGTGTACGATGCCGGAACCCGCGTAATCCGAGTAACCCAGGCCGCTCAACCAGCCACCGCCCCAGGTCCAGTAACCCTGCACCGGGTAGATGACGCTGGTCATGACGACTGCGAACACCAGGAAGCTCCAGAGCTTCATGCGCTCGGCAACGGCGCCGGAAACGATGGACATCGCCGTGGCCACGAACACCACCTGGAAGAAGAAGTCCGATGTATTCGAGTAGTAGACTTCGCCATCGCTGGCAACCACTTCCGCCACGGTGTTTTCAGCACCCAGACCGAAGCTTAGCCCCGGAATGAGGCCGTTCGGGCCGCCGCCATACATGACCTGATATCCGAAGAACAGATACATCAGGCAGGCGATGGAATAGAGGGCGATGTTCTTGGTGAGGATCTCGGCGGTGTTCCGCGAGCGCACCAGGCCGGATTCCAGCATGGTGAAGCCCGCCGCCATCCACATGACCAGGGCGCCCGAGATCAGAAAATAGAATGTGTCCAGCGCGTACGCCAGTTCAATAGTTGCTTCATTCATATTGATTGTCCTCTGAGAGACATCTACGTGCGCTTAGAGAGCGTCCTTGTCGGTTTCACCGGTACGGATGCGGATCGCTTTCTCCAGCTCGAAGACGAAGATCTTGCCGTCGCCGATCTTGCCGGTATTCGCCGCCCTGGTGATAGCATCGATGGTGCTGTCGACGAGGTCTTCGGGTATTGCCACCTCGATCTTCACCTTCGGCAGAAAGTCCACCACGTATTCAGCGCCCCGATAGAGTTCCGTATGGCCCTTCTGGCGCCCAAAGCCCTTCACCTCGGTAACGGTGATGCCCTGGACACCAATTTCGGAAAGAGCCTCGCGCACGTCGTCCAGCTTGAACGGCTTGATGATTGCGGTAATGAGTTTCATTCCCAGATTCTCCTGATGCCTCGGCCCACCCTGGGCCTTGAATTCGATGGGTTTGCGACGCGTGGTATCCGGCCGCACGCCTGACATCGTCGAACGGGTCGTGACTGCATGGCCGATACTCTCGTAGCAGTTCTCGCCCCGTAGCCCGGCGCGAAATACCATACACCCTGACCGACTCGACCAGTGCTAGAGCATTTCCCGTGCCAGTTGTTGTTTATGCCCATAAAACATGTTGTTATTGCCGGAATGACGCCCATCGCGCGGCGATTGACCAGACTTCAATGCACCATGATGGTGCGCTTTGCACGCAGTTGGTGCGTGCATTGACGATGAAACGACACAAGGGAGTGCACAATGCTTGACCCCAAATCCCTCGACGATCTGGCACGCAAGTTCGCCGAGAGTCTTCCATCCGGCGTTCGTGAGTTTCAGCAGGAAGTCGAGCGCAACATGCGCACCGCGCTGCAGAGCACGTTCAACCGCCTGGATCTGGTAACGCGGGAGGAGTTCGACGCCCAGGCCAAGGTGCTGGCGAGAACCCGCGCCCAGCTCGATGCACTGGAATCGCGCATTACCGCACTGGAACTGCAACTGAAGCAGCAGAACCCTTAAGGAGACGCCTCCGGGCGTCGATCATCCAGGGAAGGACCGATAATGTCTCTCGCCGTCACCTACGGCAGGGCCTGTGTGGGCGTGGACGCCCCGCTGGTCAGTGTCGAAGCGCATCTCGCCAACGGGCTGCCATCTTTCTCCATCGTAGGGCTGCCGGAAACGGCGGTGAAGGAAAGCCGCGACCGCGTGCGCAGCGCCATTCAGAACAGCGGTTTCGAGTTTCCCACCCGACGCATCACCGTCAACCTCGCGCCGGCGGACCTGCCCAAGCACGGCGGCCGGTTCGATCTACCCATCGCCATCGGCATTCTTGCCGCCTCCGGCCAGGTCCGCACCGATACGCTGGCCAACGTCGAACTGGCCGGCGAACTGGCGCTGAGCGGCGAACTGCGGCCGGTGCCGGGCATGCTGCCTTTCGCGGTGCAGACCTGCCACGCCGGGCGCAATCTGGTGCTTCCCCATGGCTGCGCCGAGGAAGCCGCCCTGGTGCATGCTGGCGGCACCTACGGCGCCGGTCATCTGCTGGCGGTATGCGAACACCTCAATGGCACGAACAAACTCCCGGCAAGCCTCGCCGACGTGCCGGAGCACCTGATCGATGAGCCGGATCTGGCCGACGTACGCGGGCAGGCACAAGCGCGGCGCAGTCTGGAGATCGCCGCCGCCGGCGGCCACAGCCTGCTGCTGATCGGCCCGCCCGGCACGGGCAAGAGCATGCTCGCGCAACGCCTTCCAGGCATACTCCCGCCGATGAGCAGCGACCAGAACCTGGAAACCGCCGCCCTGCTCTCACTCTCCGCCGGCGGCTTCTCACCGGTCGCCTGGGGGCGGCGGCCGTTTCGGGCGCCGCACCACTCAGCCTCCCACGTGGCACTTGCCGGTGGCGGATCACGTCCCCGGCCGGGAGAGATCTCCCTGGCACACAACGGCGTTCTGTTCCTGGACGAACTGCCGGAATTCAGCCGCCAGTCGCTGGAGATATTGCGGGAACCACTTGAGAGCGGCCGTGTTTGCATCTCCCGGGCGGCGGCTCAGGTGGATTTTCCCGCCCGCTTCCAGCTGGTGACGGCCATGAACCCGTGCCCGTGCGGCTACCTGGGAGATACGCTGCGAAGCTGCCGCTGTACGGCCGAGCAGATCAGCCGTTACCGCTCCAGGCTGTCCGGGCCGTTGCTTGACCGAATCGATCTGCAGGTGGAGGTACCGCGGCTCAGCCCCACCGAGCTCCAGAACGGCTCACCGGGTGAACCTACGGCGGCGGTCGCGGCGCGCGTGGCGCAAGCAAGGCGTCGGCGTCTGGCCGCATCCGGGCGTGCGGTTGCCGACATGCCTGCGGCGGAGGCAGAAGCAGCGTGCGCTCTGGGAAACAGGGAGCGGGCATTTCTGCATGATGCGCTGACCAGGCTCGGCCTGTCGGCCAGAGCCTATCACCGGCTGTTGCGGGTGGCTCTGACCATTGCCGACCTGGCGGACATCGACGAGGTCGGGGTACCGCAGCTCGCCGAGGCGCTGGGCTATCGGCGCGCACTGGCGAACCCATGACAGCAGGCATAAAAAAGGCCCCGCGGACAGTCCCGCGGGGCCTGGCAGTGACAGGCGCCGATCAGAATTCAGCGCTGACGGCAAAGGCCACGCCGTCCTCGGCACCGTCTTCATCCGCGTCCATGTAGGTCACGGTGAAATCGAGATCGGCATAGCTGACACCGGCACCAACTCCATAGAACATGTACCCGCCATCGGCGAACAGCTCCGAATCGACGTAGCCAAGCTGACCGGTAAGGTAAGTGTTGCCGGGCAGGCTGTAGGCCAGGTTCAGATCGGCGACCAGTCCATCCTCGTCGGAGGCCAGATAGTCATCGGTGACGTAAACGTAGAGATCCGCATCGAGACTGTCAAAGCTGGTGGCGCCGCCGATGTAGAACTCATTGAAATCGGCGTCGTCCAGCCCCGGATAGAAATAGCGGATCACACCGACGTCCATATCCAGACCAGGCACGGCGGTAAACGCGAAACCGCCATAGAGGTCCATCTCAAGGTTGGACTCGTCGGCCCCATAGGTAACGTTGGAGTTCCAGTTGCCCAGGTAGAAGCCGCTTTCATGTTCCAGATCGAAACCGCCCTGGACGGCCGGACCGTTGTCGGTTTCACTGAAACCGCGGAGCAGGTAATCCGACGTCACGGTGAGGTTGCCGCTCCAGGAGAAACCCGCTCCCAGGTCGTTGGCGGACGTCTGGCCGGCGGCCATCAGCAGGCCGGCGGTAACAACGGCAGTTACTGTCTTGTTCATGCGATCTAACCTCTGTTGCAAAAGCGCGACAAAAACGGATTCACGACGTGCGTGCACTTAATCCATTGATCTCGTTTGCAGAAGCCATGCCAGACCGCGCTAATATATATATTTCAATAGCTTAACTTGAACAAAAAGAAAGACCACTGAGGTATTTACGCAACATGAACGCACCTATTTGGTGCGAATGCCGCATGCGTGCACCAAACAGGTTCCTCGACTGACAGGGTTTGTGCACATCCGTGCGCGCCGAAGTACGGAAATGAAAAAGCCGGTGACGAAAACGGCACCGGCTTTCAGCAACACGGGAGTTGGCAGGAAGAATCAGTCCACGGACTGACCGGACTCTTCGAGCATGTGCACCACTGCATTTCGCACTTCTTCGTCGCTGAGGCTTGGATCGCCGCCGCGTGCGGGCATCGCACCCTTGCCATTGATGGCGTTCTCGACCAGCCCGTCCAGGCCTCGCTCGGACAGCAATGCCCCCCAGGCGCTGGAATCGCCACTCTTTGGTGCATCCATCACGCCCTGGGAATGGCACGCCGTGCACGCAGACTGATAGACATCCGAGCCGCTGGCAACTTCGCCGTTGTCGGCCTCGGCCTCCTCGTCGCTCCCGCCGCCGGCCACGTCAACGGGCATGGCATCGCCATCCATGCGCACGGCACCGATTGGTTGCAGGCGCTGCACGGTGCGCTCCCGCTCCAGCTCGACGCGCGCCTGCTCCGTTCCCTGTTCGAACGTGCCGGCGAACATCGCGATCGCCAACATGACGATGGTGCCCACTGTCAAAAGGCCCATGACCCCGAGAAAGGTCTTGAAGAATGCTGTATCGTCCTGGGTGCTGCTCACCATAACCCCCGTTGTACAGAAAGCCGGCACGGGTGGCCGGCGACAAATTCGGAAGGGGTGGCAGTATAGCGACAAAGCCCTGACCGGCAAAGTCTTGCGGCCGGGGATCCCGTCCTGGCGGAGAGGACCAGTCCAGTACCCGATGCACCGCGGGCATGGACGCCGCCGGGGTGATCACGTTATTCTATGCGGCCTTCATCAAGCGCCCGTAGCTCAGCTGGATAGAGTGTCGGCCTCCGAAGCCGAAGGTCGCAGGTTCGAATCCTGCCGGGCGCGCCATATGCAAACGGTCTGTACCGGAGACATGGGTTACAGATTATAC
>JBBDNK010000008.1:0-153583 GCA_040877625.1 Aquisalimonadaceae bacterium
GGACCGCGATAACCTCGCGGTGGGGTTACTTCAGGGAATTTTTTAGCCCATGCCGTTGGGCCTTGTCAAATTCGGCGTGCTGTCATTTGCCATGCCCGGTGAACAACATGTTTGACCGATGACATTGCAGCCAGGGCAGCGGAAACATCCTCGGGACGGTGACCACCGTCCTCACGATTCCGCTTCATCATCCCGGGTTTCCGAGATCAACCACTCGATGGACGCGATCTTGCCGGGATCGAGGTCCACATGTAGGGCGCGGATCTCCACCTGGGTGTGGATTTCCCCGGATTCCCGATCGGTCCAGGATGACTCCAGCAGTTCACCGTCAACGAAAATGCGGCTGCCCTTGCGAAGCAGCCGCGCGATGTTTTCCGCATTGCGCCCCCAGTAGGCCACGTTCATCCAGAACCCGCCCTTGTCCTCGAACCCGCCATCGCCGTCCGGTTTCGGCCGATCGAAGTAGACACGCAGGTTGACGACGCTCAAGGACTCGCCATTGGATTCGGTATGGCGAAGGACCGGCGCGGCACCCAGGTTGCCGCGGCCGCGAAAGGAATTGGCCATGGTTAGTGGCTCCTCTGATTGAAGTGCTCAGTAGAGGGAACCACGCGATGTGCCGGCCATGGTGGATTAACTCTCAATTCGCCCGGACGAGTATCGCCTTGTGAATGCGAAGCAGCATACGCAAGCTGACGTCCGCCATCCGGTTGCCGTGCCGCGACGAGCAGCTGCCCTGCAAGGCAGAAAGTCGTCTCCACCAATGGCCGTGAAGCCGCAGTACGGAATGTGATGAGCCGTTATGGAAAACGACAGAATTACCCGTGAAGAATTGTTTGAACTCGTCTGGAGCGCGCCTACCGTTAAGGTTGCGAATACACTTGGAATCAGCGATACCGCTGTCGGCAAGCTCTGTAACAAGCTCCAGGTACCCAAACCGCCACGTGGGTATTGGGCCAGGATTGCCGCGGGTCAGCGGCGTCGACAGCCTCCGTTGCCCGCATACATGGAAGAATCGCAGCAAACGGCCGAGCGGGCGAGGGCGCCCGCCGGGGTTCCGCTGGCGCTCAGGCGTCGCGAGCTGTTTCTGGATGTGGCAAAGCGGGTTGGCTACAGCGACGACCATCCGCCGTTCACTCTGCGTAATGGTGTTCTAACGCGGATCGATCCCGAATTCGCGACGTCTATCGTTCTGGCCCTGCAACGAAAAGCCACACTCGGGTTTAAAGACAGGCCCGGCTCCTACCGGCAGGGGCTTGCCTTGGAGAGGACTACCGGAGACCTCATCAAGCTTCTGCTCCCGGTGTGTGCGGGTACCGTCGCCATCTTCGATGCGGACAAGGCAAGATCAACCTGACTGGGGTACAGGCCGTGTTGGTAAGGCTGACCGGAGAGCTGCGTCATACGGTCGCAGCCATGGCGCATGTCGTGCGAGAGAATGGGCTCTCCCACATCGCCCGTGGCATCGACCGCGGAGACCACGGCTGGCGTATCCGCTACGCAGGAGACCCCGAGAGTTTCATCAGCGCGACAACAACTATGCACGTCAGCGCCTCTGAATTCTGGGTTCAATCACATTCTGCCTTCGATGACAGGGCCTTCGTAAGTCATCCACTGTCGCTGTGGGATCTGGTGCCGGAGGACGCTCTCGGAATCAGTGTGAAGACGCTACCCCGCATCCTGCCCGGTCCACGTTCGGCAGACACCAGGAAGTGCTGGAGCGCATGGCGGAGGCAAGTTCGCTGTATGACATGAGCCGGAATGCGCTCGATGAAGTGCATTATACCCCTCCCGTATTCTCGCTAGACTCCGCTGAAAACCCTTGAGGCATGATTTCTGGCGCCATCCAAAATGGATTGCAGTCGGTGGGAACGCATGGCTTATTCCGTCAATTTATTTTCCTCTGTGGATAGTAATAACGCTGCGATTTTATTCGGCCCGGCTACTTGTTTTCGATTCCGGAAAACTCCTGTCCGCGCCCAACATGTTCATGCCCATTCACCAAGGTGGTGTCCTGTACCCCCAATCTACGTGACAGCGCATCAGCCATCCGGAGCAATGCAGCGGCGGTATCGCTGTTCAATGAGATGTCTATCTGCCCCCGTCTGCCGGCTACGGCCACCGCGGCGACAATCCGGTTACTGTTGTCGAACACCGGCGCGCTGAGGCATTCGTAACCCGGTGCCACAATGCTATCCACGGCGGATATACGATGTTCGCGCACCGTGGCGAGGAGTCGTTCAACGTCTTCCATCGTGTGAAGACCTGCATGAGCGGCGGAGCTGTCAGGGTTCGCTAGTTCGGCTTCGATCAATGGCTGAGTCAGCGACCGGTTAAGGAACGCGGCGAATACCCGTCCGAAGGTGGAAGTCAGTACCGGAAATACCGTGCCAAGCCGCATGGAATGCGAGGTCACATGCGGTGCCTCTGCCCAGCGAACCAGGGAAGGACCGTAGTTGGCCCAGATGGCCATGGAGGCCGTGACGTTGAGTTCTTCCCGAAGTGCGTCAAGCGCGTCTTGGGCTATCTCCATCACGCTCAGCCTCCGCATTGCTCCCAGGCCGAGTTCAAGTGCGGACGGTCCGAGATCGTAGTAGCCGTTATTCGGCTTTTGTTCCACAAGGCCGGTTCGGACAAAACTCACAAGGTACTTGTGTACCTTGCTGCGCGGCATTCCGAGCCTGGCGGCGAGAGCGCTAAGCGGCATGGGTTCACCCGCGTCGCAAAGCGCCTTAAGGAGAGGCACTCCGACTTCGATTGACTGAATCCCGGTACTTTCTTTGCGAGCGCCGTTGTTTGTCAGATCGGTTGACATCGCGTGTTTCCTGGTGGTAGACATATGGCGTCCCCCGATAAGGGACGTTGTTACTCATAGAGTAACGGTGAGCAGAGGAGAAATGCAAGTAGTGCGGAAGGGTATTTCCACTGCTACGCAAACTAGAGAGTGGGATGTTGGTGATCAGCGGTTGTTCAGGCTAGTGCACAGAGTCACCTGACAGGGTGGGGCACGATGAATTGGATAAGATTCCGCGATGTTCACCGGCTTTAATCCTGTCTTTCTTCATTAATTGGTGCAGAAACGAGGTCTTTTTGTTGCCGCTTGGTGCGTAAAGAAGCAATAACGTTAATAAAAAGGGGTGCTCGATGAATACGATATGGCTGGATCTGCTTGGCGCACGGGTGGGCTATTACGGGAAGAAATACCGCACGCGCGTGATCGAGGCGGGTGAGGGCGAGGTGTTGCTTCTGCTCCATGGCATCGGAGGTCATGCGGAAGCCTATAGTCGCAATATCATGCGCCTGGCAAAGCATTTCCGAGTGCTCGCCATCGATTTCGTCTGGCACGGTCTGTCCTCGAAGCCAGAGTTCAAGGGCGTCACCATTCCCACCTATATGGACCAGATTATCGATCTCATGGAAGACCTCGGGGTCGACAGGGTTTCTATTGAAGGCGAGTCCCTGGGCGGGTGGGTAGCACTGTACATGGCCTTTGAGCGACCGGAACTGCTCAACAGGATCATTCTCAACACGAGCGCGGGCGTTGTATTCAAACCAGAGACCATTGAGACGGGATTGGTCGAGGTGAGGGATGAAGAGGGCATCAAGCTACTGCGGGAACGTTCGCTAAATGCAATTGACAACCCGACGTATGAAACGTGTCGCAAGCGCCTTGAATGGTTGATGGCGTCACCCGAGCGCGTGACAGACGAGCTCGTCGCACTTCGCCATGCTTTCTATAACGACCCCGAGACGAAACGTGCTCTCAGATCGGTCTTTGAGTACACCTTCGATCCGAAAACATCTCAGCCGTATCGAATTCATGAGCAAAGGCTAGGCGAACTGAACCTGCCAACCCTGGTGCTGTGGTCCGACAAGAACCCCGGTTCCGGAGCCGATGTTGGTCGCCATATCGCAAATCAGATACCGGGCTCCACCTATCACTGCATCAATGATGCCGCGCACTGGCCCCAATGGGAGCATGCCGAAGAGCACGATCGCGTCGTGGCTGAGTTCATGCAAGGTGGAAGCCTGGCCAGGGAGAATAAGCGGTGAATGTGGTGGCGCTAGGATATCTAGGACTGGAATCCAATAAATTATCCGAATGGAAGGAATTTGGAAACGACGTGCTGGGTCTTTCACTCCGCGATCACACCGCTGACGACGCAGCCGTTTACTTTTCCATGGACGAATACCTTTACCGCCTGGCGGTGCATCCGGGGGAAAAGGAGGGGTTGGCGTACATCGGCTTCGAAGTCGAGGATAAAAGCGCGCTTGCGCAGGTGCATGAACGGCTGACGCTTGCCGGCCTACGGTCATCGCCGGGTTCCGAGGCGGATTGCCGCGCCCGTGGCGTGCGCGGGCTTGTTCGTTGTGAGGATCCCGCGGGAAACGCGATCGAACTCTATTACGGAATGAAGCGTGTTTGCATGCCCTTCAATTCTCCCACCGGCATCAGCGGATTCGTGACCGGAGCGTTGGGGATGGGGCATGTGGTCATTGAGGTTCCAGATCTCGAAGCCTGCGAGGCCTTTTATACCGAGATGCTGGGTCTGAGAGTGAGCGACTATTTTAGCGACAAGCTTGTATTCCTTCGGTGTAACGCGCGACACCACTCCGTAGCTCTTGCGAGCATCGGGGGACTCCCTGGATTGCGGCACCTCCTACTGGAAGTCGAAAAGCTGGACGAGGTGGGGATGGTCTATGACCTCTGCGCCCGGAAGGGAGTGCCTATTGCGCGGACGCTTGGCAAGCACAGTAATGACTGGATGTACTCCTTCTATGCCTTGAGCCCTTCGGGTTTTGAGCTCGAATACGGTTCCGGCGGGCGGCTCGTCGACGATACCAGTTGGACCGTGTGTGTGGTGGACCGTCCCAGCATCTGGGGTCACAAGCCTGTCGGGGAGAGCGCTATGCGGCGCCAGAAGCGCCTGGAAGCCTAGCAATAAGAAAATGGTTCGATTGAAAAGTGGAACGTCCAAGACCTTAAGTAATGCAAGCCTGATTTTCGCAGTGGAGGAGAAAGCATGCTAACAAATGAGGAAATACGGAAGCTCGTAGACGTCGAGACGGGCGATGTGGCTCGAAAGATATTTGTCGATCCGGACGTCTATCAACAAGAGTTGGCCCGCATTTTCGGGCGTTGCTGGCTTTATGTTGGCCATGAAAGCCAGTTCAAGAACAACGGTGATTTCATAACCACCTACATGGGAGAAGACCCGGTTATAGTCATACGTGACGGGGCGGGCAAGATCAACGTGCTGCTTAACTCTTGCCGGCATCGCGGAATGAAGGTCTGCCGAAAGGATGAGGGCAATGCACGGTCATTTGTCTGCAGCTATCACGGCTGGAGTTTCTCCAATAGCGGGGAGTTGCTCGCTGTGCCGCGTGAGGAAGTGGCTTACTGTAATGGTATCGACAAGGGCGATCTTGGCCTGCTCCGGCCGGCACAGGTGGATACATTGCATGGAATGATTTTCGCCAATTGGGATCCGGATGCGCCCTCTCTAAACGAGTATCTGGGCGACATGAAATTCTACTTGGATTTGATGGCTGACCGGATGGAAGGCGGTATTGAACTCATCGGCGGCGTTCATAAATGGATTATCGATGGCAACTGGAAGCTAGCCGCCGACAATTTCGTGGGCGACATGTATCACGTGCCGGTCACCCATGGATCCGCGGTCGGCATTGGAATACGCAAGCCCTGGGGTGACGACGGCTACCAGATCAGTCCTGGAAACGGTCACGGATTTGGAGGCGAGTTTGGCGGACTTGCGGAAGGCGAAGGGGTCGCCACGCCTTATACCCCGTTCATCAAAAAAGTTCGGGAGAATCTTGAAAAGGACAAGGGCGACTACGTGTCCAAGATAGTGCCGATTGGGCATGGCACGGTTTTCCCCAATTTTTCGTTCCTCGACACAATGCGGTTCAGAACGTTCCGCGTCTGGCATCCAAAGGGTCCGAATAAAATGGAAATTCAAGCCTGGTGTGTCGTGGACAAGGCGTTGCCAGATGAGCTGAAGGCGGCCGTGCGGCAGCAGTACATCTTCACGTTTGGTCCCAGCGGTGTCTTTGAGCAGGAAGACGGCGAAAACTGGAGTCAGTGCACGGCGGCGGCGGCCGGGTGGCGGGGCCGTCAGGACAACTTCAACTATTCCATGGGTCTCGGTCGCGAGAGGGAAGCAAGCGAAGTGCTTGGACACGACCTTCCCGGCAAGATCGGCGGCATGTGGAGCGAGATCAATCAGCGAGCGATGTACCGGCGCTGGCGTGACCTCATGGCGGCCGAGAGCTGGAGCGACCTGGCATAACGAATTGGCAACGAATAGGTGGAGCTATGGAATACGCTTTCGTTAGGGGCATAGAGCAGTTCCTATACCGAGAGGCGCGACTTCTCGATGAGGGGAAGTTCCAAGAGTGGTTGGATCTTTTTACCGACGATGTTCGGTATTGGATGCCCATGAAAACAACAAGAGACGCAACGTCTTCGGCCGAAACGACCGATAAGGAGCTAGCCTTTTTCGATGATCGGAAACCGACGTTGTCACTGCGAGTCAAGCGTTTGACTACAGGAATGGCATTCGCCGAGGATCCGCCCTCTCGAACCAGAAGAATTATTTCAAATATAGAGATTGACGCTCTTTCAGATAAAGAGGTCGAGGTGTACTCCAATTTCCTAGTTTACAGAACACGTTTGGAGTCGGTCGAGGATACCTATGTCGGCCATCGGAAGGATGTATTAAAGGAAGTGGACGGAAGCTGGAAAATTGCGCAACGCAAGATGATTATCGAGCAGAATGTTCTCGCTTCCAACAATTTAAGCGTTTTTTTCTAGTGCGGGCGTTGGAGGTCGCAAGAGAAGACGAGAAAGGGTTTCCCTTGCTCGTTATATAACTAACAAGTTGATGGGCCGGGATGGCTAGTGTGTTCCCCGTCTTGGGCCCTGAAACGACTGGGAGTGGAGGAGTCGAAATGCCTTCTATCTGGAATTGCGGTTCCAAGAGCCTGTTAGTGGGGGCGGTGTGCGCGGTGTCCCTGGTACTTGGCCCAGGGTCTTCGGGAATGGTCAACGCCCAGAGCGCCGAGGCGCATGGTGAGGAATGGGCGCGCGTCGTGGAGGCAGCGAAGCAGGAAGGTCGTCTCATGCTCGGCGGGCCTCCAGTGCCGGCCACGCGAGAGTTTATTTTGAGAGAGTTTGGGCGGGCGTATCCAGACATTCAGGTGGAATACACGGCTGCGGTGTTGCCCGAGTTTCCTGCACGAGTCGAGGCTGAGCGGAGAGCGGGGCGTTACCTGTGGGATGTGTACTTCTGGGGGCCCGGCCCGGAAATCTACCGGATGGCGGATAACAACGTATTCGATCCCATCGTTCCGGCGCTTTTGCGTTCGGACGTGAAGGACCCGGAGGTCTGGGGAGGCTGGGATCAGGCCTTTGTCGACACTGAAAAGCAGTACGTATTTTCGTTCTGGAATGAGCTTCTGAGCGTTACCTTTAACGCCAAGCTCGTTCCACCGGGTGAGATCCAAAGCCTCGACGATCTGCTGAAGCCGGAATACGCCGGCAAGATAGTCTGGTGGGATCCGCGCGTGGGTGGTGGCGGCTCGAACTACGCGGCAATGATGCTCTATCAGCACGGAGAAGATGCGCTGCGGAAGTTGTTGCGAGACCAAAGGCCGCTCTTGGTTGCAAATAACACCGACATTGGTGAGCGCATCGTTCGCGGCACGCATCCTATCGGTCTGGGGTCCGATCTTACCGACGTACTGCGGCCTTACCGCGATGCCGGCATGGATCTGGATATTCGAAATGTGGGCAATACGCCTGAATCGGCGTATGTGGGTGTGGGCTACGGCACGGTGGCATTGTTTAATCGCCCCGCCAATCCTAATGCCGCCAAGGTGTTTCTGAACTGGCTGCTCTCGAAAGAGACGCAGAACGGGCTTTCAGAGGTCACCGGCCGTAACAGCCGGCGGACGGATCTCGTGCCGGTCAGCGAAGACAAACGGCCCCGGGAGGGAATGAACTACTTCTCTGCACAGACACAGGAGAACGTAATGGGCTATCAACTCGAGGCCATTCGTATCGCCCGTGAGGTGCGGCCGTAACGAATGCTTATGCCAGTACGCTGGCGTTGGTGCGATGTGTCCCGACGGCATGCGGCGCCAGCGTTCGCCAGATGTGACAGATCCAGAGCGGGGTCCTTTTGCTGCGGGCTATCAGCGTCGCGATCTGGTTGAACTACAAGTCCGGATGCGTATGAAGGCTTGCGTATGAAGGCTAAAGAGTGCAGTTGCACTTTCGTTTGATTAAGTGGGTTGTGATTTTCGGGAGGCGTAACGTGGCCAGGGTAATGGGTGAAGCGGGAGATGTCGCGGTGGATGAACTCGTCGAGAAGGGGCGAGTGCATCGCCGGTTGTATGTGGATCCTCTGGTCTTCGAGAAGGAAATGGAGCGGATCTATTACGGCGGCTGGGTATTCGTATGCCACGAAAGCGAGATAAGCGAGCCCGGGGACTATAAGACAAGCTATATCGGCCGGCAGCCCGTCATACTGAGTCGGCACTCCAATGGCCAGATATACGTGCTTCTCAACCGGTGTATGCACCGCGGGGCGCAGGTTTGCCAAGAGGGTAAGGGAAACACCCGGGCATTCCGCTGTCTTTATCATGGCTGGGCCTACGACAATAAAGGCGATCTTTTAGTGGTGCCGTTCCCGGAGGGATATGGCGAAGATTTCGATACCAGCAAACTCGGATTGCGGGCGGCGCCATGCGTGGAAAGCTATCGAGGATTTGTCTTTGCGAGTCTCAATCCCGATGTCGGAGCGCTGAGGGAATGCATGGGACCAGCAGCTGACGTGATTGACCTGATCGTCGATGCTGCCCCGGGGGGGGAGATCGAAGTCGGTGCCGGCGTTCAGAAGTACGTCTATTACGGAAACTGGAAGTTGCAGATCGAGAACTGGGTGGATGGCTATCACCCCAGCTTCACGCACCAGAGTGCGTTTGCGCTCATGGCCCGGAAAACAGGGGCAAAGCCAAGTAGCCAGCAGGGGTCGGTGGCAAAGGCCGTCAGTATTCCCAACGGGCATGCGCTGTTGGACTTTACCGGAAGCCCGCGAGCTGCACTGCCATCGGGCGATGGTGACGCTGAATACCAAGCCGCTTTGGAGAGCAGATATGGACGCGAGCGTGCTCGGGAAGTGCGTGAGAGTGACGTTCAGATCCTGGTGTTTCCTAATCTCTTCATCCAGAGCAACGGTCAGCATTTCCGTGTGGTGCGGCCGATTTCCGTGGACAAGACGGAAGTCCATGCCTATCCGTACGCTCTGAAGGGCGGGTCGGAAGAACAGAATCGCCGGATGGCCTCCAGGCTGGGGTGGTGGGCGTCGGCGGCGGGTTTCGGGCAACCCGACGATCTGGAGGCGTTTGAGCGATGCCAGGAGGGGCTGCGGATAGAGAGCGCGGAGTGGCTGCTTTTCAGCCGCGGGCTGCACCGGGAGCAAAGGCGCGCTGACGGATCGGTAGTCGGGGATGTTACCGACGAGGTAACGCAGCGCGGCATCTATGAAGAGTGGAAAGCCCGGATGACCGATGGCCGGTGAAGGGATGTGCTCCGGGCCATGGCGATAAGGCGGGAGGCGGACGGGACGGACCGCGGACGCCCAGAGAATGTTGGAGAGATGCATGCGGCAATTAACACGGCAAGAGGCAGAAGAGTTCCTGCACCGGGAAGCCGCCTTGCTTGACGAAGGGAAGTTCGAGGATTGGCTGGAACTCTTCGCGGAAGATGCGCGCTACTGGATGCCAACGGCAATGGATGATGATGCCGGGGTGGGCACGCCGCTTGTGTACGATGATCGTTCCTCACTGGAGGACCGCGTCTCGCGATTGCGCAATCGGAATTTTCATGCCCAGGTGCCGCGCTCCCGAACATTGCATTTCACGTCCAACGTGTTTGTGGAGGATGCGGAGGAGGGAGCGCGGGTCTTGTCGAACTTCATTCTCTACGAATTCAGACTGAGTGAACAACGGACGTTTGCGGGGCGGTGCGAGCATACATTACGGCACGAGGTCGGCGCCTGGAAGATCGCCCGGAAGAAGATCTGGCTACTGAACCGTGACCAGCCGCTGCGCAACCTGACGTTTTTGATCTGATACGCGGTTTTGCGTGCAACGACGAAGATAAGGCGGCTTCAATACGAATACCGACGCATGGATTGGCATTCTGTTGATACTGACGGCCTACGATCTGGAAGAAACGTATGAAATATCCGGCTCTCAAGCTAGAAAACCTGTCCAAAGCCTTTGGTGCCGACTATGCGGTGCAGGGGATCAACCTTGACGTGGAGCATGGCGAAACTGTTGCTCTCCTTGGACCCAGCGGCTGCGGGAAGTCCACAACGCTGCGCATGGTGGCCGGTCTGGAGCAACCCACTGACGGAGCCATCTACTGCGAAGGGAAGGTCATCGCTTCCGTCGCCGACAATCTGTTCTGCCCGCCGGAGAAGCGGAATATCGGCATGGTGTTCCAGGCCTATGCTCTATGGCCGCACAAGACGGCCTATGAAAACGTCGCCTATCCGCTGGAACTCCGTCGCATCAAGGCCAGCGTCGTCAGGCGGAAGGTGTACGAGAGCCTCGAACTGGTCGGGCTGGCGGGCCTGGAGGATCGGCCGGTTCCGCGCCTGAGCGGAGGGCAGCAGCAACGGGTGGCACTTGCTCGGGCACTGGTTTACGAGCCATCCATCCTGTTACTGGATGAACCCTTCAGCAACCTGGATACCAAGCTCAGAACGCAATTGCGGCTGGAGCTGAAGGAACTGCAGAAGAAGATCAAGTTGACCACGCTGTTCGTGACTCACGACCAGGTCGAGGCCCTGAGCGTCGCCGATCGCGTCGTTATCATGAACAGCGGACGGGTCGAACAGATCGATGCTCCCGGGAACGTCTACGAGAAATCCCGGACGCGCTTCGTGCGTGACTTCCTGGGCAAGGTCATCACTCTGGAGGCCACCGTAAAGGAACTGCCCGGGCCGGGCAAGCTTCGACTTGCGGTGGATGATTGCGCTGGAACACAGATGATCTCCGCAAGCTGCCGCAGTGGCAGCTGCGGCGTGGGAGATCGTATGGAGATAGCCATTCGGCCGGAGGAGGTGCGCGTCGGCGGGGTCGATCAGGACCTGCGCGGCGGAAACGTGGTTGAGGGCAGAATTGAGGCATTGCTCTACGTGGGTAGTTGCTTCGAAAGCAAGATCCGAATCGGTAAGGAAAGCGTTTTTCTCGATATCCCGCGAAGCATTAACTGGAAGGAGCAGCAACCGATTTTCATCCAGTTGCCGGAGTCCTCCATCACGCTTTGGCCACTGGAAAAGTCGGGCCCGCCGAGTGCCCCGGATGGATGTCGGCAGTCGAGCGAGATGGTGGGCTAGATGCGATCGGTGAGCGTTTCCTTCCTGAGCCTCAACGCATGGATTGTGTTGCTGATCGCGGTTTTGGCCTTTTTCGTCCTTTATCCGATCTGGTTGATTCTTCTCAACAGCCTCTACGTGGAGACGCCCGAGGGCATGGCGTTCGGGTTTTCCATCTGGCGAGAGGCGTTTCGGCAGCCCGGGATGGCGGATGCGCTGATCAATACCATCAAGGTGGTTGCTACCGTTCAGCTTATTTCCTTTCCAGTGGCCATCGCCATCGCGTGGGTTCTGGCGAGGACGGACGTACCCTTCGCCAGATGGATTGAGTTCGGCTTCTGGGCGTCGTTTCTGCTTCCGGCCCTGGCAACGACCACTGGATGGCTGCTGCTGCTGGATCCGCACTATGGGCTGATCAATAGGTTTCTGGTGGACGTGGGGTTGTTCGAAAACAGCCCGTTCACACTATATTCTTTCTGGGGAATCGTTTTCGCGCACCTCGTGTCAAACAGCATCTCCGTGAAGGTCATGCTCCTGACGCCGGCTTTCCGCAACCTGAACAGCACGCTGGAAGAATCGTCGAGAATTTGCGGTGCGAATGGCTACCGGGCCGTGATGGGCATCGTGCTGCCTCTGTTGACGCCCGTATTACTCGTCACCTTCCTGATGTCCCTGATCAAGGGGCTGGAGGCGTTTGAACTAGAGCTTGTACTTGGGGCTCCCATCGATTTCCAGGTCTACAGCACCAAGATTTATCAGGTTCTGCGAGGCTCGCCCCCGGATTACGGTACGGCCACCGTCCTGGCCGTGGCGATTCTGCTACTGATGCTGCCTCTGGTGATCTTTCAGCAGTGGGCGACCAACCGGCGAAGTTTTGTCACCGTCACGGGGAATCATCGCCAGGATGCCATCTGCCTGGGCAGCAAGCGCTGGCCGGTGTTCATTGTGCTTGCGGTGCTATTGTCGCTCACCACGGTGGTGCCGGTGATCTTCCAGTTCGCGGGCAGTATCATGACGCTTTACGGTTTCTTCGATCTGCCGCAGGTCTGGTCCTTGCGTCACTGGGTCAGCGCGTTTGAGGATCGGACCTTTGTGGGCGCCTTCCGCAACACGCTGGTGCTGGGCTCGGTTACCACCACGATTGGCATAATCCTGTTCGCGGTAATCGCCTATTGCAGCATCCACACGCGCCGCTCGCTGCGCCTGTCATTGGATGTTCTCTCGTGGCTGCCGTTCATGATTCCCGGGGTAATCCTCGGGCTGAGCTATCTGTGGTTCGTGCTGGAGGTGCCGGTGCTGACGCCGCTTTACGGAACCATGGGCGTACTGGTTCTAGTCAGTCTGCTCGCCGCCGTCACCCTGGGTGTGCAGCTGATACGGAGTGCGATGTTGCAGTTGGGCGCCGACGTGGAAGAGGCGGGGCGGGTTGTCGGGGGTAGCTGGTTCAGGACCTTCCGCAGTGTCCTGCTTCCCATGATCTCGCCGACGGTGGCGGTGGTGGCGATCATGATCTTTGCCATGACGGTACGTCAGGTTAGCACCATCGTACTGTTGAGTACTGGCAGCACCACGCCTTTGTCCGTTCTGCAGCTGGAGTTTCTTTATGGTGGCGCGCTGGGCCCCGCCGCGGTGGTGGGAACCGTGGTGGTGATCATCAGCCTGACGGCCGCCGCGGCGCTGGTAATCATTGCTTCGAGATTCCGCATTGGACGCTGAACACGACCAATTCGGAATCAACGCATCGTGTCCCGCGCAGGCAAGGGGCAAGCCGGTGAAATCCGGGAATGGGGTGACGCGACAGGGCCAAGAGATCGAAAACCGGCAATGAACTGTGCGTGCAAATCGAGAGGCGGTAATGGCGCGTATTGGCGAAAAACTTGATGTCCGTGTCGAGGCAATATCCGTCGAAGCGGAAAGCATCAAATCATACGATTTGCGACCCGTGACGGTGGATGAATTACCACCGTTTCAAGCTGGTGCACACATTAACGTGCATCTGGGAAATGGCCTGACCCGAAGCTACTCGCTACTGAACAGTCAGAGCGAAAGGCATCGCTACGTCATCGGTGTAAACCTGGATGCAAAGAGTCGCGGCGGTTCCAGCTATATGCACGCATCGGTGGGGGTGGGTGATGTGCTTGAAATAACGCCCCCTCGAAACAATTTTCCGCTGATCGAAACTGCGGAACACAGTGTATTCATTGCTGGTGGGATCGGTGTAACGCCCATGCTCGCGATGGTACAACGGCTGCACGATCTGGGGCGTTCCTGGCAGCTGATCTACTGCGCGCGGTCGCGCCGTCACGCCGCCTTCGTCGATCGCCTGGCGGAGCTAGGGCCGGAAGCCCAGGCGAACATCCTTCTGCACTTCGATGAAGACCAGAACGGACGTGCCCTCGCCATGAACAATCTGATCGCGGGCATCGGTCCCGGCCCGCAATATTACTGCTGCGGTCCCGGCTCGATGCTGGCTGCATTCAAGGAGGCCACGACGAGTCAGCCTCCGGATCATGTGCATGTCGAATATTTTGCCGGGAGTGAAGCGCCGTCTTCGGAAGGCGGTTTTACCGTGGTCCTCGCGCGGTCCGGCGATCGGGTGGACGTGCCGCCTGGCAGCACCATTATCGAGGCGCTGCAGGCGGCCGGGGTGGTGGTTCCAACCGTTTGCCTGCAGGGCGTGTGCGGTACGTGCGAAACCGCGGTTCTTGCCGGGATTCCCGACCACCGGGACCTCATCCTTTCGCAGGACGAAAGGGACTCCAACAAAACGATGATGATTTGCTGCTCGGGCAGTTTCAGTGACGAACTGGTGCTGGACCTTTGACCCCGGGGCAGGCGGCACTCATGCATGAGGCATGGATGGCGCCGGGAGCGTCAGGGCTTGGAGGGCGGCGGGACTGCGGTATCTAAAGAAAACGATGAGGAGATCTTCAATGGAAGTCAGTAGCAGGTTTGTCGATGCGGGAGGGATAAGAACCCATTATCTGCATGTTGGTACGGGAACACCCGTCATTCTCATCCACGGAGGGGGTGCAGGGGCGGACGCCTACGGAAACTGGAGTGGCGTCATACCGGAATTTGCAAAGCACCATGAAGTCTTTGCCATGGACATGATCGGCTTCGGCAAGACTGACAAGCCGGATCCCGAGTCGTTCACGTACTCCACCCAGGCAAGGGTGGATCATCTGATCGCCTTCATCGACGCTCTGGGGCTGAAGTCGGTCAGCCTGGTGGGCAACTCCATGGGAGGTTCCGCGAGCCTCGGGGTTGGGATGCAAAGACCCGAACTTCTGGATCGCCTGGTGCTCATGGGGAGCGCCGGGCTGTCCCGCTATGAGAATAACGGCGGGCCACGGCCGTTGACGTCGTACGACACGCCCGACAAGGAGGCGATGCGCAAACTGGTGAAGCATTTGACGTACAGCTACGAGCCAAGCGAGGAGTTGCTGGAATATCGCGTCAAGCTTACCTCCGACCCCGCGACCCTGGCGGCATACCGGGCGACCATGCAGTGGATCGTCGATCAGGGCGGACTGTTTTACGAAGATGAGGACATCGCGCGGGTAAAGGCCCCAACATTGATCGTCAACGGTAAGAACGACAAGGTCAATCAAGTCTGGAAGGCGATAAAGTTTTCCGAACTCATTGAGCGTTCCTGGCTTTTCCTGATCCCTGATTGCGGGCATTGGGCGATGATCGAGCAGCCCGACGACTTCAATGCCGCAACCCTGCATTTTCTTCAGAAAAAGCTTTGAGCCGCGCACTCCGGAATTGAATGTAGTGGTGGGGTTGCGGGCGGCGCACGGCCGCAACCCCACTGGCGAATACCGAAGGAGTGCCAGGGTGTGAATGAGCATAAAACAGGCGGCCCCGGCGCCTTCGCAACACCAGCCGACCGGGCTCAGGGGCACGAGCCACGCTCGCAGCCCTGGATGATGGCCGTGGTTGGGCTCTTCATCGTCATGGTGGTGATCGCGTTCGGACGCCTCGCCTTCGGCATGCTTCTTCCGGAGATGCGAGCAAGCCTGGATCTGAGCTACCGGCAAGGCGGCTATCTGGCAGCGGCGAGCGGGCTGGGATACCTGATTACGGTTATGCCCGCTGGGGTGATGGCTGCGCGCTGGGGTGGACGAAACACCATACTGCTCGGGATGGTTCTGGTCACGCTCAGCTTTTTCGGTCTGACGCTGAGCTCGCACTACCTGCTCCTGTTCGGGTTCATGGCGATGCTCGGCATGGGCTCCGCGTTTGCGCAGATCTCTCAGGTGGCGTTGGTCGCCGGCTGGTTTGTCGAGCGTCGCGGGGCGGCATTGGGGCTCATCAGCAGCGGCGGCGGATTGGGTCTGCTCATCATCGGTCTGCTTGTACCATTTCTGGCAGCGCACTATGGAGATGTGGGCTGGCGGCTCGCGTGGGGGCTTTTTGGTGTTCTGAGCATGATTGTCGCCGGCCTAGTGCTTTTGTGCATGAGCGATCCGCCCGTAGCTCATGGCCGGACGCGCCTCCCGTCAAGCAACTGGGATGTCTATCGGAATCCACGCGTTCTGCGCGTCGCCATTCTCTACGGCATAATTGGTACCACCTATATTGTTCAGGCCGTGTTCATGGTCAGCTTCATGCTAAGCGAGGGAGTGTCGGCCCACACTGCGGGTACCATCGTGGCGGTTTTCGGAATACTGGGCCTTTTCGCGGGCCCTGTCTGGGGAGTCGTGTCGGACACCCTTGGTCGTAGCCGCGCCCTGATCTTGTGCCTGGCCACCGTGATCATCGCCACCATGCTGCCGCTGCTGATGGCGAATACGCTGACCTTTGCCCTGCATTATGTGCTCCTCGGTTGTTCGCTGGGCGGGCTGTTTCCGCTGTCCCAGGCAGCCACCACCGAGCAAGTGACCGGTTCGGAGGTGCCGGTGGCCCTAGGCTTCGCGAATCTATTGTTCGCGATCGGGCAGCTTGTCGGCCCCGTCATGGCCGGCTGGCTGATCGATCTGACGGGAGGTTTTCGCGTCGGCTTCTGGATAACCTGCGTCCTGATGATGATCGGCATGGTCCTGGCGAGCCGGATCGGTCGTGCCGACGGCGTGGGGCACTAGCCCCGCGAAGGCTCCTCCGGGTGTCAAATCGGGTGCCGGACAGCCATGCCGGCGACCGGCACCCGGGGTTGGACGTCCTAACCTGCGGTAGGGAGAGTGCCGGGCAGGACACCGACTTCGATGACGGTGCCGGAGATAGTGCTCGCGGCATCCGAAACGAGAAAGGAGACGGCGGCTGCCATGTCCTCCGGCAGGCCGATCCGGCCCGCGACGTTGCGCTCGGCGATCGCCTGGGCGATGTCCGCGGAGAACCCGGCGGTCATGCCGGTCTGGGTGAAACCCGGCACAACTGCGTTGACGCGAATCCGATCAACTGCATGGTCCACGGCAAGTGACTTGCTGAACGGGATGACGGCGCCCTTGGAAGTGCAGTAAGCAAGGTGGTGCTTGCCGACGTATCCGGACGTCGAGCCAACGTTGATTATGACCCCGCCCCCACGGCGCCGCATATGCGGGATGACGGCACGCGACAGCAGGAACATGCCTTTCAGATTGATGGCCATTACCCGGTCCCAGATCTCCTCCGTCGTGTCCAGTATCGTGCCCACGGGTCGGATGCCGGCAACGTTGCAGAGGACTGAGACATGGCCGAGTTCGGCTGCCGCCGATACGGCGCGCTGACAGTCTGCGGCATTGGCAACATCGCCATGGATCACCTCGCCAACGATGTGTTCCCGATCGAAGGCCGCGCGTAGGTTTTCCACCTCGCTGACATCCAGAACCACTATACGATAACCGTCGTGCCCCAGGGCAAGGGCGATTGCGCGGCCAATGCCGCTGGTTCCGCCGCTGATAATGGCCGTGCGGGCCTCTCCGATGTTGTCGGGCTGCTCTGTCTGCGTGCTCACGCGTTAGCGGCTCCAGGTGTTCTGCGTGCTGAACGTGGACAGAGGTTCCTCGGTCGTGGAAGCCGTGTCCGGATAGACGTTAATCGTAATCTGGCTGGCATCGGCGTACACCAGGCCAATGGGGCCGCTCTGCGTCTGGTTGGGAAGAATCCGGCTGCGCCCGAACGGGCCGTCGTAGCTTGACTCCCGGAGCGCCGCTGCAATCGCCGTGGTATCGTCGGTAGAGCCAGCCTTTTCAATCGCTTGAGCTAGCAGATGCACGAAGTCGTAATAGGCGGCCGCGATACCGACCTGGACCGGCTCACCGCCTCTGAGCTGACCAAATTTGGCCGCGGCTTCCTGGAATTCCGGCGGAGTAAGGCCTTCCGTGAATGGTGCCCGAAAATCAGCCATCACGATGGTCGCCTTACCCAGAAGGCCGACATGCCTCAGGTCCACCGGCCGCATGGTGTAGTTCCACAGAATGGGCGCCGCTTCAAGCTGGATCGCCTGGCGTGTGGCGGCGAGTATCTGCGCGCCGGTACCCAAGTAGATAACGTCCGGATTGTTGCTCTTGAGGTTAGTGAGCGCGGTGGAAAAATCGGTGGTGGCCGGGTCTACGAACTGAGCGCCGACGTACTCGAGGCCGAATCTCTCCGCGGCGGCCTGCACCGCCGCATCCATGAATCTGCCCGTGGGATCGGTGAGGTTGAGCACGGCGACCCGCTTGACCTCGGGGTACTGCTGGATGATGCCGCCGAGCCAGCCGGCAATGACCGGCGCCGCCAGTTCTACCGTTCCGAACAGCAGGGGGTGCCTTTCCGGTCCGTCGCTGTGCAGGGGCTGGGTAGCGCGCGGGACGGCGCCAAAAGCGATCACGCTGGACTCGCTCAATGCCCGATAGGCCACTTCCGTGGCAAAGGATGGCAGCACCGCCGCGACCGCACCGTCGCCGATGAGCTGTCTTGCCGCCGATACGGTGGCCGCGGGCTCGCTGCGGCTGTCGATCGCCTTGTAGGCCAACTCGTACGTGTCACCATCGATTTTCACACCGCCGCTTTCGTTGATCTCCCGTATCGCGACTTCCACCCCGCGGCTAGTGGATTCAGTCAAGGCCTGACCGCCCCCGACCCCGGATCTCTGCGAGAGGTCACCAATCAATATGCTGCCGGCGAACCCTGATTGAGCCAGAACGACGGATTGGCCAGCCGTTACCAGCGTCGCTGCAATGAGTAAGGAAAACAAGATCCAAGATGCACCCTTCATCTTCTGAACCGATTTCATCTTTACTGCTCCCCGAGTTTTATTATTGATGTGGAAACGACTTCTTGAGTTCACATGATGTTCAGTGCGTGAATTTCTCCTTTGACAAGCGGTTACAATAGGAAATAAGATTTAGTTAACATATGTTCGGGAAGTGTACGTGTCAAGTGACAGTAAGCCTGAGGCCAGGCGCGGAAAGAAATGGCAGGGAACACTGCTTTTGATACAGAAAAATCCATTCAAGAGGAACTTCCAGAGATTATGGGTCTTGGCGAGGAACAGTTCACTAATAAGTAACGAGATGTTCCTTAATTGTGAACGGGTGGTTCACTAATTAGTAACGCTTTATATGTGGCTATTCAGGCTGCTTCTATGCTGGTCTGAAGGTTTTGATTTAATGTGAAACCTTTCTTGAAAAGAAAACCGGATATTCTCTGCGTGTCGATACAGGTAAGTCGAGGAATTTATTTATGAATGAAGCAGCCGTGACGCAGCTCGGTTATCTGGGGCTGACTGTCAAAGACCTTGATGCTTGGGAGGAGTTCGGACGGGACGTCCTCGGCCTGCAGGCATGGTGCGATGGTGACACGCTGTACATGCGAATGGACGAGCATCAGTACCGGTTCGCCCTGAAGGCAGGTACCGAGGACGATCTCGCTCACGTGGGATGGCAGGTGGCCACCGAGGAAGCGCTCGAGCAGCTCGCGACGCGCCTGGAAAAGGCGGGTTACCCGGTACAACGGTGCAGCCGTGAGCAGGCCGAGGCGCGCCAGGTGGAGGCTCTTGTCTGCCTGCGCGATCCCAGCGGCATCGCCACCGAGATCTACTATGGCCCCCGCATCAACGCACGTGAGCCGTTCCACTCGCCCCGCGCAATCTCCGGCTTCGAGGCGGGGGGACTCGGGCTTGGCCATATTGTTATTGCGGTCGATGATCTGCAACGGAGCCTGGACTTCTACCTGGATCTGCTCGGCATGAGAACGAGTGACCTGATCGAATTCACCATGCGTACCGGGAATCAGGCCAAGCTGGCCTTCCTGCACTGCAATCCGCGTCATCACAGTCTTGCCTTCATGCAGGCGCCCACGCCCAAACGGCTGCTGCATTTCATGTTGCAAGTGCGCTCCATCGATGATGTCGGCTCCACTCTGGAACTGTGCTCGGACCGGAGCGTGCCGCTGGCGGCTACACTCGGGCGCCATTCCAATGACCGCATGGTCTCCTTTTATATGTTGTCGCCGTCCGGCTTCGAGATCGAATACGGATGGGGGGCGCGCAACGTGGACGATGCTACGTGGCAGGTGGAGACGCATCGCAGCTCGAGCATCTGGGGGCACAAGCGGCAAGCGCATCATTCTTGAAACAGAACAGAGGTCCTTGGGTACGCGTACGCCCAACTGGCCAACGACGGCCGGTGACGTGGATGCCGATCGCTCCGGTCGGGGTAGCCGCACGTCGAGGATGGTTAGGGCGGATGGCGGGTGTGATGCGCGGGCATTACAACGGAGTGCCGGCATGAGTACCGCGGGGGCGCAAGGCGACTGCCAATGAGTAACGAATTGGTGACTTTTCTGCAGCAGATAGTGAATGGGCTGGCGATTAGCAGCGTCTATGTGCTTGTTGGTCTGGGGCTTACGCTGGTCTTCGGGCTGACGCGTCTGATCAACTTCGCCCATGGCCAGTTTGTCGTGCTGGGAGCGTTCGTCGCCTATTCGCTTGTGAGGGCGGGGCTGAGTTTCTGGCTTGCGATTCCCGTGGCATCACTTGCGGTTGGGCTGCTTGCATTTGTTATCGAGCGCGTCGCGCTGCGGCGCAGCCTGGATAACCCTCTACATGGTTTCATTGTGTCGCTCGGCTTGGTGATCATGCTGCAGACACTGACCGTGATGGCCTGGTCAGCGGAATCGTTCCGCGTGGACAGCCCGCTCAACGCGGTCTGGAATCTGGGCGGAGTGTTCATCAGCGCTGAGCGCCTTCTGCTGCTGGGGCTCACGGCCGGTATGCTGTTGGCGCTGTGGGTGTTGTTGACCAGAACAAATCTGGGGCGATCCATGCGCGCCGTCGCCGAGAACCGGGAGGCGGCCTTGCTGATGGGGATCAATGTCAGCGCCATCATCTCGTTTGGCTTCGTCCTGAGCGCCGTACTCGCCGCGTCCGGTGGCGCTGTTCTGGGGGCGATTTTCCCTTTTAACGCCTACTGGGGCACGGCGTTCCTGATCAAGGGCCTGGCTGTCGCGCTGGTCGGTGGCCTGGGCAGCATCACGGGCGCATTGGTGGCCGGGCTTATTCTTGGCATGACCGAAACGTTGGCGGCCGCCTATGGGATACCCACTCCCTGGGGTTACCAGTTCGGAGCGGAATGGCGCGATGGTTTTGCCTTTTTATTGATGATCGCAATTCTGCTTTGGCGGCCCGAAGGCCTTTTCAGCCGGTCACGGGTTGCATGATGGCCAGTTCGCCGCAAACACGAAAGACGACCCACCGCATGTTCGTAGTGCTGGGCGTGGTAATCAAAATAGCCCTGCTGCTGTTGCCGTTGCTATTCGTCCCTGCCGGCATACTGGGCGTCGACTGGATCTGGAACAGCGATGGACGAACGTTGTCCGTCGCCACCTACGCCGCAATTTTCGCTATCGTCGCCTACGGGCTTGCCATGCTGATGCGCTTTGTCGGCCTGCCGTCGGTGGTGCACGGGGCATTCTGGGGAATCGGCGCCTATACCGCGTCGATTCTGGCCGATAGCTGGGGCTGGGGCTTCTGGGCCACGCTTCCTCTCGCCGCGTTGCTTCCGGCTGCCATTGCAGTCCTGGTGGGATTCCCGTCGCTGCGTACTCACGGACTGACGTTCATCATCGTGACGCTGGCACTATGCGAATTTCTGGTGCTGGTGGGAACGAACTGGACCGGGCTCACCAATGGACCGGTGGGAATGATGCTGTTCCAGGCCCCGGACGCGCTTGGGCCGCTGACCTTCAATACGTCCCTGCGTCTGTACTACCTGGTTCTGGCCTTTCTGTACGTCGTCATCCTGCTGGTCTGGTTGATAGCGCGCTCGGCGTTCGGGCGCCGGCTTCTGTCGATTCGAGACAATGAACTGTTGGCCCGCTCTCTGGGACTGAACACTCTTATCTACAAGATGGCCATATTTGTCATCACGGCGATGGTCGTAGGCGTCGGTGGGCAGCTTTACCTATATCACCAGCAAGCCATTCAACCGAATCTGTTCGGCGCCATTCCGTTCATTGACGTACTCCTGATGGTGGTGATGGGGGGTACCAACGTGCTGGCCGGACCCGCCGTCGGTGCCTGGATGGTCCAGTTCCTGCCCGAGTGGCTTGAGCATGCGGGCATTACGGATCCGAACGCCCACCGGCTGGCCTTCGGGACGCTGCTAGTGGCATTCATGCTGCTTGCACCGCAAGGTATTGCGGGTGCCGTCAAGGCCGGCTATCGGCGACTGCGGAGTCGGGTAACCGGCGATACACGTCCGCGCGCGCCGACCTCGCCCGGGGAATCTTCCGGCAGTGAAAGCGCGCCGTTAAAGGTGGCTTCCGGAGAGGCCGCGGACGTTGCCGACGTCGCCCGGGCTCATCGCGAGATCGGTGAAGTGATACTGGAGGTGCGCGAGCTGAGCAGGCGCTTCGGCGCGCTGTGGGCGGTGAAGGACGTCAGCTTCTCCCTTCGTCAGGGTGAAGTGTTGGGGGTCATTGGCCCCAACGGCTCCGGGAAGACCACATTGTTCAATGGCGTTTCGGGCCTGCTCCGTCCAAGTTCCGGGTCGGTGTGGCTGCGCGGGGAGAATCTGTCGCATCGCCCACTGGATGAAGTTGCCCGGCGCGGCCTGATCAGAACCTTCCAGCACCCCATGCTGTTCCCTTCGCAGACGGTACGGGAAAGCATACGCATGGCGCTTGATATCTCCACGGCTATGGGTCAGCGAGAGATGGCGAACGCCGGTTTCCCTCGGGAGACTGACGCTCTCCTCGCGTTCTGCGGTCTGACGGACATGGCGGGGGTCCCTGTGCAGTCCTTGGCATACGGCCACACCCGGTTACTGGGTGTGGCGATAGCGCTGGCTGTTTCGCCGCACGTACTCATGCTGGATGAACCGGCGGCGGGGCTTAATCACGTGGAAAGCCAGCGCCTGGCGGCGCTGCTGTTGCGGGTTAGAGATGCGGGTACCAGCTTAGTGGTGGTCGACCACGACATGTCGTTCCTGCTGCCATTGTGCGACCGCATGCTGGTACTGGACGCGGGCAACTGCATTTGCCAAGGCTCTCCCGAGGAGGTGCGCAACGACCCGCGGGTGATTGAAGTCTACCTAGGCAAAAGCGCCGGGTCGGCGGACCTGGCCGTGCCCGTCCATGCGTCCACCTCGCCATGTCGGGAGGAGCGTCCTCCGGATCTCGTGATCCGTGATCTCGCCGTAGCCTACGGATCTGTTCCAGTGCTCCATGGCATTTCCCTGACAGTCGGCTCGGGCGAAGCGGTGGCTTTGTTGGGCGCCAATGGTGCCGGTAAATCAACGACATTACGCGCGGTTACCGGCCTGTTGCGCCCAGGAGCGGGCCAGATTCTCTGGGGCAAGGAACGCCTGGTGGGCCGCCCACCGTCGGAGATACTGGGCGTTGGGATAGCGCACGTGCCTGAGGGGCGGCAGGTATTTGCGCGCCAATCCGTGCAAGAAAACCTCCTGCTTGGACAGTTTGGGCGCCGCGGCGGGACTGGCGCACAAGCACGGAGAGACATGGACTATCTGCTGGATGTGTTCCCGGCACTCAAACCGAAGCTGAAGCAGCCGGCGGGTGATCTCTCGGGAGGACAACAGCAGATGCTGGCCATCGCGCGTGGTCTCATGTCGAACCCTAGTCTGCTCATCCTCGACGAGCCGTCCCTGGGCTTGTCACCCGTTCTGGTTGATGAGGTGGCCGAACTTGTTGCTCGCCTGCGCGCCGAGCGCGGTATGAGTCTGCTGCTTGTTGAGCAGAATCCCTTGATGGCGGCGCGGCTGACCGAGCGGGTCTACATCCTCGAGAATGGCCGGATACGCGGCGAACTTGCCTCCAAGGAGGTTATGGGCAACGTTGATTTACTGGATGCGTACCTTGGTTCGGCGCATCCAGCCAGCCGGTGAAACGTTGGACGGGGAGGGGGGTGAGATCGAAGAATTAATATTTTTTCTTTTATAGAGATTTTTTATATAAAAATATTGACTGTTGGTCAGCCGTGTTTAGACTCGAACGAGTAACTCACAAATATAAAAAGTGGCCTTGTAAGCATGCTCAACAGTCTCCAGGGGCGGGTTCCGAAATCGGTTGTGGTCGCGGATGCCGAGTAGCTGGATGTCCCTGGGGACAACACCAATGAGGGGGAAGGTATGAAAGTCAAGTTCAATGTGACTGTGGCTTTGGCATCTGTGTTCGGTGCGAGCGTCATGATGGGCTTCGCCCATGCCGATACGGCTTGGGAAGAGGTGGTGGCGGCGGCGGAACGTGAAGGCAAGGTCACCATAATCGGCCCCCCCGTGCAGCCGCACCGCGACACCATCATGGGATTTGAGGAGGCCTACCCGAACATCCGGGTCGAATACACCGGCATGGCCCCGCCGCAGTTCGAGGCGCGGCTGAATGCCGAGCGCGGTGCGGGTCGTTACCTGTGGGACATCCTGATCAGTGGAATGAGTTCCACTGTCTATGAGCGCCAGATACCCCAGGGCTGGTTCGATCCGCTGCGGCCTGTTGTCGTGCTCCCGGAGGTGCTCGATGACGAGAACTGGGTCGGTGGCTTCGAGGCGGGTTTCCTTGATGAAAAAGGAAAGTACATCTACGCGTTCTCAGCCGAGCGCAGCGGAAACGTGGGCTTTGACACCAACCGTGTTGATGCCGACAGCTTCAGCTACGAGACGCTTCTCGACCCCCGATGGCGTGGCCAGATCGCCATGCTCGACCCGCGCGGTCGCGGCCCCGGCTCGGTCGCTTTCCGGCAGATCGTAGTGGCGCTGGGTGAAGACGGGGCGAAGAAACTGCTGAAGGAGCAGGACGTTGTATTGGCTGAATCGCCACGGCAGGTGACCGAGTGGGCGGTGCGTGGCACATACCCGATCACGGTCGGCCTGACCTTGACCGATTTGACGATTTTCCAGGGGCGGGGCATCGGCGAGAACATCGCCATCTACGAGGACCCCCAAGGCTTCCTTCTGACCAAGTGGGGCAATGTGGCGCTGATGAACGGGGCTCCCAACCCCAACGCCTCCAAAGTGTTCGTTAACTGGCTGCTGACGCGCGAGGCGCAAAAGCAGTGGTCGAGCACCGGCTATGTGAACAGCCGCCGGATGGACGTGCCGCTGGCGCACCCTGCGTTAAAGGTGGACGTTGATACCTGGGAAAGTGGTTACAACATCAGCGGCGCCAAGACGGCGGCGGATGGTGTAAAGGCTCTCCGAATTGCGGAAGAGGGATTGCGTTAGGCGGTCGGGGGTTTCCCGGTCCGGCCGTGTGTTCCCTCTCAAACACGAGGAAGAGCGATGACAAGACAGGCATCAAAGGTGTCGCCCCAAGGTGCACAGCGTGCGGCGGATATGACAGATCCGCCGCACGCAGAGGGTGAATCCATCTGCCCCGGGCGGGCGGCATGTTTGCTATTTGAAGAAGCGCGGTTGCTGGATGCCGGCCGTTACTCGGAGTGGCTGGCGCTGTACGCGCACAACGCCTCGTATTGGATACCGAGCTGGAAGAACGAGAACCAGCCGACCGGGGATCCGCAACGCGAGCTCAGCTACATCTATCTTACCCGCGACATGATGAAGGACTACACAGTGCGCATGGAGTCCTCGTTCGCCTTCGCGGCAAGTCCCATGCTGCGCACCACGCGGATGGTCGGTAACGTGCTGCTGGATGCTGAACGCCCGGGCCTGGTGCACTCCAAGTGGCTCATGCACGTCTATAGAAGGTCGGTCTCGGAGCTCTTCAGTGGAGACTGTGAGCATGTCCTTGTGCGGGAAGATGGCGAGCTGCGCATCGCGTCCAAGAAGGTCATTCTAATTAATGATCGCTTTGAATTGGGCTACATGCCGTTGGTATGAGTCCTGTCCGAACCAGTAAAAGTGGAGTGAGGCATGACAAGGGCAGAAGATCTCCGTGATGCCGCCGGAGAGGTCGAGTTCGTTCATGAAGACCTGAAGGTAGGCACGTTCCGTGTCCACAGCGGCGTTTATGTCGAGAACCATGTGTTCGACGCCGAGATGGAGGCCTTCTTCCGGCGTGGCTGGGTTTACCTGGCTCATGAAAGTCAGTTGCCCGAGCCGAACGATTACCTTACATGCCGCCTCGCCCGTCAGCCCATCCTGCTGAGCCGAGGCGAGGACGGGGAGGTCCGCGGCTTCCTGAACCGTTGCCGTCATCGCGGTGCGCTGGTTTGCCGGAACGAGAGCGGAAACGCGAAGTCCTTCACGTGCTTCTATCACAGCTGGAGCTATCGCAATACCGGCGAACTGACGGGCGTTACCGGTCCGGAAGGTTTTCCACCGAATTTCGATCTCTCGGGCCTGGGCCTGGCTCCGCTTCCCCGGCTTGAGTCCTATCGCGGCTTCCTGTTCGGCTCGTTGTCGGCGGATGGGCCGCCCCTCAAGGAGCATCTTGGCAATGCCGCCGCATACCTGGACCTGATCCTGGACAAGAGCGACGAGCCGCTGAGGGTGGTGCCGGGCGTGAGCACGTACGAGTTCAAGGGCAACTGGAAGCTACAAGCCGAGAATTCACTCGACTACTACCACCTCCCCTTCGTGCATCGCAGCTTCATGGAGGTCAGGCGGGCCCGGGGCGAGGAAGTCAAGCGCGGCAATCTTCGCAACCTTGCCAATGACTACGGAGTGGACCTTGGCAATGGACACGGTACCGTCATCACCCTGGACGAGGGCGGCGAGCCCAACCAGCATCTGTTCCTGTTTCCCAATCTCGTGCTTCTGGAGGAGCCGGCCCCACAGATCCGCGTCATCGATCCCCTCGCGGTGGACCAGACCAAGGTGCGCGGCTACTTCTACATGCACGGTGAAGCCGATAACAGCATGAAACTCCGGCATTACGAGCGCTTTTACGGACCAACGGGGTTCGGAACGCCCGACGACATGGAGGTGTTTCATTCCTGCATGGATGGTTACTCCATTGATAGCGTCCCGTGGAACGATCTCTCGCGGGGGTTGCACCGCGAAGTGACGGAAGCCCCGCTGGCCTGGATGCCACCCTTCGTCAGTGCCGGAAACATCACGGACGACAACTTCATGCGAGGGTTTTACCGGAAATGGCGGCTGGCGTTGTCCAGTGACGTCCGGCGACCTGAGCCGACCGCGTGATATCGCACATCGGCGTTCACCGGCATTGATGAATATATGAATACAACCACTGCGCGCGGCGCCGGCTTACTCGCCAGGCATGGCCGGCATTGGCCTCGACCGAACGGGATCACCATCATCGGCATACTGCTGTTGATCGCACTGGGGTTCCTGGTGCTCTATCCGCTGCTGCTGCTGGTCGTTGGGAGCTTCTTGGAGGGTCTGCCATCCGATCCGGCGGCGGCACTCAGCCTGGAGGGATGGCGCGCGGTGTTTACCGAACGCCGTGTGCTGGGCTCACTGGCCAACACACTGATCCTGGGTTTCACCTACACGATTATTTCCCTTCCGCTGGCGCTGGGTATTGCGTGGCTGTTGGCACGCACCGATATTCCCGGGTCAGGCTGGCTGGAATTCGGGTTCTGGGTGTCCTTTTTTCTCCCAACGCTGGGTGTCGTGCAAGGCTGGATCCTGTTGCTCGACCCCTCCTTTGGTCTCCTGAATACGGCGTTACGTGATCTGTTTGGCCTGTCCAGTGGACCGTTTAATATCTACAGCATGGGCGGCATCGTCTTCGCGCACCTGGTGACGAACGCGGTCTCCGCGAAGGTGATGCTGATGACGCCGGCTTTCCGCATCGTCGATTCCTCGCTGGAGGAGGCATCGCGCATTGCCGGGGACACCCCTTTGCAGACGCTGCGGCGCATACTCGTGCCTATCCTTGCGCCGACTGTGCTGGTCATCACCGTGCTTGGCATCATCCGCTCATTGGAGTCGTTCGAGATCGAACTGATCCTCGGCACTCCGCACCGAATCGACGTCTATAGCACCCTCATCTACCGCTTGGTCCAGAATGATCCGCCGGACTACCAGATTGCCAGCGCTCTCGGCGTTGCCATCATGATGCTGATGGCGGTCCTGATCTGGTTGCAGTTCAGAGCTGTTCGACGCCGTTCCTTTACCACCGTAACCGGCAAGCACCAGACCCGCTTGCTGCACCTTGGCGCATGGCGTTGGCCGGCGTTCACGTTTGTCGCGCTGATCCTTGTTGTGCTCGTGGCCGCACCGGTTGCGTTTCTGATTGCCGGCACGGCCATGACGATCTACGGGTTTTTCGATATTCCTAACGCCTGGTCGCTCATGCATTGGCGTGAGGTACTCGGCGACAGAGTCTTCGTTGGCTCTCTGTGGAACACGCTCAAACTCGCGGGCGGAGCGGCTCTTTTTACCATGACAGTGTGTTTCATCATCGCCTATTTCGTGGTTCGCAGCGGGTTTCGTGGCGCCAGTGCGCTGGATCTGCTGTCGTGGGTCCCGTTCAGCATGCCCGGCGTGCTGTTCTCCCTGGCCTTTCTCTGGGTGATTCTCAGCACGCCCCTGATCAGCGCGCTCTATGGCAGCACCCTGTTGCTCATACTGGCGGTCAGTCTGACAACGCTCACCCTCGGTGTGCAGATCATAAAGACGGCGTTGATCCAGCTCGCGCCCGAGTTGGAAGAAGCCTCGCTGGTATCGAGGGCAACGCTGCCGCAGACGCTGTGGCGTATAACCGTGCCCCTGGCCATTCAGGCGATTCTGGTGGCCGGCATCATGGGGTTTATCACCGCCGGGCGGAACATCGGACACCTGGCCCTGCTGGTGACCAGCGACAATCGCCCGTTGGCTATCCTTCAGCTCGAGTACATGGTTGAGGGCCGTTATGAAGCCGCTGCGGTGGTCGGCACAGTTGTGGCCCTTGCCACTATTGTGGTGGCCCTGATCGCGAGGGCTACCGGACTCCGCATGGGAATTAGAACATGAGCATAGCCGAACTCTCCGCCGTTTCGACGGCCGCTACCATTCTCAAGATCCGCGGACTGAGCAAGCAGTTCGGCGGTATGACCGTTATCGATAACCTCGCGCTGGACATTCGCAGGGGCGAGATCTTTACCCTGCTCGGTCCCAGCGGTTGCGGCAAGACCACGACCCTGAGAATCATTGCTGGCCTGGAGCGGCCGGACTCGGGTGAGGTGACGTTTGAAGACGGCAGCTGGGTGTCGGTCTCTCACGGCATCTTTGTTCCGCCGCAAAAGCGCAAGATTGGCATGGTATTCCAGAGTTACGCTATCTGGCCGCACATGACGGTATTCGAAAACGTGGCCTATCCGTTACGGGTGCAGGGCAAGTCCACGCAGCGTGTAGGTGACATCCTTGAGCTCGTTCATCTTACCGATTTCGCCGATCGCCCGGCCCCAGCGCTGAGCGGCGGTCAGCAACAGCGCGTGGCACTCGCCCGCGCTCTCGCCTGCGATCCCGAACTGCTGCTGCTCGACGAGCCATTCAGCAACCTGGATGTGCATTTACGCCAGTCCCTGCGGTTCGAGCTCAAGCGCATTCAGCGCTCGCTGGGGCTTACCATCCTGCTGGTTACCCACGATCAGGTGGACGCGTTCAGCCTGTCGGATCGGATTGGCGTCATGCGCAAGGGTCGTTTCGAGCAGGTTGACGATGGGCTGAATTTGTATGAACGCCCCCTCACGTCCTATGTGCGCGATTTTATCGGCAAGAGCTTGACGCTTCGGGGAGAAGTAACAGGTCTGACGACCGAGCAGGTACGAGTTCGACTGGCATGCGGCGCTACGCTCATGATGCCGGCAACCTCCGCCGATCCTGACATCGCAACGGGTGCCGACGTCGTCGTCAGCGTCCGTTACGAAGACGTTTTGGTGGAGCGCGGAGCTGCCGCGGAGGAGTGTGGCATCTCGGGCATCGTGGCCGCCGTTCTGTTCCTCGGTGATCATTACGAGTGCGAAATAACGTTGTCCGACAATACGACCATTACGGCGTCGGTGCCGAGAAGCATGAAGCTCGCCGAGCGCGAAGCTGTATCGATCCGAATTGATCCTGGTCATGCCCGCGTCTGGTCGGCGCGGTAAAGTGCCTGAAGTAGGAAGTAAAAGGCGGACAAAGCGAGTTCTTCCGTAGGGCAAATAGAGCACAGCAAAACCTACAGGGGATTGGGAATGTCACAAGTGCCAATAGTCGCGGTCACGCTGGGCGATGCAAACGGTGTCGGGCCGGAGGTGGTAGTAAACGCTGTAGCCGGCTCCGATCGCGCAGTGGTCAGGCCCTTGCTAATCGGCGACGGTTTTCTTGCTCGTCGGGCCATCGAGCTTCTTGGCATGGATTGCAAGGTGCACTCGATTGAATCGCTGGCGGATGCACGCTTTGCCGAGAATCAGATCGACGTGCTCGAAACCCATACCCTCTCTCCGGCTGATATTTCACCAGGGCAGTGTTCGGCTGCCTGCGGCACTGCCGTGCTGAAAGGGTTTGACGTCGCCGCCGAGCTTGCCCGGACAAACGCCGTCGGCGGCATGGTGTTCGGACCCGTCAATGCCGACAGCATCAAGCTGACGGGGCTGCGTAATCGACTTGTCAGTCCCGATGTGGAGGGAGCCCATCTTCTGCTGGTATCCGGCGCCCTGCGCGTGGCCCACCTGACAGACCATATGCCGCTGCGTCGTGTGATCGAAGAGGAGGTGAAGCGGGACAAGGTGGGTGCGCTTATCGCGCTGGCGGATGAGACCTTGCAAAGCTGGGGAATTGAGCGGCCGAGGATCGCTCTCGCCGGGCTGAATCCACACTGCGTGGGCGATGAGGACCGCGACGAACTCATCCCTGCGGTGGCGCGCGCTGTGGCCTCTGGTATTAACGTAGTTGGACCGGTTGCCCCCGATAGCGTGTTCCGCCAGTGCGTCGAAGGGGATTACGATATTGTCATAGCGCTTTATCATGATCAGGGGCATATCGCAATCAAGACATGGGGCTTCGAGGGCAATTGTGCCGTTTACCTTGGAGCTCCCTTTCTTCTGGCCACCGTGGCGCACGGTTCCGCGTATGACATTGCCTGGTCTGGACGCGCGGATTCGTCCATGATGCGCACCGCGGTTGCCACCGTCGCTTCGCTGGCGGCGGGGAGGGGGTTCTCCTAGCTCGTATTTCTCACGAGAGCATGAATAGAAACGGCTGAAAGTGATATGATCGCAATCGCTTAAAAACAATACCAAGCGCTTCGAGTATCTTGCCCTCACAAGATAGTCTTTGAAGCCAAGTACTTTACGCGCCGAAGCCAGAAAGTAGCGCAGCGGGAACTGATAGCCGGCCTATATCATGCTTTTTGCACCGTGCCCTTCCGACGATCTATAAAAATGCAGCTAGGCTGTTAGATTACGAGTACGCATGCCTCAACCCCGAGGCCCGACCACGCATCACCTCAGGTTCGATTCATCAAACGTTTCCACTCCACCAGGTACCCCTCCTGAATCCGTAGCCATCTCAGCTCGTAGGCCAGCCGGTTGTACTGCAGACTCACGGCGCGACCCTCACGGTCCAGCCGCAGCCATATCTCGCGCACAGCCGGCGGCGAGGCCTTCAGGATCGGTAGAGCCCGTTCGTCCAGCAGGTGTACATAGTTCTGCCCCTGACCGCGGTAACCCTTGAGGCGCCAGGTCCAATGCCGCATGCCTTCGCCGCGCTTGTGGATGTAAGGATGGATCTCCCAGGGTCGGGACCGGGCGAACGTGGTTCGGAATTCGTCCAGCAGTGCCTCCATGCGCCCATAGAGCGCGCGCTGAGCCGCTTCGATCTCCCGCATGCGGCGGCGCACTTTGCCCAGGTTCATGTACTCCCGGTACTGTTCCCAATCCATCGTCTCTCCCGATGCCAAGGCATGCCGAAGGGCGGTAAGGGGAAATGGTCAAGCCTTGCGGCCCCCTTACCCTTAAAGGGTTAATAAAGGGCCCTTTAGCAGGTGTACCTACCGGAGCGCTGCCCATCGGCATTACCTACCCGTCCTGACCGTGATGGGCAGAGCCGGCCGCGACTGGCAAAGGACATGGACTTCACCCGGTGCAGTAGACTGTCGGTGTGATCCGTGTTTGAGGGGCTGGGCATGTGTGGCCGATTCGTGAGCAAGACCGATGCAGCCATCGAGAGGGCGTTCAATGTCACGCCCAGGCAGTGGCAGCGTGACTGGGTCAGCTACAATGTGGCGCCTTCGCAAGCGGTGCCCATCGTCCGACTGGCGGATCGGGAACGCGAAGGCGTGATGGTGCGGTGGGGGCTGGTGCCGTCGTGGGCCAAAGGGGAGCCGCCCAGGTACAGCACCATCAATGCCAGGACGGAGACCATCGAGACGGCGGCCACATACCGTAGTCCGTGGCGGCGGGGGCGTCGGTGTTTAGTGCCGGCCCTTGGCTATTACGAATGGCAGGTCGTGGACGGGCGCAAGCAGCCGTATTTCATCCGCCTCGCCGGCGGCGAACTGTTCGCCCTGGCCGGTCTGTGGGAGTCATCCCGAAAGCCGGACGGCGGGGTGGTGGAGTCCTGCACCATCATCACCGTGCCGGCCAATCCGATGGTGGCGGAGATACACAGCAAAGGCCGGATGCCTGCCATCCTGTCGGCAGATGATTGTGCGGCGTGGCTCGAAGCCTCCCCGGATGAAGCGCGGGCCGTGTTGGCATCGTACCCGGCGGACATGATGGACGCGTACACGGTCAGCTCACGTGTAAACTCGCCCAGAAATGACGACCCGAATCTGTTGGATCGGGTGGCGTAGTCAGCAGTCATCGGTGCCGTTGGGCAGCGAATGCACCGTTGATCATGAGCTATCTCCCGGCTCATTCATCAAACGTTTCCACTCCACCAAGTACCCCAAAAATGCATCATAGTTTCGCATGTGAGAGATGTCGAAGTGTCATGCGCCATAAGTTCCATGGCCGGCGTTGGAATTCATCGTCTTGGCCTGTCCATACAGGAATTGCCAGGGTTACCCCCCGGGCCAGACGCTTTTGACCACGGTGATGGGCGCCTCCGGCCCGTCACGGGTGATGATCAGATAGCGTGAAGTGGCGTAGGAGCCTGCCTCCAGAGCGCTTTCCATATAGACAATTGCATCAGCAACCTGGTCTCCGTTGTAATCCCCGGTAGCGACCAGGAACAGGTGCTGGATGGCGCCTTGCTCGCTGATATAAACGGCTTCATGCGGGCTTTGCAGCCGGTGTTCGCGAATTGGACTGGCGGCCTGCCATGAGCTGCTTTGTTTCGCCAGTTTCCGCTGGCTGTCAGAGATGGCTACCATGAAATCCGCCGGAGCCTGGACGGGAAAGGATTCACTGAAAAGCGGCTGAGGCAGGTGGTTGTGCCGGTATGGTTGCAGCGCTTCGCTGTCTTTGGTGGCCTTGCAGATACTGTGGTAGGCCTGTACCAGACCAAACTCCGAGGGTTGCTGATGGCGGTAACCCTGCTCAATTAATTCCAGTAGTTGGTGGCAGTTGCTTACATTTTCTGCTGCCTTTTGCGGGTGCTCCAGGGTCAACGGGAATGCCCAGGGTGCCTTGAGCAAGGCGCCCGGGGAAAAGGTGGCTGCCTGTCCCGGTTGTTCCAGTATGTCGTAGAGCGGGTGTGCCGGGCTAAGCCCGGCATTGTGTTGGGCTGCCGTGGTTGTGCAGGCGGCGAACGAAAGTGCCAGTGCAACCAGCAATCCCTTGCTTCGATCCGACATTACGGTTGCCCCGCTGCCTGGTTGAGAAGATTGCGCACGTAACGGTTCCGCTCATCGCTGATGCCGTTGCGTCTGCTTTCTCTGGCGGCAGCTGCCCAGTCGCCGTTAGTTCACCGGACGGCCGGGCAGATGAGCCCAACGTTCACCATAATCCGCGCGGTACGAACGTCGATTTAATGGTGTCTGTATGTGTTGAAATGACGAGCCTCATGAAAATAAAAGTTTCAAGCCAATAAGTATAAGCATTATGCCGCCAAAAAGCTCCGCTTTACTCTCCAGCCAGACGCCACCCTTTGTTCCAACAAACACGCCTGAAAAGCTAAAACAAAAAGTCGTAAATCCAAAAATGGCACAAGCAATAAGTGGATTTATATCAAGCAGCGTCAAGGAGAAGCCGGCCGCCATGGCGTCTATACTTGTCGCGATAGCCAGCATAAGCATCACTCTGTGAGTAATCTTCGATATATCTTCTTCTATGCCTTCTGCAAAGGACTCATAGATCATTTTTCCGCCGACAAGGGTCAGCAGCAGGAACGCTATCCAAGGGGCGTAACCAGCAATCCACCCCAAAACGCCTTTTCCTCCAAGATAGCCTATTAGCGGCATAAGAGCTTGGAAGAACCCGAAATAAAACCCTGCTTTCAGCGCCAAGGCGGATGGTGTCGTTTTCTGTTTTGAACCTAAACCAATGGATACGGCAAAGGCGTCCATGCTTAACGCGACTGCCAATAACACTGCCTCAATCATTTATCAAGTCTTCCAGGAGGATGTAATGGTTACTGCTGCGCAGGCGATTCAATACATAACGCCACACAGCACGCGCGGCATTGTAATGAATGTCCACGGGGTTTCTCCTTCTTGGATTGCTTTGTCCGCAAACTCAGCATCCATCGGAGAGGCCCCGTGGACAACCTGTTGAGAGATCACACCTAGAGTTCTTCAAGCCACTTGCGAACAATCTCGATTGCCTCGTCGTCCACAACGAGGTCCAGATGTGACGCGCCGTCAACTTGCTTAATAACCGCGTGCGGGACAAATGGCCTGACAGTCGACTCGAATTGCGCCGTGACGAGTGCCTCGTCCTCTGAACCAGCGATAAGAATAAGCGGCTCATTCACCGCACCGAGGTCCGCCCTAAAATCCGAAGGGTTGAAACCAGTCATGAGTCGGTACGAGTAGGAAAGTGTCTCGGAGCCGTGGCGATACTCGGGCGGCAGATCGAATTGCAGCACCTGAGCGTTATTAAAGAAGGTAATTCCAAGCCTGTTCAGGATGGATATCGGGATGATCTTGAAGAGATTCGGCTCCGCCCAGCCGCCCGAGTCATCGCGAACCGTGGGCGCGTCGTGCCCGAGGTACGGGGCAATCAACATGAATGCCGCTGCAAGATGGTTATGCGCCCCTCCAGCGAAGCGTACAGCCAGACCTCCGCCCGACGAATGGCCGCCGATGACTACTCTGGCTAGATCGTTGTCGGTCGCTTTAACGTGCAAGATGAGATCGGCAAGGTCATCTTCCAGCTGCTCGATGTAATCTATATCGCCGCGCCGAGCGGGTGATGGGCCATGCCCGCGAACATCCGGCGTGTAGACAGTCGCGACGCCTGATTCCGCTAAAGCTTTAGCGAACGAGGATAGGTACTTGCTGTCGGTCGCCGACCCGTGCACGAGTATGAGTGCGGTATCGGACTCGCTCGGATAGTGCCGGTACCATAGGCGCGTCCCATCGCGCGCCTCAAACGGGGCACGAGACGGTATTTCAGACGTAGGCTGCAACTTCGGGAGCAGCGTCCGAAAGTCCAAGCCTGTCGTGTCTGCTCCAGCGGACATGGTAATCAACGCTCCGACCAACACAATTAATAGACGTTGTCGCACCGAACCCTCCTGAAATGCGTAACGCCTTGCGTAACCGAATGCAAAAATCTGCATAGCGAAGCGGTGCAGCTTTTTGCAGTCCGACTTGACGCCATTATCAGGCCGATTGTTTCTTAGCCACTTCTGCAACATGGGCCCCCTGGAAGCGAGCAATTGTTATTTCATTCTCTGACGGTTGGCGACTACCATCAACGCCCGCAAGAGTGCTCGCCCCGTAGGGTGATCCGCCAGTGATTTCACTCATGTTGGTGATCTCCTGACAGGAATAAGGAACGCCCACAATAATCATTCCATGATGGAACAATGTCGTGTGAAATGAGGTGATGGTGGTTTCCTGTCCGCCGTGCTGTGTACCTGTGGATGTGAATACGCTACCCACCTTGCCAATCAACTTGCCGCCAGCCCACAGCCCGCCAGTTTGGTCAAGGAAATTACGCATCTGAGCACACATATTGCCAAAGCGCGTAGGTGTGCCAAATATAATGGCGTCGTAATCCGGCAATTCATCCGTTGTTGCAAACGACGCCGCTTGATCGAGCTTGGCGCCCGCTTTTCGAGCCACATCTTCCGACATTATATCGGGCACACGTTTGATAGTAACCTCGGTACCATTGACACTACGTGCGCCTTCAGCTACTGCCTCTGCCATGGTTTCGATGTGACCATACATGCTGTAGTAAAGAACGAGAACTTTTGTCATTTTGCATCTCCTAATGGACTTCCCCCACTCAAATAGATACCCCGGCTCCTCATTTTGAAGCCCGCTCGGCTAGCGAGAGCCATTGTCGCGTACTTTCGCCGCACATCATGTGCCCGTTTGAATTTATCTCTAGTCGGTTGCAACCCGTCGCTCCGTCAGCAGTAGTACGCTGCAGAACACCACCAGGAAAGCCACGAAAGCCTAGCGCACCGGGTTTGCGGAATCAAAAAACACGCGCGCGGTTAGCGGCGAAAGCGGCCATGGCCAGATGCCGATTAGTACCGAAGGCTGTATGTAAACGGTCAGCACCGCCTTCAGCTCCAATCCAACTACCGCAACTCACCCGCATAACTCAGAGCACGGGGCCAGCCACCGTGCAGCGGGTGGCGTTCCAGCCCCAATGGCGCAACGACGCAAGGTTCGCCGCGGCGGCTGCCGGAGCTGGCTTCGGTTATCCGGAGGTGATTTGCCGCCGATAGGTTCTACCCAGCCACAAGGCCAGCAGCAGCCAGGCGAGAGACACCGGAACCATGATGAACGCCAACGCCCCCAGGCTCAGCCCCAGCCAGTACAAGGGCTGGTAAGTCCAGGCCCCCAACTGGTCTCCTAACCGGTAGACGAAGGTGTCGTTGAAGTTCTTGGATTTGTAGCGGTCGGTTCGGGGGAGCACGGTGTACAGTACTTCACGCGTGGGGCGCATGACGGCAAAATTCCCGGCGCGACGCAGCACTTCGAAAATGATGGCGGCAATGAGCACGGGGGCCAGCCCCAGTATCCCGAAGCCGATCATGCTCAGCACCGGAAGAAAAGCCAGCGCCGCTGCCACGCCCAGATACCTGAGGATCCGCCCGGTAAGAAAAAGCTGGGTGATCAGGGTCAGGCTGTTCACCGCCAGGTCCCTGGCGCCGAACACCCGGGTTCGGGCCGCCGGATCTTCGGGATAGGTGGCTTCCATCAGCGCCGCCACCTGGAAGTAGAGAAAGGTGGAGATGACGGCGAACAGCCCCACGAATCCCGCGATTCCCAACAGGTAGGGTGAGTGCAGCACATGACGGATTCCGTCGAGAACCTTGCCGCCGATGACCTCTTTTCGCGGTCCCGCTGCTTGATGTTCCGGCAACGGTCGCTCGGCGGCGTCCGGCACATCCACGTCCGTCTGCAGGGCCTGCGCCTCGTCCTGTCGTGCCGCCTCCGCCAGCCGGCCTTCGTGGCGATCCAGAATCCGTGACGATTGCGCCGCCAGCTCCAGCAATGCCGCCGCCACCAGCAGCAGCATCACCGGGCCCAGCGTGTTAACCAGCATGGTTGTCATGGTCGAGCCCAGCGTCGCACCGAGGGTGCCGCCCACCGCCACCACGCCGAACAGGCGTTTTGCCTGAAGGGGGCGATAGACGTCACTCATGAACGACCAGAAAATGGAAATCAGGAACAGGTTGATGATGCTCAGCCAAACGAAGAAGGCACGCGCCACCCAGAGCGCCTGGCTTTCCGTGGAATAGGTAAACAGCAGATAGAATCCGACCAGGTTCAGGATAAAGAAGCGGTAGATGTAGGGGACGAATTGCCGGCGGGGGAGCCGCCCCACCAGAAGGGTGAAGATCGGATGGATGAGCAGCGTACCAAGCATGGTGCCGGTGAAGAGGAAGGCCAGGTTCTCCACGCCAGCCGCAACGCCCATCTCATCGCGTATCGGGCGCATGATGTAGTAGCTGCAAAGAAGAAAGAAGAAAAAGGAACACGACCAGACCAGCGCCACACCTTCGCCCGCGCGGAAATCCACGAGCCTGCGGATGGCGTTGCCGATGGTGTTGATCACGTGGCTGCCTCTATGCCCGGTCCACCAGTGCGGCCATGCGCTGTCGCGTTGACGCGTCGGGGAGGGCGTTGGGTGTTTTCCGTTGCGTTGCAATCATGCAGCACAGCGAGTTAGCGCCATTTGCGGAACGCGACACTAGCGTTGACCCCACCAAACCCGAAGCCGTTGCAAATGGCATGCTCGATGAGCATCGGCCTTGCTTGGCCTTGAACGACATCTACTCGCTCTGCGCCTGGGTCGAGCGTGTCCAGATTCAGGGTGGCTGGAGCTACCTGATCCCTAAGTGCCAATATCGTGAAAATAGACTCCAGGCCTCCGGCCGCCCCTAGAAGATGACCGGTGGCTGATTTTGTTGCACTTACCGCGATCCTTTCGGATGCTCCGAAAACTGATTTGATCGCTGCCAATTCGCCTTTGTCGCCGACTGGCGTTGATGTGGAATGAGCGTTCAGATGCTGGACGTCTGACGGTTGCAGCTGAGCCATATTCAGCGCTAGCTGCATTGCACGCGCCGCTCTGCTGCCGTCCTCTGGTCCCGAGGTTAAACGATAAGCGTCCGCGGTTGTTCCATACCCTACAACTTCAGCGATGGGGTTGGCTCCTCTCGCATTTGCATGTTCCAGCGTCTCTATAACAAGTACACCGGCCCCTTCACCCATGACAAATCCATCACGGTCTGCATCGAATGGACGAGATGCCCGCTCCGGTTCATCGTTGAACGATGTGGACAGTGCGCGTGCGGCCGCAAAGCCGCCCAGGCTCACGGTATCGATGCAAGCTTCCGTTCCTCCGCATACTGCAATATCGGCTTCACCGGACAATATTATCCGGGCGGCATCTCCTATTGCCTGGACACCAGCCGCGCATGCGGTAACCGGCGCACCTATCGGGCCCGTGTAGCCGTGCCTCATTGTGATGTGCCCTGCGGCAAGATTTGCCAAAAAAGAGGGGATTACAAATGGAGAAAGTCGCCCCGGCCCCTTTTTCTCCGTCAGTCGAAACGCTTCTCCGATTGCGGGAAAGCCGCCGACACCGGACGCTATAACCGTCGCGGTGCGTTCGGCTTCTCTCGATGCTGGCTCTGTCCAACCAGCCATGGAGATGGCTTCATCCGCCGCAGCCAACGCGAATAATATGAAGCGATCCACCTTCCTTTGGTCTTTCGGCGTCATTATCGCATCAGGATCGAACCCAGCCTCATCCTGCGACCGATCAGGAACTCTGCCACCTATTTTGACAGGCAGGTCCTGCACTATGGCATCGTCTAACCGCCTGATGCCCGATCTACCCGAGAGCAGCCGCGACCAATTCGTTTCTACGCCGCATCCAAGCGGCGAGACAGCGCCCACGCCTGTGACAACGATCCTACGCGCGTCATGTACTTGGGCCATGATTCCTCCGGTTCCTTGTGAGGCAAATGTATCTGGACTTGCGCGGCTATCTATCCGTAGCCGCAGCCGGGCGATAGCATAGCATTCCGTATCGGGCGGAAAATGTAGTAGCTGCAAAGAAGCACGAGCCTGCGGATCGCTTTGCCGATGGTGTCGATCACGTGCCCGCCTCTAAGCCCGGTCCACCAGTGCGGCCATGCGCTGTCGCGTTGACGCGTCGGGGAGGGAGCCGTGCGCCGTGCCGATGTTATCGCGGAGATAGTCCGGCGTAGCGGTGCCCGGAATCGCCACGGTCACCGCTGGATGCGAGGCGACAAACATGAGGGCGAACTGGGCCCAGCTGCTTATTCCGTACGCTGCTGCCCATTCAGGGATTGGCTGATCCCTGAAAGCCTGGAATACACGGCCTCGGCCGAAGGGCAGGTTGGTGAACACCCCGATTCCACGGTCTCTGGCCAGAGGGAGCATGCGGTCCTCGGCGCTGCGATTGTCGATGGCATAGTCCACCTGAATGGCGTCCAGTTCTTCCCGCTCCATGATCTCTGCCAGCGCGTCGTACTGTGCATCCGTGTGCGTGCTGATGCCCAGATAACGAATGCGGCCCTCGGCCTTCAGTTCCCGGAGCAAGGGGAGCACCTGTCGCCAGCCCACCAGGTTGTGGATGTACAGGAGATCGATCCGGTCAGTTCGCAATCGCTGGAAGGACTGCTCTATTTCCGCCATGGCCGCGGAGCGCGTCTGCTGGCGTACCTTGGTCGCGATGAAAAGCTGGTCACGGTTGCCAAGGTCAGCCACCAGATCGCCAATGACCGTTTCGGCCGTGCCGTAGGAGGGCGCCGTATCCACCACCCGGCCTCCAAGCCTGGGCAGCAGTTGAAGGACTTGCCGGATCCGTGCCCGATCCGCATCGGATTCGCCCACATTGAAGCGTCGTGCCGTGCCTACCCCGATCACCGGCAGCGTTTCACCGGAGGAGGGGATGGCTTTGGTGATGATTCTCGCGGTGCCGGACGCGGGTCCGGAGGAGGCGGTGTCGGCCAGCAGGGGCGTGTGGCTGAACAGAAATCCGGCGCCCATGCCCGCGCCAAGGCGGAGTGCCTGCCTTCGGGTAATGCCCTTGCTCCTGATCTTCATGGTCAGCCTCCGAATTCGCGGACGTCGCGCAAGCGTTTGGTTCTTGCAAGGAATTATCCGGGACTCAGCGCGACGGTGCTTTTTTTCTCATTCCACCTCAGAAACAACGACAGGGTAAATGCCGCAAGGCCCGTCGTGCCAAGAAACATCGGCGCGGCGGGGTTCCAGCCGCCGGTGGCGCCAACCAGAAATGCCAGAATCGGCGGGCCGATGAGCTGGCCGGTGTAGACACCATGAACGATCATGCCGTTGATACTGTTGAAATGCCCCGGCCGCGAGGCGAACAAGGCGATGGACCCGAAGATCGTTGCCGGAATCAGGCCGCCGGTCAGTGAGAACGCCATACTCAGCACGTATCGCATCCAGGTCGGCAGGTCATCCGAAAAGATGCCGTATGAGGTCGCCGCCATGGTGAGGCTGGCAATGGCGATCAGTTGCCAGCGCTGCCAGCCGTGGCGGGCAAGCACGCCACCGGCCAGGCTGCCAAGCGCGTTGCAGAAAACGGCCAGTGCGGTCATGACGGTTGCCTGCATCGGTGAAACGCCGGTCTCAACCAGAAATGTCGGCAAATACCCGAACAGCGTAAGAAAGGAGCTGGAGTAGAAAAAGAAGATGAGAGCGAGCAACCAGGGCCCCGGCTGGCTTGCAGCATCCCGCAGATCTCTAAACCCCGGCGTGGACGAGGCGGCAGGAGCTACCGGGGCGCGTGCGGGAAAGTTTCGCACCATCAGAATCCCGGCGAGCACCGTTACCCCGGCGGCCAGCAGCCAGCTCGTTCTCCAGCCGATGACATCCAGAAACAGTGCCGAGGCCAGCATCATCAGGGCGATGCCCAGCGGCTGCCATCCACCCCACATGGACAGGGCGACGCGCTGATCCCCGGCGGTGGCAGTGTGCGCGATCAGGCCGGGTGCGGCGACGACTACAAGGATGAGCCCGCAGCTTTCAATGCCCCGTGCCAGCAGCAGACTGCCCGGGCCGATGGCCGCCGCCCCGATCAGGCTGCCGGCGACCAGAAGCCCGAGGCCGAGGATGATGGCATGCCGCTGTCCCACCCGGCTCACAAACATGCCTGCCGCGATACCCGAACTGGCGCCGGCCACCGCGAGAAACGACATGATCCAGCCGGTCGCGAGCAGAGACAGGTTCAGTTCGGCCTGAAACAGCGGGATGGCTGGCGGCACCTTGCCAATGTGCAAGGCGGCGGCGACACCGGCGAAGACGACAATTGCAACACGCAACCAGTTGGTACCCGCGGGGGCATTTCGATCTGCGGACGGCGGCATTGATTGCGATTCCTGAACGGCCCTGGACATGCCGGAGTCGATGATACGTGTTTTCGGTGTAGGGGGAAGATATCAGAGTGCGCGAGAAAACGCGTAACGTGCGACAGCGCCGGGGAGTCTCCCTGCCCCGGCGCTGGTACTGCAACTAGACTGGCGCAACCTGAACCAGAGGCTCGGCCCGCGCGGCGGGAAGATTGTCGTAAAGATCGGCGATCAGATCGCTTTTCACCGATGCGTACGTCGCATCATCCCAGAGATTGACCCATTGCCGCGGATCCTCGCCGAGCGCGTAGAGCTCACCCTCGGTGCCCTCGTAGTAATTGGATTTCTCGTAAACCGTGCAGACATATCCGTCGCGATAAATGGTACGCAGCCGAATATCGTGGCCGTTATAGACACCGTCCCACTCGGTCATCACCCGCTCCCGGGTCTGCTCATTGGTCAGGGGCAGCGCCGCGCCCTGCATGCGCGGGTCGGGGTCGACACCGGCGATGGCGCAGAACGTACGCGCCAGATCAACATGGCCGACCGGCTGGTTGACGACATGAGGCGTGACGCCCAGGCGTGGCGCCGGGCGCCAGATCATCGGAACATGCATCAGGGCGTCGACATGATACGGCCCCTTGAACATCATTCCGAAATCGCCTTGCAACTCACCGTGATCGGAGGTGTAGAGCACATCCGTATCACCGTCCCATCCCCGATCATCAATGTATGCGAGGACGCGCCCGATGGCCTCGTCGATCAGCTCGTTTTCGATATGGCACATGGCGTTGACCTCGCGGACCTGATCCGCCGTCAGTTCCGCGGGTACGAAACCGGTCGGCAGTTCGTAATTGAACTGCGTCTTGCCCAGATACCACTCAAGCCAGTGCCGGGGTTTGCCTTTCAGCATTTTGATGGTTGCCTCGACACTGCCGGGATAGCCATCAGGCAGGCTGAGATCCCGCCAGTTCACGCGTGACAGTTCGGAAGCGGGGGGGTCCCAGGGATGATGCGGATCGGGAAAGCTCATCCAGACGAACCAGTCCTCATCCTCATTCAGCGTGCCGAGCCAGTCGATGACCCGGTCCGCGGTCCAGTCCGTGTGGTAGTGCTCACGCGGGATCCGGTTATGCCAGACCTGAATCCCCCCGGTATCACCACCGCGTTTGCAGCTGACCGTCTTCTCCGGCGTCACATACTCCTGAAAATAATCGACCTCATCCGGGTAGTTTTCCCGCAGCCACTTGGGGTAATGATAGAGGCTACGGCCCGCGCGCCCGGTGTGGGCACACAGTTCCATGTAATCGAAGCCGCGATGGGGGCCGTAAAGGCCCTTACTCGCTGCGTAGTTTTCGTAATACCGGCCGTCAGGCGCGGAAGAGGGTTCAAAATGTGCCTTGCCGATGAGCGCCGTGCGGTAGCCGCCGGCCTCTTTCAGCGTGCGTGCCAGGTCCGGCGCATCCTCGGGCAGCGGAATGCCGTTGGATATGACCCCGTGGGTACGCACATGCTGGCCGGTCAGGATGGTTGAGCGTGCCGGCATGCAGATCACGTTCTGATTGTGCGCGCGTTGATAGTTCAGGCCGGTTCTGGCCAAACGGTCCACAACGGGTGTGCGTGCCACCGTGCCTCCCGTGCAGCCGAGCGCGTCGTAACGCTGCTGATCAGTCGTTATGAATAGAATCTTGCGTCCCATGGCCTGCTTATCCTCTACATATAGCGCCGATTGCGAAGTGGGCCGACGAAATCGTGTGTCGGTTATCGGTGTGAAGCGTGGTTATTGCTTCATCTCGGGCGGCCGCAACGCTTCGGGAATCGCGATCCCTCTTTCCCGGTAGTAGCGATAGGCGCCGGGGTGAAGCGGCGCGTTCATCTCGGCGAGCCCATTCTCCACCGCGATCACGCTCATCCATTCGGCTTCCGCCTGCAGTGCCGCCGTGTTCTCGAAGATCGTTTTTGTCACGTTGTAGACGGTTTCCTCGTCCATCCACTTGTGCGTGCCGAGGCCGACGATGGTCTGCAGGGTGCGCGCGGGTTGATCGTTGACCTGGTTCTTGCCGTAGAGGTCGGCAGGAATCTCGGCAACGACGCGTCCAGGAATGCTCATCGCCTGTTTCACGCTGTCTTCATTGAGGGCCTCTTCGGTCAGGCCAAGAATGCGAATCTTGCCAAGCATGGCAAGCTGCACGATGGCCGGGTCCGGGATTGCCATCGGCGCCATATAGAGATCGATCTGCCGGTCCTGAAACGCTTGCATCCCCGAATTCCAGTCGACGTTGGCGGTGCTGAAATCGACCCCGGCCTCATATCCGGTCGCACCATCGACCATCTGCATGGCGGTGACGGTTGCCGCGCCGCCTGGAGGGCCGAGGAAAACGCGCTTGCCCTTGATGTCCTGGAGGGTTTCTATACCGCTATCGGCCCAGACCACGATGTGGTAGGCACCAAGCGGATAATTCAGAATCATGCGCACATTCTTGAATAGCTCGGGAGCATCCGGCGTCTTCTCGTACATCCTGATGCCGTTGCGCATGAAGTGGTTGACCGAAGACGCGGTGGTCCAGAACTCAACGTTCTGGTTGGCGGCATCCATGGCCTGGCGGACGATCGGGCGTCCGGTCGTAATCTGCGCGCGGTAGCCCAGGTGTGTCCGCAGGAGCTCGGTCACGGCAACGGTGAAAACCATGTCGGTCGAGGATTGCGCCATGGTCTGCCAACGCATCACCCCGTTGTCGGCCGCGGCCGTCCTCTCGGCGGCGCTTAGTGTCGACGCTGCGATCGCAGCCAGGAATACTCCGGATACAAAGCGATTCATTTCTTCCTCCTGGGCCCTTCAGGGCTTGTTTGTGCGTTATGAGCGGTCTGAGGAACGGGTGTTTCGTAGCTCGCCATCCGCCTCAACTTGCGGTGGACGATGAAATCCAGCGTGAGAAAGAGGGCACTCCCAAGAACGGCAATGGTCTGGAAACTGCCCGCCAGCAAGGCGGCAATCGGAGCAATGCCGATCAACACGCGAACAAGACAGCGTGTCGGTCCGAGATGCATGCCGTCGTAGGCGTAGAACGCGGTTGACAGGGCAAGGATCGAGACGCTCAGGCCGGTGGCCGCGAGCAGGAAGCGGTTGATGCTGAAGCTGTCCAGAACCAGCAGCAGGCTGGGCTCGACGACAAATACAAAGGGAATGACGAAACCGATGAAGGCCAGCCGCAGGGCGGCGATGGCAGTCGTCAGCGGATGCGCGCCGGCAATCGGCGCGGCCGCGAAAACCGCCACGGCGACAGGCGGGGTAATTGCCGAGAGAACCCCGAAGTAGAGCACGAACAGGTGTATCGCCAGAGGTTCAATACCGAGTTCCCGCAACGACCGCCCCAGGATCAGCACGATGATCAGATAGGCCGGTAGCGTCGGCATACCCATTCCCAATATCAGGCAGGTCAGCGCGGTAAGAATGAGCGCGAGAATGAGGTTGTTCTCACCGAGCGCGGCCACGGTGGAAGCGAAGGTCAGTCCTGCGCCGGTCAGGTTCAGCGTACCCAGAATAATTCCGACCGCCGCGACAACGACGATGATGGACGCTCCCGCCAGCCCGCCACGGACGGCGGCCCTGGCGATCAGGCCCGGATTTCGCCGCAGCTCGGGGTTGAGCAGGAGGCCGGCGGTGATGACGGTGATGATGGCGGAAAATCCGGCCATCGCGGGAGAACGTCCCATGACCAGCACTGCAATGATCGTCAGAATGGGGGTGACGAACATCAGCGATTGCAGAAGCGTTTTGCGGTCGATCGTTTCGCGTTCATGCTTCGGTATCGGCTGAATGCCGGCGCGCCCGGCCTCCAGGGATACGGAAATAAACAGGGCGCCATAATAGAACAGGGCCGGCAACAGGGCGGCCAGGCAGATCATGAGGTAAGGCATGCCGATAAGATCGGCCATCAGGAAGGCGGCCGCGCCCATCACCGGTGGCATGATCTGACCTCCGGTGGAGGCCGCGGCCTCCACCGCGGCGGCACTGTACGGCTTGAAACCGCGCCGGATCATCATTGGAATAGTGAAGGCGCCGGTGCCCACCACATTGGCGACCACGCTACCCGACATGCTGCCGAACAACCCGGATGACACGATCGCGGCGTGACCGACGCCGCCGCGAGAGCGGCCGGTGATGGCAAACGCAATGCGGATAAGCGAATTGCTGGCGCCAGTCCCCTCCAGCATCACGCCGAAGACAATGAAAACCAGAACCACCTGGATGACGATACTGAGCGGGGTGCCATAGACGCCCTGGTAGCCATACCAGACCATCTCCATGGAATCGCTCAGGCTGAAACCACTATGCGACAGAAAGTCCGGCAGATACGCGCCGAAGAGCCCGTAGGCGAATACGACAGCGATAAACAGCACGATCGGCAGCCCGAACAGCCTTCGTGTTGCCTCCAGTAGAGTCAGGATCCCGAATAAGGCAACGACAATATCCAGCGTGCCGTAGCTGACCAGCATGGTGGCGAGATTGTCCGCGGATTTGAGGAAGAACCAGATGGCGATGGTTATGGCCGCGATGGCGGCCAGATCAGCGCCCCAGGCGGCGCAGCGAAGCAGTTTCCTGTCTTCGGCAATGGCAGCGGCCAGAGGGTGACTCAGCAGGACGGCGATAATCGACGTGTAGACAACCAGGGCACGCGTATAGGCGATATCGAAGATACCGACATACGCCACAACCACCGCATAGACGGCAAGAGCGAACCCAATCGCCCCGGCGGACCAGGAGGCGAGCAGTAGCGGCGAGGGCTTCACGTTACCGCACCAGGAATGAAGTCGATCCGATAAAGCGGAAACGAGAACGCGGCACTCGTCATTTGGCTCCTCCACAGAGCGGAATTTTCTTATGCTTCAGTCCTCTTGCATCAGGCTGATGCCGGGCTGAATGCTAATTCGTATTGTTGATTCGATTCTTGGCCAGCCACGGACGGTGAACAAATATGAATTGAAGCTGGCTGCCATAAGTTTTGCTTATGACCTGATGGCAAGGCCCAAAGTAGCATGCCGGTGTCTTCCTAGAAGTTCGCCTTATGGTTGTCAGCTCCAATTGCTATTGGTTTTCACGATGGGCCCTTGATTAAATCCTGACAGGGCCGGGCGTGATACGCGTGCTGGTGGCATGGATAAAAAATACCGTATCGAAAGCTGGGGAGGCTTAATTTGTGAATGCGTTTACCACCGATCCCGCCTATCGAACTGTCGCCCATTTTGTTGACGGGAGCTGGACTCAAGGTGGGTCGGGCACCGGAGAGACAGTCTTCAACCCCGCAACCGAAGAGCCCCTTGGCTACCTTCCGCATGCAGCCACCGCGGACCTGGAACGTGCCGTCGCCGCCGCTGTGCGGGCATTCGAGGACTGGCGCCGACGGACGCCGCTGGAGCGAAAGCGGATATTGAACAAGGCCGCCAATCTGCTTCGGGACCGAAGCGACGGGATTGCCGTCTGGCTGACCCTGGAGGAGGGCAAGGCGCTCGCCGAGGCGAAGGGCGAGATACTGGCAGCCGCCGATATCTTCGAGTGGTATGGCGATGAGTGTGTCCGTGTTTACGGGCGTGTCGTACCGTCCCGGATTCCGGGGGCAACCCAGCTCGTATTGCGCGAGCCTGTAGGGCCGGTTGCGGCCTTTTGCCCCTGGAACTTCCCGGCGCTCACGCCGGCACGCAAGATCGCCGGCGCGCTTGCCTCCGGCTGTACTATCGTCATAAAGGCCAGCGAGGAAACGCCGGCAACATGCTGCGCACTGGTGGATGCCTGTACGGATGCGGGTGTACCCGCGGGCGTACTGAACCTGGTGTTCGGTATTCCTGACGAGATTTCGTCTTTTCTAATCCCGCATCCCGGCATTCGCAAGGTGTCCTTTACCGGCTCCATACCGGTCGGCAAGCATCTGGCGAAGCTGGCGGCCGAGGGTGTGAAGCGCTGTACGCTCGAGTTGGGCGGGCACGCACCGGTGCTGGTGTTCGACGATGCGCAGATCGAGGAAACGGTAAAAATACTGCTCGCCGGCAAGTTCCGCAACGCCGGTCAGGTGTGTGTCGCGCCGTCGCGCTTCTATGTCCAGCGGGAATGCTATGGCCGCTTCGTCGAGGCCTTTGCCAGCGGTGCCCAGGCGTTGCGCGTCGGCGATGGCCGCGACCCGGATACGCAGATGGGCCCGCTTGCCAATGTGCGCCGGCTCGATGCCATGCAGGAAATGATTGCGGATGCCCGTGAGCGTGGGCACAGGGTCGCGGCTGGCGGCGGACGGATCGGAACGCGAGGCTTCTTCTGGGAGCCGACTGTGGTGGCGGATGTTGATGACGAATGCCGGCTTATGCGTGAGGAACCGTTTGGACCTGTGGCGCCAATCGCCGTCTTCGATACCACCGATGAAGTTATCGCGCGCGCGAATTCGCTCCCGTTCGGGCTGGCTGCCTTCGCCTTCACGCAATCTCCGGCGCGCGCGCGCGCCGTCCGGGAGGGTGTACGCGCGGGGATGATCGGAATAAATCACCTCGGCATCTCGCTGGCCGAAGTCCCCTTCGGCGGCGTCAAGGAAAGTGGCTACGGCTCCGAGGGCGGCACCGAAGGGCTCGAAAGCTATCTCGATACCAAACACGTCAGTCAGTTGGATCAATAGAGACACCTGACATCTATCCGGAGACCAAGATGATTACGGTAATCACCCGATTTCCTCAGCCATCCGGCAGCACGCCGGCCGATGTGAAGAACATGTTCGAGCAGAGCGCGCCTCGTTATCAGGCGGTGCCCGGCCTGGTGCGCAAGCATTACTATCTCGGCGACGATGGGCGCTGCGGCGGGGTCTACCTGTTCCATAGCCGGGCGGACGCGGAGCGGTTGTTCGACGCGGCGTTCGAGGCCTCGATAAAAGAGCGCTTCGGTGGTCTGCCGGAGGTCGAGTATCTGCAGACGCTGGTTATTGTCGACAATGCGGCGGGAACCATCGAGGACGTCACTGGTGAAGACGTTCAATAATGCTGCTAATGGACAGCAGCGGCATAGGCGCTGACTGTATCCGCGATCATCTTCGTTCGTTCGACGAGAATCGACGCGGTGAGATCGGTGACCACCCGACTGGCCGGGTTCCGGTTACTGCTCGTCCGCGTCGCCAGCGTCAGAACGCGGCCAATCTCCGGGTCGACGATTGGTGCGGCCGAGAGGCGTCCAGCAAGAAGTTCCTGGTGAAAGGCGATCGGGGCCAGAATGGTATAGCCGAGGCCGCGCTCGACAAATTGCTTGATTTCACTGATCACGTCGATCTCGAACTTGACCACATAGTCGATGCCGTGCTCGAGCGCGGCCTTGTGGACCAGGTCGCGCAGCCCGTTCTGTTTGTTCGTCATGATCAGGGGAAAACGGTGCAAATCCCGGAAGGGAACGGCATCGCCCGCAGCGAAGGCGCCGGGCGGCCCAAGCAGATAAACCGGCTCCACGCAGATCTCGTGGCAATCGAGATGCGGCGACTCCTGGGTGCCGAACAGCACGGCAGCGTCTAGCCGGCCGTCGATCAGCCATTCCGCGATATGGGCACTCATGCCTTCCGTTATATGAAGGCTCACGTCGCCATACTCCCGCTGCATGATGGTCATCAGGGGCTGGATGACCAGGGGGCTCACCGGTACCGGCAGGCCCAGGGATACGTCGCCTTGCGGCGGGCCTGAGGTCACGGCATCCATCAGCGTGTCCATCTCGGCCAGAACCCGTCGGGCGTGGGTCAGCAATTTCATGCCTTCCGGGGTGAGGTTGACGCCGCGTGCCCTGCGGTCAAAGAGTTGAACGCTGAAGGCAAGTTCCAGGTTACGGACATGTTGGCTGAGTGCAGGCTGGGCGATATGCAGTAGTGTCGCCGCGCGCGTGAAGCTGCCTGCTTCCGCGATCGTCGCGAAGTAGCGTAAGTGACGGATATCGACGGAATAGCGGCTCATTGGATCGCCCGTTTTCTGCACCAGCGAAGCGATGGTATCGCCTCGTGAAGTCCGGAGAGTATGTTCCAATGACAATAACGGGTCGAATTTTCCGGTTCAGATATTGGCTTGATTGAATCGGAAGGCTCCATCCAGGACCAGCCCGACCGGAATCATCTTCGGGATAGTTGAATCGATCAACGGCATGACACCCGCCGCCGATCCGGTGATTGCCGCCGGATCGCGCATACTGGCCGGCAGCTCACGCGCCATGCGGTTTGCCGCGTTCGTCACCGCCTCGGTACGCTGCGCCAACCACCCCAGCCCGTGCAACGGAGTCAGGAGGCCGGCGGCCAGCACGAGGGCACCCGGCCAGTGGGCAAGATGCCTGAACAGACCTGCGACCACGGCAGGCGAACCCGCCTCCCCAAGCGCATTCAGGGCAGCGAGTAGTTCACGGGATGACAGCGGCAAATCCTTCAGCGCCGGTAATGGCGGAATGGCCGACACCTGCCCGGAAGACAACCGTGTCGCAACCCGCGCCGATTCGTGAGCCGGTCCGCCAGCAACCAGCAAGGCCTTGAATGCAATAAGATTACGCGCGTTATTGCGATTGTAGGCCGCCACAACCGCACAAATCTGAGCGCGCTCGCCGGGGTCCAGCGCGACTGCCTGTAACACGGCTGCGGGAAGTGATACCTGAGGCAGCGGCTGAACGGCGCTGAGCAGGTCCGCTCCCAGCGCATCCAGTGTTCCGTCCCGGTACGCCGGCCGTAGGCGCTCCCAGACCTGCGCAAGGCACCCGTCAATGGCGGCAAGCCGTCGGAATACGAGATTGATTACGTCGGTTTCCAGCGTCCCGCGGATATCATCGTAAAGGGCGCGAATACTGGCCGGCGCATGTTCGTCATCCTGCACTTCCGGGGTATCGGTTACCACGCGACACGCTCCACTTGCGATAGGTCAGAGCCGTAGGCTGACAGCGCGCGCGGGGGCTTGACCGGATCGGCGACCAGGCAGGCGCTAAAAGCCATACAACCGGCCGGGGTTGTTCACCAGTAGGTGCCGTTCGACGGTTGGGTCATTGTCCGTCCAGCGCCGGAACTCGTCCAGCAACTGGCCGTCGTTGGGCATTTCCGTGGGTAGCTTGACGTGAGGCCAGTCGGTGCCGAATAGCAATTGCTCCGGCGCGGCTTCGATCAGCGCGCGTGCCAGCGGGTCTACGTCGTTGTATGGAATCTGCTTCGCCGACGTGATCCTGCTCGGACCGGAAAGTTTGACCCAGGTGCGTTTCTCCTGCATCAGCGCCAGCAGATCGACGAATGCCGGATGACCCGCGCCCAGCCGGGCCGGCATGTGGCCGAAGTGATCGATGACAGAGTCTACGGGCAACTCGGATAGCGCGAGGGAGAAACCCTTGTGGCGGGATATATCCACTAGAAACTGCAAGTGCCACCCGAACGGCGCAATTCTCGCCGCCAGCCGCCTGACGGAGCGCATGTCTGTTCCACCGCCAAACACGCGGTTTATGCGTACCCCGCGCACGCCCAGATCGTGGAGCAGCGACAACGCGTCATCCTCCACATTCGCGTCCAGCACAGCAACCGCTCGCCACTGGATGCCTGCTGGAGCCCGCGCGCTTTCCCGCAAGACATCAACAAGGCAGCGGTTATCCGTGCCATAGACGCTTGGCTGCACGAGTACGGCGCGCTCGAAACCCAGAGTTCGTAACAAATGCAGATAGTCGTCGCGGCTGGCCACGGGCGGTGTGTATTGCCGTTGAAAGTCGAAGGGGTACTGGGTCGCCGATCCAAATACGTGCGCATGGCTGTCGCAGCTACCTGCCGGCAGGCGGCGAGACGCCGGGAGTACGGCTCGGTCGGGACCAGGAATATCCGGTTCATTCATCATGACAGGCCAGTACAAGCGGGTCGGGTTAGCGGCTATGACGCTGGTCTGGCATAGGGTAGGGCTGAACCACCGCCGTTGACCAATAGGCTTTGCGGTTACCCCTCATAAGACGGAGTTATGGCTGCCTCGCAACGTCAGCCGGCACCGCCAGGATGGCGCGCGCGATGTAGCGGCAACCGGCAAAGGCGTACGGTAGCGGTGCGCTACAAAACACCCGGTACGTCGTGTAATCTCTGAAACCTGCACAGGGCTGATGACTGGGAGGGGAGTTCCATTTCCTTACACGATACGCGCCTGAATTTCGTACTGGGGGCCTTGCTGAACAGTGGTGCCAAAACCGTTCTCGACCTCGGTTGCGGATCAGGCACGCTACTGAAGCGGGCACTGATCCAGCAGCAATTCCTTCGTATCGTTGGTGTTGAGGTCTCCGGACAGGCTCTGGCAGTTGCTCGCCGGGAGCTCGCGTCACATATCGACAGCGATCGCGGAAGACTGTCACTGATAAACGGCTCCTACCTGGTTGAAGATAGCCGGCTGCATGGGTTCGACGCGGCGGCGTTGGTAGAGACCATAGAGCACGTGGATCCAAGGCGCCTTTCCCTGCTCGAGAATACCCTCTTCGCCATGTACCGCCCGTCCACGGTGGTCGTGACGACGCCCAACAAGGAATACAACGTACTCTATGGCCTGAGCGATAACGAAGTGCGGGATCCCGACCACCAGTTCGAGTGGTCCCGACTGAAGTTCCGCTCCTGGGCGGCACGCATCGGGCGCCAGCATGGCTACCGGGTGATCTACGGCAATATCGGCGAAAGTCATCCGGTATTCGGATCCCCAACGCAGGCCGCCCGCTTCACGCGTGTCGATCACTATTCGACATGCCGGTATGCCGATTGATCTGATTTTTGTGGAAACCCGCCCCAGGCGCACAACGGAAATCCACAATGTCCTTGTCATTGACAGATATCACCGTACTTCACCTTGCCCTGATCGGGCTTGGTGGCGCCCTGGGCGGCGCAGGCCGATTCTGGGTGTTGGGCGCGGTGTCCAGCCGCGTCGGCGACGCGTTTCCATGGGGAACGCTGGTGGTCAATGTGACCGGTGCGGCGGCGGTCGGCATGCTTGCCGCATGGCTGCAACCGCGGGGCGCGAGTGAAGCCGTTCTGCTGTCGTTATCGGCTGGATTGATCGTCGGCATTGTCGGCAGTTATACAACGGTGTCCGCATTCAGCCTGCAGACGCTTGTGTTGCTGCGGGCTACCGAGTGGCGACGTGCGCTTTCCTACATCGGCGCCTCACTATGCCTGTGCCTGGCATCCGCCGCGGCCGGTTATGCAGGTATTCTCTGGCTGGCGGGGCGCTGATCGATGCTCAGGCCCATTTCAGGAATTTATTGTGCCGTCGCGCTGGGAAGCGCGCTGGGCGCGATCATGCGCTATCTGTGCTCCGTTGCAATGCTGGCGCTCCTTGGGGCCGGATTTGCCTGGGGCACGCTGACGGTCAATATTCTGGGATCGTTTCTGATCGGCCTCTACGCGGCGTTGTCGGAACCCGACGGCCTTTTACGGCCCGGCTCGGTAGCACGACAGTTTGTGCTGTCAGGTTTCTGCGGCGGCTTCACCACCTTCTCCATCTTCAGCCTTGAGACGCTGATGCTGGCCGAAAAAGGCGCATTCGCGCTTGCGGGGCTTTATATCGGAGCGTCTGTTGGTCTGTGGCTCATCGCTGTCTGGGCAGGATATCGGGTGGGTACGCTGGCGCACGGAATGAAGGGTGGATAACCACCGGATTGCCCCTTCTGAACGACCTGAGAAAGCATCCATTCGGGTTCTTTTTACGATTAATGTCAACGCCGGTTTTAATTCAAGGCGTTGACTGCAAATTGTGCTGTACGTTTGGCGTTTTGTGCGCTATATCACTATTTCAGGCTCTGAAATGTGTCGGGTATCGGCGTCAGTTTAAAAGACAACTGCAACCCGACGACACCACAAAGGCAGCGATGCCGCCGAGGGCCTGGAGTTCTGTCTGGCTACAGAGGGCATCAGAGGTCACCGTTTCGCGGTGACGATGGACTGATGCAAGTACTGCCCTACGGATCTCTCCGGATTCAAGGAAATGGACGTCAGCCCGCAGGCACTGGCGGGCGTTGTCATCGGTACGAAAAGCCTTGCGCGCCAAGCAAGTGCCGGGGTTGATCGGGACAAGTGCCGGTCATCAAGGACAGAAATAACGAAAGGAAGTAGAGCAATGATTCGTTTGTTTGGTCATTATGTGCCGCGCAACACACTGCTGATCGCAATTGTGGAAGCGCTGCTACTGGTTTGTTCGCTGTATCTGGCATTGCTGGTCCTGCCGAGTGCGGAGACCTTCCACCCCGGTATGGTTGATATCAGAGAAGCCATTGTATTTGTCGCCGTGATGCTGCTGGCCATGAGCATGACGGGTCTCTACGTGCAGCACGTGCTGGAAGGCTGGATCGGCATGTTCTTCCGGCTGGTGCTGGCATGTTCCCTCGGCGTGGCGGCATTGATGGCCATGCGTCTCGTGGATGGAGCGCCGGAATTGTTCTCGGGCACGCTGGCACCGATGAGCGGCGCAATCGCGCTGTCGGCAATCTCGGTCGAGCGGTTGATGTTCTCTCGCTGGGGCCGATTGTCCGCCCTGCGGCGCCGCGTCATCGTTTTGGGCACCGGTTCGCGGGCAGAGGAGATCGATCAGTTGGCGCGCCGGCGCAACGCCGTCAATTCCCCGCAGGTTCTCGGTTTCCTGGCCACCAACGAACGCCAGCATGAAGTGCTGTCCAGCCGCCGCTTGCAGATGCGTGACGATGAAACGCTCATGCAGTTCGCCAAGCGCCTGGATGTCAACGAGATCGTTACGGCCGTGCGTGATCGGCGCGCAGGCGGCCTGCAGCCCGATGCCTTGCTCGACTGCCGCCTGAACGGGATTGCGGTCACCGAACTGTCGTCCTTCTTCGAGCGTGAATACGGACAGCTTCGACTCGAATCACTGAACGCAAGCTGGATGATCTATGGCGATGGCTTTCGCCAGGACTGGTTGCGCAATGCCGTAAAGCGCGGCTTTGATCTGGCCGCCAGTACTGTGTTGCTGATTATTGCGCTGCCGATCATGCTGCTGACCGCGCTGTGCATTCTCCTCACCATGGGGCGGCCGATTTTCTACAAGCAGCGCCGGGTTGGCCGTGGCGGGAAGGAATTCTCCATCTACAAGTTCCGCAGCATGTGCAACGACGCGGAGAAGAACGGCGCCCGCTGGGCCAGTGCCGATGATAACCGTGTGACGCCGGTCGGGCGGGTGATCAGGAAGCTGCGTATCGACGAACTCCCGCAGATCATCAACGTGTTCCGGGGCGATATGAGCTTTGTCGGGCCGCGCCCCGAGCGGCCGGAGTTTGTCAGCGATCTCGCCGAGCAGATCCGGTACTACAACGCGCGCCACTGCATCAGGCCGGGAATTACCGGCTGGGCGCAAGTACGCTACCCCTATGGTGCATCGGTTGAGGATGCCAGGGAAAACTGCAGTATGATCTGTACTACGTCAAAAACCACAGCCTGTTCCTCGACATCACGATCCTGATGCAGACCTTTGAAGTGGTCTTCGGGGGGCGCGGGGCACGCTGATACAATTCAACGTCCCGGTCTATGTATCTCGAGCATTTCCGCCTCAAGGATCATCCGTTTCGGCTGACGCCAGATCAGGATTTCTTCTATATGGGCCATGGCCATGCCAGGGCCAAGGCCTATATGGATTACACGGTGGTGAGCAGGGATGGTTTCGTCGTTATTACCGGCGAAATCGGCGCCGGCAAGACGACGCTGCTGAATAAAATAATTGCTGAGATGTCCGAGGACGTCGTCCTTGCGCACATCAACCAAAGCCGCCTGAGCGACGTCGAGTTCCTGCAGGCGGTGGTCAGCGCCTTCGGCATGGACATCGCCAATGCCGGCAAGGTCGAGCTCCTCAATCGATTGCGTTCATTCCTCCAGCGCCAGTTTGAAGCTGACCGCCGCGTTGTATTGGCGGTGGACGAGGCCCAGAGTCTGGGGTATCCGGTCCTGGAAGAGATTCGCCAGCTTGTGGGCTCGGAGGCCGACAAGTCCAAGCTGATAAGCGTGATTCTCATGGGGCAGCCGGAGTTGAGGGATCTGATCAACTCGCCGCAAATGGAACAGCTGTCACAGCGGGTCAGGCTGCGGTTTCACCTCGGACCGCTGACCAGGGAAGAGGTCAGAAAATACATACGCCACCGCCTTCGCGTGGCCCGGGCAGTCTCTGGCGATCTATTCGCGGACGGCGCCTACGATGCCATCTATCGCTACGCGGGCGGCATTCCGCGGCTGATCAATTCCTTGTGTGATATGGCGATGCTCACCGCGTTTGTCGACAATCAGTTTCAGGTCTCGGCGGCCATCGTGAAACAGGCTGCCGAAGAACTGGACTGGCCGTTGTTCGAAGCGCGCCAGGCAGCCATGCGTCGGCAGGGTGTGGCGCCGCCATCCACGGATGGCGGTCAGGCAGACCGGGAGATCAATGTTGCGGATATATCGGAGCTGGCCAAGGCATTCACCGCGGGTATCCACGGTGTTGCGGATGCCATGGATGGGCTGCGAAAGGATCTGCAGGCAATTGATCGTCGTCTGGAGGAACTGGCAAAACGCCTGGAGAGGCGCTAGATTCACGCGTGAATGGCCACAAAAAACCGCCACGTTAGCGGCGGTTCTTTGTTAAGCCGTACAGATTACCTGATTCAGGTATTCCGGCGCCGCCTCATCGCGAAGCCCAGCCCCGCAAGACCCAGACCCAGCAGCCCAAGCATTCCGGGCTCAGGCACTTCCGTACCGTTGCCATTCTCGGGGCCGAACACGTGGGAGTCATGGTCGCCGGTAAAGCGGATCGGGAACTGGGACAACTCCACCCCGTTAGCGAAATCACCCAATATTGCCAGCCGCAGCGTGTCGGAAGCGCCTTCCGTCAAGCCGGTGTTGCCGCTCGCGCAATTGTTGCCGGCGTAGCTGCAGATATCGACCTTGTGAGACGGCATGTTCGGTGTTGGCTCAAGCGCGACTTTCTTGAAAACGTTACCCGCGGTGACCAGCTCAATCGAGCTCGCGCTCGGGTCAACGTCGAAGCCAAATGCCGTCAGGCGTGTGACATCGCCGGTCGTCGACGTGTTCTTGGCGAAGATGTCGAACACCACTTTTCCGCTGTCGAATGAAATCAGCGTGAACTGCGTTTCCCCGGTCAGCACTGCACTGCCGACATCGAGCGAATAGTTGAAGTTGTAGCTGGAGCCAGCCGCTGTCGTGTTATCGACGGAAATCAGGGCGGCCGATGCCTGGGTTGTCAGAAGCATGAGGCCAAGAAAACCGGCTGCTTTGCCAAGGCTGGCAAGCTTGCGGGTTGCTGTAGTGGCGATTGTCTTCATCTTTCATTGCTCCGACGGTAAGCTTGTTTGTTCAATTGCTGAGCCGTGACGCTGGGTTGACCGGCTCAGTACACTCTACACAGGACTATAATGCATAGCATGTGCCAGAGTTGTTGAAATGTATATTTGTCAGTGCCTTATAAGAATTATTCCTATATGGAAACCGCGTTGCCTATCATTGATGTAAAAATTCTCGACATTGGTCGGAACGAATGCAGGCGTGTCACGCGGTTACCGCAATTCGATGCGGGTAACGTGAAATGCCAGATCCGTCGAGCCGTGTGTGCTGAACAGTATCAGGGTTGAAATGCGCCCCAGGTCCATTTGCCGATTGGCCGGTGCATCTCTTATCTGGTCCAACGGAATTTCGAATCTTGATCGGGTACGCGGGGCTAGCGCTAACGCATGGTTCAGCCGGTCGGCGTAGCGCTCATCATGCTCGGCGTCGTTGATGCGCAGGGTGAGCGGCAGTGTAACGGCGCCAGGATTGGTGAGATCGAGAACCAGGTGATCGTAGCCACGCCAGTTTTCACGGGGCGCGACCACGGTAATGCCGCTGTAGCGGCCGGGTTGAAGGCCCACCCGTAACGAATTTCCATTCTCCGGCAGGGACCATTCCGGGGGGAGTCGCGTTAGCGACGTGTGCGCATTTCGCGCCGTTATCAAGACCTGGTCAAGCCGCCCGTCAAACTGCAGCAGCACCGGGAAATCCATGGCCCGCTTGGCATGGGCGGAAACCACAACCCCCAAGGGTATGGCAATGATTGCGGTCGTGGCCAGGACCGCGGCCAAAAGGACCATGCGCCCGGCCCGCGACCGAACTATGCGCGGGGCATCGTCGTCCCACAAGGCGAATCCGGCGAGGCCGGCCGCGGCGCCGAGCAGATTGACGGTTACATCGGCAAGCGAGGCAACCCGCTCCGCGATCAGCAGTTGCAATGCCTCCGTGCCGATTGCCAGCAGTGCCAGAATCAGGCTCGAAATGATGTAATTGCGGTGCCCGCGAGCAAGCGGCGGCGGGCCGACAACCTTTAAAAGCAGGGGCGTCGTGATTGCAAGTGCGGCGAACAGCGGGAAATGCGCGGCATTCAGAAGCGCCTGCTGCAGATGCCCGGCTTCAGGGATTGATCCGAAAAACCAGCCTGCGAGTAATGCCAGCGCAGCGCAGAGGAGTACGCACACAAACACAGCCCGCGGCATTCCGCGCTGTTCGACTTCGGTTACCGATGCGGTATGCTGCTCCGTTAGCACGGCTTATTCCCTTCGGGCAATGGGTCGCGGGTGACAGTCAGTGAATCTATATCAATAACGCCGCAATTACTGGATGCTGGTCACGCCGACATAGTACTATCAACAGGCGGCTGTACAGAAACCCCCTCTACCGCTTTGGCCGAGCCATGCCGGCTTGTCAACGTGGGTTCAAACGGGTCGGTGGCAGCGGCATGGAGGGAATTTTAAAGGATGAAATGGATGAGTTATTGCAAATTCTGGATGACCCTGGTGCTGATCGGCGCCCTTACCGCGTGCGGGGCGCCCCGCGGCCCCGGAAGTATCAATGCGCCGAGCGAGGCTGAGAGCGAATACGTTATCGGTGCCGGCGATGAGTTACAGATCTACGTGCGCAATAATCCGGATCTTTCGGTGACGCTTCCGGTGCGGCCGGACGGCAGAATATCAGTGCCAATGGTTCAGGACGTTCGCGCAGCCGGCAAAACACCGTCGACACTTGCCGGTGAACTGGAACGCGAGCTTGAGGCGTATATCCGCAACCCGAATGTGACCGTGATGGTCCGGAGTTTTGTCGGAGCGTATGCGGATCAGGTGCGTATCATCGGCCAGGCGGTACAACCCCAGGCGATTCCCTACCGCGATGGCATGACCGTGCTGGATGCCATTATTCAGGCCGGTGGCCTGACCCAGTTTGCCGCGGGTAACCGCGCCCGTCTCGTGCGCGGCAACGGCGATGACAGTCGTAGCTTCCCGCTGCGCCTGAACGATCTGGTGAATAGTGGAGATCTGCGTCAGAACCACGTACTCCGCCCTGGTGACATTCTGATTATTCCGGAGGCTTATTTCTGAAGGTGCGGCCTTTGGCGGTAAGCGTCCATCACCCTTGCCATTTCATTGCTGAAATGTGCCATTGAGGGCAAGACATTCCCATGCATGATCTGTTTAATTTCGTGCTCGGCGAATTACGAGGTACCTGGCGGTTTCGCTGGTCCGCGCTCGTCGTCGCCTGGCTGGTGGTCATTGCCGGCACATTTGCCATTCTGACCATGCCCGACGAGTATCGCGTCCAGGCGCGGGTTCAGGTGGATACCGAGTCCATGCTTCAGCCGCTGCTGGAGGGGCTTGCGATTGCCCCCGATCTCGGCACCCGCGTGCAGATGCTGACCAACACCCTGCTCAGCAGGGATAACCTTGAGCGTATCGCCCGCGAGAGCGATGTGAGCCTGCAGGCGCGCACGCCCCTTGAAGAAGAGGCTGTGCTTGAGCGGCTCCGCCGGGGCATCGGTATCAACTCCGCCCGGCGCAGCAATGTCTATCAGATTACATACACCGCGGGCTCACCCGGGCAGGCGCGTCAGGTGGTGCAGTCCGTCATCGACATTCTCATGGAACAGACCCTGGGGATGTCCCGCGCGGACTCCGCGTCCGCCACCGAGTTTCTTGAGCGGCAGGTCCAGGAGCACGAGAACCAGCTGCGCGCGGCCGAGCAGCGGCTGGCCGAATTCAAGCGCGAGAACGTTGGTCTGCTGCCCGAGCAGGGCGGCCGCGATTATTACCAGCGGCTGCGCGCGGGGGAGGACGAACTGGAGCGGCTTGAATCCGAGCTGCGCACCGCGGAGAACCGGCGTAGCTCACTTCGGGAAGAAGTCGCCGCCATGGAATCCGGCCAGCAGGTCCGCCAGATGGACAACCCCCGGATCGTCGCCATGGATGAGCAGATCCGCCAGAGCAAGGCCCGCCTGGACGAATTGCTGCTCCGTTATACCGACTCCCACCCTGATGTGGTCGCGCAGCGCGACCAGATCGCCCGCCAGGAGCGCGAGCGCGAGCAGATCGGTAACCAACCCTCGCTTACCGAGACGGCCGACCTCAGCAGCAACCCCGTCTATCAGGAGTTGCAGATCCGCCTTAATGACGTTCGCTCCGAAATCGCCGCGCTGAATACCCAGATAGCCGACCAGCGTTCACGGATCGAGAGCCTGCTTGCCCGGGTCGACGATATCACCGAGGTCGAGACCAGATTGGCCGATCTGGCCCGCACCTATAACGTCACCCGCGAGCGTTACCAGACCTTGCTCGGCCGGCTCAGTACCGCGGAGATGTCGACGCGAGCCGACGAAACAGGTGGCCAGGTGCAGTTCCGTATCATCGATCCGCCCGCGACGCCGCTGCAGCCGTCCGGTCCGCCCCGCCAGTTGTATATGGTGGCGCTGCTGGCGGTAAGCCTGGGTATCGGTGCAGGCTTCGCATTCTTTCTGCATCAGCTCAGGCCCGTCTTCCAGAATCCGCGGCTGCTCGCTCAATGGACCGGCAGGCCCGTACTTGGCTCGGTCAGTCTGGTTATGTCACCGACGCAGCGCGGCCTCAAGTTCGGCGCGTTGGCGGTGTTCGGCGTCGCGGTTCTGATCCTGGTGGCGGTCGCCGGTGTCGGTGCGATGTATGCCGATATCGGTGCGGAACATGCCGAGGTGCTGATGCGGAGGTTGCCCCTGTGAATACGATTGTAAAGGCGCTTGAGCGCCTGCGTCAGTCCGGACAGGGAGGGCCGTCCGCTGCCCCGGAGATTGGAAATCCGCCGCGTGCCGGGAGCAAGGCCCCGGGGGCAGCCGATTCACCGCTTGGTTCACCGTCGCCCCCCGCACGGAGCGGGCCGCCGTTGGACATCGATCTGGGGCAACTGCGCCGGTATGGCATATTCCCGCCATCGGCCATGGAGGGGACCCTGCGCGATCAGTACCGGCGCATCAAGCGCCCGCTGCTCGCCAATGCAACCGGCCGTGGCGCAGTGGCCGTGGACCGCGGCAACCTGATCATGGTCACCAGTGCCATCCCAGGCGAGGGCAAGACGTTTACCTCCCTGAACCTGGCCCTCAGCATTGCGCAGGACCCCGACTTTTCCGTGACCCTGGTGGATGGCGACGTCGCCCGCGCCCATGCCAGCAAGCTGCTGGGCGTGCAGGACCGTCCCGGCCTGCTCGACCTGCTGGCGGATGAATCGCTGCGGGCATCCGACCTCATATTGCCGACCAGTATCGAGTCGCTGTTCGTGTTGCCGGCTGGGCGGCCCCATCCGCTCAGCGAAGAGTTGCTATCCAGTCACCGCATGGAACGCGTGGTCTCCGCGCTGGCGGACCCGACACCGCGGCATATCATCCTGTTCGACTCGCCGCCGCTGCTGGCGACATCCGAGGCGGTGACGCTGTCGAGCAGCGTGGGGCAGATCGTGATGGTCGTGAAAGCATCCTCGACCCTGCGCCAGCAGGTAACGGCGGCCATCGAGCTGCTGGACCCTGAAAAGGCCATCAACCTTGTGCTGAACCAGCTGCTGGGCGGAGCCGGCGGAAGTGAATACGGAGGCTACTATGCACATTACTCCGACGCGGAAAGATAGTACGCGCGGGGTACTCCTGACGCTGGCTGGTCTATCTCTGGTCCTGCTCCTGATGTCCGGTAAAGCGAGCGCTCAGCGCCTGATGGCGGGAGCGGATGCCGAAGATGATGGGCAGCAGGCGATGTCGACGCTGGCGGGCTGCAATCTGCCCCTGCCTGGCGGCGGCGACCTCGAAGGCGGTCTGGCGGGCATGTACTTCAATGACCGCCAGGGCAGCGCCTTTCTGCTTGCGCCATCGATAACCGCACGTCAGACCTATACCGACAACGTCACCCTTGCCGCGGATGACGCGGCGGAGTCCGAGTGGGTCACACAGGTGAGCCCCGCGATCAGTTTCTGCCGCAATGCCAACCGGTTTCGGGTACAGCTGGATTACGAAGCGCAGAACCTGAATTACTGGAACGACGCGTCGCGCAACGATACCTACCACCGCGCCAATGCGGACGTTACCACCACGTTGCTGCGTGACCGCCTGTTCCTGGACTTGGGCGCAACCCACGACCAACAGGCAGTCACTCTGGGCGGCCCGCTCGTCGACGACAACGCGTTGATAACCGGTAGCCGTGCCAACACCATCGAGTACCGTATAAGCCCCTATCTATTCCAGGATCTCGGCCCTGTCGGTACGGCAATGGCACGTTACGCCTACACGCGTACCAATTACGACAAACAATTGGAGAATGCCTACCGTCAGTCCGGCAACCTCGTCGTCACCAGCCCGCCGCAGGCCGACCCTGTCTCCTGGCAGGCGAGCGCCAGCAGCGAGCGCGTCGAGCAATATCAGGAGGCCCGGTATTTCGACGATGCATTCCTGGAGCTCGGCTATTTGCTCACCGGGCGGCTGCGGCTGACCGGCCGCGCCGGGCTTGAAACCGAACTGGGGCCAAGCCATCGCCAGAATCGTTTTGACGAAAGCTACTGGGGCGGAGGCTTTCGCTGGACTGGCGATCGCACCCTGATCGAGGCCCGTTACGGTAACCGGTTTTACGGCGATACCTACTTTGCCGCCATCAGCCGGCGGTCGTCCCAGTTGACCATGAACCTGGACTACACCGAGACGCAGCAGATCTCCGATCGCTTCTCCGTGCTGACGCCAGGAGATGTCGGCCTGCCCGACTCCGTCACGGACCCGGACACGGGGGACACCGTGTTCCTGCCCTCCGTCGTGCTGGCCGAGAACGAGATTTTTCTCAGCAAGCGCGGCAGCGCCTCGGTCAGCTTTGTGACCGGACGCTCGAACATCCGCCTCGGCGCGTTCAACGAAGAGCGTGAATACGTGGCGACCGGAGAAACCGAAGATCGCATGGGCGGCGCCTTCTCCTGGCGCTGGCAGTGGCTGCCGCGCACCGCCGTCATTCCTCGTGTCATGTGGGAGCACATCGAACTCCGCGACGGACGAGAGGACACGCTCCGCGGTGCACAGATCAGCCTCGCGCATCTGCTCAGCCCGGACATGCAGGCGGGAGCCAGTGTGCGGCGGCAGCAGCGCGTTTCCAGCGACGCCGGGGCCGACTACACCGAGCACGCGGTGATTATCCAAGTGACGCGGTTGTTCTGAAATGAGCGCCATGGAGCCGGGCATAACACACGCACGCTGGTCAATGATTCGCTGGGATGCGGTCGCGGTCGCCGCGGCGCTGCTGCTGGCGATAGTTGCCGCCACCGCACCGCTGCAAACCCTGTTCTCGCGCTGGTTGAAGTTCGACGAGGCGTACTCCCACGGCCTGTTCGTGCTCGGCATCACGCTGTTTCTGCTCTACCGGGTGCTGCGCGATCGGCACTTCCTGCTTGCCCCCAGCATCAGCGGCATCATTCTCGCCGGCCTGACCGCCACCGCCATCGCCATGGCGGACGTCATCAATATTCAGATCCTGCAGCAGATGGGGGCGGTGTTTCTCTGGTGGGCTATCATCGCCGCCATGCTCGGCTGGCGAGCCGCCCTGCATTGTCTGATCCCCGTCGGCTTTCTCTATTACGCCGTGCCGTTCTGGGACTACCTGGCCATGCCGCTGCAACTGCTGGCGGTCGTCATCAACGACGCCCTGCTGGGGCTGCTCGGCATCCACTTCCGCGTGGACGGCGTGTTCATTCAACTGCTGGATATCGGCACCTTTGAAGTGGCGCACGGCTGTTCCGGCCTGCGCTATCTGGTGGTCGCACTGACCCTGGCGACCCTGTTCAGCGCGCTTAATCTCAGCCGTGTACGAGACTGGGTCCTGCTGCACGCCGTCGCCATCGGCCTTGCGCTGCTGGTCAACTGGGTGCGGATATTCGTGATCATCCTGGTGGGCTACGAGTCGCGCATGGAGAGCGCGCTGATCCACCAGCACGAACTGTTCGGCTGGATACTGTTCCTGTTCGCGCTGGCGCCGTTTTTCTATATTGCCAACCGGCTGGCGAACAACGCTCCGCCACCGCGGCCGCCTGAGCGAGACGCACGGGTGACATCGGGCTCCGGCACGCGCTCGCAGGTTGGTATCGGGCTGGCCGTGCTGGTGGCCGTCGTCATCGGCCCCGTCATCTACCTGGCAGGGCCAAAGGCCGCCACCGAAACGGCTGAATTGCAGCCGCCAATGCGCCTCGGCACACTCGAGCGACAGCCGTTGCCGCGGCCCAATGTATGGTCTCCCATCATGCATCGGGTCGATCAGGTGGTGAATGAGACTTACCAGCAGGCCGACGGTGCGGTGCTCGATCTCGGCATCTGGTATTACGCCAGTCAGCGCCAGGGCCACGAACTGGTGCAATACGGTAACCGGATCCACGACCCAACCGAATGGCGTATCGAACAACGCCAGGCTGCGCCGGGGGGCTGGTCCATGGCGGTGCTGTCGAACCGCTACTTCAGCGACCACCGCGTGATCGCGACCAGCTACTACGTGGCGGGGCGGTGGGCCAGCAGCGAGCTCGCGGTGAAGGCGCACCTGCTGCGCGGCGCATTCACAGGGCGCCGGGACGGCGCCCTGGTGGCCCTGACCATGCGCTGCCCGGAAGCCTCCTGCGATGAGAGCAAGGCGGACCTGCTGCGCCTGCTGGCCGAACAGGAACTGCCCGGCACCATCGGGACCATCTTCTAGCCCGTCCCCCGCAACACCAGCTTCGCCAGTGCCCGCCACGGCGGCCGTGCCACCGGGTTATGCCGTAACGCTCGGGCATAGCAGGCCAGAGCCTCCCCGCGCCGCCCCTCGGAGGCGAGATAGCGCCCCTTGCGGGTATGGAAGTGGCACCAGCCCATGCGCGCCTCGGCGGGCGTCACCCGATCGCCGTGCTCGGCGAGAAAATCCCGCAAGATGGCCTCGTTGGTGTCGAAGCGCCGGGTCTTGTCGGAGGAAATCTGATCCGCCATGACACGGTAGTAGGCCAGGTATTCCGGAATGTAGAGAAACCGGTAATAGGCCGAGAACCGCAGCCACAGATCGTAATCATCCGCCACGCGGCGCCGCCCGCTCATCCCGCCGCGCTCATCGAAGCAGCGCCGGCGCGTCATCGCTGTGTTCATGCTCACGCAATTGTCGCGCAGCATCTGAGGCACGATCCGGCCGCTATGGCGTTTCATGTTCTCGCGGGAGATTTCGGCGCCGGTCTCGTCGATGGTGATGGCATCACCGTAAATGATATCCACATCCGGGTTATCCTCGAATGCTCGCAAGGAGATCTCCAGCTTCTCCGGCAGCCAGGCGTTGTCGGAGTCAAGAAAGCAGACGAACTCGCCCTTGGCGTGTGAAAGAGCGAGGTTTCGGGCCACGCTCTGGCCTTGATTTTCCTGACGAAAGTACTGAATCCGCTTATCCGGAAGATACCGTTCCATGAGCGTCGCGGTGTCGTCTGTTGACCCGTCATCCACAACCAGCAGTTCAAAGTGTGGCCAGGTCTGGGCCAGCACGCTCTCGATCGCCTGGCCAAGGTAGTCGGCGCGGTTGAAGGTGGGTGTTATGACGGTGATCAGTGGCTCACTGTTCATCGCTCGGCCTTTTTGTTCAGTAGTAATCACGGGTTCCTTCCAGGTGTGTCGTCTATCCATTTGCCGAATCCGCGGGAGAGCCGTTGCGGCAAGATCTCGTACACGGCGGCGGCTGCTTTCAGCCAGGGGGCCCTGAGGTACAGGCTGTTCTCGAACCGGATCTCGGTGCCTTGGAATCGGGCTTTGTAGAAGCTGGTTTTGCCGAGCCCCGCAAGCAGGTCGTAGTGGTGTACCTCCGGGTCCGCAAAGGCCGCTTCGATAGCAAAGCCGAGGTGCAAGGTGCCAAGGGAAACCTTGGGGTCGAAGTGCTCGTCGAAGCCAGCCTGGAGGTTGTATACGGTATCGCCCAAGTGAACATCGTAGAGCAGGGAGCGGATTCCACCGTCCAGATACAGGCCCGTCAGGTGTACTGTACTGCCGGGTCCGAGACGATCCAGAAACCGATGGTGGAATGCAAGGCTCTCGTTGGCAAAACAGGGCTTGCCCCAGCGAGCAAGGTGCAATCGGTTGAGAATCGCCAGCGCCTTGCCGTAGTCCGTTTCCGGAACAAGGCTTATCGTCCGCCCGGATTTGGCAAGATACTGCCGCCGGTTATAGGCCTTCAAGCGCGTATTGGGACCAAGCCTGGCCAGCCAGTCGGAGAAATTTCCGGCGGTATCTATTCGAATACCAGGTTCCGATCTTCGCGGCATGTGTTTCGCCGACAGGCAATCCGCGGCTAGCTGCAGGTTCGACGATGCGCCTGAAGCGACGTGATCGCAGACCACCATGAGGTCCCAATGTTGCTGTTGCATCGCTTCGGCCAATGCTTCAACAACCGTGGTCCGTAGATGCCTGTCTACTATTAGATCGACATATTCCGTCCGGACTGTTGGGGCTATACGCCAGGCATTGCCGAGCAGATGTAACTCAGTGACGCCGTTTCCGGCGGGCAGCCGGCGCTTGCGCCTGAAGAAGGGTGCTACACCGACCAACGTCTCACCTTCAAAGGCTGCAAACAGGAACAGCTCCAGGGCAAGCGGCTGGCTCCAGGTTTCCCACCAGGCAGAGAGCCATTCCCAGCCCATGAACAGAGGATCGGCATTGGATCGGGCAAGTAAATTGCGCCACTGATCCTGCATCGTCAGAAAATGACGCTCATCCAGTTGCTGGACAGTGATTGCGTTTTTTTGACCTTGCAAACTCATCGAAAACCTGCGCTAACGGTCTCGATCTTCTGCTCAGGCCGGTTCGCTATATTATGCACGGTATAATGTTCCCTTTCCGCTCTCATTCGCCGAGGCGGCAGGGCCTCCAGGGTTCGCGTGATCGCTTTGGGTACAGGTTTAACTTCGGTAGCCCCGGGAGATCGATGGAGAGGTGGTAAATCAGGCGGAATTCGTTGTTCAATCGCAGACAATTTATGATGGACGCAAAGTTTCGGACACCAACAAAAGTATACGTTGTCTCAATGCCCTCATTTTTTAGTGTCTTTTTCATGTAGCTATCGATACGTCGCTGTAATTTTCGCCCTCTGAAATCCTCTCGCACGAATGTCCTGTGAAACAGGGACCTCTTGGCAGCGTTTCTTAGCATGGCTCCAAATCCCTTGAAAACAGCACTTTTCGGGCCGGCAATCCATTGCATGGCCACGATGTCGGTCTCCGCAACCGCTACAAAACAGCGCTCTCCATTGCCGAGTTGCGTCGAGAGCCGGGAGAGTTGTCCACGTCGTTCCTCGTTTGTCTGATGCGGATAAGTCAATTTGGCCAGGTTGTGCACGTCGGTTTCGTTCGTCCCGTCCAACTCCCGGATGACAAGACCGTCCGTGATGTCGTCGTGTTGTGACCATGGTGCCGCCGCACCTGTCAGATCGCTGCGAAATAGCACGTATGCATCGAGATCCCACAAGGTCATGACCCGAGCCTCCGACGGACAACGGAGGAGACAAGCCGAAGAAACGGCTTCGGGTCTGACAGTTTGAAAATCAGAGGATGGGGAATGCCGTGGCGAAGCCCGCTGAAAAAGAGCCTGACAAATTTACGCCATGCGTTTTGATTCTGGCAGTGCCGATAGGTTGCGAGTTCATCGATCCATAGCCCTGACCGTGTGTTGGTTATTGGGCGTCCAGGTTCGTAGGCTATCTTCAGCATGGCGCATGCCAATGCCCGCGTCGGATTATGATGTCCGAGCACCGATACCGCGGACTGGTGATCATTGCGGCCGACCGTCGGCTCCGTGATGTAGTATCGGCCATCTCGACGGTCGCGCTTGAATTCTATCGAACCCAGCCCGCGAAGCTCGGCCTTCACCAGAATGTCGCGACTGTATTCGAGTAGCGCTGGATCCCTAATGAGATGGCAAATGGCGGTTGAACCGGTAAGAGGAGGCCACTGCATGAGCTTTCGACCGCATAGTTCGTCCAGCAAATGACCTGATTCATCAAACGAGAAGAGGCAAAAATAAACATCATCATCTTCGCCATCTATCCATGATTGCACAAGGTAACGTTCACAGAGGGTGAAAAGGTCAATACCGTTTGTAATGGCCTCGATATCTGCGTTGTCCCTGACCCAGAGTACCTTTCGGTTCCCCATCCGGCTATCCCAGTCGGGGTTGCGGACCAATGGTTTGACGATAACGGGAAACCTGGCGTTCTGGAGCGCAAGGCTGAGCTCGGATAAATTTCCGACGACCGTCGACGCTGGCACAGCGAACCCGTTTTTCTCCGCCCAGGTATGGAATAGGGTCTTGTCGAGCATCAGGTTGGTTGCGTCCGGCGATGGCAGCGTAAACGTATACAGCCTGGCCAATTCGTCACGCCTGCGGCTTGCTGCCGCGACGAGATCATCCTGAGAAAGAAACAGCAGAGGCTTCTTGTCCGCGGGAGTCTGGAAATCCAGCGTCAGAAGCTTGTCGATCTGTTTGTCGGCGTCGGCATCGACCAGGACGATTCTTGCCCAGACATTGGAGCGGCAACAGGGCGCGGAGGGGGTTGTCGTTAGCCCCCAGATCGTCACCGGCAGATCGCGAAGCGCGCGCGCGGTCGTCAAGCCGGTCGGGGTGTCGGCGCCGGTCACAACAACGGTGGTGATGGTGGGGTGCGAGGTGCGCCCCGATGATATGGACGTTTTCATGGTTGGGCGTTGTCGTCCGACACTAGCCCGAATGCGGGCCAATCAAGGGCCGCTTGGCCCGCTACCAGAATCATCGTCAAATGAGCTCTCCCGTACGGACGTTGTGCACCCCTGTCTGCATAGAATGCCTTGGCAGCGATAGTCCTCACAATGGGATTCTGCTTTCCCTTCGAAGCTGGGTTCAAGACGGAGTATCTCTTGACAGCGACGGCGTGTATCGGACCTTCTTCTCAAGTAACGGCCGCTCAATTAGATGGTAAGACGCCATCGCCATCAGTAACCCCACCATAATTCCCGTTCCGAGCTGAAAAGTAACGGGAAGCGCCGCTGTAAGTTTGCGTCCGATTTGAAGGCCCCAAATGTGATAGAGGTACAACGGGTAAGAGACTGCTCCAAAGTACACCGCGACTCGATGGTTCAGCCAGCACCACCATCGGCCCTGGCCAAGCTGAATCAACTGAACCAACAAGACGGCCATCAGCACTGCGTCCAATGTAAATGCCGGCCCATAGGCATAATGGGCGCTGGAGACCTGTCGGGAAAGATGGAGTAGCGCCAGTGTGACCAGCGGTGTCCAGGCCCACCAGGCAAGGACGGTACCGATACGCTGGAACAACTGGCGCTTCAACAGCACGGCAAGCAGGCAGCCGACGGCCAGGTTGTCGAAACGGGTGTCAAAGGCGTTATAGACATACGACGGGCCGAGATCGAGGACCGAGAACGCGATGCTCCGCCAGGAGGCAACGAGCAGGATAAGCCCCAACAGCCCGGCAACCAGCCATGCCTGCCCGCGTCGAACCAGAAATAGAAACAGTACAGGCCAGATCAGATAAAACTGTTCTTCCACGGCAAGGGACCATGCATGGGCTATCGATGCACTAGCATGCCCTTCAATGGCATTGTAATAATTGACGAGATAAAAGACCCCAGGCCATATCAGCGGCTCAATGTCACTGTTGCCGCGCCAGAGGTCCATGCTGATTGAAAAGGCAAGAAACGCGTAGTACGCGGGGAATATTCTGTAAGCCCGACGTAGAAAAAAGTGCTTCAGCGAGACCGTCTTGTGAGTCTCGTATTCCTGAAGTAGAAGCCAGGTGATCAGAAACCCGCTCAGTACGAAAAAACCGCTGACGCCATGACGCGCCGAGAACAGCCCCGAGTAGCCGGCATGGGCCAGCACGACCGAGAAGACCGCCAACATCCGGAATCCGCCAAGGGCGGGTATGGTACGGCTGTTTAGAAGCTTGCCGAAATGCGCTTCCGCCGTTGCCAGGCTATTTTCTGAATCCATGCACAGGCGTTCCTTGCCAAAGTTGAAACATCAATATTCCCCAGAGTTGAAAGCTGTAATCCCCACGCCCGGCGAGGTGGTCCTCCCAGGTCTGGCGGACACGCGCCGCATGCCAGTACCCTTCCTGCTCCAGCCTGCTGCGCTCCAGCAGTGCCTCGGCCCAGTCACGCAGCTCATGCCGTAGCCAATACGCCACGGGAACGGCGAAACCCTGCTTGGGTCTGTCTACCAGCGATTGCGGCACATATCGGTGAAGCAGTTGGCGCAACACGTGCTTGCCCGTGCCGCCCTTTAGGTTGAGGCGGTCCGGCAAACCCAGTGCGAACGACACCACCCGATGGTCGAGCATGGGCACGCGCGTCTCCAGGCTGACAGCCATGGCGGCGCGATCCACCTTGGTGAGGATGTCATCCGGCAGGTAACTGTTCAGGTCCAGCCATTGGAGCTGCTTTAGCGGCGAGGCGGCGGCAACCGCCTCCGGCAGTGGTTCGGTCAGCGCATAGTCCGGCTCGCGGCCATCGCGCACCAACTCCGCCGGATGCGCCCAGTAGCCGACACGCCTGCGGTAGAACTCCGGCAAGGATGCCGCCTGCCGCAAGGTGCGTTCCCGGGCCAGTTTCTCCGCCAGCCCCGCCGAGGACATGCGCCGCTGATCGCCGCCGAGGACACGCGCCATCGGCCCGCTGACGCTATCCGGCATAGCCAGCAAGAGGCGCTCCAGATGCTGGCGCGGGCCTGGGGCGGCATGCGTCCTGTGCCAGGCCTTCAAGGAGGCGGGGTAACGGTCATAACCGGCAAACAGCTCGTCTCCACCATCGCCGGAAAGAGAAACTGTTACATGTTCTCGTGTCATCCGGCTGACCAGAAAGGTGGGGATCTGGGATGAATCGGCAAAAGGCTCATCGTAAATCGTCGGCAACCGGCCGATGACGTCGAGCGCATCCTGAGGCGTCACGTAGAGTTCGGTGTGCTCGGTGCCGAGGTGCCGTGCAACGGCGGCGGCGTGCTCCGCTTCATTGAAACCCTGTTCCTCGAAGCCGATGGTGAATGTCTTCACCGGCCGGGTCGCGCGCCGCTGCATCAAGGCGACCACAGTGGAAGAATCGATGCCCCCTGAGAGGAAGGCGCCGAGAGGCACGTCCGCCACCATCTGCTCTTCGATCACGTCGCCGAGCACCTGCTCCAGGGCGTCGACAGCCGAAGCCTCATCGATATCCGCGCAGGGCGTGAAGGCGTCCTCCAGTGCCCAGTAGCGCACCGGGCGAACGTCCTGCCGCCCGCCGGCGGCGGCAAGATCGAGGCGCAGGCAGTGTGCCGGCGGCAGCTTGTGGATGCCCTGGTAAATGCTTTGCGGCGCGGGGATGTAGTTGTGCCGCAGCAGCAGGGTGAGCGCGTCACGGTTGATCTCCGGGTTGAAGCCCGGGAAGGCACGCATCGCCTTGAGCTCGGAGGCGAACAGAAAGGTATCGCCGTGCCAGCCGTAGTAGAGGGGTTTCTCCCCCATGCGGTCGCGGGCCAGCCAGAGCTGGCGGGCCTGGGTGTCCCAGAGAGCAAAGGCGAACATGCCGGCAAGGCGGTTGAGTGCGGGCTCCACCCCCCATTGTTCGAATGCCGCCAGCATGACTTCCGTATCCGAGTGGCCGCGAAAACCGTGCCCCAGCGTCTCCAGTTCGCGCGCCAGGGCGCGGAAATTGTAGACCTCGCCATTGAACACGATCACGAAGCGCCCGCTCGCGGAGCGCATCGGTTGAGCCCCGGCGGGCGAGAGATCCTGAATGGAGAGGCGGCGATGCACCAGCCCTAGTCCGGTGGCCTCATCCCAGAGCTGATCCCCTGCATCCGGGCCGCGGTGGAGTATGGCCTGGCCCATTGCCGCAAGGACATGTGCGGGCTCATGGCCGGAAAGCCGCGCGCGGTGCCAGATGCCGGCGATGCCACACATGGCTCAGCCGTTCCCTCTTTTCGTCGCCAGATCTTCGTACAAGTCGCGGAGCGCCCGGGCCGGTCGGTCTATGGAAAACCGCTCAATCGCCGTCGACTGGTATGCTTCAAACTCGGCTCGGTACTGAGGCGAGCTGCAGTTCACGAGCGCATAGGCTAGCGCTTCGGCATTTCCCGGGGTGATCATGGGTGCCGGAGAGCCTTGCAGCACCTCGCGCAGGCCGATGCAGCTGGTGCCCACTATGGGTGTTCCGGCACACAGTGCTTCCATGCCGAGGAGCCCACAGGCTTCCCAGAGGGATGGCATGGCAATAATGTCCATGCCCTTCATCCAGCGGCCTGGCTCTGCGGTGTTTTCCAGTTGCAGGAAATACCCGGACAGGCCTTGGTCGGTAAGATATTGATATTCTTCCCGAATGTATCCACCCCAGCCAAAAGTAAGCACTCGGACTGGTCGGGGCGTCAACTGATTGGTGACGATGTGCATTACTGCATCCACCAGCGTTCTGAAGCCTTTTTGTGGCATAAAACGCCCGAAATAACCGATAAGTAATGTGTCTTCAGGAAGCTGTAGATTCTTGCGAATATTGATCGGATCGACACTACAAAACAAGTCGGTGTCGATGCCATGTAGAATTGCCCTAACTTGGGCGGAGGAAATATTCGGCATGAACTCGCAAATGTTTCGTGCCCCATCCTCCGTCACTGCGTGAATCAGGTCGATGCGTTTATAAAGTGTCTGAAGCCCCAAATGCCGTAACCGGCCTATCATGCCAATAAAACTGTCGTGCAGAAAAACGTCATGAGCTGTCAACATGTGCGGCACAGGATGACCAATGACGGCTAATTCCGTCGCCACTCCTGCTGAGAAACCGTGGGAATGGACTATGTCGTACTGGCCGGCGCGGAGTAGTGAGCGTGCCGTCATCGAAAGTGATATTCCGCTTTGCTCACAGGGATGTAGTGTAATCCGATCGGGTGGCAGGTAAGCATTCAAGTAATCGCTTAATCCTTGGTCCGGAGCAATCAAATGCAAGTCCAGGTCGTTAAAGATACTTCGCCCATAGATATACCGGAAGAAGGTGCGAATACCTCCGACCGGCCAGAGCGCTGTCATCAGTACTTTCATATTGGATGATGCTCCGATTTCCTGCCGATGGCATAAACATTGCATTGCTGGCTTGTCAACGGTGTCACTTCCGTCCAAGTGCGTTACCACGATCAGATAGTCGCGTTGTATTAAAGTGAAGCGCCCGTAGTATACGGGAACCTGTTGTTTCGATAAATAGGGAAACCGCGACTTTCAGTCGACTATTAGCACCTTTGAAAAACGTCTGCGGAAAAGGAGGGTGACGGTCTTCTGTAAATCCGATATACGATGTCATATCCTAGTGGCGGAGCGCTCTGCTTCAAAAGTGTGCAACATGGAAGTGAGCGCTGCATACGCAGAGCAAGGTGCGCGCCACCTGAGCGCGCCCTCCCTCGACAGGTCTTGTTCAAAGTTGGTCTATCAACCTAAGTTTTCGTGTTCTACGCCCTGTGGCAGAGTAGAAACAGCAAACGTGCCGGTTGTATGCGATCGAGTGAACGATCCTGTTGTGGTAAACAGGGGTTCCATAATCTTGTGGTTGCCAGAATCGGAAAATGTTTGCTGGCCACATGCCCATGCGTCAGCATGGTATGCTCACTCCTGCGTATGAAGCATGTGAGGTGGACTACAAAAATCCTACATACGTAGAGCATACATGCACAAGATTGAGGTTGTGGTTGGTGTCAGCCTTATCTTTAGTGTTGAAGCGAGCCAGTCTTATGTAGAATGATAGGGCCATGAAGAAAATGCCAAATCAGTTTGTTATTGTTTCTATTTGACTCAACAAAGATACTGAGATGATTGAAAATGATAAAAAGGTGCCAATTGACAAATTGGTGAGTGTTATTATCCCGGCGTACAATCGGGAGTCGTTTATTCGCAGAACAGTAACGTCTGTGCTAGAACAAACCTATTCTCAGGTGGAGTTATTGGTTACAGACGACGGATCTACAGATGGCACCACTTCCATACTCACTGAGTATTCGAAAAGAGATCAGCTGCGCCTCTTGTCGCATCCAGGGCGGCAGAACCGCGGCCAATCCGCGTCAATAAATCTTGCCTTAACAGAAGCCACTGGCGACTATATCTGTATACTGGACAGCGACGACATGTTTGCCCCGCGTAAGCTGGAAGTCCTTGTGGATTATCTCGAAAATAATCCAGAAATAGGGTTGGTCTATTCTAACGGCTACGCCGTCGATGAAAAAGACAACATTCTCTACGAAATACACAGTGCCGACCATCAGGAGTTCAACGATCCGAACCGATTGCTCCTCGACTGTTACTTTCTACTACCCCAGAACGCGGTGGTTCGAAAAAGCGTGTTCGACAAGGCCGGGCGATTTGAGGAGGCCTTTCGCTCTGCCCAAGATCACGACATGCTGTTGCGCATTGCCGAGATAACAAAGATGGCATACATTTCCGATTTTCTATTTTATTATCGGCGACATCGAGATTCCATAAGCGCCAAGCGGCAGGATGTTCGCTGGCGGACGGGCTTTGAAATACTGCGACGCGCAGCAGATCGTTATCCGTACCGTAAGGAGACCATTAGAAGAAGGAGGGCCGTTCTTCATTTTCGTACGGGACAAGTTTGTTGGGATGCGGGCAGGAAATTCCAGGCGTTAAAGCATCTGTTGATGGCAGGTGTGCTAGATCCTCTTCGCGGTTTGGCGGTTATTTTTGGCCGGGAAGCTATAAAGTAACGTCGGTAGCCACGTTGTTTGTGAATGATAGAAACGTCTCGCATGTATATTCTAAGTGCTTTGTTTGGTTGAGTATGATGTAATGCCTAGGAGTTCAGCATCCACTCGTACGTTGTGCCTTTGAGAGTCCTCTCCAGGTCGCTATAATTAATGACCAACTCCTTTATACTTAAAGGATTTGTTCGGCCATATCGGACGTTGACAGTTTGAGTATGAATGCCAAAGTGATCAAAGCATTTAATTGCCGCGTTGCTTGGGGACTCTAATAAATCATCTTCATAGTATATATCTAGAACGTCATGATTGGAAAGTTCGCCGCGTAAATCTTTCATATTTTCCTCGTATCCGGACAAAAAAGTTAATAGAGATTGTCTCTTTCCATCTATGTTTACGTCGTCTAAAGGTAAGGTTATTTTTTCGACGATGTTTTCTGCGCCTTTCGGCTTGTGCCATGTCCCTGTGGCGGATGCTGCTACAGAGGATACAATTTTCCTCAAATGATTTTTCCTTTCGAGAACTATATATTTTGTTACTCCTTGTTCGTCAAAATAAGAGATCATTTCAGAGAAAGTCAATCCCATTGCTTCAATATGGAAGGGCTTTATTTCGCAGCCATAGATCTGGTGGCCCTTGGATTTTGATAACCCATGAGAAAACAACTCCTGAAATTTGTCCAGACGACTATTAAGTTCTTCTGAGTTTATGTTCAGTATAGGTTTTGCAATTTCACCATCCCAAAATATATCGCTATGTTGATTCAATAAGTCCGCCAAGACAGTGCTTCCGCTGCGTCCCAAATGAAACATAATGACTCGCGTTTGTTGAGCTTTGGTTCTTTTTCGGGAAAAGCCTAACCATCTTTTTGAAACAAGAAGAAGTCTAGTCTGAATAAACCAGCTAAGATAGCTTGGATGAGAGATCACCTTGATTACCCTTTTAATTCCATTCTTCATAAATTGATCCTGAGGTTAGGGTTTGCCGAAGGAAAGTGCTGCATTTTATTGTCTTTTGCTTGCTGGGTGTGCTGGCGCCTCAGATCTAATTTTGCACTCTGGAACGCGAATGATACATAAATTGCGGGTGGCGATCACGACGTGGCCTTGGTCTTATCTGCCTACACTATTCTTTGCAAGGAATCTGCCTGTTTCAAGGAGCCTCCGGTTCTGGTTCTGGCAGTTTAGTCTCGTTTCGTTTCAAGGAGCGGGCAAAGGCGACACATAGACCCCCGAGAAAATACCAGTATGTCTGTGACAAGCCCCAATAATTGATGCTATAGACCGCGTACATCCAGAAGGTGGTGATCAGCGCCTGGTTAAGGCGGAATTCGTAGCTGGTCCGTACACCGGCCAAGTGCGCCCGGGCCTTCATGCGACGGAGATTCTGCCGCATCTGGTCATAGACCAGCCAGAGATAGCGCATGAACAGGATGAAGCCGATGATGCCGATTTCGATCAGCAACTCTGCATAGAGGTTATGCGAGGCTTGCGCCCGACCTCCCGCGATATTGAACTTTGCCTCCGGGGTGGTTCCAAGGCCATGTCCGAAAATGGGTTTCTCCATGCCGAGATTGAATTCGTTGATCATTCCGGTCCAACGTCCATCAACCGTTGCGTGCTGCTGGGAGGATTCATCGAAAAGGGACGTATACCGCTCCTTTTGAAAGTCGGACATCTGCGACCAGGCAGTTATGGCAACCAGGATGCCGAAAATGATCAGGCCAGCCTTATGCCGGCTTTCCTTCAGAATCATCAGGGCAACCACTGCAAGCGCAATCATTGCGCCTCTGGAACTCGTCAGAATCAGCGCATAAAGCAGTGCCGGGACCAAAGCGAGATAGAGCAGCTTTGCTTGCCACCGTGATGACCCCCACATCAGGAAATGCAGAAACGGGATTGCCGTGACGATAACGAACCCCAGCTCGTTCGAGTTGATGACATCTGAAGGCGCGCCCGCGAGGCGCTGTGCAAACTGACCTGCACCGATGAAGGTTCCCGAACCCCAATAACCCTCGGTGAGGTTGAGGTATAAGGGCTCAAGCACGCGAACAACCTGGAGGGTCACCCAAAGGCCCACGATTAGTCGAAGCCGACGATCCGTATCGACAATAAAGGCAGTGAAGAACAGAAAAACGATAGCCTTTACAAACTCTGCAAAGTTAGCGCGAAGAACGCTGCCGGGCCATTCCACCAGGGGCAAGGACAGAATGATGTAGCCGATCAGAAACCAGATTGCGACCAACCTGGGGTCTTTGACGATGCGTTTGAACTTGTCTGCCTGCGTGAAGAGCGCCAGCGTGATCAGCGCCACCAGCAGCAGGGTAGGCCGGAACATCGGGTAGACAGGGATCCGTGCCGAAAGGTGGAGAAAATAGTCGACCAGAAAATAGCAGTAAAGCAGGAACAGGGCAGTGGGAACTGTACGATCCTGCGCATCGTGAATGATCGCTGAAACTCCCGGTTTCGGACTGGCGATGCTGCTCATGCCGTGGCCGCCACCGTGCGTCTCAACCGCCGGCCAAGCCATTCGACGCCGTTAAGTGCCTTGTAATACTGAAACTCTCCCTCCGCTGAGGCATGGCGGCGCAGGGCGTATAGATCGTTATGCGTTGCCCCATCGGCGAATGCGACAACCGCGCCCGTGAACCCCGCCTGTTCCACGCGGTCCCGCACCACCTGGCTGAAATCCGACGGCTGCCCGTTGGGGTAGCAGAACGGGCGAGGGCGCATGCCCAGCCCCGCATCCAGGCGCTCCCGGCAATAGTCGATCTCGGCGGGGAGGTTCTCAACGGGCACCCTGGGCAGCGTCGGGTGCGTGTGGGTATGCCCACCGACATCAAGGCCCTCGGCCTGCATGGCCCGCAGCTGATCCCAGGTGACTGCCGCATAGTCGGCTGGCGCGCTGGCGGGTAACGCGGCGTCGAGACTGGCGGCGAGTGATTCCACTGCGGCGTGCTTCTCCGCATCGGGTAGCGCCAGCAGGTGGTTTATCAGGGCTTGCCACGCGGTATTTCGATTCCAGTGGCCGAACTGATCGCGCCGCAGGTGGATATCACCAGCAGAGAGGGTGTCGGGCAATGGCTCGGTGCCCGCCAGCAGCCAGGCAACCTGATCCGGCCAGAGCCAGAGTGCATCGTCCACGAAACCCGTGGTCACGAACAGTGTTGCCGGGACGTCATACTCCCGGAGCACCGGCCAGGCCACGTCGTGAAAATCCCGATAACCGTCGTCCACGGTTACCACAATCGTATTCGGAGCTGGCGTTTCACCGGCCCGTAAAGTCTCGATAAGCGTACTGAGGCTAACGGGGCGGAAATGGCGACGAATCATTTCCAACTGCCGCGCCAGCGTTTCACGGCTTACGAAGCCACGCCGGGGCTCTGCCGAGAAACGGTGATACATCAGAATTCTCGGATGCCGGCGCGTCAGCCCGCGCGCCGCGGCATAAAACCCCAGCGGACCAATTGCCCGAATGAAACGCGAAAGGTTTACCATGGATTACAGCCCCTGAAGCATTTCTCGATACAGTTTCAGATGATCCTGAACCATGCGGTCCACGGAGAAGCGTTGCTCCGCGCTTTGCCGGGCATTATTGCCAAGTGCGTTGCCTAGTGCCGTATTTTCCGTCAGACGCGCAAGGCCTGCTGCAAGGCGGGCAATATCCCCGACAGGATACAGTAGCCCGGAAGCCTCGTCTTCCACGGCCTCGGGGTTGCCGCCGGTGGCGGTACAGATAGTCGGCAGGCCGGCGCGCATGTATTCAACAATGGCGTTGGAAAAGCCTTCGGATTCGGAGCACAGCACGCCGATATCGGCGTAGGTCAGGCAATTGGCGACATCATCGCTGGGCCCGGGAAAGTGAACCCGCTCGGCCACTCCCAGGGCCTGGGCGCGCTGCATCAGCGCCCCTGCGTCGCCCCCGCCGATTATAACCGCGTGCAGCATGGGGTGGGTATCTCTCAATCGGCCTATGGCATCGACCAGATCCTCCATGCGCTTGATCGGCCGGACATTGGCAACCAGCATCGCCACGACCGCGCCGGAGCCCCGAAGTTGGTCCAGCGCGGGTATCGGCTGCCCGGACGGTTCCGCGGGCGTCATGCCGTTATAGATCACCCGCACGGCACGTTGCGGGATACGCTCCACGCGGCTGGTTTCCTCCCCCACGGCCCGGCTATTGGCGATGCAGGCGGCAACCCAGCGGCGCGTGATGCGCAATGCCCGCACGTACTTCGGCGTGTACCAGAAGCCCATGTCCCGCCGGGAGATCAGGGTGCGAATACCCGCCAGAGAGAAGGTCGGAGGCGCAAGTACCGAGGCGTCGTTGAAGTAGACATGGGCCAGGCGAACGCCCTGCCGGCGTAGCCGTACGCCTGCCCGCCACATGGCAAACCAGGAGCGTGGGTCGGAGATCTTGTCGTGGCCCACCACCTGCCATGGGCAGGGAAAACCGTTTTCGCGTAGATAGTCGGACGGCTGAAGTACCAGCAACCGGCAGTCCGCGCCGCGCTGACAAAGCGCGTGCACCAGCTGAAAAAGCTGGCCCTCGGTGCCTGCCGTTCGCCTGTCGAAGCGATCAATGACGAAGGCAATGCTGATATCCTGCGCATCCTGCCGCGGGGGATCATCAGCTACCGGTGATGCGGGTCCCAACGCTGTTGATTGTATCTCCGACAATGCTCCGCTCCTTGGGATTCCGTCTACCGGGTTCTGGCCGCCATGCGCCCGAGAATATAGGCGCGCTCAACCCCGGAAAGCCCGAGAGCCCAGATTAGCGGCATATAGACCGCAGCGCCGATAACGATACCAACAAACAGGTCAAAATAGCTGGAGAGGGCAACCTCGAAACGGTAGAAGCCAACGGCCACCCCCATCACCAGCGTGGGTAACAGAGCGGGGAGAATGCTCTCGCGCAAATAATCCGCTACCCCGATGCCGAGATGCCTGACCGTGTAAACCAGGTAAATGGGGAAAAATGCCAGTACCGCAAAAAGGGACGCTAACGCAGCGCCAACTATGCCCATTCTGTGTACCAGAAAAATAGTTAGCATCAGATTAATTATTGCCGAAATAGGAGCCAGTTTGGCAAATATACCGTGGCGATTGATGGCCGTCAGGTACCGACTGGCGAACGGGTTCAAAAACGGCAGCGTCAGGAAAAGCACCAGAAGCAGTACAATCATCTGGGAATGCTCGCCGATCTCGGGGCCGATCCAGATCTCGATGAAAGCAGGGCCCAGCAGAACCACACCCGTTGCCATCGGCAGGATAAGGCCGACCATGAACTTGCTTGCCATGACATACACCCGGCGGATTTTCTCGTCCTGCCCCTGGGCGCTGAGATTACTGAACAAGGGCATGAACGCGTGCGTCATTGTGCTGGAGAGGGTTCGGAGGTATTGCACCAAATTTGCCGGGATGCTGTAGAGCGGCACCATTGCCGGCCCGAGTATGAAACCGATCACCAGGCTATCCGTAGCCGTCTCTATACGGTAGGAAACCCCTTGTATCAGCGTCTTCACGCCGAAGCGCAGCAGCTCCCGCAGTTGCTGGAAGGAAATATCCTGCGGCCGAAACCGGAACCGCCCCTGCCTGGAGTGCATGATCAACAGGAAGAAGATCATATTTCTCACCCACAGGCCGGCCGAACTTACTGCAGCAAGTAGGATGAGTCCATTCTGTTCCGTAATAAACGTAAGGATAAGGGTGGACCCAATGGTCATTTTTACGACCGAAACCATGTTTTTGAGATAGTATTTCTGCAGGCCCTCCAGAATACTCTCCGCCACGAGCCCCGGGAACAACGCCAGCATCTGTACGCCGACGATGAAAAGAACGACTACGTACGGCTTTATGGATGCGCCCTCGGGGGCCAGGGTATGCGGGAAAGCAATGGCCCAGAATATGAACGTGCCGCCGACGAGCGCGCCCGACACCGTCAAGAAGACCAGTGACGTGCAGAACAGCCGCTGCAGCGACGCGGTATCCCCTTCGGCGTGATACTTGGACGTAAAGCGCGAAATGGTAGGGCGCAGCCCGAGGTCTAGTATCCCCGCGTAGCCGATCAGTGCGGCCAGCATTTCCCACAGACCGTAGTTGTACTGGCCGAGGTTGCGCACCAGCACCGGTGTCATCACGAATGTGATGACAATGCTGACGGCCAGAACCGCGACGTTTGAACCGGTGTTGACCGCCAGCCGTTTAAGCACTGCCGACTCCGGGTGTCGGTAAGAGAGTATCCATTGCTTCAAGCGTCGTGCGATGCAGCGTTAGACTCCGTACCATCCGGAATCCATGCCCGAGGCGCTCACCGCAGCCGATTGAGTTGATGTGAACAGTACGGCGTGGCTTGATCAGCTTGTCCAGGTAGGCGCTGACCAGCCGCGAGTATGGGTCGCGGATAACGGTAAACTTGAAGTAATCATCCCGGGCCAGGCAGCGCATGTCCTTGATCTGGAGCTTCCCAGTTCGAAAGCGATAACCATGAACACCTTCGCGGGTTGGGTCGAAATCCTGTGAAGCCGCATCGTGTAGCGCGAGAAGGGTCGCAAATGTCGTGCAAGCGCTTTTTGGGATCGGGAAGTAAACAAGCTTTAATGTTTCGCTTACCATCGCATCCCTCAGGCGGGAGAACGGGGTAGCAAATAGCGGTATGCGCGAGAGCTGGATTTTCCCGAGCAATAAAAAGTATTCCTGCGCAAGGAACGCAGCGGCACCGGCAGCAGACTTGCCGTGCGGTTGCCTTGGCGAGAGAAGATCCGTCATCGTACCAAATCCATCGGTATGTTCTCGTGGGGATGCGAGTATTACACGGACGCCTCTGGATTGCAGGGAGAAATGTAACATCGCGTGGTGGTATTCTGGCCATGCCGAGCTGGCAAGGATTGCCTCCGTGCGCGGAAGCGGAAATGCCAGGTTCCCATGTTAATGAACGTTTCAAACCTTTGCAGAGAAGCCTACCATCGAGATGATGACGAGGAGCCGAACGCCCCGAACGCGCTGCTGGTGGACTGCTACATGCTCCTACCGGTGAATGCTCTGGTGCGGCGATCGCTGTACGAGAAGGTTGGGTACTTCGAGGAGGCAATTCGTGCCGCCCCGGACCATGACATGCTCCTTCGGCTCGCTAAGAACACCGAATTCGCCGACCTCCCGGACCACCTGTTCTTATATCGCATGCATGAGAACTCGATCAGCGGCAAGAATCAAGACCTCCGCTGGCGTACCGGATTCGAGATTCTGCGTCGAGCCCCTTCTCGTTATCCCTACCGGCTCTCCACCGTGCGGAAGCGGTTTGCCGTACTGAATTCTCGCCTCGCCCAAGTTGCACTGCGGAGCCAGCGTCCCATTCAGGCGGTCCCGAGACTGCTGGCGGCTGGGGCTTTGGACCCAGTTAGAGCTCTCCTCGTGATATTCCGTAGAGAACTTGTCATATAGCAACCGGCGGCTCTGCTTCCCGAATCAGATTACTTACTTTCATTGGTAGTAACGCTGCGACCAATAGTTTGCCGCTAAGGGCACGACCAGCGGACCGAAAACCTAATTATGTCGTAAGTAGGCGACAGGTATGAGAAATTTGAACTGTACCGCAAAATTTGGGGTGGGCTGTCGTTATTATTATTATCCGTTCCACTGGAGCTGCCGGATTTTAACGCACATACGTTCCATGTGGAATATTCTCCCGAAGAATCGGGCTTACGGCCGCCAAAGCCAGGAGTGCAGATCGATGACTTACCGTTCTAGGCACGAGACGAACCAAAACTCGAGGCATGAAATCGAGTGCATCCAAGCTCGATTGAGTCTGTGCCGAGTACTCCAGAATCGTGCAAAGTCCCCTAGTATTTGGGTTTCCGGCGTAATCGCCGCATCATTGAGTCTGATTTCAACTACTGTCGTCGCTGCACCGTCGATCACCCAAGTTGACGGTGTTGGGACTGCAGACGGGGTGGTAACGATTAGTGGCAGCGGCTTTGGTAATAAACCAAGTGCAGCGCCTGCTTTGTGGGATACTGTGGATAATCACGCCGACCTTTATTCAGGAACCTCCAATGGAGGTGTCATACCAACAGGATCGAGCTATCCTTTCTCCAATACCTTTCATAACGTCTATTTGGACCGGTCCAGTAGTCCACGAGGACAATATTCTGGTGACGATATGCGCTATATGACTAGCGGTAATGGATCGCTATCGAATCCCTCCGCTCTCGGGGGTGGTAATCCGCCGAAAAGTTTGCGCGAGATATATGTCAGATATCGAAGCAAGTTTGAGGTGGGGCCGGTTGAGAATGTAAATAATTCTGCTCATAAATTCATGAGAATTTGGGCTGGTGGTGCGAATGATCTTCGAATAACTTGGAATATACATGGTCTTCATATAGGAAACTATAATGCTGGTGCCACCAGTGCATACACTGATTGGGATACATGGAATGGCGAACAAACAGGATGGAATATTCATGAAATATGGATTAATCTAGATAAGAATTTCATTCATACATATGTTAATGGAAAGATTCTAAGCAGTATAACAGGGGCGCCATCAAACTATCTAACAGGAACTCATCCAAGCGGATTACGGGTTGCTCAACTGGGGTGGGACCCAGCGCATGGATCGACTGCGGTTCATAACCAGAAACAGTGGTTGAATGATATATATATTGATTCTTCGCCAGCTCGGGTAATACTCAGTGATGCAGCTCGATGGCGTGATGTTCGCAAGTCCGAAATACAAATTCCGAAAACTTGGGGAACGACTTCGATTTCTATCAATCTTGAACGGCGTATCTTTGAGTCGATACCCTATGATGATCTGTATCTCTATGTAGTTGCTCCAGATGGGTCAGTTAACGGCGATGGATTCCCGATAAGGTGCTCAGTATGCCCATCACCACCAACGGCCATAGAACTACGCTGATTGACGGATTCAGATTATACGTGGCGTCTGTCCTCGGGCGGAGTTGTCGCGCACACTTAAGGGTCAGGTATTGATCCAAGCAAAAAGCTTCCCTGGCCCTTCTGTGTGAATTTTCCTTTCAGGAAGCAGTGTTTTGAATCTCGTTCGCTAGTTGACAGTTTTTATGCTCTTGCTTGAGCTGTTGGTCTAAGGTAGTGTCCTAAGCTAACAATCAAACCGCATGATCTCGCTGTAAGATATACAGCGTTTAATATTGAAGATTGGAGAAACAATAAAACAGTCGGTCTTGCTCCGCTCTTGCGAATTCTATAAAGGCCTAGCGCGGGTGGCAATCCAAGTACGATGCACGCTGGGAAGAAACTAGCTCGATATAGCCCAAATGAAATGGCTGTAAGAAAGGCGATAAGACTCAACAAATATATTGTTGTGACTATTAGGGTATAATCTATGCCATATTTCCTTGATTGAAGATAACGGCTGCTTTGCCATAATTGACGGCGAAAAAATCCTCTAAAGGTATTTGGGTAGCCAAGATGGATGACATCTAGATGCGGGTGAGTGCGGAGGGAGTATTTTTTTCGAATCCGTCTGCTTAGCTCTGTGTCTTCGCCCGCCGGGAGGGCATAATTAAAGCAGCCTACATCGAAGAATACGGATCTATTTAAATAGAATGATGCGGTGCTAAGTATATCGGTGGTCGTTAAGGCGCTTTCTTTTTTCAGAGCCCAAGCGCTTTCGATCCAGTTTGACTCTGGGCCTGCGATAGGCGTTCCACCGCATGCGCCGACTCTCCTATCCTGCAATAATGTAACTGCAGTGCTTATGGCTTGTTGTGAAATTATACAGTCAGAATCAATAAAACCCAATATCTCACCTTCTGCATGTTCGGCGCCTTTGTTGCGTGTGGCGGATACGCCGGGTTGTTTGCATTGTATAACTTGGACAGGATATATAGCGGCAACGGCGGCGGTCTGATCTGTAGAGTTATTGTCTACGACAATCACTTGGAGGCAATGACTAGGGTAGTCGCTGGCTAGAATGGCTTCTAGGCATCGCCCAATTGTCAGTTCTTCGTTCCGTGCTGGAACAACTATAGAAACTAGAGGTTGCTTATTGACAGCCATAGATAGAAATCTCGGTAATTTTAGTTACCTAACCAGTTTTTTGACGACGCGAAGCTTGCCGGATGGCTCTCGATTGATTTGATCGGCGCGATGAAAATCTATGTTCACCTGCTGATCAAAGTCTCTTTTCAGGCGTTTTTTAATATATTCAGAAAGAGGGATGAAAGCGCTCTCTTCACACACGAGAAAAATCTCTAATGTTAAGTCTGGGTGTTGTAGAAATTGGACTCCCGATGTTGCTAATCCGTTTGCGGAAGCATCTTCAAGAATGTATAAAAAAAACTCTCCATGAAAATTGCGGCCAATACGGTTTATAAGCGTGTCATACTCTCGTCCGTAAACTTGATCAATAATTTGTAAGGTACGCCCGCACGGACATTGTCTATTGCTTATGGCGCCGTAATCTTTAAGGCGATATCGGATTAGCGGCATAGAGTAATTGGTCAAGTCTGTTACGACTAGTTCGCCCTTATTGTTTGGTGGCAGAGGGCGGTCAGAAGAATCAAGAACTTCTATTATAACGTTTTCTGAGTTTATATGTAGTCGACCGTGTTCGCACTCATGAGCTATTGTTCCAATTTCGCCACAGCCATATTCATCAAAGACGCGAGTTTTGAAAACGCGCTCGAGAAGTTGGCGGTCTAATGACGTCAATACCTCGGATGTGGTTATGATTGAATTGGGCTGGACAACATCAGTGTAGCCAGCTTGGTTAACAAAGTGAGCTAAATCTCGCATTACGGAGACATAGCCATAGAAGTAGTTTGGTTTGAAGTTGCAAACTTGAGCGTAAGCCGTACGCAGGAGGTTTTCATCGTAATTAAAAGCTGTTGTGCGATGGCGGTTGCATACGAAGTCGATTAAGCTGGCGCGGAATCGAGCTCGTGAGTTGGCAGGGACACCCCAAAAGCGAGCCTGTCGGTCTCCAAACTGAACGCCAGCCCAGCCGTACCCTCGCCACATGGCGGCGAGTTCTTGTGCCATTCCTTTCCTGTCCTTGACCAAGGTAACTGGTGCGCCAGTTGATCCTCCGGAGGTTTTTGGGCGTTGACCAGAGCGCGTGCGCCAGGTCATGTCCTTGGCGCGCGCACGAAGAGTTTCCTTGTCGAGTATCGGTAAGGATTGAAGGTCGGCAAGACCTTGAACCCCCTCCGGAAGCACTTCAGCGTAGTAGAGGGTATTTGCTCTCGCATGCTGGATCAGTGCTCTTAGTTTCTGATCTTGAAGTGCGAGCAGATCTTCGGGCGGCATGTACTGGGTGTTTTCCAGCTGGCGCAATATAGGTAGAAACCACTCGCGGCGCAGATGGAGAGTTGAAAAGAAGACATAGCGAAAAAGGTGATTGTTTAAGTCACGGTGATGGTCGCCAGTGTGTTTTCTGATATCGACGGGCTTATTCATGAAGTTGAAGCTGTTCCCATACACTTATGGTAGACGGCGGCATATTTTTGCCCCATCGCCTGAGCGGAAAACTTGTCCTTTACGGTAGCGACGGCAAGTCGGGTTCGATTTTTCGCAGCGGACGGCGTATTGATAATTTCCAGAATACCCTTAGCAAGGGCTTTGGGGTCATTCGGAGGTACGAGGATGCCAAGGCGGCCGTGTTCCAGCACCTGCGGCATGCCCCCTACGGTGGTGGCCACGATTGGTGTCTCTGAATACATTGCTTCGAGCAGGGTAATCGGAAGTCCCTCTGTCAGCGAAGGTAGTGCGACAACGCTGCTGGACGCCAGTATAGGAATCACGTCGGATACATATCCGGCTAGTAGGACGTGATCCTCCAGGCCATGCGCAGAGATTACTCTTTCGAGCTCCGCCTTCAATCTGCCCGTCCCCAGTATGACTACCCCGCATCCCGGTTGGGTCGATCGTACCTGATCTAGAGCTCTGATTAGAATATCGAACCCTTTCTCGGGTGAGAGCCGACCAACACCGCAGATTACATGTTGATGATTGGCGAGGAAAGTTTTGACGCCTGTGGGCATAGGCGCATGAAATGTAATTTCGTCAAAGTCTAGACCGTTCTCGATCGTGGAGGACTTTGTAAGAACGGATTTGCCGAGTCCGAGATCTTGCCCCATCCCTTCTCTGACAAATATCACATGATCCGCTCGCCTCAGTGCCCAACGATCCAGGCGCTCGTACAGCCAGATCTTCCGAAATATGTGAGGCTTCACATGTCCGTGAACTGTGCTCACCCATGATATTCCGTGACGATCTCCCCCATAGACAGCGAGAAGAATATTGAACTTGAATCCGTGAGTGTGGACGATGTCGAAGCCCACTTCGCGGATCCAACCTAAGAGCTCCCGCGTCGCCGACCGGTTCAGTCCAGGCTTCATTCGCGTGATCTTCAAGGGTAGAGATAACCGCCTTGCTTCAGCTTCAACAGCTTTTTCCTCTTGACCCGGCTCTCCGGTGCTAAGAATAACTGGCCGCATGCCCTGCCGCAGCTGTTCCTGCACGAGCCCGAGTAGCATTCGCTCAGCGCCGTATAGTCCGCCGCTGTCTATGAGATGAAGAACTTGAAGTGACATTGGTTAACCGAGTTGCTTTTCCTTGGCAGGCTGCTGCTAGCCTTTCTGGATGCGTGGGAGCGCGGTAAAACACCACCATTAGCACTGAGAGTTTCACAGAATTCCACACCCTCGTGAGGCTATGTACGTCAAAAGTGGGTACGCGGTTCCGGAGAGACAATCCGTGATGCGAGTATGAGTCCTTTGGCCGTTAAAAGGGAAGCGCCGAGCCGCATTGATCTCTCCAGGGAAACGCCTGTATGGACTCCCCCTTTTTCAAGACGACGTCGTGACTGATCAACACGAAGGTTCGACGGCTTCCTTATGTCTGGCCTCCCTGTATACCGCCTTGTGGGTGCTCGGGCCCTGATGATACTCGACGCGTCAGGCTCGAAGTATTTCCGGTTTCCGGTTACCAGGGCGCCGACAAATGCCCGGATATCAGTCTGTCCTCCCGGCTCGGAAGAAGCCGGGGGGACTTCCCTCCTTCGTTCACTAAGCGGCTTTAGGCAAGGCCGCCAGGGCGCTACGGATCTGCGGCCCTGGGTTGGAGACCAGCGGCAGCAGATCTTCTGGCTCCTGGCCTGGGTACTCGTAGACTACGTACGTGGTCGGAATGCGCCTGCCCCCGCTGGTTTGGTAGCGCCGCTCGTCACGCCAGACCTTCATCTTGTAGGCATTGGCCATCAGCCAAAGAGCGTCGCTTTGGGCCTGAACGTCCGTCCACTTGTGCACAGCGTGGCTTACGGGCGGGTGGGAGAAGGGCACTGTACGCCAGTGGCGATCGTCGCTGGTGGCGAACTGCAGGCGGTTTGTCCCCGGCGCATCCGGGCTGCTGCGGTAGATCATTTCAGTTTTCTCCAGCAGGTGTCCGAAGCCTTCGCGCACCCGGGTTCGAAGGATCATGGGATCCTTTTCGACTAGGCCGGCGTCGGCAATGGAACGACGGACTGCTGTGATCGCAAGCTCCTTAAGTTCATAAGTTTTGTCTTTGAAATGCTCGAGCACAGCATCGATGACCGCACGGCCATATTGGGTGGCGATGAAGTTGTCATTGATGTGCTGGATCTTCCGCACGAAGGTATCCTGGAATTGCAGGTAATTGGTGAATAGCTTCTCGTCCGCCATGCGCAACTGTGCTCTGTACTGATGGGCCATCGTCTTTTGCACCTGCGACAGCGCCCACAGCTGCGGCGATACACGCCGGAGACCGGTGAGTATGAGCCGTCCCGCGCGATTGTGGCGTACGTTGATAGGTGCGAACTGAGGGTAGAGCTGATGGGTGGCGTTGAGGCCGAAGGCAAGCCAGGTTGCCGCCTTCAAGCCCTGGTCGCTTACCGTAGGTGCCGGCAGGGCGCGGATGGCGAAGCGCATCTCCACGCTCCAGTCGTTCATGTGATGTTGAACGGCGTCGATGACCATCGAGCGGGTTACGGGGTATTGAGTCTGGTTCACTGTCTATCTCCCTATAGTTTCCATGCGGCTTTCTGATCATCCTGAGATCCTTATTGCCGCCAGTGCTGTTTGAGTACTGCCCTGACGGATGGTAGATTTCAAGCGGTCCGGAATCAATTCCACCCGTGCGCGCCGCGACCCGGCCGCCGGTATGCGAGGAACGCGTTGACAATGCTATGGATGGTTTCCGCCTTGCTGATCGTGGCGCTTGGCGCCGCGCCTACACCGGCTCGTGCCGACACCGCGCATCTTCAGCCAGCGCTTGAAGAAGCGATGCAGCTTTATTACTACGGAGACAGTGCAGAGGCGCGGGCCCGCCTGGCGGAGCTGGCCGAGCTAGGCTGTGCCAAGGCACAGTCGAAACTGGCCGGCATGCGCAATACGTTGCCTGAGGAGGAGCGGCAGGCGCACGCACTCAAGTGGTATCGCCGCGCCGCGGAGAATCGCCGGGCGGATGCTCAATTCTTTTTGGGCCTTGCATATGATTATGGTCTATGGGGATTAGGTCCCAGAGAGTACGACGAAGCCCGGGCGTGGTATCGGCGCGCCGCCGAACAGGGGCACCCAGAGGCCATGCTGTCTCTGGCTTCTCTAAGCAGAGATCCTGTTGAGAGCTATATGTGGTACGTCCTGGCCATCCCTCGCTTTCCGCCACCCACGGACAGGCCGGCGCATGGTCTGGGTACAGACAATCAATCGCGTGAAATGGCCCGTCAACGGCGTGATCAGCTGGCCCAGTACCGGACTGCGGAGCAGATCGCCGAGGCCGAACGGCTAGCGGCGGCCTGGGAGGTCGAGCACGACTATATCCGCCGCATGCCAGAGACATCGGACGAGCCGATCCCGTTGTGGTTCAACGCCGTCGAGGGCCCTTGCGACGACTGAGGCGACAGATGCCTCGGCAGTAACATGGATGGCTCCCTGGAACTACATCGAACCGCTTGTGTTATTGGTCTTATCCGGACGCCATGAATATACTTCAAAGGCGTCGTCGTCAGACGTGAACGCCAACGTTAGCCTAGGCATCTCGATAAGTTGCCGCTCCCACTGGTTCCATCGGCGTGAGCGTTTTCCAACGACAATCCATGTCCTTTGATTATTGGCGACCAAAAACTCCCTCATGTCAATCGCTGTGGACAGTAGTTGACTCCCTGTCCATATTTCTCTTTGCTTCCCTTCGCAGGCTTGGTTCCGATAGCGTGGGTCGCTCCTGTCGAGATAAATGGCATCTAGCCTATCTGCATAAATGTTGATTGGTGTGATTGTCGATAAAATGGTGTCATCTTCCGTGGCGCTATGTCTAAGAAAATCAGCTGGACCAGCGTGATCATAACGTGCGTAATAATGCCTGGTCAGGATGTCAGAGTAACCAACTCGAAAGTTCGCCTCATAGGAGTCGATTGCTCGAAGGTGTTGGAAATCAAAGTCAGATGAGATTAGGAATAATGCTGGCAGAGTCAGTAACCATTTTTGCATCGGCGCTGACCACGGGGCGAAACTCAGGGCAGTTCTGGATAATGCGGCCACTGCCGTGATAATAAATAAAGGGTATGAAAAGAAAAAGTATCTTGTCTCGTTGACGGGAGTGGGAATAAGAGCTACAAGCGTTAAGCTAATGAGGCACAGGCAAAGTAAAACACCGAGGCATTTTTCTCGCTCAAAGCCGTGATATAGAACCAGGATAGATCCAACAACGTAAGATAGAGCCAGAAATATAGCAATATCTGGAAGGACTTGATACATCGGTTGTATAATGGCGCTAATAATGTCCGGCATATTGATCAGTCTGCGAATAGATGCAGGTAAGCTGTATTCGAAAGACAAGATCAAAAAAGCAATCCACCCAACGGTTAAAAAAGTATTCACTGTAAGATTTGTCTGTACGCTTCGACGGCGCACTTCCTCAGATCCCAGCCACCCTGATACCATTATTCCACCGAACAGGATGGCGGCGAACATCACGTGACCGCTGAACACGAGAAGCGATCCGCACAGCATGCCGAGTTGAAGCATGTGGGGAAGTGCCCTGTCAGCCAGCAGCTTCCACGCGGCGTAACTCAGTGCGAGTAGGCACAGCGTTACGAAAACTGTCCCCGACCACGTTGATAGCGCCAGGGCAATATGATCCGTCGACGGGATCAGATTGCTCAGGCTGCGCCTACTAGTTCCCTCCATGCCACTCATTGCCGATGCCTGAGCTGCAATGAACCTGAAATCTGTTTGCGAAAACCAGATGGAGCCAATCAGGACAAGAGTGGATATCGAAATCCATATCCACGATGTGCGAAACTGCTTTATAAAAAACGGCAAAAAGTTCAGAACAGCGAGAAAAATCCCTCCCTCCCATGTCAGTAAACCAATCACAGTGAGTGCTATTATCCATTTCCAGCGATGATATTCAGTCCGTGTTATCAGGAAATAAAGATGATAAATGTGCCAGATAAAGATTGCCTGAAAAGGGGCATACATTCTCCCAAAACGGGCCATCTCAATCTGCCATGTGGAAAGCAGAAGCACGATGAGTACCAGGAACGCTATTCTGCGCCCTGCCGCATCACGCGTTATGAAAAATGCGGCTGGAATTACTGCCAGGCTGGCTACAACGGATAATCCTCTGAGTGTCAGTTCAGAGCTGACGCCCATCGCGACGAACGGGACGGCAAGGTATTGATAGGTTATTCCTCGTAAATAATATCCTCCGCACGGGAACTCTGGAACGCCAGTTTTCAGAATAAATTCTACAGATTGTGCAATATAAAATTCGTCTACGGAGAGTGGCCAAGTGCCTAATCCAATCAGTCTGAAATAGATCCCTGCCATGAATGCAAGAACGACAAGTCCACCCCAGATCCATATGTCGTTGTTCCAGCGATTAGTGCTGATCATCTTTTTGCTCTACGCTGCCGAAGCCGATGGCGAGTAACAATTTATTCGATAATTACTCATTGTCACCGCCATAGTCAATCTCCAATCGATTGCTAAGGATTCTCCTTGTAAAGAAGGGATGAAGCTGTTTGCAGTTCCTCACAACGTTTCTGTCAGTTCGTCGTCGGTGTAGTATCTGGCTATAAATTGGTTGCTCGCCTACGGGGTCGTGTTCGAAGTGGTTCAGCGGGAGTTTGAAGTCGCAATGTCCCTGGTGGACGCGTTCGCCGCGTTGACCGGTGACCGTAGCTCTCTGCATGTGGACGACGCCGTTGCCCGGCGCAGCCGGTATCGCCGGCGCGTGGCGCATGGCATGTTGCCGCTGGCTTCGCTGGCGATGATCCAGCTGGAGCACCCACAGGGTCACATCCGGTTTCAGCGTCTGAAGGGGCGGTTTCTAAGGCCGTTGTGGCCGGGCGAGCAGGTCAGTATGCGCATCGAGATCGCCCCGGCCGAGGGCGATCTCCGCACGTTCAGCGCCACGCTGGTCAAGCTTTCGGACGCAAGCATCCTGACGCGCGTGACGGGTGCCTACCGAGTGGTTTCTGCTCCGGGGGCGCCCAGTCGTGCGGAGTCCGCCGCCTCCGGATTCTGCGACGAAACGCTGGTGGAACTCGATCAGGGGATGGATGCACTGGAGGGGCGTCGGGAGTCGCTGCGGTGGCGGCCCCATGATGCCGCGTTGACGGCTTTCGCGGTAGAGATTCTCGGCCCCATGGGGGTGGAGCTAGCCGTCCCGCCGTGCCCCAATCTCATCGCTACGCTCATGATGTCGCCACTGGTGGGCATGCGTTTGCCGGGGCGGCGTGCCACGTTCCTGTCATTTGATCTTGCATTCAAGAGCGATATCTCCATGGCCACTGGTTGTGAGATCACCGGCACGGTTACGCACCGGCAGCCGGCCGCGGATCTCATGAAGGCGGACGTGGAGGTGCGCGACGGTGTCGATACTGTCGCGACCGGTGCGTTGGAGACGCTGGTCAACCCGCCGCCAAGCCGCATGCCGAGCTGTGCGGAACTGAGCGCCTCCGCGCTGGATCTCGGGCTGACCGGCAAGGTGGCCGTCGTGGTCGGCGGCAGCCGCGGCATCGGCGAAACCACGGCGAAACTGCTGGCCTTGCTGGGCGCGCGTGTCACGTTGACCTATTTCCGGGGGCGCAATGATGCCGAACGAATCGTTGCCGAGATACGCGAGCATGGCGGCGTGGCGGATTGCGCGCTCTGCGACGTCCGCGACGAGACGCAGGTGAGCGCCTTGATGCGGGAGATAGCCGAGCGGGAAGGGGGCATCGATATCCTCGTCAACTGCGCTGTTCACGATTTCTCGCCGATGCCGGCGATGGATGCGCGCTGGGATGACTACCTCGCTGAGCTGGAAGTCTCCGTCAAGGGTTATCATGCCACCTGTCGCGGTGCCGTGCCGGTCATGCGCAAGGCGGGGCGCGGCAAGATCATCAATTTCTCGTCGGTGGCGGTGCGTATTCCGGTTTCCGGGCAGAGCCGTTACATCACGGCCAAGAGCGCGGTGGAGGGGTACACCAGGAGCCTCGCGCAGGAGCTTGCGGGCAGCAATATCCAGGTCAATCTGGTCATTCCCGGCATGACGGAAACGGATCTGGTAGCGGCGATCCCGACGACGTATCGGGACAGGCTCAGTGCCGCTCGCGCCTCCGGGCGCCACGTCGGCCCCGCCGAAGTTGCGCAGGCTGTCGCGTTTCTGTCCTCGCAGTGGTCGAATGCGATGACGGGGCAGGCCGTGGTGCTCAACCTCGGGGAACCCCCGTTTGTCTGAGCAGGCGGGTTCTGCAACAAGGGGGGTATCGTGCGGGATACCGCCCTGTCGTATGATTTCGGGGGGCGGAGTCAACGTCGTGGCGTAATCGAAAATAGGCTTGGGGGCACGGTCGCATTGGGCACAGCACGCAGTGAAATTCGTCAGGCGTTGAAAGGCGCCTCTTCATGGTCACAATTGTTGCCGGTGGTGCAGGGTCTGGCGTCCGAGGATGTCGACGGGGCGATGGTGGACATGGTTCACCGCGCCGTGGAGCGCCTGGACGGTGCGGCCGACGTTCGGCTTGCCTACCTGTCCGATCAGACGCTTGACCCCCTGTCCCGGCATGTCGCCGCCCATGCGGCGATGGATGGCATTCGGTTGGGTTCCTACGTAGGGCCTTACGATCAGCATTTTCAGGAGGTGCTGGATCCCGCAAGCGGCCTGGCGGCGTTCGATCCGGACGTGATTTTTTTGAATTTGAGCCTTGGGTTCCTGGCGCCGCCGCTGGTGGCCGGGTTTCTCGATTTGTCACCCGACGATCGACGTGCCGCGATCACGGACGTCATTTCCCACCTGCGCAGTTGGGCGGATGCCGCTTGTGAGCGGACCCGTGCCACGCTGATCATCGCCAATTTCCCGCGGCCGCTTCACCCTGCCGCCGGCATTGCCGACAGCAGCCTGGATTGCGGCGAGGCGGAGTTCCATGCGGAGTTGAACCTGGCCCTGTTGCGTGAATTCCGCAGCCACACCCGGGTGAGCGTGCTCGATATCGATCTGGTTCTTGCGCGTGTGGGCCGCGAGCGCGCGCTGAATCCGCGCATGGCCTATCTGGCAAAAATGCCCTGGGACGAGGTGGCGCTGCCGGAACTGTCCTCGGAACTGCTGCGCTATGTGCGCGCGGTGCGCGGAGATATACGCAAGTGCCTGGTGCTGGATCTGGACAACACACTGTGGGGCGGGGTGGTTGGCGAGGACGGCGTATGGGGCGTGCGTGTGGGCGACGGCGATGCCGAGTCCAGGGCCTATGCGGATTTTCAACGCGTGGTGAAATCGCTGATGCGGCGCGGCGTGGTGCTGGCTGTCTGCAGCAAGAACAACCGCGATGACGTGGTCGAGTTGTTCGAGGCGCGCGAGGATATGCCGCTGCGCTGGGATGATTTCGCCACCGTGCGCATCAACTGGGAGCACAAGCACCTGAACCTGCAGGCCATTGCCGAGGAGCTGAACATCGGCGTCGACAGCCTGGTTTTTGTTGACGACAACCCGGTGGAATGCGAAATGGTGCGCGAGATGCTGCCCGCGGTGCACACCATCCTGCTGCCGGAGGATCCGGCCGTGCGGCCCGGGCTGCTGCGCGGCCTGGCCGCGTTCGAGACGTTGCGGATCACCGGTGAGGACGTTGCCAAGCTGGCGCAGTACCGCCAGAATGCCGCGCGCGCCGCGACGCTCAACCAGGCCGGCGATCTGACCGCTTTTCTGGAGGATCTCGACACCCGTGTGGTCCTGGAGCAGGCGGCGGCGCAACATGTGCCGCGTGTTCATCAGCTGTTCATGAAGACCAACCAGTTCAACGTCACCACGCAGCGGTATTCCGTGGCCGATGTCGAGAGCTTTCTCGATAACCCCGATTGTCAGCTCCGCGTGGCCTCGGTGTCGGACCGATTCGGCGATCTCGGCCTGGTGGTGCAGTACCTGGTGCGGCTGGACGGCGAGGTGGGGGTCATCGACAGCTTTCTGATGAGCTGCCGGGCCATGGGCCGTGGTATAGAGACCGCGCTGATGAACGAGATCAAGCGCGAGCTTCTGGACTCAGGGCGTGTTCAGCGCCTTGAGGCGCGGTACGTGCCGACGCGCAAGAATGCGCCGGTGCGAACGTTCTTCGATGACCAGGGCTTCGAGCGAATCGAAGAAGACAACGAGGGCAACTGCCGCTATCGGCTGGATGCGGCCCAGGCCGCGGGCCTGGCGTGCCCCGGCATAACGGTGGAAAAACGGTATTCGGAGGAATAATGCAAGACGGATTGCGCAGTGCGTTCGCGGACCTTTTCGGCCTGGATGAGAGCGAAGTCACGGAGGAGCTGACACCGGATTCGGTGGATCTCTGGGATTCTCTCAATCATTTGCGGCTGATAACGGCCCTGGAGGAGGCGTTCGGCATCAAGCTCACCATGGCCGAGATCGAGTACATGATGGGGAGTGTGGCGAAGGTGCGGGAAGTGCTGGAGCGGCATGGGGCGGGGCAATGAAGCTTCTCCACCGCATTCGCCGTTTAGCCGTGCCGTCGTTTGTCGTGACGCTGTGGTACCTGTTGCGACACCGATGCCGGATCAGCCCACGGGCTGAAGTCGAGATCAACGCGCTTTTGACTATGGGTGCCGGAACCGAGGTCAATGCCTTCAGCAAACTCAAGGTTAGCGGCGGCGTGTTGCGCATCGGCAGGAACGTGAGCGTGTCCACCTGCTGCTTCATTTCGGCGTCCGAGGGCGGCGTGGAGATTGGCGACTACACCATGGTAGGCCCGAACGTCAGCATCGTTGGCAATAACTACCGTTATGATCGGATCGATGTTCCCACCGTTCTGCAGGAAAAGACGTCCAAGGGCATCCGTATCGCCGACAACGTCTGGCTTGGTGCCGGCGCGGTGGTGCTGGACGGCGCGCGTATCGACGCCGGTGTCATCGTCGCCCCCAATTCGGTGGTTTCCGGCCATGTACCGGAGAATGCGGTCGTTCAGGGGAATCCCGCGCGGGTGATTTTCACTCGGCGTTAGAGGTGAACTCCGCACCCCGGCGTGGCGGCAGGTGGCCGTTTTCCCGATACCACGCCACGGTCAGCGCCAACCCCGCTGCCAGGTCTGTCCAGGCCTGATGATAACCGAGTACGTTTTTTGCCTTATCGCAGTTAAAGGCGCGGTTGTTGCGGTAGAAACGCACACGCCTGCGGTGGAGTGGCGGCTCGATCCCGAACGGCACGCAGACGGCTTCGCAAAGCACGGCAGCGGCATGGAAAGGCCAGTATGGAAGCTTCAGCCACGGTGGTGGTGAGCCTACCGCTTCGGCGGCGGCCACCACATAGTCTTTCAGCGGCAGGTATTGCGGCCCCCCGAGTATAAACACTTCGCCGCTAATGCCCGGTGTGGTGAGCGCACGCATGATTCCTTCCACCACGTCACTCACGTAAACCGCATGAAAGTTCTCCTGACAGGGCCCCAGCAGGAGAAAGCGGCGTTTAGTCAGCATGCGAAACATCTTGAGCATGCGCATATCACCCGGGCCGTAAATGGATGCGGGTCGAACGATCACGATTTCCATGCTCGTCTTCCCCAAATGCTCCCGACAGAGCATTTCCGCTTCCAGCTTGGTCTCCTGGTAGAGGTCCCCGGGGTTGAACGGTGATTGCTCGTCCGCCGGTGTGGTCTGCACATGGCCGTGGACGCCGATGGTCGAGCAATAAATGAATCGCCGTACACCGGCCCGTTCGGACGCTTCCAACGCGGCCCTGGTGCCTTCGACATTGATCTTCCGGTAGGTCTCCGGCTTGCCGGAAGCGCTTCGAAAATTGGAGACCAGATGAACCACGGTGTCGGCACCGGCGACCAGTTCGTCCATGGCGGCACTGTCCGTGATGTCGGAAATAACCGTACGGGCTGCTCCGATATTCAGCTGCGTTGCCTTGTGCGCATCCCGAGCATGGGCATAGACCTCAATGCCTTCATCTTTCAGCCTTTTCACAAGGTGTTGACCAAGAAAGCCGGTTGCGCCTGTCACTGCCGTGTTTTTGATCGAGTTCATGGTTGCCCCCCCCGAGGCTGAATATTGGTCAAGGCAAATCCCAGTGTGGATAGAGCGCCATAATCCCGGTCATTTCCTGATCGCGCCGCTGCGCATCCCAACCGAGCTGGTGCGAGAGCATATCAGCAAAGTATCCAATTATTTCACTTGACGGTCTGTGACCTGCGCCCAGTCCCGTACGTCTGACGACGAGGTCCGCCAGTGTGTGAACGCTTTCCTGCTCGATCATGTAAGCGATTTCCGCTCGCAACAGGCCATGAGCGACCGGGACGTGGCTTGTTTGTCCCGGCTCGCGTGCGGCCTGCCCGAGGATGGCTTCGGCGTCGGTCCCATACCAGTGAAACAGGCGGTGTACGATTTCTTCGCCGAACAGCGGGCTGTATTGTGATTTCGCCCTTTCCAGACGTTCGGCGAGCGCGACTGGGCTGATGCCCGCCAGTGTGAGCTCATCCTTGTCGGTGCCGGTTTGTAACGACAGGCCTCCCGCGCTTGCCGTCAATTCCACCGCCGATCGCGCCACGGCCCGCGCGGTGGTGTACTTGACTCCCCGCGCGAAGACCAGCCCCCGCGGGCCGCCGTGGTCGGCGGCATGTGAAATCAATGGCTGGCTGCGGAGTGTCAGGCGATTTTGCCGCCGGGTAGCCGGTAGCCAGCCCTCGTGAATGCGGGTCACGTCGTTCAGCGTCAGTTCGGGGCCGCCGAATACGGAATTGATATCGGCCAGAGCGGCAAGTACCTCCTCCTTCCGGTCCGTCGCGGCGCGCTCGTAATACCAGGTGCCGATGATGCCCTGACCATTCCAGGGCGTGGAGAACAGCAATTGCTCGGACGGGCGGTGATTGGCGCCGGGCGCGGTCCGGAAGCCGAAGGCAAGCGCTGCCAGCGGGCGATTTATGACCAGATTTACCGCACGCATGTAGTCCATGGGTGGACTGCATGCGGAAAGGCCATGCCACGAAGCCCCGTAATGTGACCGGCCGGTGCAATCCAGTACCGTGCGTACGGCAAGCTCGCCGGTTTCGCCCGACAAGGTGTCCGTGATCGCCAGCCGGCTGACGCGGCCTCGCTCCGCAATCAGCCCTGAGGCCTCCACATAGTTCAGCGCAACGGCGCCGTGTCTCTGTGCCGAGCGTAGAAAGGCCAACCCCAGGCGCTCGGTGTTGACGGCCTGGGCGTCGTACCAGCGGGCGCCCCCCGTGATGCGGCTATCCTCCAGTTTTGGCACCAGTTCAAGCAGCGTTCGCCGGTCGAATACGCCGGGGGCTGGCGTTCCTGCACCGGGCCAGGGCATGGCCTGTCCACCCGCTAGTCGCTTGTACAGCCACAAACCGGTTCGCATCGCCAATTTGCTTCGCGTGGGGTGGGGGTAGGTGGGCATGACGCATTCAAGCGGCCTTACCAGCCCCGGTGCCGCGGACAATAGCCATGCCTGCTCACGCGCGGTTTCGCGCATGCGGGCAATGTCCAGGTTCTGAACGTAGCGCAAGCCGCCATGGATGATCTTGAGGCTATTGGCGGATGTCTGGCTGCCGAAATCGGCGCGTTCCAGGAGCAGTGTTCTAAGCCCTCGACAGGCGGCGACGCGGGCTGCGGCCATGCCGTGGATGCCGCCGCCAATGATCGCCATGTCCCAGAGAATGGCGGGATCGGGCAAGCGGTCCGGCTTCACCCGGCTTCCCTTGGGTCCGCATTTGGCAACCGGGTTTTCACATGGTCGTAAACACCGTACAGCGTGCTTTTGAATGCGGGGTAGCTATGCTCCCGCTCTATGTAGTCGCGGGCCTGATGCGCGAGCCGGGCGCGGAGTTCCGGGTCGTTGATCAACCGCCGCAGCGCCATGCCGAATGCACTGGGTTCCGGCGGGGCCAGGCAGGCGATGTCATCGGTCATCACCTGCGTGTGCGTGGGCAGGTCGGTGGCCAGCACGGCAATGCCGGAATGGAGATAGGTGTACACCTTCATCGGCGTATTGACGCCCTGCAGCCGAGGTGAAACCAGCACCTGTGCCTGCGCCATGAAGGCGCCGATCCGAGCCACCGGCCGTTTGCCGATGAAATGGGTCCGTGCCCCGATCCTGAGGGTGTCGGCGCGTTTTCGGTAGTGGTTTATATCGTCTGCTTCACCGCCGATGACGACCAGGTGCGTGTCGGGGGTTTCATCGCTGATTTCCGCGAAACTTTCAAGCAGAAGGTCGATGCCCTGGTAGGGCTCGAGATTGCCGATATACATGGCCACCGTGCCGTCGATCTCCAGCGTGGCCCGGAGGTCTTCCACGTCGGCGTCGTCCGGTTGCTCGGTCAGGAGAGAGACGTCCTTGAGCACGGCCATGTGTTGAACCGGGTATCGGGCAACGTCGGTTGCCAGTGCCTGGCACACCGGCAGCACGGCGACGGCGCGGCGCGCGGGCAAGGATTCCAGGTAACGCAGCGGCTTCTCGATCACTTTGAGCGGCCGGTACTTGTCGACGACCTGCGTGGTCAGGGAGGAGTCGATGTCGAAGATGAACGGGACCGAAAATAGTGGCCCAACCACCATTGCCATGAAGGCGCTTTCCTCAACGGCGTGTATGACGTCGTAGCGGTGCCTGCGGAGCAGGCCGAACAGGCGGCCCATCAGGTAGACGTCGCAGACTATCTTTTTCCAGGAGGGGCCGGGGCGCACATTGCGTACCTTGCCGAACAATGGCGCCGCGATCCGATGGATGGTAAGGCCCTCGTGGGTAGGATCGGAGCCTTCGTGGAACGTCAGTATGTCGACGGTATCGCCACGTTCGGTCAGTGCACGTATCAGCAAATTCACGGCGATGGGCGTGCCGCGATCCTGATAGAACGGATGAGGTGCGAGAATCAGTACTCTCATGGGTGTCCCGGAGGTTTTGCGGCCAGTTTGCCGCCGCCATTGTCACTGGTCCGGCTGCGGCGCAACCGGATCTGGTTGCGTAGAAAGCGTAGATTGCTCTCAAGTCTTCCGAAAGACGTGAGCCGCGTGGCCGGATTTCTAAGATGGGTTTTCAATTCGGCGATCGGGTCAGTCAGGGACACAGGTGCATCCACTGCGGCACCGAACGCCCCCACGCGCTGTTCTTCCCCGGCGAGCGGCAGCGGGTCGCTACCGGGGAGTACATGAATGCCAAGCCTGTCCGCCAGCCTGAGCTGACGTGGTCGCGGCCATAGAGTGGGCCTGCCGCTATTGTCGCCCAGTAGCAGACCCTGATCCGGCGATGTCTCCCGGATTCGCAAATTGACGAGCGAGCCCCGACGCCCCAGCCACTTTCCCACCGCCCAGGGCAGTACCGGCACGGCATCGATATCGTCGGCGCGCGCAAGCACCGAGTCGAGAGCGAGCCCGTCTTCCACGATCTGCGTGGTGCCGAGAAGCAGGACTTCAATGCGCTCGGACGTGATCACCTGACGACCGGGTACGATGAGAAGGTCCGACCTGTCGGTTGCCGTCGCCAGGATTCCGGGCACACTGCCCGATGTCTCCGTCATTCGCCAGCCGGACAGGGGGAAAGACGCATCGCCGGACCGCAAGCTGGAGAACCAGTCATATCCTGCCGACTCGGTGAGCATCAACACGCCGAGGAAGCCATTGTCGCAACCCGCCAACCGTGCTTCGCGACGGAAATTCCGTGCAGCGGCTTCGAACACGTGCTCATGGTTGAACTGACGGTACACATGCACATGCCCATCGATCATCAGGCCGGGGTATATCGAGTCCATCGTAGAACGCCTTGTTTTCGTGGGCGGAATTCCAGCTCACCCAGTATAAGGTGAATTGTTTCAACAGCGGTGCAATGGTCGCTGCAATATGTTTCCGTGGTTGTTATTCTCCTCCGCATGGAAGAAGTCACGGGCTGCCAGGAAACTGAAATGAATACCAACGCTGGACAAGGTAACAATGAACGCCCGATTTTCATATTTGGTTCACCGCGTTCCGGTACATCCCTGATCAGTCGTATTCTCAATGCCCACCCGACTATTGGCATTCCATACGAATCCCTGCTCTACAGTACGTTCTGGCCGATCCGTTCCAGTTACGGCGATCTCGCAAACCCTGCCAACGCAAAGCAACTGCTACGCCACATGCTGGCATGGGGGCCGGTGGCGAAATGGGAGCCGCCGGTAACGCTGGATGCCGCGATGGAACGCGTGGAGACATCCGATTTCCACGGCCTTTTCAGAGCAATCATCAAGGCCTGGGTCGATGCTCAGGGAAAACAGCGCTGGGGCGAGAAAAGCCCCTGGCACGCGTTCCATTGGCGTGAAATTCTCACTGGCTTTCCGGATGCGCGAATAGTGCACATAGTGCGGGACGTGCGAGATGCAACGCTGTCGTGGAAGCTGGCCCGGCAGGGGCCACGCAACACGATGATTCTCGCGCGACGGTGGGCGGCGTACATGGATCTGATGGAGCAGGTTCGTGCAGGCTGGCCGGCTGACGCGTTCAAACAAATCCGTTATGAGGATCTGCTTGCCGATCCGGAAGCGAGTAGCCGTGAACTGTGCGACTTTCTGCAAGAGCCCTATGACCCGTCCATGCTGAAGTTCCACGATGCCGGCGGCAGCTACAACACGGATGCCACCAACCGGGCAAATCTCGCCCGTCCAATCATGGCGGACAATCAGGGCAAATGGGAAAGCAGGCTTTCCGCGGCCGAGGTCCGGTGGATCGAGGCGATGGCCGGTGAGCAGATGACCCGTTTCGGATATACCCGAAGCGTTACAGATGCGCGGATTTCCCGCCCCGAGCGCCTATGGATCACGATGGTGTCAAACCCGGTTAGCCGGGTGGCCGGCATGGCGCAAGACCGCAAAGGTCAGCGGGAAGGAATCCAGAAATTGCTGTTTCCCCTGATGGCCAGGTTGCGCCGGTCATGACGGGAACGACTATCAGGCGTCGAGACTGCTCAGGACATTCATGCGTCGACTGACTGGTTTTTTCCGTTCCTCTTCGATACGCACTGCGGTCGCATTTGCCTTCGGGGGCGTTGGTTTCGCGCTGGCGAACCTGTTGCTTGCCCGCTTCATGACGCCGGTGGACTACGGGCTGCTCACTTTGTTACTGGCGTTGATCCAGCTTGGGCTGGGCGTCGGGCCCGCTGGTGTCGAACTGGTCATCAACAGGCATCTGCTGCCGCCGTCGTACCGTCTGGCGGTGCGTGTCGCGATCACCGGCTCGCTGGCGGCTCTGGGGGTCTGTGCAGTGGCGCAGTTTGTCTACGAGGTTCCAGCCGGCGTCCTGCCCTGGCTTTTTCTGGCCCTCGCCGCCAGTGCGATGTCCCGGGTCGGTTCGGCGCTATTTCAGAGTGATCAGCGTTTTGGCCCCGCATTGGGGTTGACGCAGGTCCACAATTACCTGCTATTGCTGGCCGTGCCGGTCGCGGTCGTACTTGATGCCGTCAATGCGACCTTTTTTCTGATTGTTGTTGCCGTTGGGTATGTGGCGACGAGCCTGATTGGGTGGGCCGCCGCGCGGCAGGTGATATCCAGCACGCGCACGCCCGTGAGTGAGCGCACCCTCCTCCGCGAGGGGTTGGGTGGTCTCGGCATCGGCGTGGCGGTGCTGGTACTGGCCCAGGCGGAACGCTTTGCCATCCCGGTCCTGCTTTCGCTGGAGGAAATGGCGACGTTCGGTGTCCTGGCCGCGGTTGTGGCTGCGCCGTTTCGCATGATGCAGATGGCAGTCGGGTTCACCATGCTGCCGCGGCTGCGCAAGGCTGTCTCGCGCGCGGAGGCTGGCCGGCTGCTTCGCGCCGAATTCACCATTGCGGTCGTCGTCTGTATTCTGGGAACGGTTATTGTGCTTGGCCTCGGGCCATGGCTGATTCGGCTTTTCGTGGGCGACAAGTACGACATCACCCTGACCTTGTTTATCGCGGCGATACTGGTCGGCTACCTCAAAATTGCGCAGGCGCTGGCGGTGGCAACAGTCAACGCATTAGGCAACGTTGTGGCCCTGAATGTGATGAATGTGTGCTGCTGGATCTCGTTGGCGGTGGCAGCGCTGGGCGCATGGGCGCTTAGCGGCTATGGGTTGGTCGGCCTGGTGTATGGGGTCGGCCTGGGTTGGCTGTGGCAGGCAATCGTGGCGGCATGGCTGGCGCGGCAAGCCCTGTCCCGGCATTTTGACTCTGCCGGGCCCGCGTAGTCATTCCGTACTTCCTGATGTTGAGAAGGTCCTGGTATGCGTAACCTGATTCGCTTGATTGTCTGTTTGTTGATCGTTGTCGGCAACATATCGCTCGTAAATGCGAATAATGGCATCGGCATTTACACGGAGAATCCCAGATACTGGTCCTGGGACGGTCAGCCGACGCTGCTGATCGGGGGCTCGGTGGAAGATAATCTGTTCCAGATAGCCGGTCTCGAAGCACACCTTGATCTCCTGGTGGAGTCCGGCGGCAACTATGTACGAAACACCATGTCCAGCCGTGATCCGGGAGATATATGGCCGTTTCGGAAAGAGTACGGCCGCGTGGGCCGGCTGGCGAGAGACGAACCCTGGTGGGCCCGGTTCACCGGCCGTGTAAGCAGTTTGTTGCCCTACTCGGTGGGCGTTTATCCACGCTATGACCTGAATGAAGAAAACCCGGAGTATTGGCGCCGGTTCGAGGCGCTGCTGCGCCTGGCCAGTGAACGGGGCATTGTTGTCCAGATCGAGCTGTGGGACAGGTTCGACTATGCGCGCGATCCCTGGCTCCTGAATCCCTACAATCCTGCCAACAACGTCAATTATACGGAGCGCGAAAGCGGGCTGGAGAGCCGGTATCCCGAGCATCCGGGCCGCAACCACAACCCCTTCTTCCGCTCGATACCCGAGCTTGAAGATAATGCCCTGTTGCTGGGTTATCAGCTGAAGCAGGTTGATCGGATGCTTTCCATTTCGCTGCGTCATGACAATGTGCTTTACACCATCAGCAATGAGACTAATGGCGATCCGGCATGGAGCGCCTACTGGGCGCGCCACATCCGCACGCGCGCCGCGGAGCAGGGCGTTACCGTTTATCTGACCGAAATGTGGGATGCCAGGGACCTTTCGGACCCCATGCATAACCACACGTTCGATCATCCCGAGCTCTATGACTACATGGATGTATCTCAGAACAACCACCAGGTCGGCCAGCAGCACTGGGATAACCTGTATCGGCAGTGGCAGCGCGTGGCTGAGCGGCCGCGGCCGCTGAACAATGTAAAGATCTACGGCGCGGATGGGGGACGTTTTGCGACCACGGATGATGCGGTGGAGCGATTCTGGCGAAGCCTCCTGGGTGGCGCTGGGTCGGTTCGATTCCACCGACCGGAACAGAATTTCGGCCTTGGTCTCGGGGCACTGGCCCAAAAGCAAATTCGCAGCGCGCGCATGCTTTCAGCCGAACTGAACTGGATGGCCATGGAGCCCAGGCTCGATTTGCTGAGCGATCTTGACGCCAACGAGGCATTTCTGATGGCAGAGCCAGGCCGACAGTACTTGTTGTTCTTCACCGGTGGTGGCGAGGTGACCCTGAGGGCCTCGGGCGAGGGCCCATTGCGCGGGCGATGGTTGCGGCCGGACACTGCGCAATGGGCGGGAGAATCCCGATTCGCGGCCGGCAGCGAGATTCGCATTTCGGCTCCGACCGATGGCAGATGGTTGTTGATGCTTAAAACGGATAGTCTCTAATTGCCAACAGTGCTATCTGGCAGTGATACTCCTAAACCTACGCCTGTAAAATTGGTTTTTCGTCGGAGTAGCGGGCGCGGCTGTGTGAAATTCGGGGTGGGGGAGAATAGTGGATCTTTCGATTATCGTCCCGCTTTATAATGAAGAAGAGAGTATCGACGCGCTTTATCAGGCTGTAACCCATGCTGTTACCCCGCTTGGCCTGCGTTACGAGCTGATTTTCGTTGACGACGGCAGCCGCGATGCAACGGTTGCCCGTGGCCGGGAGCTGGCCGCCACCGATCCGAATCTGAAGTTGGTTGTTTTCCGTCGCAATTGCGGCCAGACACCGGCCATGGCCGCCGGAATCGATTATGCGAGCGGTGAGATTCTGGTCACCATGGATGGGGATCTGCAGAACGACCCCGCCGACATCCCTTTTCTGATCGAACAGATCCACGCCGGCTACGACATCGTCGTGGGGTGGCGGCACAAGCGGCAGGACAAGCTCATCAGCCGCAAGATTCCGTCGCGAATAGCCAATTGGCTGATCGGCAAGGTTACCGGCGTGCCGATCAGGGATAACGGCTGTTCACTCAAGGCCTATCGCGCCGATGTGATCAAGCGGATACCACTGTATTCGGAGATGCATCGGTTTATCCCCGCCATGGCCTCCATCTCCGGTGCGCGGGTGGCGCAGGTGCGGGTCCGCCACCATGCGCGGCGGTTCGGCGAATCCAAATACGGCTTGTCGCGTGTTTACAAAGTGCTGCTTGACCTGATCAGCATCAAGACATTGATTGCCTTTGCGCACCGGCCGTTGGTCTGGTTCTCGCTGCTGGCGCTGCCGGTGCTGTTGCTCAGCGCGGTTACGATCGGCATGAGCATCTATGCGCTGGCAGTGACCGGATCCATGCCGATTGCCCTGGCGGGGGTTGGTGTTTTGCTCGGTGCACTAGCTGCGTTTCTGGTGATGGGGGGCATCCTGGGAGAGCTGATCTACCGCACCGGCAATCTCGATGTCGGGCGCATGGCAATGCTGACAATCGGTCGCGACACGGTAATGGAGCGCGCCGGGACTGTGCATGACGTAGAACGGGGTGGGAATGAATAAAACAAAATTATCGGTGATTGTCCCGATCACGGAGCGCTACGACGATCCGGCCGAGTTGTTCGAGGCCTACGATGCGGCTCTTGCCGCGACAGGCCGTACGTATGAGTTGATCTATGTGCTCGACGGCCTGTATCCCGATACCAGAGCGATGCTGGAGGGGCTGCAGGCATCCGGCCGTCCGGTGCGGGTGTTGCAGCTGTCCAAGAGCTTCGGTGAGGCGACCGCGCTGACCGCCGGGTTCGAGCATGCGGCGGGCGACGTGTTGATGACGCTACCGGCTTACTATCAGGTCGATCCGGCGTCTTTACCGTTGCTGGTCGAGGCACTGGGCGAGAATGACATGGTTGTCGTCCGACGCTGGCCGCGGAACGACTCAAGGTTCAATCAGATTCAGACACGCATCTTCAACGGCCTGCTGGGCTTTCTCACCGGCGCCAGGTTTCATGATCTTGGCTGTGGCGTGCGTATTTTCCGGCGCGCGGTGCCGGACGAAGTGACGGTCTATGGCGATCAGCATCGGTTCATGCCGGTGCTGGCGGCTCGGCAGGGGTTTCGTGTCGAGGAGATCGATCTGCCGCAATCGTCCCGGGACAGCTTCCGGCGGGTGTACGGGCCGGGAGTCTATCCGCGGCGCATGCTGGATATGCTCACGGTGTTTTTCCTGATCAAGTTCACCAAGAAACCGCTGCGCTTCTTCGGCCTCATTGGCACCGGCACCGCGGGGATCGGTGGTCTGATCGTGCTATATCTGGTGATTGCCCGCCTGTTTTTCGATGTGTCGCTGGCTGACCGGCCGGCATTATTGCTTTCGTCACTGATGGTGGTCCTCGGCGTGCAGATTTTCGGTCTGGGGCTGATCGGTGAGTTGATCATCTTTACGCATGCGAAAGACATCAAGGAATACACCGTTCGCGAAATCGTCAACGACACCAGGCCGGCGGAAGAAGCCGCCGGTGCCGGCCGTGGAACCTCCAAACGCCGGCGCGTGGGCGCGCGGTCGGCAAGTTAGTATTTACGAATTCGCACGCTTGCTGCTTTTCGGCGTTGCAAGCGTGTAATCTCTGCAGTCTGTGAACGTGAAATGCCGATGGAGGGGTTCCGGGCCATCGGCAAATACGCGTTCGTTTTTTTGTGCCGGGTGGGAGGCCTTACATGGATCGAACGGTACTCAATGCCCTGACGGTGGACGTCGAGGATTATTTTCAGGTAGGCGCCTTTGCCTCTCGGATCCGTCCGGAGGAGTGGGATCAATGGCCAAGCCGGGTGGAGCGCAATACCGATTGCCTGCTGGCACTGTTTGATGCGCATCAGGTGCGTGCAACGTTCTTCGTATTGGGCTGGATTGCGGAACGCTATCCGGACCTGGTTCGCCGAATTCGCGACCAGGGGCATGAGGTCGCCTCGCACGGTTACAGCCATCAGCTTGTGTATAACCAGAGCCCGGAAACGTTTCGCGACGAAGCGGCCCGCTCCAAGGCGTTGCTTGAGGACATTCTCGGCGAGCCGGTCACCGGTTACCGGGCGGCCAGCTATTCCATTACGCCGAAGTCGCGCTGGGCGCTCGATATTCTGGTAGAACTTGGCTTTACCTGGGATTCCAGCCTGTTCCCTATTCGCCATGACGTTTACGGTATGCCGGGCACGCCCGTGGTGCCCTATCGCCTGGAAACCGATAACGGCGGTGAGCTGGTGGAGTTCCCGTTATCGACGGTTAATCTGCTGGGGCAGACGTTGCCTATCGCGGGCGGTGGCTATTTCCGCCTGTTTCCGTACTGGTTCAGCCGCTGGGGCCTTGACAGCATCAACCGCCGGCAGGAACCCTTTATTTTTTACCTGCATCCCTGGGAAATCGACCCGGAGCAGCCGCGCGTGGATAATATCAGTACAAAATCGCGTTTCAGGCATTACAACAATCTGGCCCGTTGCTATGGAAGGCTCGAGCGCCTGCTGACCAAGTTCCGCTTTGGTGCAGTGACCGACGTGTTGGCGGAGAAGGATCTGACTCCCGCCAACGGGACATTGACTGGGAAATAACGTGCTCGAGTTTTTCTTCTGGCTACTGCTGTTCGTGCTGATCTACGTCTGCTTCGGCTATCCACTGGTCGCTGCCGTGCTTTCCCGGCGCAAGCGCCCCGTGCTGCGGGATGACGCCCATCTGCCGACGGTTTCCTTGCTCATCCCCGCCTACAATGAGGCCGCGGTGATCGAGGAAACATTGCGTGACAAACTGGCGCTGGATTACCCCGCCGACCGCCTCGAGATCCTGGTGGTGTCGGATGCCTCGGATGACGGTACCGACGAGATCGTCACCCGAGTCGGCGCCGACAGCAACATTCCCATCCAGCTGGTTCGCCAGCTAGGCCGGCAGGGCAAGACGGCCGGCATTAACAGGCTGGTGGAGCAGGCCAGCGGCGAGATCCTGGCGTTTGCGGATGCCAACTCGGTCTGGGCGCGTGATGCGCTGGCCCGGCTGGTACGCAACTTTGCCGACCCGGAGGTGGGTTACGTCACCGGCAAGATGGTCTACACCAACCCGGACGGCTCGCTGGTGGGCGATGGCTGCAGCAGCTATATGCGCTACGAGAATTGGCTGCGCGAGCGCGAGACGGACATGGGTTCCGTCGTTGGCGTCGACGGCGGCATCGATGCCATGCGCCGGCCGCTCTACTCCCCCTTGCGCGCCGACCAGCTCCCGGATTTCGTTCAGCCGTTGAAGGTGGTGGAGCAGGGCAGCCGGGTCGTCTATGAGCCGGAGGCGCAGCTCAGGGAGGCGGCGCTGCAGGACGGCGGCAGTGAATTCAGCATGCGGGTACGCGTGACCTTGCGGGCGCTCTGGGCGTTGAAGGACATGGCGCACCTGATGAACCCGCTCCGCGATCCGCTGTTCGCGTTCCAGCTCGTCTCTCACAAGCTGCTGCGGTACCTGGGGTTTGTACCGTTGGTGCTGCTGGCGCTGATTAATCTGGCGCTGCTGAACGTCGGCACCATCTACGTGTTGACGGCGGCCGGCCAGGCGGCGTTCTATATCCTCGCCTACCAGGGTTACCGTACACCGGAAGGGCAGCCCGCTCCGGTCTGGCGGATGGTGCCCTACTACTTCTCACTGCTGAACATCGCCTGCGCCAGGGCGGTCCTGTCGTTCTGCCGCGGCGAACGAAAGGTGACATGGACACCTCGCCAGGGATAACGTCGCCCCGGCCTTGCCGGAGATTGAAATGAGCACCATCGGCGCGCTCAGTTACGGCATCTGTGCGATAGCGTTCGTGTTTCTGGCCGGGTTGATCACGGTGAGCTGGCGCGGCGGTGCGCACGGTGCCCTGCTCGTGGTCGCCAGCGCGGTTACCGGGGTGTGGGCGGGCGTGGTCGCCTGGGCGTCCTGGTACAGTGACGCGCCGGCATTCTGGGTCGAGCTCCTGGAGCTGCTGCGCACGGCATTGTGGCTGGTCTTCATGGGCATCATGCTGCGCCCATTGCGGGCCCGCAATCCATTGATCCGGCTGCTCACGATCCTCGCCTTTTTCGGCCCGCCGCTGGCCATCGGTCTGGTGCTCTGGCAACAACTGGGTGTGCCGCTGGACGCCGCGCCGCTGGCCGAGGGTGTGCACGGCCTGTTCATCATTGCCGGTTTGTTGCTGGCGTTGCTGGGGCTGGTGCTGGTCGAGCAGATCTACCGCAACCTCCCCGCCGAGCGCCGCTGGGCGATGAAGTTTCTGTGTCTCGGCGCGGGCATTCTGTTCGGTTATGACCTTTATCTCTACTCGGACGCCCTGTTGTTCCGCCAGCTCGACCTCGCCGTCTGGCATGCGCGCGGCGTCGTGCAGGCGCTCGCTGTCCCCCTGATCGCGGTGGCTGCCGCGCGCAACCGGAGCTGGTCGCTTCAGGTCTTCGTCTCCCGCCATGTGGCGTTTCACACGGCGGCGATATTCGCCGCCGGCAGTTACCTGGTGGTCATTTCACTGGGCGGCTATTACATCCGTGATTTCGGCGGCAGCTGGGGCGGTTTTGCGCAGATCGTGCTGGTCGCCGCGGCCGCGGTCGCGCTGGTCGTGGTGCTCGCGTCCGGAGACATGCAGGCCAGGCTGAAGCTGTTCCTGAGCAAGCATTTTTTCCGCAACAAGTACGACTATCGCGAAGAGTGGCTTCGCCTCACCAATCGACTGGCGGACGAGAATGACGGCCTCACACCTTACGAGCGGGCGATCCGCGTGGTTGCGGATATTGTCGGCAGCCCGGCCGGCGCGGTGTGGTACCGCCGCGAGGATGCCGGCTACGTTGCCACGGGCGGCTGGAATCTGCAGGTGCCGGATGCGGCCGTCGCGTCCGCCGATGCGCCGCTGGTAGCCTTTCTGCAGTCGACAAAATGGATTGTCGACGTGGCCGAGTATCACGCATCTCCGGAGCACTACGGAAGCATGGAGGTTCCTGAGTGGCTGACCGCGATGGACAAGCCGTGGGCGATCATTCCGTTGCTACTGCAGGAAGATCTGGTCGGCTTCATGGTATTGACCCGGCCGGACGTCAATACCGAGATCACCTGGGAAGACAGAGACCTGCTCAAGACGCTGGGCCGCCAGGTGGCGAGCTATCTGGGCCAGCACGAAAACGCCCAGGCCTTGTCCCGGGCGCGGCAGTTCGAGGCGTTCAATCAGCTCACCGCATTCCTCATGCACGATCTCAAGAATCTGATCGCACAGCAGTCACTCATGCTGAAGAACGCAGAGAAACACAAACACAATCCGGCGTTCATTGATGATGCCATGGCCACGGTCGGCCACTCGGTCAGCCGCATGGAACGCCTGCTCGAGCATCTGCAGCGGCGCCAGGCGCGCGGTGTGATCGAACGGGTGGACGCGCATTGGCTGCTGGAGGAGGCCGCGCGGCGTTGCGCCGATCGCGAGCCCCGGCCGGCGCTGAGCCTGGCGGCCGAAGGCCGGGCGGTGGAGGCGGACGCGGAGGAACTGGCGATGGTGCTGGTCCACCTGATCCGCAACGCGCAGGACGCCACGCCGGTGGATGGCAAGGTCACGGCCACGGTCGTCGCCGGGGATGGCGGGGTGACGTTTGAAGTCGCCGATTCGGGTTCGGGAATGACGCCCGAATTCATTCGGGACGAGTTGTTCCGGCCCTTTCACACCACGAAATCCAGCAAAGGCATGGGTATAGGGGCGTATCAGGCAAGGGACGTCATACGGCGTTCGGGCGGCCGGCTTGAGGTTGCCAGTGAACCAGGCGCCGGTACACGGTTTCGGTTTACGCTACCCGTCGTCGGCGCTGGCGACGCTGATCTGGATTCGACACAAACAGCAACAGGGATATAGGTAAATCGTGCGTGCAGAGAAGCTGCTTATTGTCGAGGATGACCCGGGCCTGCAGAGCCAGCTCAAGTGGTGCTTCGAGAACTACGAGGTGCTCACCGCGGAAGACCGCGCCGGTGCCATGGCCCAGTTGCGTCGTCACGAGCCCATGGTGGTGCTTCAGGATCTTGGCTTGCCGCCGGACCCGGACGGCATCAGCGAGGGCATGTCTACCCTCAGCGAGATCCTTGCCGCCGCTCCGCATACCAAGGTGATCGTGATCACCGGCAACGGTGATGAGAGCAGTGCGGTAAGAGCGGTGGGGCAGGGCGCTTATGACTTCTATCAGAAACCGGTCGAGACGGAGACGCTGGATCTCATCGTATCCCGTGCGTTTCACATCGCCAGGCTGGAGCGGCAGAACCGCGAGCTGATGCGCGCCCCGCAATCCCCGCTCAATGGGCTGGTGACCGGCAGCCAGCGCATGCTGAAGCTGTGCCGATTGGTGGAGAAGGTGGCACCGACCAACGCCAGCGTACTGCTGTTGGGCGAAACCGGCACCGGCAAGGAAGTCCTGGCGAGAGCCCTGCATGGGCTGAGCGATCGCGCCGATGGCCGATTCGTTGCCATCAATTGCGGCGCCATCCCCGAGAACCTGCTGGAGAGCGAGCTCTTCGGATACGAGAAGGGCGCCTATACCGGTGCGCACCGTCAGACTCGCGGCAAGATCGAGTTGGCGGAGGGCGGGACGCTGTTCCTGGACGAGATCGGCGACATGCCCATGGCGCTGCAGTCCAAGCTGTTGCGCTTTCTGCAGGAACGCGTGCTGGAGCGGGTTGGCGGCCGCCAGGAGATTGCGGTGGATGCGCGCGTGATCTGCGCCACGCATCGGGATATCGCCGACCTGATCAGCGCCGGCGAGTTTCGTGAGGATCTCTATTACCGGATCAGCGAAGTCGTCGTGGATATTCCGCCTCTGCGAGCGAGGGACGGCGATGCGGTTCTGTTGGCCCGGGTTCTGCTCGAGCGCGCCGTGCAGCAGCACGGCAGCCGCGTGCGCGGCTTTACCGAAGCGGCACTCGCGGCGATCCGGGCACACCTCTGGCCGGGGAACGTTCGAGAGCTTGAAAACCGCATTAATCGTGCGGTGATTGTGGCCGAAGGCGCACTGCTCGATGTCGAGGACATCGGGCTGCAGTCCTCGGACCAGCCTGCGCTGCCGATACTGAACCTGCGCCACGTCCGGGACGAGGCCGAGAGCCGCGCCCTGGATGCCGCCATGGCGCATGCCGAGGGCAATATCTCAAGAGCGGCGGAGCTGCTTGGCGTGTCACGGCCCACCCTGTACGACCTGATGCGCAAGCACGGGCTCAAGGTTTGACGGAACCCGCATTCCAGCCGCCGTCCAGCCCCTCGCGGCGGCAACAACGATTACCGGAACAAGGAGTATTGCCGTGATGAAGGGAAGGATTGGTTGGTTGACCGCCATGCTGGCCGCAGTGGCGCTCGCCGGCTGCGGAACCAGCGTTGATGAGCTGATGCAGCGCGCCGCCGAGCAGCGCGCCGAGGGGATGTACCAATCCGCCATCGCTGATTACCGCAGTGTGCTTCAGGAAGAGCCGGATCATGCCGAGGCCCGATTCGGCCTGGGTGAGGTCATGCTTGCCGCGGGCGATGACGCAGGGGCCGCGGAAGCCCTGGGTCGCGCCGCCGATCTGGGGATCGACCCGGCCCGGGTGCAGCCGCTGCTGGCCACTGCCTTGTTGCGCCAGAACAGACCGGATGAGTTGTTGCTCCAGATTCAGCCGGATGCCGTGTCGGCGCCGGATATCCGCGCCGATCTTCTCGCCGCCATTGGCGGTGCGCATTTGCAGGCCGAGCGTTACGACGATGCCGGCGACGCGCTGGAAGCCGCGCTTGCGCTCGATGTCGACTCCATTCGAGCGCTGGTAACGCACGCCCTGCTGGCGCAGGCGGAGAATCAGCCCGCCGAGGCGGGGCGCCGGGCCGAGCGTGCCCTGGAGATCAACCCGGACTCCGCGGCGGCGTGGATGATACGCGCCGATCTGGCGCGCCAGGCCGGCCGCAGCGATGAGGCCATCTCGCACTTCATGCGTTTGATGGATCTTCCCGCGACCGATATCACACAGTCCGAGCACTTCAATGCCCGCGGCAGGCTCGCCGAGACCCTGCTCAGTGTCGGCCGTGCCGACGAAGCCAAGGCGCAGGTGGCCGTCATGCTGCGCCAGAGTGGGCGTCATCCCTACTCGAACTATCTGGCCGCCCTGATCGCGTATGGTGAGGATGACATCGAAACTGCCAACGACCACCTGCAGACGACATTGAGTCAGGCCCCGAACAGCCTGCCGGCCAAGGCGCTGATGGGATCGGTGAAACTGCGTCAGCAGCAGTATTCCCAGGCCATCACCCTGTTGCAGGAGGTGGTATCGGGCCGACCGGACGACCTCGGTTCCCGGGTCACGCTGGCCGCGGCATTTCGCGACAGCGGGCGGACCCGCCAGGCTGCACGGGTGCTGACAGCCGGCATTCAGCACTTTGCCGATGATCCGCGTGCGATGGTCGTGCTCGCCGAAAGTGCCGGCGAGGACATTGGTGAGGTCATCGAGAACCTCGAGCGCGCGGCGCGGACAGACCGTGACGCGCAGCAGGCAAAGCTCGCGTTCGCCCAGGCACTTGCCGCCCAGGGAAGCATCGAACCCGCGCTCGCGCTTCTGGATCAGCCGGATCTGGCGGATTCGGATAGCCGGATTCTGCGCCGGCAGGTGCTTGCCGTCTCCGCCCTGCGTGGCGGCGATGCCGAGCGGGCGCTCGGCGAGGCGCAAGCGCTGATGGCAGAGCATTCGGAGAGTGCCACCGCCCACAACCTCGCCGGCGGCATTTATCTGACGCTGCAACGCTTCAGCGATGCCCGACAGGCGTTCGAGGCTGCCCTGCGGCTCGAGCCGGACGGTGTACAGGCGACCATGAACATGGGCCGGCTGGCGATTGCCGAGGGTAACCTCGACCAGGCGGAGGACTACCTGCAGCGGGGGTTGGCGGCAAGCCCGCGGAACCTGCCCGGGCTTCAGACGCTGGCGGGTGTTCATCACCAGCAGGGCGAGACGGACAAGGCCGTCGCCCTGCTGCGGCGTGCCGTTGATTACGAGCCCCGGGAGTTGCAGCCGCGGCTGGCGCTGGCCCGTTATTTACAGGACCTGGGCGACCTGGATGCGGCGGTGGAACAGGCAGGGCAGGCGGTGAGATACGCACCGCGGAACTTCGAGGCGTTGGGGCTGTTGGGCCTGTTGCGGTTGCAGACCGGAGATATCGATGCCGCACTTGGCACCGCGCAGCGCCTCCAGCAGTTGGAAAACGGCATGGACATCGGTGCCATGCTCGAGGGGCGGGCGTGGGCCGAGCGGGGCAACATGGAGGCCGCGGTGCAAGCCTATCAGCGTGCCGCCGACCGAGGCCGCCGCGAAGCACTCGGGCCATTGGTGGCCGGTCGCGCCGACCTCGGCATGGACAACCCGGCACAACCGCTCGAAGCATGGATTGGATCAAACCCCGATGACGGCGGAGCCCGGGCCTCGCTCGCCCAATGGCACACCGAGCGCGGCGACTACGCCGCGGCGGCAGTACAGTATGAGGCCCTGGTGGAGCTGACCTCGCGCGGGAATCCGGCGATGCTCAACAATCTGGCATGGACCTATCAGCAGATGGATGACGGGCGCGCGCTTGCCCTGGCCCGGGAAGCCCACGCGCTTGCGCCGGACAATGCCGCCATCAAGGACACCCTCGGCTGGATCGAGCTCCAGGCAGGCAACTGGCAGCAGGCGCTGACGTTGCTCGCCGAGGCCGTGAAGGCGGCGCCCGAGGATCGCACATTCCGCTACCACTATGCCGCGGCGCTGGCGCAGTCGGGCAGAGAGGAGGATGCCCGGGTGCAACTGGCACCCGCACTCGCGGATGACGCGCCGTTCCACGGTCGTGAGGACGCCGTGAAACTGCTGGACTCGCTGCGGTAGCACGGAAGCGTACCTGGCCGATCGCCATGCGCTGTGTCGGAAAATTTGACACATGCGCATGTGGCTTCATCGGATGGCAAGGCAAGTTGCTGGACAGGATGATAAAAGTAATTCTGGCACGAGAGCTGCATCTGTTCTAGGCGAGGGCAATTTGGGGCCCGTAACTCAATAAAGTCGGAAGGAGTCCGAGTTATGATTGGAAAATTCTTGAAGGTATCTGCAGCTGCCGCGGTGCTGGCCGTTGCAGGCGCGGCGAATGCCGCATGGATTGATGGTGAGATCTCCTTCGAGGGAGGCTGGCAGCCGATAGACGCCGCCTTCAACAGCACCACGATTGAGGATGCCGTCGGTGTGGAGTTTGCAGCCCCCACCAAGGTGACGGAAACGCCTGCCCCGACCGGTGACTACGCCGGTACCGGCGGTACGGTGGTCAGTTACACCAACTTTCTCTTTGATCCGTTCAACGCGGCTGGTGTGACGCCATTGTGGGCGTTCGTCCACAACGGTCTGGACTACTCCTTTGACCTCCTGAGCGTTGCGGTTGCCTTCCAGAGCTCAAGAGCGCTGGTGCTCGAGGGGCAGGGCGTCGCAAGCATCACCGGTTATGAGGACACCGACTATTTCTGGACCTTCACCGGACAGGGTGGAACGGCAACGTTCTCGTTCTCGGCCACCAATGTGCCGGTTCCGGAACCCTCCGTGATCGGCCTGCTGGGGCTGGGGCTGATCGGCTTTGCGGTTGTCGGGTTCCTGCGCCGCAGGGGTCAGGTTGAGGTGGCATCCGCCGCCTGAAGCAGTAGCATCGCGACGTAAATAGTGTAAAACGGGGCCTGATATCAGGTCCCGTTTCGTTTCAGATGATTGATATTTTTCCAGATAAAGATGATCGTCGCTTGCAGATAATGCGATCAGTTGATCTTTGTGGACTTCTCTTGTGAAAAGTTGCTGGAATTTCCGCTACTGTCCGTCGCCTTGACCGCAAAGTAATACGTTTTTCCAGACTGCAATGAAGAGACGGTGGCCTCGTTGTCTTTCGTTTCAATCTTCTGCGTATAGTTCCCGCTTTTTGTGCCGTAATGAACTTCATAACCATCTATGTCACTCAGCGAAATCGGCGAACCGTCCTGACGGGTGGTTGGGGCTACCCAGGACAGCATGATCGGGCCCGAGCTGCTCGACGGGCTGGGTGAGTTCCCGCCCGACGCACTGGAGGACTCCGATTGTTCAACGCAGCCGGCCAGCAGGACTGCCGCCGCGAATGCAAGGGCGGCACAGACAACTGTGTTACGGCGGGCAGCGTGCTCATTACGACGTGTTGTCGGCATTGACAACTCCTGGCGGTTAGCCTCTACGCGTGGTTGATGATGCGTATTCAAGGGTACGGTGCATAGGACACGAAAAATGCCAGACGTGCCACATTCACTATTTGACCGAGTTCTCAATTTTGGAAGTTGGTCAAAAATGTCCGAGATGAAGGGTTGTCGAATAGCGACAAGTACATGAATTTGTTACAGGAGGGAGACAGCGTTGTATTATTGTGTTGCGAATTGGAGACAGTTTGGATAGTCGCGGCATTTGAATTGCCGATTTCGTATAAAAAAGGGTTGTTTACGTTTCAATTAAAACAATTTATTAATGGGATTTAAACAATCGTTTATTGCTCAATAGTAATGGATTGCAAAGTCAGGTAGGAACAACACAATCCATTACGCATGGAAACCGGCGGCGAGCCTGCCGTGTCAGCAGCGGCCGTAGGAATCTTCGAGCCGCACGATGTCATCCTCGCCCAGATAACTGCCGGTCTGAACTTCAATCAGCTCGAGAGGAATCACCCCTGGGTTTTCCAGCCTGTGGACGGTGCCTAGAGAGATGTAAGTGGACCGGTCTTCACCAATCAGGAATTGCTCGTCGCCCCGCGTGACCTTGCCGGTGCCCCGAACCACCACCCAATGCTCGGCCCGATGGTGGTGCATCTGCAGCGACAAACTACGGCCGGGCGCCACGATAATGCGCTTGACCTGAAAGCGATCAGCCTTGGCAATGCCTTCGTAACAGCCCCATGGCCGCTCGACGCGGCGATGGTTCAGTACCTCCTCGCGGCCTTCGGCGCGAAGCTGCTCAACGAGTTTTTTTACATCCTGGATGCTGTCGCGGGCAGCGACCAGCACCGCATCGGCGGTTTCCACGATGATGCAGTCCTTCATGCCGAGTGCCGCCACAAGGCGGTTTTCGGAGCGGACGTAGCAACGGCTTGCGCCATGAACGCGGGCGTCGCCGATCGTGATGTTGCCCTGTTCATCCTGCTCGGACGCGTCGTGCAGTGCGGACCAGGAGCCGAGATCGCTCCATCCCGCATCCAGGGCGACAACAGTGGCCCGTTGGGTTTTCTCCATGACGGCGTAGTCGATCGAGTCACTGGGGCAGCCGGCAAATGCGTCGGCGTCCAGGCGCAGGAAATCGAGATCCGGAATGGCCTGATCGAGTGCCAGCCGGCAGGCATCCAGTATCGCCGGTGCGTGCTCCTGGAGCTCTTCGATGAAGCGGTCGGCCCTGAACAGGAACATGCCGCTGTTCCAGAGGTAGTCTCCGGCGGCGACATAGGCCTCGGCGGTCGCCTGGTCGGGCTTTTCGACAAACCGCTCCACCGCGGCAACCGGGTTGGCCGCGTCAATCCGCCTGGCCGCGCGGATGTAGCCGTAGCCGGTTTCCGGGTAGGTGGGACGAATGCCGAAGGTGACCAGATCCCCGCCTTGCGCCGCTGCCGCGCCGCGCGCTACCGCCTGTTGAAAGGCCGCGGTGTCGGCCATCAGGTGGTCCGATGGCATGATCAGCAGCAGGGCATCGTTCGATTCCCGCAGCAGCTTCAACGCCGCCACCGCCACACCTGGAGCGGTGTTGCGGCCGACCGGTTCAAGGATGATCGGAGGTAGCCCGCAGGGCGATTCCCGCAGTTGCTCGGCGACTAGAAAACGGTGGGCATTATTGCAGACGACCACGGGCGGACCGGCCTCCTGTAATCCGATCAGTCTGTCGACGGTCTGCTGTAGCAGCGTGCGGCCGGTGCCGGTCAGCGGCAACAACTGTTTGGGATAGTGTTCCCGGGAAAGCGGCCAGAGCCGGGTGCCTGATCCACCGGAGAGAATAATCGGAGTGATCGCCGTCATGATTTTCGCGCATCCATGTTGCAACGTGTTTGGGCTGTTTGCCGCCCATAATAGGCCATTCGCACTGCCGCTTGTGAAATCGATGGCAATGGTCTAAGTTTCCTCCTCACCAGCATTGCTTCACGATTGACTGCACTGCGTTAGTTTCTGCCTGGCAGGGATGGTTTATTCAACCGGCCCGCCGCTGCGGGTCAGCCAGGTTTAATCCATGTTCAGGGTGGAACATACATGATTCGCCTGTTCAATCACTACGTGCCGCGCAGCGCTCTGGTGATCGCTGGTTTCACAGCCTTAATCCTCGTGTTTTTGATCTACCTGGTCCTTTTGTTATGGCCAGGTCACGCCCGTTACCCGGTCTGGGTAGGTCTGGCCGCCGCATTACTGGTCGTCACTCTTGAAAGGCTGTCCATCTTCCGCTGGAAGGGCGGCGTGCCGGCGCTCCCCGGCCGCGCCCTGGTGCTGGGCGCCGGAACCAGGGCCGCGCAGGTGGATGCGCAGGGTAGTCGCGGCGCCGGCACCACGCGGTCGATTGTCGGCTATCTGCCGATCAACGAAGTCCACTGTGACGTACCGGCGGATCGCATCGTGGCGCGCGGCGCCGGCGAGAGCCTGTGGCAGCTGGCGCACCGCTACGCGGTCACCGAGATCATTGTTGGCGTCCGGGAGCGGCGCAATGGAGGCCTGCCGATTCAGGATCTGCTGGAGTGCAAGCTTCGTGGCATCCGGGTGACGGATCTGTCGTCGTTCTTCGAGCGTGAGGAAGGGCAAGTGCCGCTGGAGTCCCTGAATTCCAGCTGGCTGATATTTGGCGACGGTTTCCGCAGGGGCTGGTGGCGAAGCCTCTCCAAGCGCCTGTTCGACGTGCTGTTCAGCGTCGTACTGCTGATAATCGCATCTCCGGTCATGCTGATGGCCGCGTTGGCCATCCTTTTAACCATGGGCCGGCCGATTCTTTACTGGCAGGAGCGCGTCGGCCAGGACGGCCAGGTGTTCCATATCTGCAAGTTCCGCAGCATGCGCAAGGACGCCGAAGGCGACGGCAAGGCGCGCTGGGCGCAACAGAACGATAATCGCGTGACGCCTCTCGGTCGGATTCTGCGAAAACTGCGGATCGATGAATTGCCTCAGATATACAACGTTCTGATTGGAGAGATGAGTTTTGTGGGGCCGCGTCCCGAGCGGCCGCAGTTCGTCAGCAAGCTGGCACGGGAACTACCGTTTTACCATACGCGTCACAGCGTCAAACCGGGTATCACCGGATGGGCGCAGGTCTGTTACCCCTATGCGGCGTCGCTGGAGGCTACGCGCGGAAAGCTGCAGTACGACCTCTACTACGTCAAGAACGGCGGCCTGCTCCTGGATCTGGGCATTCTGCTGCGCACCGTCGAGGTTGTGCTTTGGGGGCGCGGGTCGCGATGAGACCGGCTCTGACGCTGATATCCGCCATCTGCGAGAGGGATACTCACGTGTTGAAAACATCGGATGTTCACTGGCTGTCCGTACCCTTGTTGCTGTTGACCCTCCTGCTGAGCGGGTGCGGGACGACATCCGCCGGTTCGCCGCCGGCCGAGGACATGGACGACGTCGACTACTTCTCTCCGAGCACGTATCAGATCGGCATCGATGATCTGGTCGAGATAGCGGTCTGGAGAAACCCGGATCTTTCGGTGGTACTCCCCGTTCGTCCGGACGGCATGATTTCGGTTCCCCTTGTCGGTGACGTGAAGGCGGGCGGTGAAACGCCCTACAACGTCGGCAAGGATATCGAGCAGGCCATGAAGGAGTTTATCCGCGAGCCCAAGGTGACGGTGCTGGTCCGGGAGCTGCGTAGCAACGAGTACCTTTACCGGGTACGCGTGACGGGCGCCGTGACGACGCCGTTGTCGGCCCCGCACAGAGCCGGCATGACGGTGCTGGATCTGGTGCTTGATGCGGGCGGCATTACCGAGTTTGCCGCGCCTGGCCGTGCCCGGCTGTACCGCCGTATCGAAGGTGAAACCCAGGTATTCGCCGTCCGGTTGCAAGGCATTCTGGAAGACGGCGATCTGAGCACGAACTACAGCCTCCGGCCGGGAGACATTGTGTCAATTCCCGAGCGGATGTTCTGAGGCACGGAGTGCAGGAGACCACGGTATGGAAGCCGAACTCGAACAGAAAATCCGCCTGTTGTTCAAGGAGGCTTATCAGCGAAAGCTGCTTATTGCATCGGCTTTTCTGGTGATTTGCCTGCTGGTGACCGGCGCGGGCGTTTTCTGGCCCAAGAGTTTTGCATCTTCAACGACCCTGCTCGTGGAAGAAAAGAACATCATCGACCCACAGGCGGCCAATCGTCCGGACCGCCCGGATGCGGCGGATCAGGTCAGAAACGTGCGCCAGATCCTGTCCAGCCGAACGCTGCTGGAACCGCTGCTGCGCGCTGGCGGCTGGGTTAACGACGGCACGACCCCACTGCAGCTGGAAGAACACCTGGATGCGTTCCAGCGGCGCATAACGGTGGAGAGCCCCGCATCCAACCTGGTTCGAATCACCTTCAATGACGGCGACCCGGAAAGGGCCTACCGGACCACGCGCAGGCTGGGTGCGCTGGTCATTGAGAGAATGCACGGTGCTCGCCTTGGCCAGAGCCGCGCGGCCTACGCGTTCATCGACCGGCAGGTACAGGCCTACGGCCGGGAACTCAAAGAGAGCAGGGCGATGCTGGACGCGCTCCGTGAGCAAAGCCCGCTTGCGCATCCCGGCGCCGAGGAACAGGCAGCCGAGCGCGCCGCCCGGCTGCAGGAGCAGGTCGACAACCTGGTCCAGCAGCTGCGGGAAGCCAGAATTACGGAGCGGACCCTGTCCGCGCAGCTGTCCGGGGAGGCCGATAGCGCCGCGACGGGCGGGGGAGGGAGCATTTACGGCCAGCAGCTGGCGGAACTTCGCGAGCGGCTCAGGCAGCTGCGGCTGGTTTATACCGATTCGTATCCCGATGTGATCGGCCTGCGACAGGAGATCGCTGAACTGGAGTCTGCCGCCGCGCAGGCACGCGACGGTGGTCAGGGCGGTGGATTGAGTGCCGGGGACCGGCAGCGCCTGATCTCCGAGCGGGCGCGGGATAACCCGGTGTTCCAGCAGCTGCAGCAGGAACTGTATGAAACCAGAACGTTGGTCGAGAGGCTGGACACCCGGCTTGCCTCCCAGCAGGAGCGGCTTCTGAAGGCACGGGAGCAGGAGCGTCAGGCGCAGGCCCTGCGGGATCAGGTCGAACGGCTCACCCGGGATCACGCGATGAACCGGGACATCCATCAGGACCTGCTGCGCCGGCGTGAAAACGCCCGGGTCTCGATGACGCTGGACGACGAGCAGCAACCGTTTACGCTGCGCGTCAGTGAACCGGCCTACCTTCCTCACCAGCCGTCGGGCCCCAGGCTCTTGCAGTTTGCCGCCGGAAGCGTGGTTGCGGGTGCAAGCGTGCCGTTGTCACTGCTGTTTCTGTTCTTGCTTATTGATCCCCGCGTGCGTACCGACGGTGGGTTGCCGGAGCCCTGCGCGCGCAGGCTGCTTGAGGTGATTCCCCACGTCAGTACGCGGCGGGAGCGGCTGACGGACGGCTTCAAGCTCGCTGTAACGCTGTTCATTGTCATGTTCGGCATCGGCGGCGTGCTGGCCATTCTTGCGCTTCGCTACTTCGGGCAGCTATGAGGGAGACGCGACCATGAGCAAGATAGAAGAAGCCATGCAGCGCCTTGAAGCGGAACGCGCGCTGCGGGGCAGCAGCCTGCCCCTTGACGGCAAGCCCTGGGGCGGCGGTCTGCAGGAGACTGCGTCCACGATCGCGCGAATGTGCGAACCGCGTCTACGCACCCACGACGAGTTGGACCACGACCGGATTATCTGCCCTGGCGGCAGGAACCCCAGGGCGGTGAACGCCTTTCGCCAGCTCAGAACGAGCCTGTTGCGGCACAGCGAGAACAGAAACTTCGTGCTGCTGGTTTCCGGCGTCGGGCGGCGCGCCGGTGCCTCGTTCGCGGCGAGTAACCTCGCCGCCGCCTTCGCCCTGGACGAGACCATGACCGCGCTGCTCATCGACTGCAACCTGAGCCGGCCCGACACGTCACGGCTGGTGCTCGACGCCGAGGAGCAGGAGCCGGCCGGGCTGACCGATTTGCTGGAGGGAGAGGTCGCGGACATGGCGCATGTCATCCACCCGACCGGCATACCGCGTCTGCGGGTGATGCCGGTCGGCAGCCGCGGTCGGCACGTCAGAGAGTTCTTCACGTCCAAGCGGCTGCCGGTGATGTTCCGCGAACTGGCCAGCCGGTACCCGGACAGGTACATCATCCTCGACGCGCCGCCCATCGATGAAAGTGCCGATGCGCGAATACTTGCAAACCTCTCCAACATGGTGCTGCTGGTTGTGCCCTATGGGCGGGTCACGGCGGTGCAGATCGAGTCGGCGGTCGCAGCCATCCCCGGTGATCGATACGTAGGCAGTATCGTCAACAACGAACCCGCCTGAACGTGTCGCTGCGGGACAGGGATTTTCATTGCCATGGAGGGAGGCTATCGATGCGGATTCGACAACCACGGCGCGCAGTGGAGCCTGTTCATGCGGTTCGCTGCTGCCCGGCATGGTTGGGCATGGCGGGCCTGCTCCCGGTCTTGGGCATGTTCCCTCCGTTTGCTGCCGCGGTGGACTACAGTTACGAGCTTGGCGTGGGCATGGAGTACACCGATAATGTCGATCGCGCGCCTCCCGGCAATGCACGGCACGACTGGATAGTGCTGGGCGGCCTTAGCGGGTGGCTGGACACGCAGACTTCGGAACTGCGGGCGAATCTCGAAGGTGATCTGACGTATCCGCATTATCTGCGCGACACCACTAACGGCTCGCTGCGTGGCCACATCGCGCTCGCGTCCGCATGGGAGCCGCTGCCTGAAAGGCTGGTGCTGCGTTTGCAGAACCGCTATCAGGACGTCGTGATCGATGAGCGCGAACCGCTGTCGCCGAGGAATCGGGAACAGGCCAACGCAACCCTGGTCGGACCGGACCTGATCGTCCGGTTATCCCCGGTGGACAGGGTTGTGATCGGCGCCCGCTACGGCTACACCTACTTCGAGGAAAGCGCCGACAATAACCGCGGTGTCGCCGCGCTCACCTGGGAGCATCGCCTGTCGCCGCGCACCGAGCTGACATTGGATACCTCTTACCAGGACGTGCGTTTCGAGGGCAGCGATACCGTGGATTTCGACCGGGTTGACGGCAGGCTGGGCATCACCCACCAGCTGCGCGGCTCCGAGCTTCGCCTGTCATCCGGGCATTACAGCATCGACAGACAGGACCGCTCGAACGTGGACGGCCTGGAGTGGGAGCTGGGCTGGGACATGAAGCTGGGTTCCGTCATGCGCCTGGACCTGAGCGCCGCCCACGATACGCTGGATGCCGGCAGCCGCCTGCTGACCTCGGGTGGGCAGGCGCTCACGCTGGGCGGCATAAACACCGCTTTCAGCGATGATCTCCTGACGGCGACCCGCTATGCGGCCGTCCTGCGTCGGGAGACCGTGCCCTGGCGCTATGCCCTGGCCGGGACCTATGTGGATGAAGATTTCGAGGACACCGACCAGGACCGCATCCTCCGCACGCTGCGGGCGGCCGTGTCGTTCCGGCTGACGCGCGACCTGAACGCGAACGCGTCGGCGCAGTACGCGGAGTTCCGTTACGGTGCGGATGGCCGCGTGGACGACGATACTTACGCGAGCGTGGGCCTGCGCCGCGCATTCGGGCGGCATGTATTTGCCGAGCTTGAGTACGGTTACGCGGACCGTCGCAGTACCAACGACGCAGCGGAATTCAACGAGAACGTTGTCCGCCTGTTTGTCGGTTACGCACGTCTACCCTGAAACCTTCGGCAAGGACGCTCTGTCGACCATGTATCTGACACATTTTGGATTGAAGGACCATCCGTTCCGGCTGACCCCGGATGACGACTTCTTCTATATGAGCCGAAGTCACGCGCGTGCCAAGGCTTATATGGACTACACCGTGGTCAGTCGGGACGGCTTCGTGGTGATCACCGGTGAGATCGGTGCCGGCAAGACCACGCTGTTGAACAAGGTGGTGGCCGAGACCCAGGAGAGTATCGTACTCGCCCGCATTGATCAGACCCAGCTCAATGAAACGGAGTTTCTGCAGGCCGTGGTCAGCGCCTTCGGCATGGAGTTCACCGGTGCCGGCAAGGTGGAGCTTCTCAATCGCCTGAAGACCTTCCTGCTGGGGCATGCGGAGCATGACCACCGGGTGGTGCTGGCAGTGGATGAGGCTCAGAGCCTGAGCTATGCCGTGTTGGAGGAGATCCGTCTGCTGTCGGGGATTGAAGCCAACAAGACCAAACTGCTCAGCGTCATGCTCATGGGTCAGCCGGAACTCGCCGATGTCATCGATGCGCCGGAGATGCAGCAGTTGTCGCAGCGGGTGAGATTGCGCTTTCATCTGGGTCCCCTCGAACGGGACGAAAGCCGCGATTACATCCGCCATCGTCTCGCTGTCGCAGGCGCGGCCAGCGAGGATGTTTTCACGGAGGAGGCCTATCCGGTCATTCAGAAATATGCCGGCGGCATCCCCCGGTTGATCAACTCGCTTTGTGACATGGCGATGCTTAGCGCCTTTGTCGACGATGCCCGGCGCGTTACGCCCGAGCTGGTGGAAGTTGGCGCCAGGGAGCTGGGTTGGCAGCCGTTTCCGGAGCGCACGGCGGCGCTGAAGCTCAATGGTGCCGGATCTCCCGCGGCAGTACGTGGCAGGAAGAACGGCTTCGGCAAAGGCCTGAATTACGATCTGCAGGATGTCAGCTCGACATTTCAGGCCTACATCGCAGGAATGGCGCAGGGCTTCGAGAACCTGCGCACGGATCTCCAGGGCATCGAGCGCCAGCTCGCGGAAGTTGCCCGTCGCCTTGACAGGGATTGAACAGGCGGAGGTGCCATCGTGCACAATGCATTATCCATCGACGTGGAGGATTTCTTTCACGTCACGGCGCTGCGTGAAGCGGTTCGCCCCGAGGACTGGGGGCGTTTCGAGCTGCGCGTGGAGCGCACTACCCACAGGCTGCTGGACCTCTTCGATGAGGTCGGCGGCGTTTTTGCCACATTCTTCGTGCTTGGCTGGATCGCCGAACGCTGCCCACGCCTGGTGCGGGAGATTGCAGCCCGCGGCCATGAGATCGGCAGCCACGGTTACAGTCATCAGCTGATCTACCAGCAGACGCCGATCGCATTCGAGGAGGAAACCCGGCGCTCGAGAGCGTTGCTGGAAGACCAGGTTCAGATGCCGGTGACCGGCTACCGGGCCGCCAGTTACTCGATCACGCGGGACTCCCTGTGGGCGCTGGACGCCCTGGTCGAGCTCGGTTTCACCTGGGATTCCAGTATTTTCCCTGTGCGCCATGACCGTTACGGCATACCCGGCGCCCGCCGCTGGCCGCACCGGCTGATGACGCCCTCCGGCTATCAGTTGACGGAGTTCCCCCTCAGCACCTGGCGCCTCGGACCGGTGAACCTGCCGGTTGCCGGGGGTGGCTACTTCCGGCTCTATCCCTACCCGGTTACGCGCAGCGGCCTGAGGCGAATCAACCTCGCCGACGGCCAGCCGTTCATCTTCTATCTGCACCCATGGGAAATCGATCCCGAGCAACCCAGGGTGCCTGTCGGCGGGATGTCCCGGTTCCGTCATTACCATAATCTTCACAAGTGTGAAGGCCGTCTGCGTCGTCTGTTGAACGACTTTGCGTTCACCACTGTCGGCAACGTGTTGTGCGAGCACGCATTGTCCCCCGAGCCACGGGTTTCGCCACCGCCGCGACCGGCACCGGTTATCGGCCGCGTGGAAGGCGTGTATCAGCGCGCAACAAAAAGTCTCTGCCCGGCTGCCGCGCCGACGGCCAATGCCATGGTCGCGGCGAAGGCCGTCACCTCGTCGCGGGCCGATCAATCACCGGTGGCCCGGGTGGAGCTGATGGGTATCGATTCCGCCGCGGCCTGGGACGGCTATGTGGCCAGCCGCACCGCGCAGGCCTCGGCCTATCATGCCTATGCCTGGCGGCGCGTGGTGGAGCAGGTGTTCGGCCATGAATGTCACTACTGGATGGCCAGGAACCCGGAAGGCCGGGTCTGCGGTGTCCTGCCCCTGGTCCGGTTGCGCAGTCGCTTGTTCGGTGACTTTGCCGTCTCTCTGCCCTTCGTCAACTATGGCGGCTGCGTAGCGGACAGTCGGGGCATTCGACGTCAACTGGTTGGCGCTGCCTGCGATCAGGCGGGTGAACTGGGGCTTGACCACCTTGAACTGCGTGAGTCGGCGCCGTTGGACGGCCGTTGGCCGACGCGCACCGACAAGGTGATCATGCTGCTGGATCTGCCGGCGGATCCGGACGTTCTCTGGCGCCGCCTGGGCTCGAAAGTCCGCGCCCAGGTCAAGCGGCCGCAGCGGGAAGGGGTGACGGCGGAGGTCGGCGGTGAGGAATTGCTGGCGGCGTTTTATTCGGTGTTCGCCCGCAACATGCGCGATCTCGGCACCCCCGTCTACAGCAGCAATCTGTTCCGGCAGTGCCTGCGTCAGCTGCCCAACGTCCACGTCGCGGTGGTCAGGCTGGCCGGGAGACCGGTCGCCGCCGGTCTGCTTGTCGGGCATGGCCTGCGGCTGGAGATCCCCTGGGCCTCGTCCCTGCGCGACTACGGACGGCTGGGTGTCAACATGCTGCTGTACTGGCAGTGCCTGGAGTTCGCCATCAACCGGAAGTACGAGATATTTGATTTCGGTCGTTCCAGCGTTGACAGCGGAACATTCCGGTTCAAGAAGCAGTGGGGTGCCGAGCCGGTCAAAACCCATTGGCATTACTGGTTGCCGGAAGGCAAGGCGATGCCTGCGCTGCGCCCCGACAATCCGCGCTACGACATCGCCATTCGTCTCTGGAAGCGCCTTCCGGTGCCGGTCACCAGGCTGGTCGGCCCGCATATCGTGAAGTATCTGCCGTGACGCCGCGCGCGAACCAGCAGGTGGACATGCATGCCGGGCAGACGGCGAAACCGGCGACGCCTGCGGTCGGTAAACCCTGGGTCGTCTTCTTCGGAGAGGACTGGGGCCGTCTGGGCAGCACCGGGCAGTATCTCGCCGCCGAGTTGGTACAGACTCACAGGGTGCTATGGGTCAATTCACTGGGGCTCAGAGCGCCGCGACTGGCGCTGTCCGATGCCCGTCGCGTGCTGCGCAAGCTGTCCGGCTTCATCATCGCGCTGCTGCAGCGCGATGGTGCCGAAGGCGGTAACCGGCCCGAGGGGCTGGTGGTCTTGAATCCCATGGCGCTGCCCTGGTTGACGTCCACCGCGGTGCGCCGGTTCAACCGCTGGCTGATGACACGCCTGCTGCATCGGGCCCGGAGCCGCTACGGCATTGTCGAGCCGGCGATCATCAGCGCCTGTCCGGCGACGGCGGACATCATGGATGTGCTTGATCCAGTGCTCACCATTTACTACTGCGCCGACGAGTACGCCGCGCATCCCGGCATGAATCCCGGCCTGGTGCGGACGCTCGAACTGCGGTTGATGGCGCAAGCCGATATCGTCGTTGTTTGCTCGCGCGCGTTGCAGGCCCTGAAGTCGCGGCACCACCCGGACGTGCGCTACCTGCCCCATGGCGTGCGCTTTTCGCACCTTAACCGTGCCGTGACGGACACCCTGCAGTGCCCCGCCGAGCTTGTCGGAGCGATGCGCGGCGCCGTGATCGGCTACCTGGGATCGATCGGAGCACATCTGGATATGGCGCTCATACGTGCCGCGGCACTGCGCATGCCGGAGGCGCTGTTCGTCATGGCGGGCCCGGTAGAACCGGATGCGGGCGACTTGCCGGACGTCCCCAACCTGCTTTATACCGGCCATGTCGCTTATGAGCACGTACCGCGCTTTCTGGCGCGATTCGACGTCGCCCTGTTGCCATGGTCGGCGAGCGAGCGCATCCGTTACGCGCACCCCACCAAGTTGCGAGAATACCTGGCGGCCGGCTGCCTGGTGGTCAGCACCCCCCATCCGGAGGTCTCCGGGGTTTCGCCCTATATTGTCATCGCCGACGGCGCGGGGCCGTTCACGGCCGCCATTCGCGAGCAGTTGCAGCGTCGTCCGGCGGTCGCCAGGGAAACCGTGGCATCGCCCATGCGCGCGCACGACTGGGCGGAACGCGCGGCCCGGTTGCGGGCCATCCTCGCCTCGGTACCGACCGCGGCACCGGCGAGGCTGGCTCCATGATCGCGCGCTCCGGTCTGCAGGGCCTGCTCATGCACTCGGCCGTGTATTGGGTCGGCGTGATGGTGTCCAAGCTGATCGGCTTCATGCTGATTCCGGTTTACACCCATCATCTGTCCCCGGCGGATTACGGCACGCTGGAGTTGATCGCCCTTGCCACCGACGTTACCGCGCTGGTACTGGGTATGCGGATCGGCTCCGCGGTGTTCCGCTTCTATCACGCCGCCACGACAGCGCAAGACAAGCGGCGGGTGGTCACAACAGCCGTCCATGCCATGGTCGCGCTGGCCATCGTCTGCTTCATCATCCTGTATTCGGCATCAGGCCTGTTCTCCCAGCTGCTGTTCTCCGGCGATCAGATGACCACCGCGTTCAGGGTCATGTTCCTTGCCACGTTCACCGGCCTGGCCATGGAACTGGGGTTGGTTTACATCCGCATCCGCGAGCGCAGCATGCTGTTCGTTTTCATCGTCTGGACGCAGCTTTTCATCATGCTGACGCTGAATATCTACTTCATCGTCTACCTCCGGATGGGGGTGCTTGGTGCGCTGCTCGGGCCGGCCATCGCCAACGCCGTCCTCTGTCCGCCACTGCTTGTCTGGGTACTGCATCAGGTCAGGGATCGATTCGATCCGGCGCGGCTGTGGCAGATGGTCGCCTACAGCGCCCCGCTGGTGCCGGCTTCCATCGGCCTGTTCATCCTGCATTTCGGGGATCGCTTCTTCCTCAATCACTACGCATCCCTGGAGGATGTCGGCGTCTACGCCATTGCCTACAAATTCGGGTTTTTGATCAGCCAGCTGGTGGCCTATCCGTTCGGGTTGATCTGGGGTAACCGCCTGTACGTGTACTACCGGGATCCGAACCGGGACAGACTGTTCAACCAGACGTTGTCGGGCTTCTGCTTCTTTCTGGTCGGTTCGGCGCTCGCAATCAGTCTGTTCATTCCTGAAGTGCTGAGCATCATGACGCCGCCGGAGTACTGGGCCGCGGGGGCACTGGTGCCGGCGATTGCCATGGCCTATGTGTTCGGAGGCATGAATCAGCTTGCCGCGGCGCCGCTCTACACGGAGAGTCGCACCGGTATCGTCGCGGTCATCAGCCTGTCCGCGGCCGCGGTCAATCTGCTTCTGAATTTTATACTGATTCCAACTTATGGGGTGTGGGGTGCGGCGGCGGCGACGGCGGCGTCCTTCCTGTTGATACTTGGATGCTCGCTGGCGGCTAGCCGGCACATCAGCAGCCTGCGCTGGCAGTATGGCCGCGCGCTGAAGCCAATGGCGGCGGCCTTGATTCTGCTGGCCGCCGGCCATGCCATTGACTGGGCCAACCCCTGGGTGGCAGTCGGCTACAAGGCTCTGTTGCTCATCAGCTATGTCCCCCTGCTGCTGCTGTTGAAATTCATCAGCGCGGAGGAATGGCATACGCTCCGCTCCCTGGTTCCGGTGCGCCGCCATGAACCGGGCTGATCCGTACCCAAGGCCTTTCTTTCGTCTCCCGGCGGTGGCGTTTCCACATCGCTGGCGCGAGATTGTCGACGCCGTGGCGGAGGCGGTGAAGGGTGACCCGGGTGCGCGGCAAACGGCCGGACTGCTGTTCGCGGACGCAAAGGGCGCGCTGCGCTTTGTGCTGGAATGCATGCGGGTACGCTGTCCGCAGCGCGATGAGGTGATCATTCCGGCATACACTTGTTATTCGGTACCCGCCGCGGTGATCGCGGCGCAACTGCGGGTCGTGCTCTGCGACGTCAGCCCCGAGACGCTGGACTTCAGGTATGCGCAGCTTGCGGGGCTGGCCGGTCCCCGCACGCTGGCCATTGTCGCCGGGCATCTGTTCCGCAGCCCTGTGGATTATCCGGCATTGCGCGCGACGGCGGCCTCCGCCGGCGCGTTCCTGATTGATGACGCAGCCCAGGGAGGGGATGTGGGGACACTGCGGGAGTGCGGGGCGGATGCGCGCATCCGTAGCTTCGGCCGCGGCAAACCTGTCAGTGCCGGTGGCGGCGGCCTGCTGTCGATTGCCGATGGTCCACTGCGCGAGGACACCGCACGCGCTTGTGCGCGGCTGCCTGACGCGCCATTGTTGCAGTCGGTGACCGAGGCTGTATCGGTCATCGCCGCCGCGGTCATGACGCATCCGAGGCTCTACTGGCTACCGGCCCGGTTGCCGTTTCTCCACCTTGGGGAAACGCGCTACCCGGACGCCGTGACCACGGCTCCGGGCTCCCGCTTCGTGCGCGCACTGTTACCCCGTGCGGAGTCCGCCGGCCGCGTGCTTGACAGCGTGCGACGAGAGCATTGCCGGCATTACCGCCTGGCGTTGTCCTGCGCGCGCGGGCTGCAGCCCGCGCAGCATCGAAACCCCGACTATGCGCCGCATCGCTTTCCGATCTACGTCAGGCCGCAAGTACAGGCCTCCTGTTTGCGCTCTCTGGGCCGACTGGGTGTGTCACGGATGTACCCTGGCAGTCTCAATCAGTTGCGGTGTCTGGAAGCCCGTGCCGTGCGTTTCAAGGAACCCATGCCCGGTGCGGAATGGTTGGCGGCGCATCTTCTGACCTTGCCGACGCACCACAGGGTGACCGCGGACAGCAGGGAAATCATCATCCGGACGCTAAGGAGGGCGAGTCCGTGATCGCGATACGCGCGCTGGATAGTGAGAGCCAGGACGAACCGCTGCACCCGGCCGCTTTCGGTGTGCTGCTGTATCTTATGGTGTCCGTGGGCCGCCTGCCGGAACTGTTGCCGGTACTGGCGCCGCTGCACCTTGGCAAGCTGGCGCTGGTGTTCGGCCTGCTGGGTCTGCTGATCGGCTGGTCGCGGTCGCGCGTGCCGGTGTTCTCCACGCTGCCGGGGCGGCTGCTGCTGGCCTTGTCGGGGCTTGCCGTGCTGAGTGTCGTGTTTTCGATCTGGACGATGCACAGCCTCGCCTTTGTCATGAGCCAGTTACTGGCCGGTGTGCTGCTCTTTCTTCTGCTGGCCAGGACGACCAGCGGCCCGCGCATGCTGGTGTTCCATGCCCGCGGGCTGGTGATCTCCGGGCTGTTACTGGCGCTGATGATGATCCGCGCAGGCGGCGCCGAGCGCGTGACCATCCTCTCCTCGTACGACCCCAACGATCTCGCGATGGTGCTGGTGTTTATTCTGCCGCTCGCAGTGGTTGGATTCTTTGCCGCCCGGGGCTTTCGCCGGTATGCGTTCGGGGTAGTAACCGCCGCCATGCTGGTCGCTATCCTGCTGACCAGCTCCCGTGGCGGATTCCTTGCGCTGCTGGCGGTCGGCGTCTATCTGCTGCTGGCGCGTCTGCCCAGAGCCGACGGGGGCTTTACCAGCCGAATCTCGCCTGGCAAGGCGTTCATCGCGCTGCTGGCCGCGGCATTACTGGTTGTTGCCACGCCACAGACGGCATGGGACCGGATCGCTACCGTATTCTCCCCTGGGGACGACTACAACCTGACCGACGAGACCGGCCGGATTGCGATCTGGAAGCGTGGCCTCGCGGCCATGGCCGAGCGCCCGTGGGGTTACGGCGTCAAGGCCTTCGAGGCGGTGGAAGGCGAACGCGGCGGCCGTCACCAGGCGGCGCATAACAGTTTCATTCAGGTGGGTGTCGAGCTGGGTGTGCCCGGGCTGCTGCTGTATCTGGCGCTGCTGCGGGTCTGCTGGACACGGCTTGGCGCGCTCCGGGTCAGGGGCCTGGCGGCTGACAGTCCGGATCCGGTCACCCGGCTCCTGTTCATGCTGGCAACCGCCCTGCGCGGCAGCCTGATCGGCTTTGTGGTCGCCGGCTTTTTCCTCTCCGCTGCTTACAGCGCGATTCTGTTCGTACTGATCGCCCTGACGGTGGCGGCGGAGAACGTGGCCGGTCTCGTGACGGCGCAAGCCGTCGACTCGCCGGCGGCACCAGCAGGGCGGACCTTGACGCCGGCGGGCGAGGCAGTCGGCGATCGCCGACGGGCGGACACCGGGTTTGGGTACTAGCAGACTGCCAATAGGCTCAGGCAAACACAGGGAAAGCGGCCATGGATGCGCGCAAGGTATTGATGCTCTGCTATTTCTACCCGCCGGTGCAGACCGCCGGCGTGGCCCGCAGCGTGGGCTTCGCAAGCCGACTGGCACGCCACGGCTGGAAGCCCACGGTACTGACCGTCACCCGCGCCCATGATGGATGGGACCTGCTGGGCACCGATTACCCGGTGCCGCAAGGGATTGACGTGCTGCGCGCGCCCGAGCTGAACCTCATCGGGCCGGTGAACCTGTTGGACACGGTGGTCAACAAGAGCCTGCGCGCACTCCGCGTGAATCGGCGTTATTTCGTTTTCCGTGACTGGCTGTGCATCCCGGACCCGCAGATTACCTGGCGCGCGGTGGGGGCCGGGAGGGCGATTGCCGCGGACCATGATTGCATCTATGCAACCTGCTCGCCGTTCAGCAGCGCGCTGAAGGGCGTGCAACTCAAACGCGCGACCGGCAAGCCCCTGGTGGTGGACTTCCGTGACCCCTGGACACTCAACCCGCACGTGCGCCGCCCGTCACCCATCCGCCTGCGGCTGCTGAAGCGCCTGGAGCGGCGAATCATCTCCTGTGCGGACCGGCTGATCCTCAACACGGAAGGGACGCTGGCGCTGTACCGCGAGGCCTATCCCGAGTATTCGCACCGCTTCGTGAGCATTCCCAATGGTTACGATCGCCTGAACCTTCCGGATGCCAGGCCCGATGTCTTTACCGTGATGCATGTGGGCAGTTTTTACGGCACGCGCCGGCCCACGGCGCTGATGGAGGCGCTGCTGGAACTCAACCTTCCCGGTCTGCGCTTCGTCCAGGTGGGGCCGGACAGTGCCGATCTGGACCCCTATCGGCAGCGCCTGAGAATCGAGGTCACCGGCCCTGTGCCGCCGGAGCAGGCGCTGGCGCAGATGCGCAAGGCCTCGCTACTGTATCTCAAGCTCGGCTGGTCGGATGGTGTCCGGGCCTATCCATCGGTGGTGATGAAGACCTACGAATATCTGGCCACCGGTTGGCCGATCCTCGCCGACTGCCCGCCCGGCGACAACGCGGAGATGGTGCGCCGTTATGGACAGCATGCCCATGTGGTCAGCAACCGAACGCCGGCGGCGCACCGGGCCGCGCTGAGAGCGGCGGTACTGCAGGCGTATCAGCGCCGGCATGCGGTAGAACCACGGGTTTCCGATGCGTTCCGGATCGCATTCGATCGCGATCGGCTGACCGCGCGGCTGGCCGATGTATTCAGCGAAGTCCGCACGTTGCAGGCAGGTCAGGGGTTTACCGAAACGGAGCAGCCCAGATGATGGCGTGGCTGTTCTGGAGCTGTGCGGTGCTCTTCCTCTACGTGTACGTCGGTTACCCGCTTGTGCTCGCCCTCTGGTCCAGGGGGAAGGGTGAACACCCGCGAGATCCGGCATGCACGCCGCCGGTGACCATCATCATTGCCGCCTATAACGAGGCGAGCTACATCGCGGACAAGGTGAAGAACGCCCTGGCATCGGACTATCCGCCGGACCGGCTGCAGGTCATCGTCGTCTCCGACGGCTCCGATGACGGAACCGTGCAGCTGGTGCGGGAGATTACCGATCCGCGGCTGCGGTTTCTGGAACTGCCGCGGCGCCGGGGCAAGGCCAACGCCCTTAATGCCGCGCTCGGCCACGCCACCGGCAGGGTGCTGATCTTTACCGATGCCAACGTGTTCTTTCAGTTCGGTGCGGTTCGCCGGTTGGCCGGCCATTTCCGGGATCCCGACTGCGGCTGCGTGACCGGGCGGGTGGATCTATTGCCCATGGGAGCGGGCGAGCCTCTCGGTGAAGGTGCCTACATGCGTTTCGAACGGTGGCTGCAAGCCAGGGAATCGGCAGTTGCAACAGTCGTCGGCACCGATGGGGCGCTGTTCGCCGTGCGCCGTGAACTTGTGCAGCCCCTGCCGGAAGGTATCGTGCTGGATGACTTTCTCATCGCCATGCGCGTCGCCGATCAGGGCCGACGTACCTACTACGATCATGCCGCCACCGCCGTCGAGCGGGTGCCCGCCTCCGTCAGCCAGGAGTTCCGCCGCAAGGTGCGAATTGCCGCCGGCGGCTTTCAGGTATTGCCGTTGCTGGGCTTCCTGCGACGCCCCCTGGACTGGCCAGCGTTGTGGTTCTGCTTTGTGTCGCACAAGCTGCTGCGTTGGCTCTCTCCCTGGTGGATGCTCGGCCTGCTGGTGTCCTCGGCGGCGTTGACCGTCCAGGGGCAGATGCTCTACATGCCCGTGCTGCTGGTGCAGTTGCTGCTTTACGGCCTCGCGCTGACCGCGTGGTTGTCTGGGTCGGCACGGCGCTTCGGGGTGTTCTACGTTCCCTACTATTTCACCGCGGTCAACCTGGCCCTTCTGTTCGGCCTGCAGCGTCATTTCCTTGGCGGTCAGAGTGTGATCTGGCAGCGCGTGAACAGAGAAAAGGGGTAGCCCATGCACGTTTCCGGAATGGACATCGAAGCACGGGCCGTTGATGCGGGGGGCGCGGTAAAGCCCCGGGTGCTGATCATGATCGCAACCAGCGTTCTGGGCGGTCCGGGCAAGGGCCTGCTGCAGTTCGTCCGCAATGCACCGGCTCAGAGGATGTCGTATACGCTGGCCAGTTTCGCCGGCTCTGGGGACGCCCGGTCCGAGTTTGCCGAGGTGGCGCGACAACAGCGTATCCGGCTCCATCTGCTGCGACAGCGCTGGATGCTGGATCCGAGCATGATCTGGCAGGCGGATGCGCTGCTTGAGAAGTACAACTGCAACATCATCCAGAGCCACGGTTACAAGTCCCACGTCATCGGCTTCGCCCTGTCGCGGCTGCGCGGCGTGCCATGGGTCGCCGTGGCCCACGGCTGGACCAGCGAGAATTTCAAGATCCAGTGCTATAACGGGCTCGACCGGTTCCTGCTGCGGTATGCGGATGTTGCCGTCGCCGTCTCGCCCAGACTCCATGAGACCGTCGCCTCCTTGCGAGGCGCCGGAAGGACGACCGAGCTGGTGCTGAACGCGGTGGATGCTTCTGAGATCCGCGGCCAGCGGGGCGGCCGCTACGTTCGGGGAATTCTCGGCCTGGCGGATGACGCGATCGTCATCGGTGTGTTCGGCAGGTTCAGCCCCGAGAAAGGCCAGATTCACGCGGTAGAGGCGTTCGCGCGCCTCGCTGCGCGCCATCCCCGCGCGGTGCTGATGCTGGTAGGTGCGGGGCAGGATGAAGCGGCGCTGCGCCGGCGGGTGCGGCAGGAGGGGTTGGACGGCCGGGTTCTTTTCTGCGGCTATCAGTCCACGCCACGCGACTACTTCGAGGCCTGTGACTTGGTGCTGCTGCCTTCGCTGAGCGAAGGCTTACCGAACGTCGTGCTCGAAGCGATGGCGCTGGGGCGCCCGGTACTTGCCACCGATGTCGGCGGGGTTCGCGAGATCATCCGCCCCGGCGAGACCGGCTGGATTGTTGAACCGGGTTCGTCGGAAGCGCTGGCGAACGCTCTTGAGCCATTGATCGACGGCCGGGTGAACCTGGCGGCACGCGGCAATGCGGCCAGGAACTCACTGTTTCCAAAGTTTGCCGTGGATACGCGGGTCAACAGGCTTGTGAGTATCTATGAGGGTCTGTGTGCGCGCCGGCCGGCAACTCGCCGCCCGTCCAGGGGCCGTCAATGCAAGGAGGCCGATCGCCCGTGAAACGGATCAATACCGCGCTATTGCAGAGCCTGCCCGGCCTGGCAATGGATCGCGTTTTAATGCAACCGCGCCTGCACCGGATGCTGCTTCCCTTCGGCCGTGAACTGAAGCCGCGACGGTGGGTGTTCGTCCTCGGCTGTTACAACTCCGGAACAACGCTGCTGGCCAGCGTGCTCGGGCAGCACCCGGAAATTGGCGGTCTGCGCACCGAGGGCGTGTACCTGACCGACAGCCTGCCTTATCCGGAGGCCTATGGCTGGCCGCGCATGTGGTGGCAATGTCTGGAGCGTGTACGCCTGCCGATCGAAGGACAGGAGGAGCGCGCCCGGCGAATACGCCGGCAATGGTCAATCTGGTACCCGCGCGGCATCGACAATCTGCTGGAAAAATCGGTGGCCAATGCCGCCCGCATGCCATTTCTGAACGCCTACTTCCAGCCGGCCTATTTCATTTACATCATCCGTAACGGCTACGCGGCCGCCGCCGGTATCCGTGAAAAGGCCAATCTGAAACGCTGGGGAAACCCCTATGCCGATGCGGGCTATCCCATGCAGCTGTGTGCCAGGCAATGGCTGACGACCGATGAACTGGTGCAGGCGGACAGTCGTAAGGTGCGCCATTTTCTGCCCGTCTACTATGAAGACCTGACCGCTCGGCCGGCTGAAACGCTGGCGTCCGTGACCACGTTTCTGGGACTGCAACCGATGCCCGTGCAGGTGGTGGGGAGGGACTGGAGCGTCCATGGCATCAAGGCGCCCATCAGGGACATGAACGCGGTGAACATCGCCCGCCTGTCGGAGACGGACATCGATGCAGTGGAGGCGGTGGCAGGAAAGCAGCTGCGTCGGCACGGATACCAGCGACCGGATGCGTCTCCCGTATTGGCACTTTAATTACTGCCATGCGGAGTATTCGAATTACGGGTGTTTTTCCGTAGATTTGCAATCACTGGTTTTAACTATTCTATGGAAGAAGTGATTCCCTGAACCAGGATCGAGTGATGGAGTAAAAACGCAAGGATTTAAATTATGCGTACCCCTATGCCGCTAGTCTCTGTCGGGATGCCAGCTTTCAACGCCGAGCGCTGGATAGGTGCCGCACTGGAATCGATCCTGCAGCAGACACTGACAAACTTTGAATTGATTATTTCCGATAACGCCTCGCTGGATGGCACGCTGAGTATCTGTCGCGACTACGCTAAAAAGGATTCCAGAATTATCATTATCAGCAACCCGATAAACCAGGGCGCATCAGAGAATTACAACCTGGTCTATCGCAAGGCGCGGGCGCCTTATTTCAAATGGGCATCGTCAAACGACTATTGCCATGCACATCTGCTGCAACGCTGCACGGAGCTGCTGGAGCGGCGTGCGGATGCGGTACTGGCCTATCCGAAGACCATGCTCTACCAGCAGAACCCCGCGGATGGAGAGCCTTGCGACGATGATCTTGATCTCGATGTGGCTTGCGCGACGACGCGCTTCAGGCGATTCATCGAGCGTATCCGGCTGAATAATCTGATGAACGGCGTATTCCGGACCGCGGCACTCGGGAACACGGCGCTGATTCGCCCCTATCTGGCCTCGGACGTGGTGCTCATGGCCGAAGTGCTGTTACGCGGGCCATTTGTCGAGGTTCCCGAGTATCTCTTCTTTCGCAGCATGAATCCGGACACGGCCACCAAACTGAAAAGCAGGCGGGAGACCGTCGAACATCTCGACCCGGCGGCGGGCGGGCGCATGCTGTTCCAACCCTGGCGCGAACAGTGCGCGTATTTCCGGGCGGTGGCGATGGCGCCGCTTTCGCCGGCACAGAAACTGGATTTGTTCAGTTACCTTGCGCGTGGGGTCATCGTGGCCAGGCAGCATTTCTGGAATGACGTGGTGTTTTCGATGCGTTGCCTGATGTCCGCCCGGCGGCTGGATGGCTGAGGACGGAGGCGAGCGGCCAACCGCCCTGGAGCCCGTGATGTCGAAACCTCGGATGATGGCGGTTCTGTACAGCTTCGATACCGGCGGTTCGGAGCGCATGGCGGTGGCGGTGATCCGGCACTTGCAGGCCGAGGGGTATCATGTCGATGTCTGCGCGACCCATTCCGCGGGCGGCCCGATTGCCGGCTTGCTCGAAGCCGGGGGGCTGCGCTGTTTCGGTGTTGATGTGGAGACCTTGTCCCGGCTCGGGCGGCGACGGGCGCTCTATCGGCTGTTCCGGGAGCGCCGGGTGGAGGTTCTGTATGTGCAGCATCTGCCGATGATGATGCTCTGCTACTGGCCGGCCCGGCTTGCCGGTGTGCGCCGAATCGTGGTTACCGAGCACACCGACGAGCAATTGCGCACGCGGCCCCTGTTCCGCTGGCTGGCACGCCGGCATGTGCCGAGGGTCGACGCCGTCACGGTGATTCACTCGGGATTGCGGGAATCGCTTGCAGCCTGGCTGGGCATGCAACCGCGGCGAATTGCGGTGGTGCCGAACGGGGTCGATACAGCACAGTTCCGGCCACACCGGCGGGATCCGCGCCTGCGTGCTGAAATGGGCGCCGGGTCCGGGATGGCGCTGGTGGGGTGTGTGGCCCGTCTGCATACCGACAAGGATCATCGAACGCTGCTGACCGCCATGGCCCATGCCCGCGAACGTCAGCCCGATGCGGATTTCCGGTTGGTGCTGATCGGTGACGGGCCTGAACGCGCGGCGCTCGAGTCGCTGGCTCGCCGGTTGCGGCTGACGAGCGGGGTGACGTTTCTGGGCGATCGCAGCGATGTTGACCGGCTCATGCCACAACTCGACCTGCTGGTGCTGTCTTCCCGGACCGAAGGCTTGCCGCTGGTATTGCTGGAGGCCATGGCCTGCGGCGTGCCTTGTGTTGCCACGGCTGTTGGCGGCATCCCCGAACTGCTGCGCAACGGTGGTGGCCGACTGGTGCCGCCGGAGGATCCCGCCGCCCTGGCGGAGACCATTGCCGCCCTGCTGTCCGCACCGCAAACGCTGATCGGCCTTGGGCGGCAGGCGCGTCGGGTGGTGATGGCCGGACACGACCGGCTGACCATGGTGCATGCCTACCAGCGGATTCTGGATCCGCGCGCTACGGTTGCCAACGCTGCAAGCCCTGCTGCCGCCAGCGCAGATAGCTGAAGCTGCTGCGGTAATTCTGATTGAAACGTTTGCCATTGTCCGGCCTGGTCAGGGCGACGCCGCCGACGAAGATCCGGTCGGCGCGGTCGCGGTAGACCGGGTCGCCGAATTCTCTGTACAGCCAGGCATACAAGGGCGCAATCAGCAGATTGAGATCGGGCGCCGGTTCGGGCCCGCCGACATTCTCTACCATCCGGTTTACATACTTGAAGGCGCCGTAGCCGGAGCCCTCCACGCTAGGTACCCACATGGTGTCCCACAGCCAGTCGGCCAGCGTTTTCATCGCCGGAGGTATCCGCTTGTCCGGTGTGTGGTCGTGATAGTCGATCAGTGCCGAAGCGGTTAGCCCGGCCATGAATGCCTGCACGAAATGCCACTCGGGATCACCGTCCAGGTAGTCGCCGGTGGTCCAGATGCGCACATGGCCAAGGGCCATCTCGATCAAGGCGTTGACGCGTTCTGCCTGGCGTGGCTCACCCGCCTTCTCGGCGAGCACATTGGCCTGGATGGCATAGGCGATCTCCCGGCTGTATTTATGCAGGTGCCAGTTGCTGTCTTGCGAGGGGCTGGAGTAGGGCGGATCGTCGCGCAGGCGGATCAGCCATTGTCGGGCTGCTTCGTTGCCGGTGAGGCGCCATTCCTCGTACAGCCCGTGCGCGAAGCGCATGTAGCCGGCGGCGGCGAACTGGTTGGGTTTCAGGTAACCGAGAACATAGATATCCCGCGCCCGTTCCGCGTAAGCGTGCCAGCGTTGCCGCTCCGCGCCGTTGGCACCCAGATACTCGGCGATCTGGTAGAAAACCAGTTGTCCGTCGTAATAGACCTCCTTCAGCGTGGCGCCGTCCGGGTTCTTTATCGAAGCGTCTGGCAGGCTGAGCAATTTCTCGCCCAGGCGCCGGCCCTCGCTCGCCATGGTGGCTTCCCACTCCTTGATACTGCGGACCATGTCCGGCGAATCGGACGGTCTGTCGGCGGCCTCCGGAAACGGTTCCGTTTTCCCATTCCAATGGTTGGGGGCGGTACGGCAACCCGATAACGCGAGCAGGCCGACAAGACCGGCGCAGACAAGGCAGGCGAGCAGGTGATGCGAAGGGTGAGCAGCCATGATGCCTCCGTTCTCCTGAACAGTTCAGGCGATATTTGCCGTACTCAACGAGGCCGAGGTGCCAAACAGACGTTCGCTGCATGCGTCCAGTACCATCAGCGACCAGATCGTGGAGCCGTGATCGGCGCGGCCGCCGTGATGCTCGGCCAGAATGTCCTGCAGGCCCTTGCGGTCGATCAGGCCCGAGCCGACCAGGTGCTCGGACGCGGTCAGTTGCTGACTTCGGGCCTTGAGTGGGCCCTGGAACCACTGCCGTATCGGCACCGAGAAGCCCATTTTCCGGCGGTAGAGAATATCGTGTGGCAGCATGGGCTCAAAGGCGTGCTTGAGGATGGCCTTGGTCTTCCCATTGGCGAGCTTGAGCCCCGGCGGGATCTTTCGCCCCGCCCATTCCACGAAGCGGTGGTCCAGCAGCGGTACGCGCACTTCCAGGCCGTGGGCCATGCTGGCCCGGTCCACCTTGGTCAGTATATCGCTGGGCAGATAGACTTTCATGTCGATGTACTGGGCCAGGGACAGCGGGTGATCGCTGGGCGCCCGGCGGGCGTGGTCGCGAATCACGTCGCTGGCCTCGTAGCCCTGTAGTTCGCGCATGAGTCGTTGCCCGTAGAGGCGTTGCCGCACTGCCGGCAGGCTCATCATGGTGCTGAGCGAAAAGCTGTCGACGGCATCCATTGCAAGCCTGTGCAGTGGATCCCTGAGGTGCAGTTTTCGCGGCAGCCTGCCGTTTAGCGGGTAGATCGAGGCCAGGGCGGAGAGCAGCGGGGTGCGTACCGGCCCGGGCAGCATGCGGCGGAAGCGCTCCTTGCGCATATGTCCCGCATACCACGGGTAGCCCGCGAACACTTCGTCGCCGCCGTCTCCGGACAGGGCCACGGTGACCTGCCTGCGCGCAAGCTGGCAGAGCCGATAGGTGGGAATGGCCGAAGAGTCGGCAAAGGGTTCGTCATACGTGCGGGCGAGCGTATCCAGGAGTGCGAAATCATCCACGCTTACGGTTTCGACCAGATGATTGGTGCGGAATCGATCGGCGACCGTTTGCGCATATTCCGCTTCATTGAAGCCGGGGTCGTCAAAGGCAATGGAACAGGTATTGATGGCGCTGCCGGGGCTAAGGCCCGCCATGGTGGCGACCACGGCGCTCGAGTCGACGCCGCCCGAGAGAAACGCACCCAGGGGGACTTCGGCGATCATCCGGACGTCCACGGCCTCCCTTAGGCGTTCGCGGAGTTCTATCTCCATGGCACCTGGATTGACGGACCCCGCCGGATCATGGAACGGCACGTCCCAGTAGCTGCGGGGTGCGACGTCCGCGGTGCGGTGATCGCGCAAGGTCAGGGTCTGGCCCGGCGGCAGTTTCCTCACATGACGGAGGATGGATTTCGGGTCGGGAATGTGCCCGAAGGCGAGGAAATCCTCCATCGCCCGCAAATCGGGTTCGCGCGGCAGGCGCGGGTGCACGAGCAGGGCCTTGAGCTCGGAGCCGAACAGGAAATCGCCAGTGGGCAAGGTGGCGTGGTAGAGCGGTTTGATACCCAGGCGGTCCCTGGCCAGGAAGAGGGCCCGGCGGTTCTGATCCCATACCGCGTAAGCGAACATCCCCCGCAGCCGGGTGACGCTCTGCTCGCCCCATTGTTCCCAGGCATGGACAAGTACCTCGGTGTCCGACCGGGTTCGGAACCGATGCCCCAGTGCGCGTAGCTCGGTGGACAGTTCAGCGTGGTTGTAGATTTCGCCGTTGAAGACCACGGCGACGGTGTGGTCTTCGTTGTAGAGGGGTTGTCGACCGCCGGCGAGATCGATAATGGACAGACGGCGGTGCCCCAGACCGATGCCGGGCCCCAGGTGCAGGCCGCTGTCGTCGGGGCCGCGGTGCGTAAGCGCGTCGTTCATGCGGGCCAGCAGTTGCGCATCCACTGTCTGCTCGGCGCCGTGGCGCAGTATTCCGACGATGCCGCACATACATTCTCCCATCCCTGTTGAGAATACGGCCGGCCGGGACTGTCCCGGCCGGCCGTCTATGGTAGTTCACATCAGTTCGGCGAGTAAGCTCGGGTTATTGCCCCCATCGCTTCAGGCCATCCTCGCGCCAGCGCAAGTAGTCGAAGCTGGTGCGGTAGTTCTGGTTGAACGCCTTGCCGTTATGCAGCGAGGCCAGTTGAGCGCCACCGGCGAAGATCAGATCGGCGCGTTCCCTGTACTCACGCTCACCGGTCTCCTTGTAGAGCCAGGCGTACATCGGCACGATCAGCATGTTCAGATCCGGCGCCGGGGTCGGGCCGCCGACGCCGCTGACAGCGCGGTTGACGTACTTGAACGCGCCGTAGCCGCTGCCGTTGACGTCGGCTACCCACATGTTGTCCCAGACCCAGTCGGCCAGTGTCTTGATGGCCGGGGGAATGCGGCCGTCAGGCGTGTGCTCGTGGTACTCGATCAGCGCGGAGGCGGTGAGGCCGGTCATGAACGCCTGCACGAAATGCCATTTGGAATCCGGATCAAGATAGTTGCCGGTGGTCCAGATGTCGACATGGGTCAGCGCGCGGTCCAGCAGACGATCCAGGAACTCCGTCTGTCGGGGCGCGCCGGCTTTTTCGGCTACAACGTTCGCCTGAATGGCATACGCGATCTCGCGGCTGTACTTGTGGTAATACCACGTTGTATTGCCGGCGGGCGGCCTGGAGAAGGTGGGTTTGTCGCGAAGCTTCACCAGGCTGTCGAGCGTGGCATCGCTCTCATCCAGCATCCATTGCCGGTACGTGCCGTGGGGGAAGCGCATATAGCCGGCGGCCACGTAATTGTTTGGTTCGAGATAGCCCTGGACATAGATATCCCGTGCCCGTTTGGCGTAGGCATGCCAGCGGTCCCGTTCGCTTCCGGTCGCGCCGAGGTACTCGGCAATTTGATAAAAGACGCGGGCGCCATCGTAGTAAACCTCATTCAGTATGGTGCTGCCGGGGCTGCGTACCTGTGAAGACGACAGGCCCATCAGCTTGTCGCCAATCTGGGTGCCGTGCTGAACCATGCGCTCTTCCCATCTCGAAAAGTTCTCGGGAAGTGGAGCCTCCGCGGAGGCAGCCTGCGTCGTGAAATCCGTTGAGGCGGCGGATGACAGCTGATCGCCACTGCTTGAACGAACATTCGTGGTGACCTTCACCGTGTAAGTGGTCCTGGACTGCAGGGCCTGACCTGGGGCGATCTCGATGACGCCGTTGTCGTAGGTCACCTTGGTATCGACGGGGTCGCCACCGGCGGCCAGCAGTCGAACAGTCTCGGCGCTTACCGTTTCGGGGTCGAGATCCGCGCTGGCCTGTATCCGCACAACGGTGTTGAGGGGGACGTCAACGCTCTTTGCTTCCGGATCAAACGTGAAACCGAATGCGCCACCGACCTGTTCGTCCTCGCCGGAACGGGCGTTATCGCTGGCTGGGGCGTCACCGGACCCGGGAACGCAGGCGTTGAGGAGAAGGATACTGAGGACGCTGACTCCCAGTACATGAGGTATTGAAGAAATACGCTTCCGAGAACTCATTTGTCTCTCCGGTTCGTTGCGGAGAGCACGCAATTCCGGTAATGCGGGGCTTTGATCCGCCAATACGCGATATTGATGTGCCCTTTCGCTGAAATACATTTTTCGTTCGACGCGCAACTGGAGATTACTCAGGGTGAAATGCATGAAACCTGAACTGGTTCGCAAAAAATATTCTAATGATGGGCTAATACGTTGTTCTGTCTCTTTCTGGCGTCGCAACTATCTTATTGCTGTCATTAAAAAGAGACGAATTACGTTAGTTGTTGATTTCATGTATGTTTATATGAAAATTAACAGGTTTTTAAAAAGGTGGATATTGTCTTTATCTGTAACAAAATATGCCTAACGAATGTTTGATATTATTGATTCGTGTTTATGTTGTAATGGTGTTGGGGTTTTTGTGATCGAGAAATGGGATTTATTGGTTTCTAATAGCTAATGTCACACGTATGATTGGGCAAGGCTTATTAATCTGTCGTGGACAGGTGCGTGATTTGTTTCCTTATCCACCCGACGCGCGCGGGGCCGGTTGTTGCTGTCAAGACCATGATCTACAGTGTGAATGAACTGGTAATGTCATCTAACCATTTGTTTTTTTGGTTGAAATACAATTTTCTCACGCGTTGTGGAGGCATCGCTGTCATCGGCGGGCGGGCTCGCTGATGACCGGGACGGAACCCGGTATAGTCTCCGTCGAGGTGCGGAAAGGGAGAACCTGTCAACACCGTCCAGGGAAGGGACACTGCTATGAATGCCGGATCTCCAGTCATACTCGGCGTGCTTGGACACTACGGGAATCGCAATCTCGGGGATGAAGCGAGCATCAGCTCGCTACTTGACGGGCTGCGTCGTCTGGAACCGGAGGCCGTGTTTCGGGGCTATTCGCTGGACCCGGCCGATACCGCCGCCCGCTATGCGATCCCGGCCTATCCGATCAGGCGTTCCGGACGTTCCGCGGCTGTTCTCGCGCCATCGGACGTATCGTCAGCCCGGTTGTGCCGGGTGCCGGCGGGATTTTCCGTCAACCGCGTTGGCGCTGAATCAGCTGCCATTCCGGGCTGGCGCCGGGGGTTGAAGCGCATTCCCGGCTTGATACCCCTGGGGCGGCTCGCAAGGGGCTCGGTCGCGGCCATGGTCGCGGTGACGGGGGAGATCCGCTTCATCCGGCGGAGTTTGCCCGCTTTGCGCAACCTGGATCTGCTGCTCATCGCCGGTTCCAATCAGTTCGAAGACAAATTCGGCGGGCTTTGGGGGTTTCCATACACCTTGCTCAAGTGGGCCCTGATGGCACGCCTGCAAGGTGTACGTGTGTGTTTCGTGAGCGTCGGCGCCCGCGCGTTGAATCATGCCGGTAGCGGCTGGGCGATTCGTTGCGCGGTCGCGTTGGCGGACTTTGTCTCCTTCAGGGACGAGCGATCCCGGGTGTTAGTGCGGAAGGGCCGAGTTGGCGGGGCGGTCTATCCGGATCTCGCGCACGCGTTGTCATTGGGTAATTACTGTCGCGGACATGCGGCTGCGGCAATCGGCCGTCGTGCCTGTACTGTCGCCATCAATCTGATGCCGGTTCATGATCCACGCTACTGGCCGGTCCCCGACGCTCGACGCTATGCGGCGTATGTGGCGTGCATGTCCAGCCTGGTCAACCGACTGGCTGCCGGCGGCTATCGAATCGTGTTCTTCGCGATGCAGCCGGCGGATGACCGCGTAATCGAGGATGTCCGGCGAACACTGAGCTATCGCGGAGACGGTAAACTGACCGTGCCGCTGGACGCGTTGATTGCAACGGAGCTGTCGGAACTGCTCGCGCTCCTGCTGAACGTGGACGCCGTGGTCGCTACCCGCTTTCACGGCGTGCTGTTGTCGCTGGTGGTCAGGCGCCCGGTGTTGGCGCTTTGCTACGAACATAAAACAATGGACCTGATGAACGCATTCGGGCTGGGAGGATACGCCACTCAGCTGGGAAAGGAATCGCCCGCGCGTCTGCACCGGAACCTGGAACGGCTGCTCGCGGACGAACATGTGCCGCAGCTGCTCAGAACCAACTCCCAGCTCCATCGCATGGCGCTGGAGCGGCAGTTCGACCTCATTCTGAGCAAGGCCAGAGAATGCCGTGCGCGCAGAACCGCCCAGGATGCAGTGGCCTGAATACACAAGGAGGGTGCCCTTTGAACACGCTCAACCCAATTACGGAAGACGCGCTATCGCCGCAGGCGGATTTCGGGTCCGGTGCCCGGTGCAGGTTCTGCGACACTGTCCTCGAACACACCTTCGTGGACCTCGGGATGTCGCCATTGTGTCAAACACATATAGAACCCGGTCGGCGCAATCTGATGGAGCCTTTCTACCCATTGCACGTGTGGGTGTGCCACCAGTGCTACCTGGTCCAGCTTGAAGAGTATGTGGCGCCGGGGGAGATCTTCTCGGACTATGCCTATTTTTCTTCCTATTCGGATTCATGGGTGGAGCACGCCCGGCGTTACACGCGGGAGGTTTCCAGGCGATTCAGGATCGGTCCGGCGCGGTTCGTGGTGGAGGTGGCCAGCAATGACGGCTATCTGCTGCAGCACTTCGCCGCCGCCGGCATCAGAGTCAGGGGTATCGAGCCGGCGGCCAACGTTGCCGCCGCTGCCGAGGCCCGGGGCATCCCCACCACGGTACAGTTCTTCGGTGCCGCCACCGCGCGCGAATTTGCCGCCAGGCACGGTAAAGCGGATCTGCTCTTGGGCAACAACGTGCTGGCCCATGTGCCGGACATCAACGATTTCGTTGAAGGCCTGCGCATCCTGCTCGCACCCGGCGGCGTCGTTACCATGGAGTTTCCGCATCTGCTGAAGCTGATGGACGGGAACCAGTTCGACACCATCTACCACGAGCATTTTTCCTATCTGGCCTTCAGCGTGGTGGAGCGCATCTTTGCCGCGCACCAACTGACGCTGTTCGATGTGGATGAGTTGCCGACCCATGGCGGGTCCCTGCGAATCTACGCCGGCCATGCCGAAGACGCCTCCCAACCGGTTTCCAGCCGGGTCTCAGCGCTGCGCGACCATGAGCGGCAGCAGGGTTTGCTGAGCCTGTCGGCCTATTCCGGCTTTCAGGAGCGCGTAAAGGCCGCCAAGCGCAAGCTGTTGGCCTTTCTGATTGACGTGAAGCAGACCGGTGGCAGCGTGGTTGGTTACGGTGCGCCAGGCAAGGGCAACACCCTGTTGAACTATTGCGGTATTGGTACTGATTTTCTGGATTTCACCGTGGATCGCAGCCCGCACAAGCAGGGGCGCTATACTCCCGGATCGCGCATACCCATCCTCGACCCGGACGCCATCCGCACCCATCAGCCCGATTACGTGCTGATCCTGCCGTGGAACCTGCAGGGAGAGATACAGGGCCAGCTCGGCTTCATCCGAGCCTGGGGGGGGCAGTGCGTGGTGCCGATTCCCGAAGTAACGGTATTGTCCTGGCCTTCGGGCTCCGGGGCTGCGATGGCATAGATGCTTACGGACGCTGGACAGGGATCCGGCGGAACAGTCATTTACCAGGGATGGACTGAACACATGCACGTATTACTGACGGGTGTCGATGGCTACATCGGCGTGGTACTGGCGCCTCTGCTGATGGCAGCCGGGCATGAAGTGACGGGGCTGGATACCGGTTATTACCGGGACGGCTGGCTGTTCAGCGACGCCCGTCTGGTACCGCGTCTACCGCGCAGTATCAGCAAGGATCTGCGCCATATCGACGCGCACGACCTGGCCGGCGTGGATGCGATCATTCATCTCGCCGAACTCTCCAACGACCCTTTGGGCCAGAACAATCCCGACGTCACTTACCGGATAAACCACCAGGGTTCCGTGCGGCTGGCGGCGCTTGCCCGATCCCTGGGGATCAATCGCTTTATCTACACCTCGTCATGCAGCGTCTACGGCGCCGGCAGTGGGGAGTTTCTGGACGAAAGCGCGGAGACCCACCCGCAGACTGCCTACGCGCAGTGCAAGGTGCTGGTGGAGAGGGATGTGGCGGCGATGGCCGGCGACTGTTTCTCCCCCACGTTCCTGCGTAATGCGACAGCGTACGGACCGTCCCCTCGCATGCGCTTCGATATCGTGCTCAACAATCTGTCCGCCCTGGCCTGGGTGCACGGCAGGATTGCCATGACCAGTGACGGCAGTCCCTGGCGCCCGCTGGTTCATGTGCGGGACATCTGCACAGCCATCGTCTGCGCCCTCGAAGCGCCGCGGGACGCCATCCATAACCAGGTATTTAATGTCGGCCACAACGACGACAACTACCGTGTGCGCGACATCGCCAGCATTGTGGCGGACGTTTTCCCTGGCTGCGAGGTCACCATGGGCCCGAACAGCGGCGACCATCGCAGCTACCGGGTCAGCTTCGACCGGATTCACGAGCGCCTGCCGGGCTTCCGCTGTGACTTTGATGCGCGCGATGGCGCGTGCCAGCTGCGGGACGTGTTCTCCCGCATCGAGATGGGGCTGGCGGATTTCGACGCCAGGCCGTTTACCAGATTGAAGCAGCTGCAGTACCTGATCAACACCGGGCAGCTCGATGACGCCCTCTATTGGCAGCACCCGGACATGCCGGCCCTGCCTGCCGGCAATCCATGAGCGGAGGGGCGCGCATGCCACTACATCAGCAGCTCGGTATTGCCGGGGCCTACGTCCTGACGCCGGAGCCGGTCCGCGACCAGCGCGGCTGGTTTACGCGCTACTTCTGCGTCGACGGCTTTCGCGAAACCGGACGCGACGTGCGGTTCGTGCAGTTCAATCACTCCTGTACCAGCCGTCAAGGCACCATTCGGGGCATGCATCTTCAGCTCGGTGATGCCGCAGAGGACAAGCTGGTGCGCTGCATTCGGGGCCGTGTACTGGACGTGCTGGTGGACCTGCGGCGGGGCAGTGCCACTCTGCTGCGCCACGTCTCGGTGGAGCTCTCGGCGGCTGACGGCCGCGCCGTCTTCATTCCGCGGGGCGTCGCCCACGGGTTTCAGTCCCTGTGTGACAACGTCGAACTGCTCTATCACCACAGCAATTACTACACACCCCGGAGTGAGGCGGGGCTCCGTTATGACGATCCCGCCGTTGAAATCCGCTGGCCGCTGACGGCCGTCGATGTCTCACCCAAGGATCGCGCATGGCCCCTGCTGGCCTATGGGTTCAGCGGGTTCGACGTGACCCTGCCGCCGGGAGAAGACGGATGACCGAAGGCAACGACCAGGTCAGGCAGTCGCCGCTAGCCGGTCCGGCCGATGCGCTGGAGCCTGCCGCCGGAGAGGCCATGATGACGCTGATCCGTCGCCTCTATCCGATCTGCCGGAGCATCACCGGCAATGGTGTGCGGCAAAGCCTGGACATAATCCAGGAGCTGATTCCACTACGGCGCCACGAAATACCGACCGGCACGCGGATATTCGATTGGGAGATCCCCCGCGAGTGGAACATTCGCGATGCCGGCATCCGGGATATGTCCGGCCGCCGACTGGTCGCGTTCCAGAACCACACGCTACACGTGCTCAACTACAGTGTGCCGGTGCGCAAGCGGATATCCCGTGAGGAGTTGCGCGGCCACCTGTTCACCCTGCCCGATCATCCGGACTGGATCCCTTACCGCACCTCTTACTATAAGGAGGACTGGGGTTTCTGCCTGGCCCACAACCAGCTATCGCGGTTGACCGATGCGTTCTACGACATCGAGATCGACAGTTCGCTGGCCCACGGCAGCCTGACACTGGCCGAGTGCGTGATCCCCGGCCAGACGGAGGAGGAGGTGCTGTTATCCGCGCACCTCTGCCACCCCTCGCTGTGCAATGACAACCTCAGCGGCCTGGCGGTGCAGGCGTATCTGCTGCGCTGGCTGGCATCCGAGCCACGGCGATACACCTACCGGGCCGTCTTCGCGCCCGGCACGATTGGCTCCCTGGCCTGGCTCTGGCTGAACCGGAAGCGCTTGCACGCCGTCCGTGCCGGGCTGGTGCTCACCGGTGTCGGCGACCGCGGCGGCTTTACATACAAGCGCAGCCGTCGCGGTGATGCAATGATTGACCGGATCGTCGTTCGGGCTCTGCAGGATGAGGCCGGGCCTTCGACGGTGCGTGATTTCTCCCCTTACGGCTACGACGAGCGTCAGTACTGCTCGCCCGGCTTCGATTTGCCCATGGGAAGGCTTTCCCGGACGCCGTTCGGCGAATACCCGGAGTATCACACCTCGGCGGACGACCCGGATTTCGTCAGCGCCGGCCAATTGCAGGGCGCCCTGGCGCTTTGCCAACGCGTGGTGCGGTATCTGGAACACAACCGCATCTGGCGCAATCTTTCTCCCTACGGCGAGCCTCAGCTCGGCAAACGCGGGCTTTATGGTGCCGTGGGTGGGGCAGGAGGCCCCGATCAGCAGCGCATGGCCATGCTCTGGCTGCTGAACCTGGCCGACGGCACCCGTTCACTGCTGGACATTGCCGACCGTGCGGAGATTGCCATGGACGTGCTCATGGACGCGGCCGAGCGGCTGGAGCGGGTAGGGCTGCTGAAGAATCAGTCAGTGCAAGGTAGTGGATTGAACGTCGAATAACCTCGAAACACGTGGGTATCGGACTATCCGGGCCCGTGTTCAGAAGGAGGGTGGGACATGAAGGTTGTGCTGTTTTGTGGCGGCTTGGGAACGCGGCTGCGCGAGTATTCCGAAACCATGCCGAAACCATTGGTGCCGGTGGGAGATCGCCCGATCATCTGGAACATCATGAAATACTATGCGCATTACGGGCATAAGGATTTCATTCTGTGCCTCGGTTACCGCGGTGATCTCATAAAAGACTATTTCCTGAAATACAACGAGTGCATGACCAACGATTTCCTGCTCCGTAGCGGGCGGGAGGTCGAACTGGTCAACCAGGATCTGCAGGACTGGAACATCATGTTCGTCGATACCGGTCTGCATGCCAACATCGGCTCGCGGCTGATGGCCGTGAAGCACCTGCTCGAAGGCGAGGAGTATTTTCTAGCCAATTACAGCGACGGATTGTCCGATCTTCCCCTCGATCAGCATATTCAGGAGGCCCGGACGCGCCGCGCGGTTGCCAGCTTTCTCAGTGTGCGGCCATCTCACACCTTCCACCCGGTTTCCGTTGACGAGGATGGCCTGGTAACCGGAATCGAGGCTGTGCGTTCTTCCAACCTGTGGATAAACGGCGGCTTCTTTGTGCTCAACAAGGCTGTTTTCAACTTTATGGAACCGGGCGATGAACTGGTGGAGGCGCCGTTCCAACGGCTGATCAGGGAGAAGAAGCTTGTGTCGTACCAATACGGAGGGTTCTGGGCGTCCATGGACACGTTCAAGGACAAGAAGATGTTTGATGCCATGTGCGACGTCGGGCAAACGCCCTGGCAGGTCTGGCGGTCATGATGGCGCTGGGCCGGCACGGTTTCTCCGGACTGCGCGCCCTGCTTTGCATCGGCGCGCATTCAGACGATATCGAGATCGGCTGTGGCGGAACGCTGCTGCGGCTGCTTCGGGAATTCCCCGGCGCGACCGTGCACTACGTGGTCCTTGGCAGCGATCCGGAGAGGGCGTCGGAGACCCGGGCCGCCGCCGGGCGGTTGCTGCGGGGCGCCGCTGAATTCCGAATCGATGTGCGTGATTTCCGCAACGGGTATTTTCCCTGGGTCGGAAGCCGGATCAAGGACTATTTCGAAACGCTCAAGGGGGAGATCCGACCGGATCTGATACTGACCCACTTCCGGGATGATCGTCACCAGGATCACCGACTGGTGTCGGATCTGACCTGGAGCACGTTTCGCGACCACCTGGTCCTGGAGTACGAAATCCCCAAGTACGATGGCGACATCGGCCGGCCCAATCTGTTCGTACCGCTGACGTCCGCCGACGTCGCGGACAAACTGGCGATGCTGATGGAGTGCTTCCCGAGCCAGCATCGTCGCAGCTGGTTTAGCGAAGACACGTTCCTGGCGCTGATGCGACTGCGCGGTATCGAGAGCAACGCGCCGGAGGGGTACGCCGAGGCCTTCCATTGCCGAAAACTGGTGATCTGAAGTCATCGTCGGCGTACGGATCAGAGCTGTCGCGGTGCCATGAACATGTCGTTCAGCAGGCCGTTCAGCGTGTCCACCCGATTCCACCAATCGTTACGGTGCGCGACTGCCAGCCGCTGCTCCGATGTCCCGGCGCCGTTTCCGGCGAGGCTGCCGTGGAGCGCTCGCTGCCAGTCTTCAAGGCTGCGCACCAGCCAGACAACATCGGAAAATGCCTTCAGCCCGGGGATTGCCGATCCAACCACCGGCTGTCCGGCGGCGAGGTATTCGTAGAGTTTGAGAGGATCGCAGGCGTCCGCCCAGGTTGCCCCGTCCAGGCGGTAGAACAGTGCATTGACGTCCATTGCGCGCGCATATCCGGGAAGCGTTTGCGGATGGCGATGTCCCAGCAGAATGACGTTCTTCAGTTGCCTGCAGTTGGCCAGCCCCGCGCGGGTGTAGGCATCCAGCGGAGCCATTCCGCCGATCAGCACAAATTGCCAGTCCCGGTGCCGCGCCGCCAACGCGGCGATCAAGGGCAAATCCACTTTCATGCTCAGTCGGCCGATATAGCCTATGCGGGGGTGTGGAATGGCATCGAGTTCGGCCTGCAGATGGCCAGGGAGGGGCTGCGGATGGGCGAAGGCGTTGTAATCCACCGCATTGGGGAGAACGCGGACTGGCCGGCCGCCGCGGGCGGTCAGAACGGCGGCAGTCATCTCGGAGGAGGCTAGACTCAAATCCGCCCGCCGCAGCAGGGCGCGCTCATCGTCGGCATCGGCCTGCTCCCACGACGGCATCCGACAGAACAGATCGTAGGCATGGTAGACCAGAAAGGCCGGTTGCAAGGCGTCCACATAAGGCCAGAACATGGGGTGAAACACGTAGGCCACCAGCGGATGATTTCGCCAGTGTTTCAGTGCGCCTGTCCAGCGGCGGGCGCCCAGCCGCCGTGCGGTACCATCGAGTGTTGTCGAGCGAAAATTGCGCAGCAGCCAGCGCGGTGGGCGGTCGACCCAGAGGCCATTGCGTTGCGCGATACGGCCGCCGAATGGGCTGTCGCGCCAGCGTTCCGACCAAAGCTCCGAGGTATGGAAAAGGCCCTGCGTATAAATGATCGCATGCCGGCTAGCCAGGCGGGAGAGCAATTGATGGCGGTTCATCCAGGGGCCGTCCCATGGATTGGGCGCCATGGCCACAATACGGCTGCGCGGCTCCGGAAGGCCTCGCCCCCGGCATGGTCTGATATTCACGTGACGCGCATCCATTCCCTGGGTCGCAGAAACCGCGGATTCCGCCGCGGTGATGGTTGTCTGGTGTCTCCTTAAGGAGCCTCTGATGTATTCCCATGGGGCTCTGGCTTTGCAGCCTGCCCGGGGGCAAGGCGCGGCTCGCCGGCAATGGCGAGCCCTTGCCAAGAGGCGC
>JBBDNK010000009.1:0-36413 GCA_040877625.1 Aquisalimonadaceae bacterium
TGCGCTTCGGGGCACGGGACTATGATCCGCAAACGGGGCGGTGGAGCGCAAAGGATCCGATCGGCTTCGCGGGTGGGGATACCAATCTGTACGGCTACGTCCTGAACGACCCGGTTAATCTGATTGATCCGGAGGGACTGGAGCCAGATGGCGGTCCACGCGTTGGATTATTGCAGAGTTTAGTGCCGGCACATACCGCGCAGTTTTCGCGTAATCCTATCGGGGGGAGTCCCGAAGCTCAGGTTCGATATGCAGACACAGTTAATACGATGCGGGAAAGGGTAGGGGATGCGGCATATGCGGGGGCGCCTGCTGGTCCAATCTATATTGGGTTTCCTCTAAAAAACACGTTGAAGAGAAGCCAGAGAGTAGGGCTTAGACACTATTATAATATCCACGATATGGGTAGAGATTTCTACGATGATGGTCTTGCATGTTTGCTTGATTAGTGCGTGTCCGCCGCTGCTATCGGAGATTTTATGGAAATATTTTATACGCTGAGTCGGTTTTTAGGGTTCGTCACAGTTAAGTATTTGTTTCCGAAGAGGATGCAAGGTTCGGTTCATCCGGAGAGTGACTTGGCTGCTTGGATTGGATTCGTTGAATGTCTTCTGACGTTAGTGTTCGGTATTTTTCTTATTGTCTTGTTCTATGGTTGAAACGTACACCACCCGTTCTTGATCGCTAAAATTCGACACAGTCTGGGTGCTTATTTTTCTGGGATATCCCGGGACACCCACTTCGGTATGCTCGCTCCGGTGCCCGTCCAGCGCACGCTCGCCACCCCGGGCGGGCTGACCGCCACCCGCACCTGAAGGGCCGTATCTCCGGGACACCCATCCAATTCTTGACCGGCGGAGGATTGGTTCCATCTCCGGTCCCCGCTGCCATTCATCGCGGAAAAGGGGACAGATTTATTTTTCCAGGAATCTGCGCTAGCCATTGGAGGTTTCCAGAGGTGATTTGAAGTAAGGATGGCCAAGGAGGAGGCTATGCCACGGATGGGGCGAATCGTGCTGCCGAATTACCCACACCATGTGGTGCAGCGCGGGCACAATCGGCAGGTGGTCTTTGCCGGTGATGCCGACTACCAGCGTTACATTGCGGATCTGCGCGAACTCAAGGAGGCGTTTGGCGTTCGGGTCTACGCCTACTGCCTGATGACGAACCATGTGCACCTGCTGCTGGCGCCGGGTGAGAGCGCGGTGGGGATGTCCCGGCTGATGAAGGCGTTGGCGGCGCGCGCCACGCGCTACCGGAACCGCCTGGAAGGGCGCTCCGGGACATTGTGGGAAAGTCGCTACAAGTCCAGCCCGGTGCAGACGGAGCAGTATCTGCTGGCCTGCTGCCGTTACATCGAGCTCAACCCCGTCCGGGCGCGGATGGTTGCCGAGCCAGGTGCTTACCGGTGGTCCAGCTATCCGCTCAGAGTAGGCACATTGGGCCAGGAGTGGCTTGATCGCGATCCCTGCTATTTGGCGCTGGGGGCGACGGAAGCGGTGCGGCGGATCCGATACGCGCAGTTTGTGCGAGACGCGATTCCCGAGGGGGAGTGGGCGCTGATTGGAGAGGCGGTGCAGCGTGGGCAGTTGACCGGTGGAGCGCGGTTTGCCGCTGAAGTCGAGCGTATCGTTGGTCGTCGTGTGGAGCGGCGCGGGCAAGGCCGACCGAGGAAGGTGCAGGTATAAAATAAATCTGTCCCCTTTTCCCCAGTCCCCTTTTCCCCGGCCCTGGGCGGCGTGGCCACTGCCGAGTCCCACAACGCCTTCGGCGAGCCCGCGGCGTACACCACCGCCACCGGCAACGGCGCGCCGCTGGCTGAATTCGGCTACAGCCGAGACCTGCTCGGCCGTCTCACCGGCAAGACCGAGCTCATCGCCGGAGAAAGCCGCACCGAGCACTACGTCTACGACCCGGCCGGCCGCCTGGTGCGCGCCGAGCGCAACGGCACCGCCACCACCTGGGCCTTTGATGCCAACGGCAACCGCACCCATGAGAACGGCGTGCCGGTTGCGACGTACGATGCACAGGATCGGCTGCTGACCTATGGCGGGGCGCGCTACACCTACACCGCCAACGGCGAGCTGGCAACGAAGACCGAGGGTGGGGCCACCACTATCTACGCCTACGACGCGCTGGGCAACCTGCTCCAGGTCAGCCTGCCGGGCAATGTCCAGATCGACTACCTCATCGACGGCCGCAACCGAAGGGTCGGCAAGCGGGTCAACGGCACGCTCACCCAGGGCTTCCTGTACCAGGACCAGCTCAACCCGGTGGCCGAACTTGACGGCAACGGCAACGTGGTCAGCCGCTTCGTCTACGCGGAGCGGGGCCACGTGCCGGCCTACCTCCTCCGCGACAGCAAGACTTACCGCATTGTCACTGACCATCTGGGCAGCCCGCGGCTCATTGTCAACGTCGCCACCGGCGCGATCGCCCAGCGGCTGGACTACGATGTCTGGGGCAATATCACCACGGACACCAACCCGGGCTTCCAGCCGTTCGGCTTCGCCGGCGGGCTATATGATCAACACACCGCCCTGGTGCGCTTCGGGGCACGGGACTATGATCCGCAAACGGGGCGGTGGAGCGCAAAGGATCCGATTCGGTTCGATGGAGGAGATACTAATTTCTACGCGTATGTGCTTCAGGATCCCATCAATTGGGTGGACCATGCAGGTTTCGCTCCGTCATGGGTAGGGCCAACTGGGGCAGTGCTAGGTGCAACGGGCGGAGGTGTCTTTATTGCTAGCTTTGCTCACGGCAATGTGCCAGGGATGATTGCAGGTGGCGTTTTAGGCATTGTGGGATTTGCATTGACTGGCTGGGACTTGGTCACAAGCCCTGCTGAACAGATTGAGAAGATAAGAGAAAGCGAAGATCTTAAAGAGATCGAAAATAATATGGACGGTATTCGTGATTTGTTGGGTGCTCAATATCAAGTGGGTGGCCTTGCCTGTGATTGGTGAGCGAGGGAGTTTTGATGGGGAAGTATAAAGATAGAAGAAAGCTTGGGTTAGGTATGGCGCTATGCTGGCTAGCCGTGAGTGCGTTGGTGGTGGTTTTTGAATATTGGCGTATTGTGTTCTACGATATCCCGTCGATAAATGTGCTTATAAGTGATGTTGCATCCGAGGCGATCAGAGAATTTGTTGTTGAGACGATATTGCGAATTGTCATGCATTTATCCGTGTGGGTTTTCCTTTATTTTGTTGTGCTTACTGTATTGATTCGATTCGTTCAGAAGGGGAAACAGTAGGTTAGCACAGAATTGTTCCTGCTAGGATGCTTGCTTAGCGTTTCGGTTCTGCGTAGGGGGGCTCGGCCGCTACGTATCGAGTTTGCTGGGGCGCTGTATCACGTGACGGCGCGTGGCGACCGGCGAGAAGCGATCTATGAAGATGATGAGGATCGGGAGGCCTTCTTGCGGGTGCTGGGCGAGGTCGTGGCAGATTTCAACTGGGTCTGTCACGCCTACTGTCTGATGACCAACCACCTTGCGCTCAGCCGCAGCCCCGCCAGCGGCCTGCTCACCGGCACCGCCCTGGGCGGCGTGGCCACCGCCGAGTCCCACCAGATCGGGGACAGCCACCCAATTTCCAACCGACTTACTTAGCTGCGAACACCTCCAAGCCCCGTAACCGCGGGGAGAGCGCGGAGCCGGGACCCCCATCACGAACTGGCGTGCAATCTTCTTTAACGTTCGCTGAAAGCCAGCGGGTTCGCATCGCGAACCCGCTTGGTCCGTTCCCCTGCCTCACCTTCCGGCATGGACGCCAATGGGGCCAACGCCTTGCGATGCCTCAGCGGAGGCTGTAGTTGCGCATACGGCGCTAGCGCCGTATCTCCTGCGCGAAGAGCCTCTTCACCTGATCGCTTCTGATCCCTATCTGCCAGCGAAGTTGGCGTACTCACGGCCATGCTCCTGCATCCACCAAGGCAGCACGTATAGCTTAAAATATCTCGGAAAACGGTACGAATTGAACCATATTCTGAATCTTGTATAATCCTACCTGGCTCAATGGTTTCTCCTTCGCCCCTATTCGGCCCCGGCATGGGCGGCTTCTTGGCCAGTCGGTTGACTAGCCCGCTCGCCTTGCCACGCCGGGCAGCTTGCTCAGGAGGTATGCGTGACGCAGATGGCAGTCGACAGTCCGGATCGGAGGGTCTCCGTTCGCAGTGCTTTTGGTCTTGATTCCGATCTGGAGGTGCCGGCCTTCAGCGTGCGGGACGAACGGGTGCCCGAGATCGACGAGGCGTACCGCTTTAACCACGAGGCGACGCTGGCACTGCTGGTTGGTTTCATGAACAACCGCCGAGTGATGCTGCAAGGGCTGCACGGCACAGGCAAATCCACCCACATCGAGCAGGTCGCGGCGCGGTTGAACTGGCCGTGCCTGCGGGTGAACCTGGACGGTCACATCAGCCGAATGGATCTGGTAGGGCGCGATGCCATCGTGCTGCGCGACGGCAAGCAGGTGACCCAGTTCCAGGAGGGTGTGGTGCCCTGGGCGCTGCGGCGCCCGGTGGCCCTGATCTTTGACGAGTATGACGTCGGCCGCCCCGACGTCATGTTCGTGATTCAGCGCTTGCTGGAGCGGGACGGCAAGTTCACCCTGCTGGACCGGAATGAGGTGATTCAGGCGCACCCCTGTTTCCGCCTGTTCGCCACCTGCAACACGGTGGGGCAGGGTAACCTCAACGGCATGTATCACGGCGCCCAGATGCTCAATCATGCCCAGCTCGACCGCTGGAATATCATCGCCTCGCTGAACTACCTGCCGCCGCGGGATGAGGTCGATATCGTCGTGGGCCAGGTGCCGGAGCAGAACACCGAAGCCGGGCGCAAGCAGGTCGAGGCTATGGTGGCGCTGGCCAACTTGACCCGCCAGGGTTTCGCCGCCGGCGATCTCGCCAGCCTGATGTCGCCGCGAACCGTGATCAGCTGGGCGGAGAACTGCGCTCTGTTCGGTGATCCCGCATTGGCCTTGCGCCTTTCCTTCCTTAACCGCTGCGACGAGATCGAGCGTGGGATCGTCGCGGAGTACTACGAGCGTTGTTTCGACGGCGAGCTGGCTGAATCCCCCGTCTGGGGCGAGGCGACCTAGTGGCGAGCGTGCAGCAAAAAGCCCGATGGCAGCAACGCGTTGAGGAACTGTGCGCAGCGACCGGGCGCGCGCTTGCCGGCGAGCCGCGGCTGCATTACCGTGCCGGCCGCTTGCTGCGCGGCGACAAGCCGGTGCCGGTGCATGCGCCGCATCTTCGGCTGGATCCGGAGCAGCATGACTTCGCCGCCTACCGCGGAATGATCGACAGCGTTGCACTGCGCCTGCGTCATTCCGATGCCGATCTGCACAAGTCGCTGGCGCCGGCGGATCCCATTGCCCGGTTAGTGTTCGAGTTGCTGGAGCAGTTCAGGGTCGAGGCGATGGCGCCGGCCACCATGCCGGGCATGGTAGCCAACCTGCGTCGACGCTACGAGCAGTGGCTGCGCGATTTTCACGGCGCCGGAATGACCGAGACCGATGTCGGCGTACTGCTGTTTACCGTGGTGCAGATTTTCCGTGCCCGACTGACCGGCGAGCCAGCGCTGGAGGAGACCGAGGGCGTGATCGAGGCCACCCGCGCCGCTATTGCGCCGCGGTTGGGCGAAGGTGTTGCCGGGCTGCGGCGCAGCCGTCATGATCAGCGCGCCTTTGCCGGGCATGCGCTCGCGCTGGCCCGGATGATCTCCGGGATGATCGGTCAGGCCGGCGCCGGGGTGGAGGTCGGGCAGGACGAAGATGATGAGGACAATGCGGCGTTGGCGGCCTTCGCCCTGTTGCTCGACTTCGAAATCGAGGACGAGGCGAGGATACAGGGGCGTGACAGGGGCGCCACCGGTGGCCGTTCCCGCGAGGAGGTGGACGGTGGCTACAGTGTGTTTACCCGCCAGTATGATCGTGAGCTTGCGGCCGCCACCCTGGTGCGTCCCGAACTGCTCGCCGAATACCGCCGCCAACTCGACGCCAACGTTGCCGCTCAGGGCATCAACAGACGCCGCCTGATCCGGCAGCTCACGGCGCTGCTGGCGGTGCCACGGCGCGACGGCTGGTCGTTCGGTGAGGAGGCGGGCCATATCGACGGTCGCCGTCTGAGTCAGCTGGTCAGCGCGCCGACCGAGCGAAGGCTATTCCGGCTCGAGCGCGAGACGCCGGTGGGCGACGCTGTTATCGGCATACTGATTGACTGCTCCGGCTCGATGAAAGAGCACATCGAAGCGGTAGCCGCGCTGGTCGATATCCTGGTGCGGGCTCTGGAACAGGCCGGGGCAAAGACCGAGGTGCTCGGCTTCACCACCGGCGGCTGGAACGGTGGCCGTGCCTGGATGGACTGGCTGGGCCGCGGCCGGCCGAAGAATCCGGGCAGGGTGAACGAGCTCAACCATATTGTGTTCAAGCCGGCCGAGCGCAGCTGGCGCCGCGCCCGCCGCGACATCGCCGCGCTGCTCAAGCAGGATCTATTCCGCGAGGGCATCGACGGCGAGGCGGTGGAATGGGCCTGTGGGCGGCTGCTGGCGCGCGCGGAGCGCCGGCGGACGCTGATCGTGATCTCCGACGGTTGCCCGATGGATCGGGCCACGGCGCTGGCGAATGGCGAGCATTACCTGGACGGGCACCTCCGGGAGGTGGTGGCTCGGTACGAGGCGCGGCAAGAGATGGAGATTGTTGGGCTTGGGGTCGGTTTCGATATGAGCGGCTACTATGCGCGTAGCCTGGCGACCGACCTCACGCGCGGCCTGGACAATCAGCTTTTCTTCGACATCGTGCAATTAATGGGTGGTCGTCACCAGCGTTGATGCCTGCGACAGCTAGAGTATGCGGGGCCGGCCCTCACACGGTGGTGGTGCCCGAACAAGGTTAGGGAGATGGTTATGAGCACCGAGATGGCGCCGAGAAGGCCGGACGTGACGGTTAAACTGGAAGGCGAAACGCCGGCCCTGCGGCTGTTTGCCCTGCTGGAGGTGATCGCCGCCAAGGATGAGGTCTTCTCGCTGCAGGGGCTGGTGGAGCAGACCGGCGTGCCCAAGCCGACCATGCATCGCATGCTGCAACAGCTTGAGGCGGCGGGTATCCTGCAGCGCGATGCCGATGGCCGCCATTACAGCACCGGCGTGCGGCTGCGGCGCCTGGCCGAGAGCGTGCTCCTCAACGACACCCTGCATGCGGCCCGCCACGAAGTGCTGCGGCAGCTGGTGGACAAGGTAGGGGAGAGTTGCAACCTCACCGTGCTCTCCGGCAGCGAGGTGCTGTACCTGGACCGCGTCGAGACCGATGCACCGCTGCGTTTCTATCTGCACCCCGGCTCGCGGGTGCCGATTCACTGCTCGGCGAGCGGCAAGCTGTTTCTGGCTCAGATGAGCCCGTCGCAGCGCCAGCGCCTGCTCGCGCGCGTTCCGCTGCAAAGCTATACCTCAAATACGCAGACCGATCCGAAGGCGCTCGAAGAGGAGATCAGGCGCGTGCGCGAGAACGGCTATGCGCTGGACCTTGAAGAGTTTCTGCCGGGGCTTTTATGCGTTGCGGTGCTGGTTCCCACTGCCGAACGGTCCAACCTGTGCGTCGCGCTGCAAGCGCCGGTGGTGCGGGTGACGCCGGACAGGGCGAACGAATTTCTGCCTTACCTGCAGGAGGCGGCGCGAAACCTGGCCAGGATCGAGGCCTGATTCGCGCGACCGAGTGTTGAAAGCACTTCAATAAAGCGCCCCGGCGCAGTGGCCGGGGCGCGGGTCGGGCGGAAGGTTCGTTAGCGGACCTGCCCTAGACGTAGTCCTTGTACTTCGCCAGGTGGCGCACCGGCTTGGAGAGCGCGTCGCGGCGGAACGGGTCGCCCAGCTCGCGCGTGCAGAGGATTTCGAGGATGCAGGTCTTGCCCTCGTTCATCTGCATGTCCACGGCCTTCTTCAGCGCCGGACCGACGTCCTCGAGCTTGTCCACGGTAATGCCCTCGGCGCCCATGGCGCGGGCAATCTGCGCGAAGCTCTCATTATCCAGCTCGGCGGCGATGAAGCGGCGGTTGTAGAAGTCCACCTGGTTTTTCTTTTCCGCGCCCCACTGCCGGTTGTGGAAGACCACGGCGGTGACCGGGATGTTGTGTTGCACGCAGGTCATGGTCTCCATCAGGCTCATCCGCCAGGCACCGTCACCGGCATAGGAGATCGCCGGACGCTCCGGCGCCGCCACCTTGGCGCCGATGATGGTCGGAAAGGCGTAACCGCAGTTACCGAAGCTCATGGCGGCGAAGAAGCTGCGCGGGCGCTCGAACCGCAGGTAGCTGTTGGCCACCGAGTTGATGTTGCCGATATCGGTGGACACCATGACGTCCCTGGGCATGGCCTTCTCGAGCTCGCGCAGCACCTGACGCGGATGCAGCCAGTTGCCGGACTCCTTCTTCTGCTCGTCGATCATGTCCAGGCTGAAGGGGTCGCGTTCGTGCGTCCATTCGTCGAGCTCCTTCTCCCAGGCATCCTGCTCGGCCTTGATGGTAGCCGCGCGCTGGTCGCGGGTGGCATCGCAGTCGAGCGTACGGTCCCGCAGGCGCTCGGTGAGGGCGACCGAGGCGGCCTTGGCATCGCCGCATATGCCCACGGACATTTTCTTCACCAGGCCGAGCATGTCGGCGCGGGCATCGATCTGGATGACCTTGGCGTTGTTCGGCCAGTAGTCCAGCCCATGCTGCGGCAGCGTGCCGAAGGGCCCCAGGCGCGAACCCAGTGCGACCACGACGTCCGCCTGCGAGATCAGCTTCATGGCGGCCTTGGAGCCCTGGTAGCCGAGCGGGCCGCACCAGAGCGGGTGGCTGGCCGGGAAGGAGTCGTTGTGAAGGTAGCTGTTCACCACCGGCGCGCCGAGCCGCTCTGCCAGGGCCTTGCACTCTTCCACTGCGTCGCCCTGCACCACGCCGCCACCGGAGATGATGACCGGGAACGTGGCCTTTGCCAGCAGATCCGCTGCCTCGTTGAGACTGTTTTCGCCACCGGCACCGCGCTCGATGTGTATCGGCCGCGGAATCTCGGCTTCGATCTCACCGTAGAAGAAGTCGCGCGGGATGTTGAGCTGGGCCGGGCCCAGGTTGTTCATGGCGCGGTCGAAGCAGCGGCCGGTGAACTCCGCCATGCGCTTGGGATTGTTCACATGGCCCTGATAGACCGTGAACTCCTCGAACATTGGCAGCTGATTGGCTTCCTGAAAGCCGCCCAGGCCCAGACCCATGGTGCCTGTCTCGGGGGTGACGATGACTACCGGGCTGTGCGCCCAGTAAGCGGCGGCGATGGAGGTGACCGAGTTGCTGACGCCCGGGCCGTTCTGGCCGATCAGCACGCCGTGACGGCCGCTGGCGCGGGCGTAGCCGTCCGCCATGTGGCCGGAACCCTGTTCGTGAACCACCGGAATGAAGCGGACGCCGGCGGGGGCGAAGATGTCCATGGCGTCCATGAACGCCGAACCCATGATACCGAAGATGTCAGTTACGCCGTTGGACACCATCGTCTCGACGAAGGCCTCGGAGGGAGACATTTTCTGCACGCCGCTGGCCACCGTGCGGTCGTCTTTTCTGGCGCTCGAGCCATCGAGAGCCTTGTTGTCTTGTTTGCTCATGATCCATGTCTCCTGTGCTGGGCGTAATCGCTTGTTATTTGGTACTAAAGGTTCCAAAAAATGGTATGTAGGATCAACTCTAGGGCGGATGTGTCGATTCGTCAAGCCAAAAATACAAAAAATGGAACTAATTGGTTCGGTTATTGTGATTATGTGAGGTGCAAACGAGCGTCAGCAATTAGGTGCAGGCGGCCGCATCCGTCTGGCGATCAGTCGTGAGTAGGCACTTGATCGACGCTCACATGCGCGGCGCCGACCGCTTTCCAGCAGGAGAGCAGGTTGCGGTGCCCTGAAGGGAGGGGCTGCAGGCCCCTTGCAGGTGGTTGGTGCCGATGGCTACCCCGCGGCTCCCTCTTCGATTAGATAGTGGTAATTGTCGGTCCGTATGAAACTGCGCCGTATCTCAACGGGAGTCGAGTTATAGGTGTACGCGATCCGCCTCATCTCCAGCACGGCGGTACCTGGTTCCAGATCGAGCAGCGTCGCAATGGACTCGTCCACATTGGCGGCGGACAATTGCTCCCGGGTTCGGAGGATACTGATTCCGTATGTCTTCTGGTATACGGCGTACAAGGTCTGATCGCCGGCCGTGACGATTTCCTCGGACAGATCCGGAAACAAACTGGCCGGAACCGTGATATCCGACACGACCACGGGATCACCGAAGATGCGCAGAATATTGCGCATCTCGTAGACGGCCATCTGGGATTCATCTCGCGGCAGGCGCAGAATATCCGCCTGCTCCGGGCTCGCCGTGGCGCGCCGCAACCATATGAGTTTGCTCCGGGGCAGTTCCTTGCTGCCGTCTTTCCTCTCCACATGAAAATACCGGTAGATACGGCTTTCATCGTGTTCGGCAACGAACGTTCCCTTGCCTTGCATGCGAACCAATACACCAGCGGACACCAGTTCACCAACAGCCGCGCGAACTGTTGCGATCCCCACATCGTACCTGGAGGCAAGCTGGCGTTCAGTGGGAATGGACTCACCCGGCTTCCAATCCCCGCGAGCAAGGCTTTTGACTATGGACCGCTTGACCCGCTTGTAAAGTGGTCCAGGGGTCGATCCGATGTTGTCCAGAGTATCGGTGTCCATGCCCACTGGTTGTCTCCTCAATCTAGGTAGTCGCGACATTAGGGTATTGGCTTCAGCCATGCCAGTCACCTTCCGTCATTGCTGTACAGCAGTTTGCCACGGGTCAGTCTGAGGGATTTGACTTGAGTTAAACGATAGTATCATACTTGTCATACGAATCATTCGAATGATACGGTCAAATCAACATCAGCGAGCCGGCAGCAGAGAGCGTTGTCGTGCATTTCGCATATCAGCGTAAATCAGAGAGGGGGCAGGTCATGTCAGAGACCGTCGCAAAGGTCGGAAAGAAATCGGGTGGAACGGTTGAGGAGCGGAAATCCGCTACCACGAGACGTGCCTCGGAATGGGCCGAGCGTCCCCCGTTGCCGGACAGCCATTATCTCGATACAAGCGTCTATTTCGACAAGGAACTTTTTCAGGAAGAAATCGACAAGATCTTCAACCGTGTCTGGCTGCCGGTCTGCCACGAAAGTGAGCTGTCGGAACCGCTGGATTACCGCACCTCGGCCGTGGCCGGTAACAAACCGGTCGTCATGGTCCGCGGCAGCGATGGCAAGATCCGCACCTTTCTGAATGTCTGTCCGCACCGCGGCAACATAATCGTGCGGGCGCCATCGGGATCTCTGGCCAAGGGTGAGCCGTCCGGAAACCCGAAAAACATGACATGCATGTTCCACGGTTTACAGTTCAATACGCAGGGCCGGTGCGTGGAGATCCCCCGCGAAACGCAGGGCTATCAGGACAGGTTCTGCAAGGCCAACATGCATCTCAGGGAGATCCGCACGGAAGTCGCCCACGGCGGGTTCGTGTGGGTGAATCTGAATGACGAGTGCGAACCGCTCGAGGATTTCATCGCCGGCGCATTCGGCTTTATGGAACGGGAGCTCGATACAGAACCGCTGGAGATCTTTCACTATCAGAAGAGCGTGTTTCGGACCAACTACAAGCTATGGCACGAAACCAGCCGCGAGTTCTACCACGACTATCTTCACTACCACAATCGGGCCACAGGCATGCTGCAGCCCGGCTATTTCGATCGCACCTACGAAGTATTCCCGAACGGCCACGCGGCCACCGGGCTGACCACGGTCAAGTACGAGGCGTACGAAGGCAGCAAGGACCGGATTCTGACCTTCCCGGGGATGCCCAAGAACGGCTGGAAGCAGTTGAACATCTTCCCCGCGTGCACCTACAGCCTGCGCTCCTCGTGCCTGCGTGTCAGCGTAATGACGCCCATCGCGCCGGACCGGGTGTTGATCGAGATCCGCGGCCTGGGCCTGCGTAGCGATACGCCGGAAGAGCGTCGCGAGCGCGTCATGGATCACGACACCATCTGGGGGCCGTTCGGCCGCAATCTCCATGAAGACCTGCTGGTCGTGCAGAACCAGACCGTGGCCATGCAGGAAGGCGCCGGCAGCAAGTACTGCGTGTTCGCGCGTGAGGAGAACAACACCATTCACGACGAGATCGGGCTGCGCTCCTACTACGAGGAATGGAGCCGTCGTATGGGCCGCATGGCGAGCGACCCCCTGCGCCGGATCAACGACTAGGCGGCCACCGGTGAAACCGAAGATGGCAATGCCCGGCCGACACCCGATTAGCACCAGAGGAGCACAGAGCGGTGAATGCACAACTGAACGATAGCAGCATGCGGGAATCCGCGAGGGACCTGATCCATGAATCCTGCCTGATTCTCAACGAGGGGAACTGGTCCGGCTTTCTTGATCTTTGCGACCCCGAGGAATTTCGTTATTCCGTCGTCAATTACTCACCGGAGATCCGCCGGGAACAGTGCTGGATGGACCGTGGCCACAAGGAATTGAAGACCATGTTCGATCTGCTGCCCCGGCACAACTCGGACCACGCTCAGCTCACGCGGCAGCCCACCGTATGCAGGGTCAGCGTGGGCGAGAAGCCCGGCGAGCTTCAGACCGTCAGCCTGGTAACGGTCTACCGCACCCAGCTCGACGGCGTGAACTCCCCCTTCGAGTCCGGGCAGACCAGCCTGTACGCCGTGGGCCGGTACATCGACCGAATCCGGCTTGATGGCGACAAGGCCACTTTGCTGAACCGCACGGTTCGCCTGGATACCAGGCAGCTTGATATCGGTTCGCATCTGATCTTCTGACAGCGGGGGCGTGGTTCCGAGCAGTTGCCGCTCTAGGGGCGACGCGGATCCACGCCGACCCATGGGGAAGAAATCGTCGCTAATGACGTGTGAGGTAGGCACATGAGCTGGATCGAGGTGGCAGACATTTCGACGCTGGACGACAAAAGCGTCACCCGCGTGAATGCCGGGGAGTTTGACGTGCTGGTGGTCAAGGGCGAGGAGAGCTGTGCGGTGATACCGCCATCCTGCCCGCACATGTCCGCCGAGCTGGCCGAAGGGGTTTTCGACGGCTGCGTGCTTACCTGCACAAAGCACCTCTGGCAGTGGTCGATACCGGACGGCGGCACGCCACTCGGCGTGGCGGAAACGCCCCTGCTTATGTACGAATCGAAAGTGGAGGACGGCATTCTCTACGTGAATGTGGCGAATCAACTGCTCTACGACCACGAGTGCGAAGAGCAGGACTGAATCGAGATCCGCGGTACGCGTTTCCAGTTAATGCGCGTACCGCCATGACGGGAGCCTCCAGTGATGCCAGCGATTGAAATCCGGTCTCGGGACGAGGGCCACCGCTTTGAAGTGGATAGCGGAGAGCGAATCCTCTACGGCGGCCTGAGAAGCGGGCTCGATCTGCCCTATGAATGCGCAACTGGAACCTGCGGCAGCTGCAAGGCACGGCTGCTCGACGGTGAGCTGGAAGAGCTGTGGCCGGACGCACCGGGCAAGGACCTGCTCAAGCCCAACAGCGGCGATTTTCTCATGTGCCAGTGCGTGCCCAAGGGGTCTGGGGCGGTGACCGCCGAGGTCTCAAAGCCCGTGGCACGCCTGCAGGCCGATGCCCACGCTCCCGGCTGGGCCAAGGGCGTCGTGATCCAGGCGCCGCGGTACCTGACCCATGACGTGATGGCCGTGGACGTGCAGTTGGACAGGCCGGTCCGGTTCGAGGCCGGCCAGTTCATGGCCCTGGAGGTTGCCGATGTGCCGGGCACCCGCGGCTATTCCATGGTGAACTACGCGACCGAAACCGACCGGCTGGCATTCGTCATCAAGCGCAAACCCGGTGGCGGAGTATCGGAATGGCTGTTCGGTGGCGACCGCGCCGGCACGCCGGTGCGCCTGTTCGGACCCCTGGGGACGGCGCTATTCCGCCCCGAGATGGACACCAACATCCTGTGCATTGCGGGCGGTACCGGCATCGCCGGCATCATGTCGATTCTGCAGCGTGCCTGCGATGAACAGTATTTTGACAACCACCGTGGCGACGTCTTTTTCGGCGTGCGTACGCCGGCGGATGCCTTCTACCTGGATGAGCTCAGCACGTTCAGCAGGAAGTTTCCCCAAACGCTCAATATCACCGTTGCCTTCTCGGACCAGCCCGCCGATGACGCCTTCAAGCGGAAGCACGGCGGAATTCATTTCAAGGAAGGGTTTGTGCACGAGGTGGCGGGGACCGCCATGGCGGACCGATTGCAGGGACTTACCGCCTACCTGGCGGGCCCGCCGCCCGCGGTGGAAGCCTCGGTCCGCCTGCTGGTCATGTCCCGGGTCAGCCCGGCCAACATCCGATACGACAAGTTCAGCTGACCCGCGCACGGATACAAGAAGAACGACAACGAAGACGTGCCGACACAACCAGGGGAGACCAGTCGATGAGTACCAACACCTTGCCGGAACACCGCCCGCGGCCCGGGGCGCCAATCCGCGAATCCTGGATCGAGGATGCCGCCTATCGCGCCCATCATCTAGCCGCCACCAAGTTGCCACAGGATGTTCGCGAGGCGTTCGACCAGATGCATGCGCGGGAGACAGAGACGCTGACCAAAGAGGTCATGCGCATCATCGTCGAGAATTCCAAGGTCGCGGAGATCGATGCGCGGCCCATCTGTGCCGACGTCGGGGTGTTCCGGTTCTACGTGGTGGTCGGCAACGAGGCCGTTATCGACGGGGGCCTGGTGGCGCTGGAGCGCGCCGTCCGGAAGGCCACCGTGCGCATCACCAAGGACCTTGCGCTGCGATCGAACCGGGTGCACCCCATCAACCGCCACAATCCCGGCAATAACCTCGGGCTGTTTTCGCCCAACATCGAATACCGGGTCGAGCCGGATTTCGACGGCATCGAGCTGATTGCCGTGCACAAGGGCGGCGCATTTGGTTCGGACTTCCGCATGCTGGTGGATGGTGACGGCATCAATGGCGTCAAGAAGGGCGTCCTGGATGCCATTGCCGAGTTCGGCCGACGTGGATTGACCTGCCCCCCGGTGATCATCGGCGTGGGCATCGGTGGAACCAAGGACCAGGCCTTCGCCATTGCCAAGCAGGCGGCGGTGCTTCGCCCCATAGGCGACCGTCACCCCGAGCCCGAGATCGCCGCGCTGGAGGAGGAGATCCTGGCCATGGCGAACGGGCTGGGTATCGGCGCCATGGGCTACCCCGGCACGGGCGGGTACGCCAGCGACGCGCATATCGAGATCGCCTACACGCACAGTGCCCTGACGCCGCTCGGCATTCATCAGCTGTGCCAGGCGGCCAGACGCGGCGTGGTGCGGGTCGGGGGATCGGGAGAGATCGAGGAGCGCGACTTACCCTCGTGGTTCACGCCCTATTCCCGCCGGCTGGGCATCGACTAGGAGAACAGACCCCCATGGCAACATACCGGCTGAAAATTCCCCTGACCGCCGAGGACGCGGAAAAACTGCGCGTCGGCGACATCGTCTACCTGGACGGGCTGATCCACACCGGCCGCGCGCTCGTCTACGAGCACATCCTGGATAAAGGCAATGAGCCGCCCGTGGACCTGGCGCGCGTGTCCAATGTGCAGATGCATGCCGCGCCGGCCGGGCAGGAAGACGAGGAGAGCCCCGACGGCTACCGGATCTCCGCCATCCAGGCCACTGCCAGTTTCCGCTATTGGCGGTGGGTGCCTGATTATGTTCGCCGTTTCGAAATCCGCGCCGTCATCGGCAAGGCCGGCATGGATCAGTCCATTTACCGTGACGTGTTCAGCCGAACCGGGACGGTCTATCTCACGACCGTCGGCTACGGGGCGGCCGCCCTCTATGGGCGCGCGGTGAAACGCGTCCAGGCGGTCCACTGGAAAGAGGAGTTGGGGCTGCCCGAGGCGATGTGGCTGATCGAGGTAGACAACTTCGGGCCGTTTATTGTCGACGGCGATACCACCGGAGCCAGTCTCGCTGCGCAGTCCCTGGAGAAGATCAATCCCAATTTCGCCCGCGTCTACGCCACGCTTCCGCAGCATGTGCTGAAGCGCATGGGCGAGATAACGCAGGATCTGGAGCACGAAGTCATCGTCGGCGCGCCCGGCTGCCCGGATCCGGACAACGACGGACGTCCGCCGAAGTAGGCAGGGTGCCAGGGCAGGCGCCACGCCCTGGATCACGCTGCAAGGTGGCCTACGTAATGGACTTTATTTGGAAATCGATTAGGCTCATAAACATGCGAATCATACGAATGAAGTGAATCTAAAATAGGGAAACATGAACTGGTGCGAGACACACGCCTGGTCGCAATCCGCCGTTTCTGACGATCTTCGAGGTTTGACTCAATGAATCTGAACAACAAGCATGTGGCCCTTCTGATTGAGAACAATCACAACGATCTGGAGGTTTGGTGCCCGCTGTTCCGGCTGCAGGAAGCCGGCGCGCGGGTCACGGTGGTTGGTACGGGCGGGGAGAAGTACCTGTCGAAGCTCGGCCATCCGATCGCGGCTGATCTCTCGGCCGACGAGGCGGTTAACCAGGCCTTCGATGGCGTCATTGTACCGGGCGGATATGCCCCCGACCTGATGCGGCTGTCAAAAGCCATGGTTCGCATGGTGGCGACACATGTCGAAGCCGGCAAGCCGGTTGCTGCCATCTGTCACGGCACCTGGATGCTGGCGTCCGCGAACGTCATTCGGGGGCGCCGTGTAACGGGTGCGCCATCCATCAGGGACGATCTCGAAAACGCCGGCGCGGTCTTTGAGGACAAGTCTGTTGTCGTGGACGGGAATCTGATCACGTCCCGCAAGCCGACCGACATCCCGGATTTTTGCCGGGAAATCGTTAACGCGCTCCAGGGTTGACGCGGAGCGCCGTCGCACTTTTGCGATGGGGCCAACCTAGGGCTCATCAGTAAGGGCGACAGCCAGGATATGGTCAACCGGCGAAGCAAGATCGCTGGTTCCGACAAGACGGAAGCAGAAGAAGAATCTTGCCAGGGATCAGGCTACCTAAAAATCGAGTAGTTGGGAGGAGGATTTGCCATGAGTAGATTGAAGCAGTTTGGAATGGGCAGTGTTTGTGGTCTGTCTGTACTGGCACTGGTTGCGGCGTCATCTATTGCCGGCGCTGATACGCGTGAGCAACAGCGCGTGCAGGTAATGACAGCGCCACTTGGCACCACGGGTTATGCGGTGGGCAGCGCCCTGGAAGAGCTTTCCGCGGGTCAGCACGCCTGGCTGAGAGTGACCAACGGTGAGGGCCCGGGGTGCAGTGGTAGCACCATGAACCTGTTCAAAAACTCGGCTTGGCGAAACATCGTCGGCTGCACCGGCATTGCCGAGTTCACGCAGGCGGAGGCAAAAATTGAGCCGTTCCATGAGGTTAATGCCGAGGAGTTGAGGAGGGACGTGAAGCTTCTTTTCAATTACAACAATAATGCCTCGGGGCTGGTCACCACGGATCCGAATATAAGGACGCTGAAGGACCTCGACGGCAAGAGGGTCGCCCTGGGGCGCCGTGGCCAGACGGCTTTCGGGGCGCTGGCGCCGCTGATTCAGGAACGGGGTCTGCCCGACGTGAATATTCAGTGGGAGTATCTCGGTCCCGCTGAAGCGCACAGTGCGCTGGCGGACGGGCGTGTGGCAGCCGCAGCCACATTGGTCAATTTTATGCCGGACCGGAGCCGTTCGTTCATGCTTGGGCCGCCCATGGAGTTGATGGCGCGGGTCGATAACGTATACCCCGTGTCTTTTGGAAAGGATGTCCTGCGCAAGGCGGCGGAAGCGGGGATGGATCTGCCCACGGTCGAGCTCGACGCGGATCTGATACCGGACTTCGCCTTTGTCGACGGTGAGTCTCCGGTTTGGATCAATCTGGCGTTTGGTTTTGCGGTACATCGGGAGTTCCCGGAGGATCTGGCCTACGAGATGGCTAAGCTGGTGGCGGAGAACGCGACCAGGTTCCCCGATTACCATGCGGCACTGGGCACCATGGCCACGACTGAAACGCTGGTGGGACCGTGGTCGGCGGAGAACTTCCATGTAGGCGCTCGCCGAGCCTTCAAAGAGGCGGGATTGCTGGATTGATGCGGCAACGCGCGTATTTCCGGTGACCGACACACCGGACCGGACACTCACAAGGAGGTGAGTGCACGGGGATACATGACCCCCACTAATACCGGATGATCGGATGGCTTCCACTCGCTCAAGCCGGAAAGCCATATCGGGAGGAGACCAGCAGAATGAACATCCAGCGTGTGAACTCCGTTATTAGTTCGCTCACGATTGTCCTGGCATTTGTCGCGGCGGTCTATCACATCGTCTACGTCTTTTGGTTTCCCTGGGGCACGACGACGCACACGATATTGCATCTCGGAGCGGCTCTGATTCTGGTGCTGTTGCCGAAAGCATTCGAGGAGCAGGGCTTCAGGAGAGTAGGTAGCGTGCTCGCGCTCCTGCTGGCCTTCATAACCATCCCCTTCTTCCTTGTAATGTCCGACACGCTGGAAATGAAGTTCGGGATGGGGCTCAATACAATAGAATTTGCGATGGGTCTCGCGGTGATCGCCACGACGTTGTTGGCCGTCTATTTGGTCTGGGGCTTGGCAATACCCATCGTCTGTTTGTTCTTCCTCACGTACTTTTTCTTCGGTTACATGATTCCGGGGCCTCTGCAAGCCGCGCGAATGCCCACCGTGGACTATGCAATGGCGTTTCTGGCTGCGGGAGGGTCGTCGGGAATATTTGCAGGTGTCACGAATGTATCTGCCAACTACATCTTCCTTTTCGTCCTGTTTGGCGCCGTCTTCGGAGCCACCGGTGTACTGTCGATGTTCATCGAGTTAGGTCGGTATCTCGGACAGGTCGTCCGGGGAGGGGCGGCATTCACCGCCATCGTGGGTAGCGCCCTGATGGGGTCGGTAACGGGTGCAACCGTGGCCAACGTGGCCCTGACCGGGGCCGTGACCATACCGACCATGAAGAAGCAGGGGTACCGAAGCACGGACGCGGTTGCCATTGAGTCCGTCGCCTCATGTGGAGGGCAGGTGCTGCCGCCCATCATGGGTACGGGAGCCATCCTGATGGCGTCATTTCTGGGTGTGCCTTATGTCTCGATTCTGGCGATGGCGTTGGTGCCCGCCCTGTTGTTCTTCGCCGGGCTTCTGATTACCGCGATGGTCGTGGCACGAAATCGGCCCATCGTGCTTGACGAGGAACCCATCGACTGGGCGTTGGTCAGAGGGCATCTGGCGCACTTTGTGATCCCCGTGGGGCTGGTGGTCTACTTGCTGCTGATTGGCCGCTCTCCCGAGATTGCCATCGTGTGGGCGCTCCTTGCGGGGATTGCCCTGTTCCTGCTGAGGCCGAGGAACCTGACCTCATGGCCGCAGATGTGGTTTTCGATCAAAAGCCTGGCTACAGGGCTTGTGCAAGGTGCCAGGCAGGCCGCGGAGATTGCCATTGTACTGGCGGCAATTGCGGTGGTGGCACAAACCCTGATAACGACAGCGGCAGCGCCGAAACTGGCCCTGATGCTGCGTGCCTTTGCAGGCGACGTGCCTCTGCTCTGGCTGGTCATGTCGATGGTGACCTGCATTATCCTGGGATTCGGCATGCCAACGGCCGCGGCCTATACGCTGGTGGCGATCATGATGGTGCCGGCCATGAGTCAGTTCGGTCTGGATCCTCACGTCGCGCATTTCTTCATTTTCTACTATGCGGTGTACGCGGCCGTTACACCTCCGGTCGCAACAGCCGTGATCGTTGGTTCGAAGATAGGGCAGGTGGGGTTCTGGCCGGCGGCCTTGGCCAGTATGAAGTTCATGACTATCCCGCTGCTGCTGCCGTTCGCGTTTGTCTACCACCCGGAGCTGCTCGCCTTCCCGAACATTACCCTGGACCTGCTCATGCCGGTACTGGCATTGCTGGTTGCGGCGTTCCACGCCTCGGTGCTTCTGTACGGCGGCCTCGACGGCCGCTACAACTGGCTGACCGTGGCCATGATGGGCGTGGGGTTGGTGACGGCGGTGCTGTGGATCTTCCTGAGCATGCCGAGCCTGCTAATCATCAGCACGGCGCTGGCCGTGGGCGGATTCCTGTTACAGACCTACCGCTCCCACCAGCTGCAAAAGGCAGTCGCATAGACTGGTATGGTGGCGGCATTCGCCCGGAGGTGCCGTGCAAGTCAGAGTAGATCAGCAGACGCAATCAACGCCCAGGCGGCCGGACTTGTCCGATCATACCCTGCTTGCTCTTATAGTGGGATTGGGTGTAGCGCTGTTTGTCTATCTGCTAGTCAAGCCGTCCTTGCCGGAGTTGTGGCAACGGCCCGGCACTCCCGTACTACAGACGGCCGGGATTGTGGGATCGATCCTGCTGCTCGTGCCCTTCGCGTTCTCGCTGGGCAAGCGTGCGGGCACCAGTAGGGTACCGAACCGCCTGTTCATTCTGCACGTGCTGGCCAGCGTGCTGGGGAGTTTCCTGGTTGCTATCCATGCCGCGGCCGGCCTGCAAGGGCCGCCGTTGGTTATACTGGCCTGCCTGCTGGCGCTCGTGGTCACCGGCGTAGTCGCGCGAGTGCACATTTCCGGGCACATGGCCGCGACATTCGGAACCAAATCCGCGCCGTTTCTCCCGGTCGCGCCGGAACTGAAAGACCAGCTTCGAAACATTATCCGGCAAAAGCAGGAGCTGCTCCGGAAACTGGACCCGCAAGCGCAGGAAGCCCTGTTCTCGGTGACCTTGCGCCATTGGGTACGTGCGCCACGCCTGTCACTGGCCTTTCACCGCCTGGCACGGCGGGAAGCGCGTCTGATTGGTGAGCGGGCTTCGGTAAGGCTGATTCAGGCCTATTGGCGGCCGCTCCATATTGCGCTGGCATGGGTATTCCTCGCCGGGCTGGCGGTGCACGTCATCGTCGTGACGTTCTTTGCCGGCTACGCGGCTGGCGAGGGCGAGATCTATTGGTGGCACGTGACCGCCTGGTGACGGTTTGTCCTGCTGGCGGCCCGTAACCTGGAGATACTGTTGATGCAACTCTCTCTAATGATTGACCTGGAGCGCTGCATCGGCTGTAAGAGTTGCGAGGCGGCCTGCAAGACCGAACATGGTCTGGGGCCCGGCGAGAACCATAACCGCGTGATCTGGTTGGGGAGTGCGGATGCCCCGGCTCTCGATTTTCTGACCCTGTCGTGCCAGCACTGCGAACGACCAGCCTGTCTGCGCGCCTGCCCAGTCACCCCGAAAGCCATCACCAAGGACCCGGACACCGGAGTAGTTAGCGTCGACGAGTCCCGTTGCACCGGGTGCGGCGAATGCGTCGTAGCCTGCCCCTACGGGGCCATGGGCTACGATGCCATCGACCATCATGCAGTCAAATGCGATCTATGCGGCGATCGCCGCGCCGAGGGCTTGCGACCGGCTTGCGCCACCGTTTGCCCTGGCGAGGCGATCACATTCGGAGAACGCGACGAGCATCTGAAAAAAGCCGCGGATGAAGGGCGCAGCCTGGTTGACCACGACGCCTTCCTGCTTGGCCCGTCCAATCTCTTTCTCGAAAGAACGCGTGGCGGAGCGCGCGAGTTCGCGCAGCCCGACACGACCTCGGGAGGCCAGGGCTTTTCGATGAAGAGCCGCCATCGTCCCGCGGTTGTTGATGATCCGAAACGGAGAAAGGCGATCGAACCGAAGGCGGTCTCGTTTCCATTCCGCTCCCGGCGGGAGGATCGCAAGGCGGACACTGTTGTCGCGGGCGGCTGCAATATCTGCTTCAACTGCTGCTCGACCGAATACCACCTCAAGGATGGCAAGGTTGTTGGCGTCACCGGAAACGAAGCAGATCCGCTGTGGCGCGGAAAGGTCTGCCCCAAGTCGCAGTTCCTTCTGCAGTTGTATAACAGCAATGAGCGTTTGACGCGTCCGCTGAAACGGGTTGGCGCGCGGGGCGAAGGACGTTTCGAACCGATCGGCTGGGACCAGGCGCTGGACGAGATCGCCGCAAAACTCGACGCCATCCGCACTGAGCACGGCGCCGAGGCGCTGGGAATTTTTGCCGGCACCCGGACCGGCACGTTGACGCGCAAGGGGTATATCCGGCTTTTTACGCAACTTTGGGGCACACCGAATTTTGCCGATACCGAGCCGTTCTGTTCGGAGGCCAAATTTGTTGCATTCGAGGCGACCATGGGGCTTGGGGGCAGCGGCAACAGCTATACGCCCGACGATCTGGGCAGCGCCGCGCTGTATGTGTATATCGGAGACAACCAGGCTGAATCGCGCCCGGTCCATTTCGGCATGATCAACAACTGGCGCCTGAAAAATGGTGCCCGGATGATCGCTGTCGACCCGCGACTTACGGTGACCGCCAGCAAGGCTGACCTGTGGCTGCCCATCAGCGCCGGGACGGATATGGCACTGGCGCTGGCATTGGCGCATCACATTCTTGAGGCCGGGCTGCATGATTTGGCGTTCTGTGATCAATGGGTGCTCGGTTGGCAGGAATGGCGGGACTATATCGTTGCCAAAGACTATTCGCCGGACTGGGCCGCACCGATTACCGGCATCGATGCCGAACAGATTCGGGCACTGGCCGAGGAGATCGCGTCTGCCGACGGTTGCGTCATTTTTGGCGCCCGCGGCATAAACCAGCACAGCAATGGTACCCAGAGCAATCGTGCCCTGCTGTTTCTGGCGGCGATTACCGGGAACATCGGGCGAAAGGGTGGCGCCTATTTCAATTTCGGTACGCCAACGCCGGTCGTCGCCAACGCCCCCCAGGACCGGCGGGCGACGGTGACGAAGCCAATGGCGGGTGGCACCAATCCAACCAGTTGGCTGAATGCCATGCTCGCCAACGATCCCTATCCGATGCGGGCGATCATCACCGCCAACAACCCACTCACCGCCTGGCCGAATCAGAGCCGAGTGCGCGCAGCGTTCGAGTCGCTGGATCTGCTTGTGCATGTCGAACTCTTCAAGAACGACACCAGCGCCTACGCCGACTACATACTGCCGGCGGCAACCGGGGTGGAAAAGGGTGAGATCGGTAGAGCAAGCGAGGACCGTCGGATTGTCTGGATTGACAAGGTAATCGACCCGCCTGGGGAGGCGAAGCCTGACGGCTGGATCTGGATTGAGCTTGGTAAGCGGTTCGGTTACGGCGATGTGTTGAAGGAAGAATACAAGGATTCAGCCCTGTTCTGGGACGAAATGTGCATCAATGATCCATCCATGCGCGGATGTACGCAAAAGCGGCTGCATTCGGTTCCGTGGCGCTGGGTGCGTGCACCGCTCCCAGATGAAGCTGCCGAAGAAGTCGAAACCTTACACCTGGAGGGCACAACGGCGCACGGGAGGCCCGAGGGCCACCGCTTCCCGACGCCGAGCGGCAAGCTTGAATTCTGGACCGAGGCGCTGGAGGCCAGGTTCAAAGTTCTGGGCCTCTCAGCGCTCCCGGAATTCTATAGCGACACCGAGCGGCTCGTTGAGATGCCGTATGTCAGCCGGCGGAGCGACAATGCAGGCGCCGTTCGCAATCCGTTTATGCGGGGCGATGCCTATACGGTGCCGGTGGAGATCACGCAGCCCAACGCGCAGTCGCCGCGCAACGTGCTCGCGGCGCGCGGATTCGACACCGAGCTGATCACCGGACGGCCACCGGCCCCGCATTTTCATTCCTGGACGCACTACGCGTGGCAGGCACAGGAAATGTGGCCTGATCTCTACGTTCAGATGCATCCTTCGAAAGCACAAAAACTGGGGATCGGCGACGGGCAGATCGTTCACATCGAAACGGCCTACGGCCGGATCCAGGCCAGGGCCTGGCTGTTCGCCGGTATCCGTGAAGACGCGGTCTACGTGCCGATCGGATGGGACGCCAGTCAGCCCTTCCACCCATGGAAGTCGGTGAATTTCCTGACCGACGAAAGGCAGAGAGACCCGGTATCCGATCACTCCAACCTGAAGAGCTATCTATGCCGCGTGACCCCGGCGGATGGTTTCCCCGGCAGGGAGTGAAAATGGACGAAATGACTTTGATCGCAGGCGCAGTGGCACTTGCCTTTTTCATTGGTGGCACGGTCAAGGGCGCGGTGGGATTCGGAATGCCCGTGGTCGCGCTGCCGATTATCGCGAGCTTTGTCGACGTCAGGACGGGCCTCGCTCTGCTGTGTCTGCCGCTGATCGCCAGCAACGTATGGCAGGCCTTCAACGGTGGACATTTCGTGCAGGTGGCGTGGCGTTTTCGGTGGATGTTCGTGACCCTCGTCCTCGGCTGCGCGCTCGGCGCGTCGATGGTCGTCCGCCTCGACCAGCGGGGCGTATTTCTGTCGGTGGGGGCCGTGGTGATCGGATACGTCCTCCTGACGGTCATCGCGCCTACGTTTCGAATTACCACGCCGCGGGAGCGAGCCGCAGGCCTGGTGACCGGTCTTGTCAGCGGCGTGCTAGGCGGTTTCGCCGCGCTCTTCGGACCTCCCCTGATTATGTATTTCTCGGCTCTGGACCTCTCAAAAGACGCATTTGTCGCCAGCATGGGCGCGACCATGCTGCTTGCCTCGGTGGTGGTTGCCGTCAGCTATATCGCCGTTGGCATCGTTACACCGCCACTGCTTGGCCTCTCCGTAGCGGCCCTGCTGCCGCTCGGGGCGGGCCTGTTGTTCGGCGAGGTCATCCGACGCTGGGTGAGGCCCGACGTTTTCCGTTGGGTCGTTCTAGTGGCCTTGTTGCTTGTCGGCGCAAACCTCCTGCGACGGGGTCTGATCGGTTAAACATGCCGCTGGCATACACATTGCCTGCGGGCCGCCTCGTGAAGTATGCTTGCGTCAACTAATATACGGATATCCATATATGCGTGATCCAGAAACATTATTCCGTGCACTGTCCGACCCAACCCGATTGCGATGCCTGCTGTTGATGATGGCCGAAGGCCGCTTGTGCGTTTGCGAGTTCGTGCATGCGCTGGATCTGTCGCAGCCGCGCGTATCACGGCACCTCGGCCACCTGCGTGATCTCGGAATTGTCCTCGATGAACGCCGAGGGCAGTGGGTGCACTACCGCTTGCATCCGGACCTGCCGCAGTGGGCACAGGACGTGCTGGAGGCGGTATTCCAGGCGGAGGCGCTGGCGGATATCCGCCAGCGCCTTGCGAGCATGCCCAATCGCCCGTCGGTGGCGTGCGACTGAACCGCTCACACCAGACGGCCGCGACAGACAAGCCAACAGGAGACCTGATGAGTACCTTGACCGACACCGACACGGCTCCGGATATCAAAGAAGGGATGGGGCTGTTCGAGCGCTATCTGAGTGTCTGGGTTGCGCTCGCGATTGTCCTGGGTATCGCCCTTGGACAGTTCGCGCCGACGGTTCCCGAGGCCCTGTCGCAGTATGAATACGCGCAAGTGTCCATCCCGGTGGCGATGCTCATCTGGGCCATGATCTTCCCGATGATGGTGCAGATCGATTTCAGCTCCATCCTGGGGGTGCGCCGGCAGCCCAGGGGGCTGGTGATTACCACCACGGTGAACTGGCTGATCAAACCCTTCACCATGTTTGCCATTGCCTGGTTTTTCCTCATGGTGGTGTTCGCGCCGCTGATTCCCGAGGCGCTGGCGCGGGAGTACCTGGCCGGCGCCATCCTGCTGGGGGCCGCGCCTTGTACGGCCATGGTGTTCGTCTGGAGCTATCTGACGCGGGGCGATGCGGCCTATACGCTGGTCCAGGTCTCGGTGAACGACATCATCATGCTGTTCGCCTTTGCCCCCATCGTGGTGGTGCTGCTGGGCGTGTCCAACATTGTCGTGCCCTGGGATACGGTGGCGCTGTCGGTGATCCTTTACATCGTTATTCCGCTTGCCGCCGGTTATCTGACCCGGGTCGCGCTGATCCGGTACAAGGGCGTGGAATGGTTCGACAACGTCTTCATGAAACGCATCGCCCCGGTGACGCCCATCGGTTTGATTCTGACGCTGATTCTGCTGTTCGCGTTCCAGGGTGAAGTCATCCTGAACAACCCGCTGCACATCGTGCTGATTGCCATTCCGCTGATTCTGCAGACGTTCCTGATCTTCTTCATCGCCTATGGTTGGGCCAGGGCCTGGAAGGTGCCGCATAACGTGGCCGCTCCCGGTGCCATGATCGGTGCCAGCAACTTCTTCGAACTGGCCGTGGCCGCCGCCATCGCCCTGTTCGGCCTGCAGTCCGGCGCTGCGCTGGCAACCGTGGTGGGCGTGCTGGTAGAGGTGCCGCTGATGCTGGCGCTGGTGCGTATTGCCAACCGCACGCGGGATCATTTCCCCGCGGCCCAGACGGTGAGGGCAACCGCGTGAGTGAAGGCGAATTCAGCGAAGGAAACGGTCAATGACAGCCGATCTGCCCAACGTGACCCCCGAATACCTGGATGTGCCGAGCCAGGAGCGCTTGCGTGCGGTACGCCCGTCAACGCATCCGCCGCGCATTCTGCTGCTGTACGGCTCCCTGCGCGAGCGCTCGTACAGCCGGCTTCTGGCCGAGGAGGCGGCCCGGCTGCTGGAGCACTTCGGTGCCGATACGCGTTTCTTCAATCCGTCCGGTTTGCCGTTGCCGGACGACGCGCCCGCCGACCACCCTAAAGTGGTCGAACTGCGCCAGCTCTCCGAGTGGTCGGAAGGGCAGGTGTGGTGCAGCCCGGAACGCCACGGCAATATGACCGGCATCATGAAGGCGCAGATTGACTGGCTGCCGCTGTCCTACGGCGGTGTGCGTCCGACGCAGGGCCGGACGCTGGCGTTGATGCAGGTGAACGCCGGGTCCCAGTCGTTCAACGCCGTGAACAATATGCGCATCCTCGGGCGCTGGATGCGCATGCTGACCATCCCGAACCAGTCCTCGGTTCCGAAAGCCTACGAGGAGTTCGACGAGGCGGGGCGCATGCGTCCCTCGCCGCTGTACAACCGGGTGGTGGATGTCACGGAGGAGCTGGTGAAGTTCACGCTGCTCACCCGGGATATCTCTGACTACCTTGTTGATCGTTACAGTGAGCGCCTGGCGGAACAGCGGCCGCCCGCGTCGGTGGCCACCATCTGATCAGCGAAAACATCATATGGTGATCGTGGTTTGATATTCTGCTGTTCTCCAAGCCTGTTGCCGATATAACAATGACGACTCAATTTACTGACTTCACCTGGCCCGATGACGACCTGTCGCGTGTGCCGTTCCGCGTCTATACCGACCCCGAACTGTACGCCCTGGAGCAGGAACGCATTTTCCGCGGACCGACGTGGAATTATCTGTGCCTGGAGTGTGAGATACCCAACGCGGGCGACTACAAGACCACCTATGTGGGCGATGCGCCGATCATCGTCGCGCGCGCGCAGGACGGCGCCGTCAATGCCATGGTCAACCGTTGTGCGCACAAGGGCGCATTGGTGTGCTACAAGCCGCGCGGTAATGTGCGGGATTTCACCTGCGTTTATCACAACTGGAGCTACGACCTCGCCGGCAATCTGACCGGCGTCGCCTTCAAGCGCGGCGTTCGCGGCGTGGGTGGCCTCGATCCCGAATTCGACCAGGCGGAGCACGGCCTGCAGCGGCTGCGCGTCGACACCTACGGTGGCATGATCTTCGGCACGTTCAGCGACGCGACTCCGCCGTTCTCCGCGTATATCGGCGAGGAACTGACCGCCAATATCGATCGCGTTTTCGTCAAGCCGTTCAAGGTGCTCGGTTACCATAGCCAGATCCTGCCGAATAACTGGAAGCTCTACGCCGAGAACAACAAGGACGCCTATCACGCCAGTCTGCTGCACGTGTTTCACAACACGTTCGGCGTTGTGCGGCCCAACATGAGCGGTGGTATCAAGCTCTCGGAGGACGGCTGGCACCATCTCAGCTACACGGTGCGCAACGCGGATTCCGACGACGCCGCCGGCCGCGAGCGGGTGCGCTCGCTGCAGGATCAGTACGCCCTGCAGGATGCATCGATGATGGAACACCGTCTGGAACTCGGTGATTACGTGACTAATGCCATTCAGAGCGTGTTCCCGACACTGGTGGTGCAGCAGATTCTCAACGCAATCGCGGTACGTCAGCTAATCCCGCGGGGCGTCGACCGCAGCGAACTGGTATGGACCGTGCTCGGTTTTGAGGACGACGACGCGGACATGCAGGAACTGCGCTTGAAGGTCAACAATCTTGTGGGGCCCGCCGGCTTCATCTCCATGGAAGACGGTTGCGTCGGCGGTTGGGTACAGCGAGCTGCCAGGGCGGATCCAGAGGCGAGGACCGTGATGCCGATGGGTGGCCGGGACGTGCGGCCGACCGAAGGCTCCCGTGTCACGGAGGCGGCGGTGCGTGGTTTCTGGAAAGGCTGGCGCAGCTGCATGGGCATCTGACAGGCTCCTGGCATAAAGAAGGCATCAGGCATGACTATGAGTGACGGTGATCTTGTACTACGGCTCCGCGTCGAAGATCTCATTGCCGAGTACAGCCACGTCATTGATGACGATCGGCTGGAGGAATGGCCGGATCTGTTTACGCCCGACGGCATTTATCGCATCACGACCCGCGAGAATCATGACGCCGGCCTGCCATTGAGCCTTATCTATTGCGATGGTCGGGGCATGATGGCTGATCGTATCAGTGCTCTGCGTACCGCGAATATCTATGAGCCTCAGGTGTACTGCCACGGCACAAGCGCCGTGCGCGTGCTCGGGCAGGAAAACGGTGTTATCCGTGTGCGTAGCAATTTTACGATCCTGCGCACGACGGTGGAGAGCGATTCGATCGTCTTCGCCTGCGGCCGCATGTTTGACCGGATCGTGGACGATGGCGGTCGTCTGCGATTTGCCGAACGGGTTGCCGTGCTGGACTCGCGGCGCATCGAAACGCTGCTGGTGATTCCGTTGTAGTTGGGGGGAATCAGGGCAGCGACGATTCGGGCGCTGTTATCGAATACCGGGCTGGTTGTGAGATAGTGTTGTTCTCACCCTGGCGCGGATGCGACGCATGAAGATCCTCGTCGTCGATGACCATGTGTTGATCCGGGAGGCGCTGCGCGGCGTCCTGAAGGAATTGAAGGACGACGCCGAGATCATCGAAGCACCGGATTCGCGTCATGCAATGCAATGCGTCGACGACAATCCGGAACTCGAACTGATCCTGCTCGATCTCTACCTTCCGGACAGCAGCGGATTTGACGTTCTCACCGCGCTGCGCGAGCGCTATCCGGCAATCTCCGTGGTTGTGCTTTCGGTCAGCATCGACCGCGACGACATCGTCCGCGCGCTCGAACTGGGTGCGCTCGGGTTCATACCCAAGTCGGCCCAGCGTGAGGTCATGCTGAGTGCCTTCCGCCTGATTTTCGCGGGAGGCGTTTACGTACCGCCTGAGGTTTTCGGTCGTCCGCAAGCCGTGTCGGCAATAAAACCGCGGTCTGAACGGCCGCCGTCAGCCGCTAAGCTTGGACTGACCGCGCGGCAGATGGACGTGCTCGCGCTGATGATGCAGGGCAAAACCAACAAGGCAATCTGCCGTACACTGAATCTCGCCGAGCCGACGGTGAAGAATCACGTCACCGCCATTCTTAAGGCGCTCAAGGTCACCAACCGTACCGAGGCCGTCATCGTGGCCGGGGCTTTCGGCCTCGGCCACGGTGGGGAAGCCTGACTGCCTTCAGGGTTTTTCGCCAACTTCACCGTCCAGGATGAACAGGTTCGGACCTCCCTGCGGCTTGATCACGAGCGAACCCACGCCACGTTTTTCCTTGAACTGACCCGTGCCGCTGACTAACTCCCAGACGCCGTTGTCGAAGAGAGCCGGCCCTTTGTCGCCCTTGATGAAAACGGCCTTCACCGTCCAGCGCAACACGGCGATATCGCCGTTTTTTGTGGTTAGTTGCAGATAGCCCTGAGGATCGCCCGAAATGGGGGGGTTAACATCGTGCCATCCGAACTCGGTGACCGCGGCACCCGCGAATACACCGGAGCCCCGGGCCTCTCCCTCGCGACGAACCGCCAGGACAAAGTGCTTCGATCCATCCGCGAAGTCGAACTTCATCTGTTCCTGAGGCGTGAGTAGCACTTCCACGGACACGGGGGCAGCGACGGCGCTGCCGGCAAAGAGTACGGCCACGGCCGCAATGGCAACTACGAATGGCGTTTTCATAACGTGCTCCCGGTTTGAATTGACCTTACGGAAACAAGCCTATGCGTGTGCCACGGTCGAATGAATCAGCCAGGAGTCGCGCTACCCAGGTATCGGAATGGGTGTAGAACGAGGAAAGACGGGACGTGCGGCATGCCTGCGGGTGTGCATTGGTACTGGTACTGAAGTATGGGTGGAGCCGAAAGGAGGGCGGCCGAGGCGGGTGATCGAAGAGGACCCCGGATTTCAGAAGCCGGTTACTCCGCCGCCGGTGTGGTTGCGACTGCCGTGTGACGCGGTTTCAGCAACTGATTGACCATCGCTCTCAGTCGCATCGGCGGCACCGGCTTGTGCAGCAGGTGCACGCCGTGCTCGCGCGCGTCACGCAACCGCTCGGGCGCGGTGTCGCCGCTGATGAGGAAGGCTGGAATCGCGGCACCGAGCTCGCTGCGCAGACGCCCTATCGCCTGAATGCCGGTCATTCCGTCCGCCAGTCGATAATCGGCAATGATGAGGTCCGGTCGTCGCTGTTCCGCGGCAACACTGGAGAGTGCCGTTGCCGCGGAATCGGCGGTTAGCAGGTGGCAACCCCAGCTTCGCAGGATACCGCCCATGCCCTCGCGCACCAGCGCGTCGTCGTCGATCACGACCACCAGCTTGCCGCGGGCCGGATCGGCAACCACCGGCGAAGCCGGTATCTCCACATCGCGTTGCGGTTGCGCCACCAGCGACACCGAGACCGAAAAGCGCGAACCGTGGCCGAGCCGCGAATCCAGTTCGATCTCATGGCCAAGCAAGCGCCCCAGCCGGTCGACAATGGCAAGGCCGAGGCCGAACCCACCACCGCGCTCCGGCTCGCCCGCGGGCAGACGGTAGTACTCATCGAATATGTTCCGCTGTTGATCGGGCGGGATGCCTGGTCCGCTATCGCAGACGTCGATGCGCAGGCGCCCGCCGCGCCTGCGACATCCGATCACGACGCCGCCGCCGGCCGTGTAATGCACGGCGTTGGCAACCAGGTTCATCAGAATGCGTTCGAGCAGGACGGGGTCACTTCGCACCCAGGCGTTGCACGGCACAACCGACAGCCGCAGGCCCTTCTGTGTGGCGTCATCGGCGAAGCTCACCTCGATGCGCTTGAGCAATCGCTCGATGGGAAACTCCGCACAATGCGGTTCGAGAATGCCGGCCTCAAGTTTCGACATGTCGAGCAACAATTCAAATAGTGCATTCATCGCGCTGACCGTGGCGTCGATGCGGTGGACGAGCCGGCTGCGCTCGGTGGCGTCCGATTCGGTCTGCAACTGCGCGACGAACAGATTGAGTGCGTGCAATGGTTGCCGGAGATCGTGGCTGGCGGAGGCAAGAAAGTGGGATTTGTACTTGTTGGCAACCTCAAGCTGGTCGCTCTTCTGTCTAAGATCATGGGTGCGTTCCTCGACCAGACGTTCGAGTCGGGTTGCCGCTTGCTTGCGCTCTTCGAGCAGGCGTTGCAGATCGACGGCGTTGCGGCGAAAAATCTCGACTGCCCGGCCCATGGCCGCGATCTCGTCGGTACCTTGCGCTGCAACGGGGGTGCGGAGACTGCCTCCAGCGATGGCGAGCATGCCGTCGCTGAGCGCGGTCAGGCGGCGGACGATATTGCCGCCGACGTAGAGCCACACGATCAGGATCGAACTGAGCAGGCTCAACGCCACCAGCGCGACCAGCACGCGGGCGCTCAGTCGCTGGACACCCTGCGCGTCCCGGATCGCCTCGCCGATGTCTTCCCTGGCGGTGCGGCCGAGTTGGTCAAGCGCGGCGGTCAGCCGCGCCGACAGATCCGCCGTTTCCGCGAGCTGCCTTTCGCCCTGGTCGATCAGTGCCAGTTCCTGCCTGCGGGCGCGGGAAATGGCATTTGGTGGATCGACGAATTGGCGTAGCTGTGCCACCTGGTCAAGGAATAGCGGCCGCAGTCTGGAGTCCAGCTCGGCGGATTGTGCAACGAGATTCTGCAATGCCTGTTCAAGCTGAAATTCCAGAATCTGAAGCCGTCGTATCTGATCGGTGATCGAAGCTTCGGTCAGCATGTCGACGGTGACCGAAACCTGCCGCTGGGCGACCTGCAAGGCGTGCTGTAACCGGATCAGCGATGCCAACTGACGTCTTTCATCATCGCGTTCGTTCGCGGCGGGTTGCCGCGCCTCGCCGGCCAGCGCGGAAATTTCGTGATCCATGACCGCCAGCCATGGTGCCAGCAAACGCTGTACCTCGGTATTGGTCTGGATGACGCCGCGCCGCAATGACCTGATCTGCTCGGTTGTTTCAAGCCGGCGGACGACCAGTGCGTCAAGTTCGCCGAGGCTTGCCGTCAGCCAGGACACGATCGGCTCGATTTGTTCGAGCGTTTCGGTCTGCGTTCCCTCGCTCTTCAGCGACAGCAGATTGTCGGTCAGGCGCTCGACTTCCGCAGCCAGCCTGGCATTGATTTCGTCGCGTTGCGCTCGATCGGTTGTGGCGAGCAGCGCAGGCGCGGCGGCGATGATGCGTTCCGCCGAGCGCGACAGTTCGAGCGCGGAAAGCGTGGGTGGAACACGTTTGTCGACGACATCGAGACGGCCGCCTACCTCACGGAAGGCGTAAAGTCCCGACGCGGCAGCCAACACGGCGAATGCTGTAATGCCGATGAACGCGAGCAGCAGTCGCGCGCGCACCCCGAACGCCCGGGCCTTGGGCGCTGGGACCCCTGAACGCTCGGAATCTGATGCTGTCACGGGTAACCGGCACCCTGGCGGATAGCGTGTTAAATTAGCATGAACCTGTTGAATTACCGAAGCAAAACCGGGGTCAACCGATGAAGCGTAGGGACGTTCTGGCCGGCGCGGGATTGGCCGCGGTCGCGCCTTTCAGCTTCTCGGCACCGGCGATCGCCCGGGGAGCCCGGCACCTCACGATGGTCACCGACTGGCCGGAAGGCCCCGGGGTATTACCCAGCGCGCGGCGGCTGGCCCAGACAATTGCCGATGCCTCCGACGGCCGGATCAAAATCGAGGTTACCCCCGCGGGCGCCGTGGTGCGTCCCTTCGAGACCTTTGATGCGGTGCAATCCGGCGTCGCCGATATGTTTCATTCGCACATCGGCTACTTTGAAAGAAAAGCGCCGGCATTTCATTTGTACTCCGGTGTCCCGTTCGGCTTTACCGCGAATGAGCTGTTCGCCTGGGTCCGTTTCGGCGGCGGGCAGGCGTTATGGGACGAACAATGCGCGCAGTTCAACATCAAGCCGCTGCTCTGCAGCAGCACCGGCGCGCAGATGGGCGGCTGGTTTTTGAATGAGATCACCTCGACGGAGGCGTTCAAGGGGCTGCGCTACCGGATGGCCGAGCCCGGTGCCGAGGTCTATCGATGGCTGGGTGCCACCGTGGTGAATCTGCCGGGTTCCGATATCGTGCAGGCGTTACGATCCGGCGCTATAGATGCCTGCGAGTGGCTGGGGCCCTGGCTCGACACCGCCATGGGTCTGCACGAGGCGGCCGGCTACTATTACTATCCCGCCTGGCACGAGCCCGGCACCGCCTTGACGCTGGGTATCAGCAGGCGCGTGTGGGAGAGTCTCGATACAAGCGATCAGCGGCTGATCGAAACGGCCGCGGCGAGCGAATACGCGGTTTCACTTGCCGAATTCAACACCAACAACGCGTTGGCCCTGCGCGATCTTAGAGCTGCCGGCACCGTCAGGATCCAGAGGTTCGACGACGAGGTGCTGCGGGCGTTCGCGGAGATCAGCCGGGACGTGGTCGCCGAAGCGGGCTCCGGAGACGAACTCTCCAGAAGGACCTACCAGAGTTACCGGGAGTTCCTGACGTTGATCAGGGACTGGAGCGACATCTCCGAGGGTGCGTATCTGGGAATTCGCAGGTTCCGCTAATCTGGCTGCGCCAGATGCCGGGGGGGTGACCGTAACGCCTGCGGAAGGCGCGTGAAAAATGAGAACTGTCCTTGAAGCCCACGGCGTGGGCGACTTCGGTAATGCTCAGAGCACTGAACCTTTGCAGGCGGTCGGCGGCAACCGCCAGGCGCCGGTTCCAGAGTTCTTCACTGAAGGTGCCCCCGGTACGGGAAAAGATCAGATCAAGATAGCGCCGGCTGATTCCAAGCTGGGCGGCGATGGTTCCGGCATCCGCTTCCGCAATGTTCATGTCGATCAGCAGCAACGCTCTGCGATGAAGTGATTCCCCGGCGGCGGAATCAGACGATGGATACAGGCCGCCCAGCAGGTGGGCGAGTGCGGATGTGGCATATGCGTGCCCGTTCTCCGACATGTCCACCCCGGACGACGCGAATGCCCTTAGAAAATCCCGAATCAGCGCCGCACTTCCATTTCCGCCATGGCCAACGGCGGTTCGGTGCTCAATGCCGCGGTAAAGCGAAACAAGCAGGGAGCGGGGCAGGGTGACGAGTATCTGCTGAAAGGCACCGCCCGCGCTGATCAGGAAAGGGCTCGCGCCATCGACCAGGGAGAATTCATCGGCGCCAAGGACGGTCCGCCTGCCGGACTGGTGGATCTCGGCCGCCCCCGCCACCTGAAGTAGAAGTTTGAACGACCCGGAGCCCTGCATTGACTGCGACTGTTCAATGGCGAGGTTCTGTCCGCGGATCGGCCATACCCTGGGCCCACTCTTCGATACGGCTTCCATTGTCGGTATCACGTATGTCTCCCGTGTGAGTTCCGTCTCAGGCAATCCGGTTGCCGGCTGGTACCGGCCTGAAATCAGGTGTCCGGATACGTTAGCCGCTCCATGATCAAGACGCCACAGGACGACTCGCATGAAAACAAGCCCTGATCTGTTCTGGTTAGCCGCCACCTGTATGTTTACGGCACTGCTCTGGATGCCCTATGTGGCGAATCGGTTCAAGGAACTTGGCCCGCCCGGGTGGGCGTGGTTCCCTCAGCCCGACCCTCCACCCCGGGCACCATGGGCCGAGCGCGCGATGCGTGCGCATATGAACGCAATCGAGAACCTTGTTGTGTTCGGGCCGCTTGTTGTTGCCATCCATGCGGCGGGCTGGAGTAGCGCGTTGACTGCAGCCGCATGCCAGGTCTACTTCTGGGCAAGGGTCGGGCATTTTGCCGTCTGCATCCTGGGCTTGCCCATCGTCCCGCGAACAATCGCGTTTCTGACCGGCGTTGGGGCGCAGATTGTACTGGGGTGGACGGTGCTGACAATGGCCGCGTAGCAGGTTCTCAAACGGGAGGATCTCCAGGCCGGGTGACGGATGCGGCTGTCGCGAATACGCGTATCTCGGTGATCGCTCGCTCCGTCAATGGCGTTTCTGCGAGCGCTAACCGATGTTCGCAGGGTCTGTTTCCGGCACGCGCGGGGTCTTCTCGTCGGGCGCGATGCCTGGCCGGGCGTTGCGACGCACTAGCGCCCCAGACACCATCCCGAGGCCTTGTCCCAGCGCCACGAAGAGCAGGCAGAATATGGCGGGCACGATCACATAGAAACCGACAGCTCCGAACCCGGCGCTGATGCTGGTGAGACCTGTGATGGTGGCCCAGAGAACCATGGCAACGAGAATTCGTGCACTCAGATTGCCGGTAAAGCCAAGCGCGATACCAATTGCCACCATCCCGGCCGCGCCCACTGACACGAAGCCCCCGGAGAATCCGGCGACCCCCATGTACAAGCCGCAAAAGGCCACGGGGACGCTGATATGCGGGGGCCAGGCAACGGCCTCGTCCTGGACCCGCAATCTGTTGTGTACGCTGTTCGTGGACAATGCTTTCACCATGGTTGCGCGGCCAGTTGCTTGTTGGTGACGAAGGCGACGCAGCCGGCAAAGGTTGGTTTGCCGGGAATCCGCATGACCCACGCGTTGCGGACCAGGCGTTCCGCAACGCCTGTGTCGACGGCTTCGGCCTGATAGTACCAGGGCATGCCGGCCGTGCCCGAGAGGACGGCACCGGCAGTGCCCAGCCGCTCGAGGGCGGTGGCAACGGGCGTATCAGGAGGAAAGACGACGACGAGGCGATCCCCCGGCTGCGTCAGAAATGACGCCTGGTTAAACAGGTAGGCAAGGGTGCCGCCGTAGGCAAGAACGAACGCGGCAAGCAGCAGGGTGGCAAGCGCGCAGTGCCTGAAGCGGACACCACCGGGCAGCAGTCTGGGCGCCCACCACTTAGGGAGACAATGATTTATTCCCATGGTGCTCTGGCTTTGCAGCGTGCCCGGGGGCAAGGCGCGGCTCGCAGGCA
>JBBDNK010000010.1:0-36136 GCA_040877625.1 Aquisalimonadaceae bacterium
GTTGCGCCTCTTGGCAAGGGCTCGCCATTGCCTGCGAGCCGCGCCTTGCCCCCGGGCACGCTGCAAAGCCAGAGCTCCATGGGAATACATCAGTGTCTCCTTAAGGCTCCGGATCAGGTGCGGAGCGGTTCAAAACCTGGATCGAACGTCCAGGGGCCTGACTGGTGATGGCTCGCCACGGCGATGGCCAAACGGCGGGCAAACTCCCCGCGCGGTATTTCCGTCGCGCCCAGGGAGGCCAGATGATGACTGGCTACCTGACAGTCAATCAGCTGGCATCCCCTGCGTTCAAGCTGGCGTACCAGATAAACCAGCCCGATCTTGGATGCGTCGGGCTGCAGGCTGAACATGGACTCGCCGAAGAACGCCAGGCCCATGCCAACACCGTAGAGGCCACCGACCAGCTCGCTGTCCTTCCAGACCTCCACGGAGTGCGCGATGCCGCGCTGGTGCAGCTCCCCGTAGGCCTGTCGCATGTCACGGGTAATCCAGGTTCCGTGACTGTCGCGGCGCGGCGCCGCGCAATGCCCGATCACGTCATCGAAGCTGGTATCCATGGTAACTCGAAATCCGCCGTTTCGTATGCGTTTGCCGAGACTGCGGGTCACTCTCAATCGCTCGGGAAACAACACCGCTCGCGGGTCCGGTGACCACCAGAGTATGGGCTGGTCTTCCTCGAACCAGGGGAAAGCCCCCTGCGCGTAGGCGGCTTGCAAGCGGGTGGGCGAGAGCGTGCCCCCTACTGCGAGCAGACCGTTGGGCTCGTCGAGGGCCTGGTCCAGCGGAGGAAACCAGGCTTCGTCCTCATGGTCGAGCAGATAAAGGCGTTTGCTTGTCATCGTGTTCCGGTCAGGTCTGCTCCGATCGGATCGAACGTGGCCTCCGGCGGATCCCGATAAGGGCTATGGCTGTTCAGATCGTCCATGTAGCGCATGATCATTGCCGATTCCCGGCGCAGGAAATCGTCCACGGCAGAGCGAAACTCCGGCTCGGCGATCCAGTGGCAGGAGCGGGTCAATGTCGGCAGGAAGCCGCGAGCGATCTTGTGTTCGCCCTGGGCACCGGGCTCGAATGTGCTCAGACCGTGCTCGATGCAATAGTTGATGCCCTGGTAGAAACAGCTTTCGAAATGAACGCCCGGGCGCTCCTCTCGGCAGCCCCAGTAACGCCCGTACAGTGTCGTATCACTGCGCAGCAGCAGTGCGGTAGCAGCCAGACCGGCGGCATCGCGGCCCTGAACCATCAGTACCCGGTCTCGCAGCCGTTGCCCGATATCCTGAAAGAATTCAGCCGTCAGGGTCGGTAGATTGCCGTGCGCGTGGAACGTGCGCTGGTAGTAGCGATGAAAAATTTGCCAGTCTTCCGCTGTGACGGCGTCACCGGGGACGATCTCAAACGTGATGCCCTGTTCCCGGGCCTGACGGCGCTCTCGTTTGACGTTTTTGCGTTTCTTGCTGCTAAAGCTGTCGAGAAAATCTCCGAAATCACGGTAACCCGGGTTCCGCCAGTGGAACTGACAGCCAACGCGCGTGGAAAGCCCCGCATTGGCCAGTGCCTGTGCCTGTATCGGCTCCGGAAAAAGCCAATGCATGGATGACAGATCCAGGCGTTCACAGGCTATTTTGCCGCCAGCGACCAACGCTTCGGCGGCAGTCGCCGGGTTGACGCCGTCCGCCAGCAACAGCCGCGGCCCGCTGGCGGGTGTATAGGGAACTGCACAAACAAGCTTCGGGTAATACGCGCGGCCGGAGCGCTCGTAGGCACTCGCCCAGGCCCAGTCGAAGACAAACTCGCCCCAGGAATCCGATTTCAGATAAGCGGGCACGGCGGCGAGCAAGCGTTCGCCCTCCCGCAGCAACAGGTGATGCGGCTGCCACCCGGTTTCTGCCGCCACGCAGCCGTGGCGTTCCAGGGCGGCGAGGAATTCATGGCGCAGGAACGGGTTGTCCGTGCCGACCAGGGCGTTCCAGGCTGGCGCTGGAATATCTTCAAGCGCAGTGAGGACCTCAACGTGCATGGTGGTCCTTAAGGAGACCCTGGTTATTCACGCGGTCGTGTGAATAACCAGAGTCTCCTAACGTGAAGGGTGGATGCGGTTGATGGTATGTAATGCCTGCCGCCCTGTCGAGGGCCTAACCGTAGGTAATAGTTCCTGATCGAACTGGCCGCGGACAGGAATCATGGATCTGCGAACGGAGTCGTAGGACGTTGTACAGCAAAGCCATAACCGCGCTGCCCGGGTAGTCACGGGCTGGATTCGCGACCCTCGATCTAGAAAGTCAGCTGCGTTCTCGCCAGCAATATAGTCGGGTTATCGTCGCCGGCGGGGCCCTCGCTATCGATGAAGATGGCATTGAGCATGAAGCGGAGCTGGTCATTCAGGTACCAGTTAACGCCGAGTGCCAGGTTCTTCTCGGTGCCGCCCTGGATGCCACGGTCGTCCAGGTCTATGGAGCTGAAGCGCGCTGCGAGTTCCCAGGCACCGCTGTCGCCATCCGGCCGGACACTGCGAAAGCGACCGTCCCGATAACGGCGGGACTCGCCAGTCAGAACCCAGCTGCCGCTAAGGTACCAGCCATTGAATCCCGGATCGGAGGAGCCGCTGCGGCGGTCCAGATCGGCCTGGATATACTCCCACTGTGCAGAGTAAGGCCCGGACTCCCAGGCCGCCTCAAGCCCCAGTCGCGTAATCCAGCGGACGTTGTTTATATTACCCGTATCCACCAGACGGACACCCGTGGGGCGGGATTCCGGATAGGACCGGAACCTGGTCTGTCGCAAATCCAGGCTGGCCGGCTGCTCCGTGGATGCGGCAACGCCGAAGTGCCACTGGCCACGTTCACCGGAGGAAGGGCTGAAGACCAGGCGGCCGCCAATACCCATGCCCTCATCGGCGTCCGTGTTCCTGACTTCGGCGCCCACTTCCTGGCCGAAGACCATGGCCTGCGCCAGCCAGTCACCGCCGCTGGTCTCCAGACCCAGGCCGATTCGGCGTGACGGCGTGAATGCCTCCGACGGGAGGGAACGCTCGACGAACGTCATGCTGTCTGAACTCGTCAATTGTTCCAGGCCAAACGGTACCTTGAAATGGCCAAGGGTTACCTCGGCGTTCCGCCAGCCGTCGTAGCTCACATAAACATTCTTCGCCTCCAGCACGTTCTCCGCGAAATCGGCTTCCAGCCGGTACGACCAGTCGTTAGCGATGTCGCCTTCCACTCCCAGCCGCGCTCGACGCAGCAGGAACTGATTGCCCAGGTCGCTGCGGTCCTCCGAGTGGATCGCGTAGTCCAGGTGAAAGCGACCGTGCAGTTCGAAGTCAGCGGTGGCGGTTGCCGCCGGCAAGAGGATCAGCAGGCTTGTGGGGAGGCTGAAGGATGAGGTTAGCCGTTTCATATCGTACGTTTCCCGATGACAGGGGCCCCACGGCACGTGCCGGAGCATTGACGGGTAAGCTGGTACTGCTCGCCAATCGCCGGAGCATCGGAAGAAATCGGTTGGTCCGCGAACGCTACTTTCTATAATAGACATCGGCTCGAACCAGCTCGGAGACATAATCGACGCCGCGGATGCGGAACGACAGAATCTGCACAGCCAAGCTGTCTTCAAGAAGAGACAGGCGAGACTCGGATTTTCTCGAGAGTAAGACTAGGGAGCCTCTGAATTATTCCCATGGGGCTCCCTAATTTGAACATCATCGCTTTCTATCATGTCTCCAACGGCCCAGAGCCGATATACTCGCGAACAGCGCACTACCGAGGCACTACCTGGGCGTTGACGCCGAGAGCCAGTCGTCAGGAGGCGACAGCTTTCCATTGCATTTTCCATAAGAGATAGTAACTTGGGATATTTAATTAACGCGAATTCTAGAGCGTGGGTGGTCAGTGGCTGATTCCGGAACCGACAAGAAGCTTCCCTCTCCCCTGGGGCATCATGTGACTCGCGGACTGCGCGAGGCATCACTTTTTCTGCTGATGGCGGTCGCGATCTATCTATTCGCGGCGCTGATTACCTATAGCCCGACGGACCCTGGCTGGTCCTTCAGCGATGCCCGCGCCGAGGTACAGAACGCGGGGGGCGTGGCCGGTGCCTGGTTTGCGGACGTGTTTCTGCACCTGTTCGGTTATCTGGCCTATCTGTTTCCGGTGATGATAGCGTTTTCCGGCTGGCTAACATGGTGCTGGCAGCGCCGCGACGGACAATTCCATTGGGGGGTATTTGGCCTCCGTGCCGCCGGGTTCGTGCTTACCGTGGCCTCGGGTGCGGCGCTGGCTGCATTGCATGTGGAGGCCGTGGCAGGAACACTGCCGCTGCATTCCGGCGGAATACTCGGCGATCTGGTGAGCTACTGGCTGGCCGGACTGTTCAGCGATCTGGGGGCGACCCTGCTGCTGCTGGCGCTATGTCTGGCCAGTATTACGCTGTTCACCGGCTTGTCCTGGGTGACGCTGATGGATCTGGTGGGGCACCTCGTTCTGCAACTGTTCGCTCGCCTCGGCAGCGGCATCACGCTGTTGCGGGATTATCTGGCCGGGCGCCGCGCGAAGCGCGCCCGCACGGAGTCCCGTGTCATCAAGGCAGAGAAGGTAAAGAGCCGCAAGGCGCCCCAGATCGAGCCCACGCTGCCGCCGCTCAAGGCCGGAACGCAGACGATACGGGAAAAGCAGATTCCGCTGTTCCGTTCATCGGCGCCGACGTCGGATGGATTGCCGCCGGTCAACCTGCTCGATCCGCCGCCTCCGCACCAGGCCGGATATTCACGCGAATCGCTGGCCGCCATGTCCCGGCAGCTGGAGCTGAAGCTGGCGGATTTCGGTGTCGAGATCGAAGTCGTGGCCGTGCAGCCGGGCCCGGTGATCACCCGCTTCGAAGCGCAGCCCGCAGCCGGCGTAAAGGTCAGCCAGATCAGCAACCTGGCCAAGGATCTGGCGCGGGCGCTGTCCGTCATCAGCGTCCGGGTGGTGGAGGTAATACCGGGCAAGTCCGTGATCGGCCTGGAGATTCCAAACGAGAACAGGCAAATCATCGCATTCAGCGAGATTGTCCGCTCGGAGGCCTGGGAAAAGGCCCACTCGCCGCTATCCATGGCGCTGGGCAAGGACATCGGCGGCGCGCCCATTGTCGTGGATCTTGCCAAGATGCCGCATCTGCTGGTCGCCGGCACCACCGGCTCCGGCAAGTCCGTCGGCGTCAACGCGATGATTCTCAGCCTGCTGTACAAGAATCCCCCGGATGATGTGCGCCTGATCATGATCGATCCCAAGATGCTGGAACTGTCGATTTATGATGGCATTCCTCATCTGCTCGCGCCGGTGGTTACCGACATGAAGGATGCCGGCAACGCATTGCGCTGGTGCGTCGGGGAGATGGAGCGCCGTTATCGCCTGATGGCCGCACTGGGCGTGCGAAACGTTGCCGGCTACAACCGCAAGGTCAAGGATGCCAGCGCCGCCGGCGAGCCGCTGAAAGATCCACTCTGGACGGCACCGGGCCTGGAGCCGGACGAACAGCCGCCGGAGCTCGCACCGCTGCCTTACATTGTCGTGGTCGTGGATGAATTTGCCGACATGATGATGATCGTCGGCAAAAAGGTAGAGGAACTCATCGCCCGCCTGGCGCAGAAGGCGAGGGCGGCCGGCCTGCATCTGATTCTGGCGACGCAGCGCCCGTCGGTAGATGTGATTACCGGGCTGATCAAGGCCAATATTCCCACCCGGATTGCCTTCCAGGTGTCCTCGAAGATCGACTCCCGAACCATCCTCGATCAACAGGGCGCCGAAGCGCTGCTCGGCCATGGCGATATGCTCTACCTCCCCCCTGGTACCGGGTTGCCGGTGCGTGTGCACGGCGCGTTCGTTTCCGATGGCGATGTACACAAGGTCGTGGCGCACCTGCGGGAGATGGGAGAGCCGGATTACATTGACGGTGTGCTGGATGAAACCTCTGATTCCCTGCCGATCCCGGGCCTGTCGGGCGAGAGCGGCGGAGATGGCGAGAGCGATCCGCTCTACGATCAGGCAGTGCGGATTGTCACCGAAAGCCGTCGGGCATCCATCTCGGGTGTGCAGCGCCGGCTCAAGATCGGCTACAACCGCGCGGCTCGACTGGTCGAGGAGATGGAGAGCGCCGGCATTGTCGGTGCCTTGCAGGCCAACGGCAGCCGGGAAGTGCTGGCGCCGCCTCCACCGAAGGATTGACGATAGCCGGAACCGATGCCGGGCATCGGAGTCCAATCCGTCGTGCCTGATTCGTACCCCCGGCCGGGTCCGCCCAAAAGAGAGATGTCCATGTCCTGTCTGCGTGTTCTAGTGAGTATCCCGCTCATGGTGTTGCTGGCGGTACCGGCCTTTGCCGACGGTATCGACGAACTGGAACGGTACTACACGGAGGTAGGCAGTCTGTCCGGGCGTTTTGTTCAGGAAACACGGGATGAGGACGGGCGTCTCATCGAGAAGAGCGAAGGGACACTCGCCATTCAGCGCCCAAACCGGTTTAACTGGCACTATGAAAGCCCGTTCGAGCAGGACATTGTTGCCGATGGGCGCAATCTCTGGGTCTACGATGTCGATCTGGAGCAGGTTACCGTGCGTCCGCTGCAGGAGGTGCTGGGTACCGGTCCGGCATTGATGCTCAGTGGACGGCTGGACGATTTGCAATCGCAATTTGAAATAGCGGCCGAGGACGGCTGGATCACGCTGACGCCGAAGGATGCAGGCTGGGAAGTTACGTCGGTCAGATTGCGGATGGCCGATGGGGTGCCCGTGACGGTGATCGTTCGCGACGGCATGGGCCAGGAAAACACTCTTTCACTCAGTAGCCTGGAGCGTAATCCTGACCTCGATCCCAAGAACTTCTCGTTTCGCCCGCCGGATGGCGTCGACGTGATAGGAGAGGTTACCCGGCGATAGGCGGCGACGGCGCATGGTTGGGCGATGACCGCGGAGTCTATTTCTCACGGTCCTTGTCATGGGCGTCATCAAGACCGGCCCGATAATCCATCATCTCCCTGAACCGTTTCTCCTGACCGTAATCCCTGGGTTGATAGAAACGCGCTGACGGCACCCCCTCGGGCCAGCAGTCGTGATCGCGTCCCGCCGGGTAGGCATTGGGCTCGTTGTGGGCGTACCGGTAGCCGTCGCTGTTGCCCAGCTCTTTCATCAGCTTCGTCGGCGCGTTACGGATGTAGCGCGGTATTTCGTAATGCGGGTGTTCGGCGGCAAAGCGCCTGGCGGTCTTCCAGGCCTGATCGATGGCGTTGCTCTTCGGCGCTATGGACAGGTGAATGGCGACATGAGCAATAGCACGCTCACCCTCGTACTGACCCAGGCGAAGATACGTATCCCAGGCCGCGATGGCCAGGGGCAGGGCGCGTGGATCCGCGTTGCCGACGTCTTCCGAGGCGATCGCGGTAAGGCGGCGTATCACGTCGATTGGATCGCCGCCGCCATTGATGAACTGGGCTATGTAGAACAGGGCCGCGTCGGGTCTGGATGAACGGACCGATTTATGGATGGCCGACAGCAGGTCGTAGTAAGCGTCGCCGCCCTTGTCCATGGCGCCACCGATATGGCCGACCACGTCGTTGACGGCCTGTTCCGAGAGACGCTCGACCTCGCCATCTGTGCTGGTAAAGTCACAGGCGGTTTCCAGCAGACCGAGCGCACGCCGGGCATCGCCGCCCGATGCGATGGCCATGCGTCGCAATAGAGCATCGTCCACAATGATCCGGCGCTGACCAAGACCGCGGTCTTCATCCTTCAACGCCCGACGCATCACTTCGACCAGGTCCTCTTCGATCAATGGCTTGAGCACGTAGACGCGCAGACGCGACAACAGCGCGCCGTTCAGTTCAAAGGATATGTTCTCGGTGCTGGCGCCGAGCAGGGTGAGCGTGCCGGATTCCACATGCGGCAACAGGGCATCTTGCTGGGATTTGTTGAATCGATGAATCTCGTCCAGAAACAGGATGGTGCGCTGCCCGTGCTGCAGGCGTTGCTCGGCCGTGGTCGCCGCCGCCCGTATGTCCTTTACGCCGGCGGTTACGGCGGAAAGCGGGATGTAGTGAGCTTCCACGGCCCGGGCGATAATCCGTGCCAGGGTCGTTTTGCCGACACCGGGCGGACCCCATAGGACCATGGAGCGCACGGCGCCACTTTCGACCATGCGGCGCAGGGGTTTGCCGCTGCTCAGGAGTGACTGTTGACCCACATAGTCGTCCAGCGTGCGTGGGCGCATGCGCGACGCCAGCGGCTCGCCCTCGGTGGCGGCAGTGTCAGTGAACAGGTCCATACAATCTCCGCATCAGAATGCCAGTTGGTTCTGGTGGCTCCCTAGTGCTTATCCTCGCGCTGTCCAGCGGGTACAATCCGTGGCCTTGCTGGATACCTATGCCGAACGGGAAAACACTGATGCTGGACCCCAGACAACTACGTACTCGCCTGGAAGAAATCGCCGCTGCACTGGAAACCCGGGGCTACAGCCTTGATGTTACCCGTTACCGGGAACTCGACGATCGCCGTCGTCAACTCCAGGTGCAGGCGCAGGAACTGCAGAATGAACGCAATCAGCGCTCCAGGGCCATCGGCAAAGCCAAGGCGCAGGGCGAAGATATCCAACCGCTCCTGGATGCCGTGGCCGATCTGGGCGAACGCCTGAAATCCGCGGAATCGGAGCTCTCCGGACTGCAGGAAGCGCTGGACGCATTGCACCTGGAAATGCCGAATATACCGGATACCGAGGTGCCGGTGGGCAAGGATGAAGACGATAATCTGGAAATCCGTCACTGGGGCGAGCCCCGTCAATTCGATTTTCGGCCTCGTGATCACGTCGAGTTGGGTGCCGAGCATGGTTTGCTGGACTTCGAGGCAGGTGCTCGCCTGGCCGGTTCGCGGTTCGTTGTGATGCGAGGCGGGGCGGCCCGGCTGCACCGAGCGCTTGCGCAATTCATGTTGGATCTGCACGGCCGGGAGCATGGTTATCTGGAAGTCAATGTGCCCTTCATGGTCAACGAGGACGCCATGCTTGGTACCGGCCAACTGCCCAAGTTCGGTGACGATCTGTTTGCGATCCACGGCGAGCAGGGCTATTACCTGATACCCACTGCCGAAGTGCCCGTGACCAATCTCGTCCGCGAGCAGATCGTCGAGGCCGAGGCATTGCCGATGAAGTATGTCTGCCACAGTCCGGCCTTCCGGGCGGAAGCCGGCGCTTACGGCAAGGATACCCGCGGGATGATTCGGCAACACCAGTTCGAGAAGGTCGAACTGGTGCACCTGGTACGGCCGGAGCAATCGGCCGAGGCGCTGGAAACACTGACGGGTCATGCGGAGGAGGTGCTTCGCCGACTGCAGTTGCCGTACCGCGTGCTGCAGCTGTGCACCGGCGATATGGGCTTCTCCGCCGCCCGGACGTACGACCTCGAGGTCTGGCTGCCCGGGCAGGATCGCTATCGGGAAATTTCTTCCTGCAGCAACTGCCGTGATTTCCAGGCCCGCCGCATGCAGGCGCGCTGGCGTAATCCGGAGACCGGCAAGCCGGAACTGCTGCACACTCTGAACGGTTCCGGGCTAGCGGTAGGGCGCTGCCTGATCGCGGTGCTGGAGAACTATCAGGAAGCAGACGGGCGTGTTCGCGTGCCCGACGTTTTGCGCCCGTACATGGGGGATGACGCCTACGTGTTCTAGTCGTGGCGTGTCTCAGTAATCCGCCAGGTGCTGTTCCAGCTCCTGGAACAGTGCTTCGCGCTCCTCGCGACCACGGGCGGCGATTGCGCGCTGGATGACAGCATCGGTGAGATGAGGCGCGAATATCTGAATGAAGTCCCGCATATAGCCTCGCAGATAGGCGCCGCGGCGAAAACCGATGTTGGTTATGCTGGGCTCGAATAGATGGCTGGCGTCGATGGCGGCAAGGCCTGGGTCACGGTCGGGATCGAACGCCATGCCGGCAATGATGCCGACCCCGAGGCCGAGCGCCACATAAGTCTTGATGACTTCGGAATCGGTGGCGGTAAAGACCACGTCAGGTTCGAGGCCGCGCTCACGGTAGGCCTTGTCCAGTTTCGACCGCCCGGTGAAGCCGAACACGTATGTCACCAAGGGATAGGCCGCGAGTGCCTCGATGGTCAGAGGTTTGGCGTCCAGCAATGGATGACCCTTGGGGACGATCACGCTGCGATTCCAGCGATAGCATGGCATCATCACCAGGTCTTCGAACAGTTCGATGGCCTCCGTGGCGATGGCAAAGTCCACGGTACCCCGAGCCGCCTGGTCGGCGATCTGCATTGGCGTGCCCTGATGCATATGCAGGCTGACGTTCGGGTAGCGTTGCCGGAACGTCCGCACCACCGGTGGCAGCGCATGCCGGGCCTGGGTATGGGTGGTGGCGATGGACAGACTGCCCCGTGATTCATCCACATGGTCCTGGGCGATGCTGCGGATGTTACGCACATCGCCAAGAATGCGCTCGGCAGCGACCAGAATCTCTTTACCGGCGGGGGTGATCTGGGTCAGGTGCTTGCCACTGCGTTCAAAGATCTGCACGCCAAGCTCGCTTTCGAGCATGCGAATCTGTTTGCTCACGCCAGGCTGAGAGGTGTAGAGCGCTTCAGCCGCGGCGGAGACGTTCAGGTCCCGTCGGGCGACTTCAAAAATATAACGCAACTGATTCAGTTTCATGGTGCGGAAGGTCCTTCCTTATAACCTGTTTGCATAACGCTAAAGTAAATTGTTTCTTTTGGAAAGCATGACGACTTCGTAAAGTTTTGCCCACCATTGTATGAAGGACATGCCATGCAAGATGGAAATGCGACTACACCGGACCGTGGGCTTTCAGACCCGCGCGATAGCGGCCGGGGAGAGGTATACCTTATAGGTGCGGGTCCGGGTGCTCCCGATTTGCTGACACTGCGTGCGCTGAATCTGCTCCGGCAGGCGGATGTGGTGGTCTTCGACCGTCTGGTGACACCGGCCATTCTCGATCTGGTTCCGGAGGGTACGGAAAGGATATACGTCGGCAAGCGACGCGAGGACCACCCCGTGCCCCAGGGCGAAATCAACAGCCTGTTGCGGGATCTCGCCGCGTCCGGCAAACGGGTGGCAAGGCTCAAGGGTGGGGATCCGTTCATATTCGGACGTGGCGGAGAAGAGATTCAGGAACTGATGGAGGCCGGTATTCCCTTTCAGGTGGTGCCGGGAATAACGGCGGCAAGCGGCTGTGCAGCCTACGCCGGCATACCGTTGACGCATCGGGATTATGCACAGTCCTGCGTTTTCGTTACCGGGCATCGCAAGGAAGGAGGGCTGGAACTCGACTTCCATGGCCTGGTGCGCCCGGGCCAGACCGTGGTCTGCTACATGGGTCTGCACACGCTGGAGCCGCTTTGCCAGGGGCTGATCGCGCACGGCATGGCACCGGATACGCCAGCGGCGCTGGTGGAGCAGGGCACAACCGACAGCCAACGCGTTTTCACTGCCACCATCGCCACCTTGCCCGATCGCGTCAGGGAGGGCGGCGCCCGGGCACCGACCCTGGTCATTATCGGCGGTGTCGTGCGGCTACGGGAGCGGCTGGACTGGTTTCAGGGCAGTGGCACGGGCGAAGGATTCGGCCTCTGAAAAGGAAAGCCCCGCATTCGCGGGGCTTTATCAACTCGCCTTAAAGGAGACTGTAATCAGTCGTTTCCGCCAAAGAAGCCGAGCAGATGCAACAGGCTGGTAAAGATGTTGTAGATGGACACGTACAGACCCACGGTGGCCATGATGTAGTTGGTCTCGCCGCCGTGCACCATCTCGCTGGTCTGGTACAGAATGAAACCCGCCATCAGCAGGATGAACATGGAGCTGACCCCCAGCGCCAGGCCGGGCAGGCTGAAGATCATTGCACCCAGGCCGGCCAGGAAGGCCACCAGGATGCCGGCGAAGATGAACCCGCCCATGAAACTGAAATCCTTGCGGGTGGTCAAGGCATAGCCTGACAGGCCGAGGAAGATCGCCGCTGTACCGCCGAAGGCGATCATCACCAACTGGCTGCCGTTGCTGAAGGTGGCCATGTAGAAACTGAGCAGCGGCCCCAGGGTGTAGCCCATGAAGCCGGTCAGGGCGAAAACGGCGGCAATGCCCCAGGCGCTGTTGCGCAGCGAGCTGGTCAGAAACAGCAGCCCGAAGTATCCGCCCAGGACAACGAACCAGGGCAAGGGTGCAGCGCCGCTGACCATGGACACGCCGGCCATGACCGCGCTGAAGGCCAGCGTCATGGAAAGGAGGGTGTAGGTATTGCGAATGACCTTGTTTGTTGCAACCGCACGCTCTTGACCCGCACTAATTACCCGATCATGTGTTGCCATTGAGAACTAACCTCCTGTTTTGACCTTTTCCGGTACGGCATGGGCTGAAACCGGATGCTTTCCCGTGGATTGTACCTGCTTTGTCCGTAAGATGAGACCCGCCACACGAAGTACTCTGCAGCAGTATTGGGGCAGCAGATTAAAATTTCTACCTTTAGGGAGCCCCATGGGAATAGATCAGAGGCACCTTTATGGATCAATCGACCTGTCCGCCAGGGCGCGCTTGATCAGAATTGCCGTTGCGGTGGACTCAGCGGCGCCGTAACAAAAATGCGGCTCCCGCAGTCGCATGGCGCTGAAGGCGAATGCGACTTCGGCACGCCCGAAGCGATGCAGCAGGCTGGCTTGCAGTCCCAGCGCCAGCCACTCCACGAGTTGTCTGGCGCGCGCCTGCAGCGTATCTCGATTTCCGTTGAGCAAGCGGTCGATTCGCTCCAGATGGTGATCGTAGGCGGAGTCCGCGCCCCTGGCGGCATTCAGCTCCCGGCGTAATGCTTCCAGCGCGTCGGGGCTGCGCTGGAAGGCGCGTAATACGTCCAGGCATTGTATGTTGCCCGAACCCTCCCAGATGGCGTTGACCGGCGCTTCCCGGTAGAGGCGGGGCATGATGCTCTGTTCAATATAGCCACCGCCGCCGAGGCATTCCATGGCTTCATAGACATGACCCGGCGCGCGCTTGCAAACCCAGTATTTGCCGATGGCACTGACAACCCTGGCAAGCATTGCTTCCTGAGGATTGGCGGCGCTGCGGTCCATGGCATGGGCGACCCGCAGCCCGAGCAGGATTGCGGCCTCCGATTCCAGAGCCAAATCAGCAAGCACGGTCTGCATCAGCGGTTGTTCAACAAGACGGCGGCCGAATGCCTGTCGGTAATTCGCATGATGAACGGCCTGGACGACCGCCTGCCGCATCAGGGCGGCGGAGCCGATCAGGCAGTCCAGCCGGGTTTGAGCCACCATTTCAATGATGGTGGCGATGCCTCGGCCCTCTTCACCGAGCATCCATGCCCAGGCATCCTGGAATTCCACTTCCGCGGAGGCATTGGAGCGGTTGCCCAGTTTGTCCTTCAGCCGCTGGATGCGAATGGCGTTGAGCGTTCCGTCGGGTCGCCAGCGTGGCATGAGAAAACAGCCTGGTCCGGCGTCCGTGCGCGCCAGCACCAGAAATGCGTCGGACATCGGCGCCGACAAGAACCATTTATGTCCGGTGATCCTGTAGGGCTCGGCATGGCCGGAGTGTCCCATCGGGGTCGCATGGGTCGTGTTGGAGCGGACGTCGGAGCCGCCCTGCTTCTCGGTCATGCCCATGCCTATGGTCAGGCCGGCTTTGCGCTCCGGCGGGATGAAACGCGGATCGTACGTGCCGGTCAGAATGCGAGGCACCCATACTTTCGCCAGTTCCGGTGTCTGCCGCAGCACAGGGATGCTGGCATGCGTCATGGTGACCGGGCACATGGTTCCGGCCTCGGCCTGGTTGTGCAGGTACATGAGCGCGGAGCGCACAACATGGGCACCAGGCCCCGGCCGCAACCAGGACAGTGAATGCAGCCCATGGCCGATGGCAGCCTCCAAGAGTTGGTGGTAAGCCGGGTGAAACCGAACGTGGTCCACGCGATTGCCCATACTGTCGTGCGTTTCCAGTTCGGGGGGATACCGGTTGGCGTCAATGCCGGCCTGCCACAGTGGGCCGCCGGCAAGGGCACCGTAGGCGGCCAGATCATCCAGGCCCCAACTGCCTCCGAAGCATTTTACGGCTTCGGCAAGGGCAATATCCGCATTGAACAAATTCTCGCTTTCCAGCGGAGGAACCTGATTGAACACGGTATGTGTGGCCCACGGATCATCGTGGACCTTAAGGGGCAACTCGGATGACGGTCGGGTCATGGCCGCAGCCTCCTGTCATCAACACTTCACGGTACTCCGGCAAATTATGGACCATGATCGTGGACAGGTGCGTATCGGGCTCGGGTTCCGTAAAGTAGGGCTACAGCGCGGAGCAATAGCATGCCGGTAACCTTTGACAACAGGCTGGTCGTGGCCATTTCCTCCCGTGCCCTGTTCGATATGGGTGAGGGGCACCGCATCTATGAGGATGAGGGTGTCGAGGCCTATTGCCGATATCAGGTCGAGCACGAGGATGAATTGCTGGCGCCGGGGGTGGCGTTTCCTCTGGTGCGCAAGCTGCTGGCTCTGAACGGCGCGTCCACCGGTGTGGAGGTCATACTGCTGTCCCGAAACAGCGCCGATACCGGCCTGCGCGTCTTTAACTCCATCGAACACTACCAACTCGACATCACCCGCGCGGCGTTTACCAATGGTGAGCGCCCGTGGCGCTATATACCGGCGTTCGGCGCGCATCTGTTTCTGTCCGCGGACCCCAATGATGTAGTGCAGGCACTTTCCCAAAACTACGCGGCGGCCACCATCCTGCCCACGGCAGCCGCGGACGGAAACCCGACGGAGAGCGGAAACGAGCAGTTGCGCATTGCGTTTGATGGCGATGCGGTTCTGTTTTCCGATACCGCCGAGCGGGTATTCCGGACCAGGGGGCTGGACGGCTTCTCCGCCAGTGAGCGGGCCCAGGCCCGAGATCCGCTTCCGGGTGGACCCTTCAAGAGCTTTCTTGCCGCACTGCATGCGCTGCAGAAAGAGCACAGTGTCGAGAACAGCCCCATCCGTACCGCATTGGTTACGGCGCGAAGCGCGCCGGCGCACGAGCGGGTGATTCGTACACTTCGGCACTGGAATATTCGTATCGACGAAGCCCTGTTCCTCGGCGGTCTGAGCAAGGCGGAATTCCTGCAGGCGTTCGGTGCGGATATCTTCTTCGATGATCAGGAAGGTCATTGCAATACGGCCAGCCGCCTGGTGGCGACCGGCCACGTACCGCACGGGGTAGCCAACGAGACCGCGGAGTTTGTCGAGCCGGCTCCAGCGAGTGGAACCGATAGATGATGACCTTGCTTCACTGCAAGAAAGCGTCTACCGTGAGCGCCGTTCGCGGCGAGTGAGGTTGTTTCCCTGTCGCTGATGCCCTGTGATTCCTGACGTTAGAGGTGGCCACTTGGAGATCGTCTGTCTGGACCTGGAAGGCGTGCTGATCCCGGAAATCTGGATCAGCTTCGCGGAACTCACGGGGATTGACGCACTGCGGGCCACCACCCGGGATGTGCCGGATTACGACGAGCTGATGCGCCGCCGTCTGGCCATCCTCGACGAACATCGACTCGGGATTAGCGATATCGAGCAGGTCATAGCAAAACTCGAGCCCATGGAGGGCGCCCCGGCTTTCGTGGAAGCTCTGCGCTCCCGTTATCAGCTGGTGATTCTCTCTGACACCTTCTACGAGTTCGCCCGACCGCTGATGAAACAGCTGGGATGGCCTACGCTGTTCTGTCACAAGCTGCAGATCGATGAAACTGGCCGCATCGCGGATTACCGGCTGCGCATGCGTGATCACAAGCGCGCCGCGGTTGCGGCTTTCAAGGGGCTGAACTTTCGCACGGTGGCGGCCGGGGATTCCTACAATGACACCAGCATGCTGACCGAAGCCGACAAGGGGATTCTGTTCCGTCCACCCCAGAACGTGATTGCGGAGTTTCCCCAGTTCAATGTCACGCGCGAGTATGACGAGCTGCGAACCGCAATCGATGAAGGGTTCGCGAGGTGAGTGCCGGAGTGTCGGCCGGGTCCCGGGCTATTCGATCTGCGTAAACCAACGCAGTACGGAAGCGTAAATGGTTTCGACCATGACAGATGAACAGACTATCCGGGTAGCCATTCTCTCGGACACGCATGGTTTTCTCGACTCACGCATCGCGGCGCGTGTTGCCTCCTGCGACTATGCCGTTCATGCGGGAGACGTCGGCGGCGCGGATGTGCTCTGCGCGCTGCATCCACGCGTCCAGGTTATCGCCGTGCGCGGCAATAATGACACGCACGATCGCTGGGCCGAATCCGAAATGAACTTCCTCGACAATCTGCCCCAGCAGGCCGAGCTGAATCTTCCCGGTGGTTTGCTGGTTGTGGTGCATGGAAACGACAGCCGCAGCCTCAGTGATCGCCATCGGTACTTGCGTCGGCAATTTCCTGAGGCACGGGGTGTTGTCTACGGCCATAGCCATCGTCTGGTGATGGACTGTGAAGCACTGCCCTGGATCCTCAACCCGGGGGCCGCGGGCCGGACCCGTACAAACGGTGGCCCGTCCTGCCTGCTCCTGAATTGCACTGACCAGGGTTGGCAAATCGAGGCGCTTCAGCTTCCGGCCCGGAAATATCCCAACCGCGATGGCCAGCGGCGGGCGGCCCGTCAGAGTCCGACAGGCTCCTAGACACGCAGATCAAGGCGAGACAGGCCTGTAAGCAGGACAGGCACCGATGAGCAGCTCTCAGGCAAGCAGCCCGACCCAGGAGACACCCGACAGCCTGCGTACGTTGTTGTCAGGGTGTCGCGCGCCTGAACGGCCGGGTTTCGAGCGGCGGCTACGGGGAATCGAACGCAGGCTCCGTCAGGGACAGCCCGTCGGGCGTGGTCTTCGCGCACTGGCGCGTGATCTGCACCGCTCCGTACATTTGCGTGAGCAGCGTTCCGTCAGCCTGCCAACACCCCGTTTCAACCAGGATCTCCCCGTCGTCGAGCGACGCGACGAGATCGCCAGGGCCATCAACAGTCACCAGGTCGTCGTGCTTTGTGGCGAGACCGGCTCCGGCAAGAGTACCCAACTGCCCCAGATCTGCCTGTCGCTGGGGCGGGGCGTGGACGGGATGATCGCCCATACTCAGCCGCGGCGATTGGCGGCCCGCAGTCTGGCGGGCCGCATTGCCGAGGAACTGGGAACTGAAATCGGTCAGGGAGTGGGATACAAGATTCGCTTCAGCGACCAGGTCGGTGATCGGACCCATATCAAGTTGCTGACCGACGGCATGCTGCTTGCGGAAATACAGGGCGACAAGGATCTGCTCCAGTACGACACCATCATTATCGATGAAGCGCACGAGCGCAGCCTCAACATCGATTTTCTATTGGGTTATCTCCGGCAGCTGCTGCCTCGACGTCCGGACCTGAAGGTGATCATCACGTCGGCGACAATCGACCCGGAGCGGTTCTCGCGGCATTTCGATAATGCACCGATCGTGGAGGTTTCCGGGCGGACATATCCGGTGGAGGTCCGTTACCGTCCGCTGGTTTCGGAAGACAGCGAGCGGCTGGATATTGATCTGCAAGCCGGCGTGCTGCAAGCCGTCGATGAGCTGGCCGGCGAAGGCTCCGGAGACATTCTGGTCTTCCTCAGCGGCGAACGGGAGATCCGCGAAACAGCCGAGGCCCTGCGCAAGCATCACCCGCCGCATACCGAAATCCTGCCTCTGTATGCGCGCTTGTCGGCGGCTGAGCAGCAACGGGTCTTCGCGGCGCATCGCGGCAGGCGTGTGGTGCTGGCAACCAATGTGGCGGAGACCTCGGTCACCGTGCCCGGTATCCACTACGTGGTCGATGCCGGGCTGGTACGGCTTAGCCGCTACAGTTATCGCACCAAGGTGCAGCGGCTACCCATCGAGCCGATATCCCAGGCCTCCGCCAATCAGCGATCGGGGCGTTGCGGGCGTGTCGCGCCGGGGATCTGTATCCGCCTCTACAGCGAGGATGACTTTGCCAATCGCCCGGCGTTCACGGTCCCGGAGATCCTGCGTACCAATCTGGCCGCGGTGATTCTGCAAATGGAAAACCAGCGCCTGGGATCGGTCGATGCATTTCCGTTTCTCGAGCCACCTGACAGGCGCTACATCAACGACGGGTACAGGCTGCTGCACGAACTCGGCGCCGTAGACGGCGAGCGCTGCCTGACGCCTCTTGGCCAGCGCCTTGCGAAATTGCCGGTCGATCCGTCTGTCGGACGAATGCTGCTTGCCGGTGCGGGGGAAAATGCACTGGAAGAGGTTCTGGTGATCGCCGCGGCGCTCAGCATCCAGGACCCACGGGAGCGGCCCATGGACGTCCGCCAGGCGGCCGACCAGGCGCATGCCGCCTGGAAGGACACGCAGTCGGACTTCCTTTCCTTCTTCCGCTTGTGGGCGTCCTTTCAGGAGGCCCGCGCCACACTCTCCCATAGCCGGCAGCGGGCTTGGGCAAAGGAGCATTTCCTGTCCTGGGTGCGATTGCGGGAATGGGCCGATATTCACCATCTGCTCAAGGAACTGGTAGGCAGCATGGGGCTCAAGCGCAATCAGCAGCCTGCTGAACCGCGTTCGATCCATCGGGCGTTGTTGAGCGGCATGTTGAGCAATGTGGCTACCCGGTCGGACGATCAGGACTATCTGGGCGCCCGCAATGTCAGGCTCGGTATCTTCCCCGGTTCGGGGCTGGCGAAGCGCCGCCCACGCTGGATCATGGCCGCCGAACTGGTGGAAACAAGCCGCATATTCGCCCGTAACGTAGCGGAGATCGAGCCTGCCGACGTCGAGCGTCAGGGCGCACATCTGGTCCAGCGCAGCTGGTCGGATCCGCACTGGGACCCCGGGCGTGGCCAGGTTCGGGCTTATGAAACAGTGTCCCTGTATGGGCTCGTACTCAGCGCGCGGCGCGCGGTGAATTACGGGCAGATCGCACGGGAGGAAGCGCATGAGATCTTTCTGCGCCAGGGGCTAGCCGAAGACCGTGTGGACTCCACGGGCAGCTTCCTGATCCACAACCGGGAGCTTGTTGAACAGATACGCGGTCTGGAAGACAAATCCCGCCGTCGGGACGTTCTTGTCGACGTCGACGTGCTCCATGCTTTCTACACGGCGCGCGTGCCCGGGGACGTTGTCGACCGTCATGGCTTCGAGACATGGAGGCGGCAGGCGGAGAAAGTGGATCCCCGCTTGCTGTACATGTCCAGATCGGACCTCATGCGTCATGACGCTGACCAGATCACGGAGAACCGCTTTCCGGATCATTTGCGGATAGGCCGACTGCAACTTCCCCTGCAGTATCACTTCGAGCCGGGTCACGCCGATGACGGTGTCAGTCTGAGAGTGCCGCTGGCCGCGCTCAACCAGCTGGAGCCCGAGCCGCTGGAATGGCTGGTGCCGGGATTGCTGGAAGAGAAGGTCATCGCGCTCATTCGCAGCCTGCCCAAGGCCCAGCGTCGGAATTTTGTGCCGGTGCCGGATTTTGCCCGCGAAGCGCTCAACGCGCTACCCCGGGGGCAGGGCTCTCTGGTGGAAGGACTGCGTGCCGAACTTCGCCGCATGACCGGCGTCGATGTGTCGCCCGAACTTTGGGATGCAGTCAACCTCGATTGTCACTTCCGCATGAATATCCTGGTGGTGGATGGGGACGGTACCGTGATCGCCCGCGGACGCGGCCTGCGGGCGTTGCAGGCGGAACTCGCGGGCCAGGCCAGCAGAGAGTTCACGGAAAGCCGCCAGGACAGCGAATGGGAACGGGAGGGGGTGACCAGCTGGGATTTCGGCGATCTGCCGGAGAGCATATCGTTCATCCAGGACGGTATCCGCATTCAGGGTTATCCGGCGGTGGTGGACCGGCAACGGGAGGCCGCCCTCAAAGTACTCGATGCGCCTGACCGTGCCTTGATTGCCAGTCAGGCAGGCATTCGCCGTCTTTATATGCTGACACTTCCCGAGCAGGCCAAATATTTGCGCCGAAAGCTTCCGGGCATGAACGGCATGGCCCTGCTGTACCGGGGGTTGGGCAGCACCGAACAGCTTGGTCTGGATCTGGTTGCGGCGGTGTTCACCCGCGTGTTCCTGGCTGACGGACTGCCGCGTGACGCGGCAACGTTCCGGGCGCGTCTGGAACAGCGAAGGTCCGCGCTTGTGGAGGAGGGGGAGCGGTTCGCGGGCCGCGTGGCACGCGTTCTGGAGCACTATCAGGCAGCCCGCAAGGCGCTTGAGCAGCCCCGCGGCCTGGAGAGCATGGACAGCTTCAAGGACATGAGGGAGCATCTGGACGCGCTGATCTTTCCCGGTTTCATGGAAGCGACGCCCGCGGCCCTGCTGGACCATTTGCCCCGTTACCTTGAGGGGCTGAACTACCGCCTTGAGAAACAGGCCGCGGATCCCCGAAGAGATGCGCTGCGCACCCGCCAGCTTCGCCCGTGGTGGGATGCGTATCTGAAACGCGCACAACGGCATCGGCGCGAGGGCATTGATGACCCTGAGCTGCTGGCTTTCCGGCAGATGCTGGAGGAGTACAGGATATCGCTGTTTGCGCAACCCCTGGGCACGACAATCCCGGTGTCCGAGAAGCGTCTTGATCAACAGTGGAAGCACATCCGCTAGGGAGCCTCTCCCGGGGCGTGGTCTACACTTGGAATGCTGGGCGCAGAGCCCTGCGCTTCACAGGATCGAACTGCAGACAGCATGGAGGTCTGACATGGCGACGACACACGAAACCACTGACCGCGTTACCAATACCGCTCACGAGGCTGTTGACAAGGCTGCGGAGCGCGCGGCACGGCTTGAGGAGCAGGCGAGAGAAGCCAGTCGTCGGGCGTCCGAATATACCCAGGAGTATACGGGCGCACTCAGCGAATACGTCAAACGCAACCCCATCGCGGCGGTGGGAATAGCCGTTGCCGCCGGCTTTGTGCTGGCTTCGTTGATGCGGCGTTGATGACGGAGCGGTCGGACGACCATGCGCCGGAGGGTAAGGCGGCGGATGGCGCCTCGTTGCCTCATTCGGTCAGATCCACCGTGATCGCCGTCCGGGATCTCGGGTCCGCCTGGCTGGATCTTGTCGGCACGGAAGCCAGAATTGCGGCGCACACCGTAACGACCATTCTGGCGCTCGGCTTGTCGGTGGCTGTTCTGGGTGTGGCGGCGTGGCTGACGTTGGTCACGGCGGCGGTCGCATTCGCGATGCGCATGGGGGCTCCCCTCGAAGGCGCCCTGATTGTCACCGCTCTGCTGCATGCGGGTATCGGGCTGCTGCTGGTATTCATGATCAGACTTCTGAGCCGTCGCCTGTCCTTTCCGGTAACCCGGGGCGCCATCCGGGGTGGAGATCGCCATGAAAGCCGTACTCCGACGCAAGCGTGATCTTCTGCAACACCGACAGGTTTTACTTCACCGACACCTGGCGACCGTGCGCCGGAATGCCAGGGACAAGGCGAGTTCTCCGATGGTGCTACTTGCCGCTTTTGCTACCGGCTACTTCGTCTCCAGAATGCGCGCTCGTGAGCACCCTGCGGCCACCGAAGCCGATCAATCCACCGCCATTCGACCAGTTACCCAAAGGTTAACCATACTCGGCGGCATTTTGCTCGGAACGGCTGTCAGGCGAAGTCTGCGCGGCATGGCGCGCGATCTGCTGCAGGCCCCGGCCGAGACGCGGGCGGACCATCGTAACCCTGCCTGACACTCGGGCTGCTCTGTAGTACCATCCACGCCTTCCCGGAATAAGTGCAGGCAAGCTCCATGGAAATCAATACGGTGCTGAATCAGGCTCAGGATCTGCGTGAGCGCGTGGTTGCGCTCAGGGGGTATCTTTGACTATGACGGCAAAAAAGAGCGGCTCGAGGAAGTCCTTCGCACACTCGAAGATCCTGCTATCTGGAATCGCCCGGACGAAGCCCAGAATCTGAATCGCGAGCGGTCCCAGCTCGAGGATACCGTGCAGATGCTGGAGAGCCTCAGCGCCAGCCTGGAGGACGTGGCGGAACTCACGGAAATGGCCGCCGAAGAGGAAGACGCGGATACGCTCGCCGCCATCGAGGCTGATCTGCAACAGGCAAGCCGCCAGGTTGAAGGCCTGGAGTTCCGGCGCATGTTTTCCGGCGAGATGGATGCGCACAATGCGTTTCTGGAAATCCAGGCGGGTTCGGGCGGCACCGAGGCGCAGGACTGGGCGGAAATGCTGTTGCGCATGTATCTGCGTTGGGGTGAGCGACGCGGTTTCGACACCGAACTGATCGAAGTCTCGGCCGGTGAAGTTGCCGGCATCAAGGGTGCCACCATTCGCTTCGGTGGTGATTACGCCTACGGCTGGTTGCGCACGGAAACCGGAGTGCACCGTCTGGTGCGGAAATCGCCCTTTGATTCAGGTAACCGACGGCATACCTCTTTTGCTGCCGTGTTCGTTTCGCCGGAGATCGACGACACTGTGGACGTCGATATCAATCCTGCGGATTTGCGCATCGATGTCTACCGTGCCAGCGGTGCGGGCGGGCAGCACGTCAACCGGACCGAATCCGCGGTTCGTATCACCCATGAGCCCACGGGGATCGTGGTGCAGTGCCAGAATGACCGCTCCCAGCACAAGAACCGGGCAACGGCCATGAACCAGTTGCGCGCCAAGCTCTATGAGCTGGAGATGCACAAGCGCCGTCAGGCGGCGGAGGCCGTTGAGGACGAGAAATCCGACATCGGTTGGGGAAGTCAAATCCGTTCTTACGTGCTTGATCAATCACGTATCAAGGATCTGCGAACCGGCGTCGAGATCGGCAATACGCAAGCTGTACTGGACGGCGACCTGGATCGTTTCATCGAGGCCAGCCTCAAGGCGGGCCTTTAAGGGCACATTCCAACAGGCGACATTTTGCGATGAGCAGCAGGCCACAGGATACCGACGAAAATAAACTGATCGCGCAGCGCCGCGAAAAGCTCTCCGCCTTGCGGGAGCAGGGCAACGCATTCCCCAACGATTTTCGCCGTGAACATCTGGCAGGGGACCTGCAGCGTGACTACGTAGATCACGACAACGAGCAGTTGGAGCCCGCCGCGGTGCGGGTGAGCGTGGCGGGCCGGATGATGGCCAAGCGCGTGATGGGCAAGGCCAGTTTCACAAGTCTGCAGGATATGAGCGGCCGCGTTCAGCTCTTTCTCAGCCGGGACGATCTGCCGGAAGGTCAGTACAAGGACTTCAAGACCTGGGACGTCGGCGACATCATCGCGGCCGAGGGCGTACTGTTCCGTACCCAGAAGGGCGAACTCTCGGTTAAATGCGCCAACGTACGGCTGCTGACCAAATCATTGCGCCCGTTGCCCGAGAAATACCACGGGCTGACCGATCAGGAAGCACGCTACCGTCAGCGTTACGTGGACCTGATCATGAATCCGGAAGTGAGGGACGTCTTCGTCCTGCGCAGCCGGTTGATTCAGTACATCCGCGGCTTTCTCAACCAGCGGCGCTTCCTGGAGGTGGAAACGCCGATGATGCAGGTCATTCCCGGCGGTGCCACGGCGCGGCCGTTCGTCACGCATCACAACGCCCTGGATATGCCGCTTTACCTGCGTGTGGCTCCGGAGCTGTATCTCAAGCGGCTGGTGGTCGGCGGCTTCGACAAGGTTTATGAGATCAATCGTAACTTCAGGAACGAGGGTGTCTCCACCCGGCACAATCCGGAATTCACCATGCTGGAGTTTTATCAGGCGTACGCCGATTATCATGACCTGATGAACCTCACCGAAGAGATGCTGCGGGGCCTGGCTCTGGAGCTTCGCGGTGAGACGACGGTCAGCTGTCAGGGTGAAAGCTGGGATTTCGGCGCGCCTTTCAGACGCATGACCGTGCGTGAGGCCATTCTGGAACATAACGCCGCGCTGTCGGCGGCGGATATCGACGACCCGGAACGGGCAAGAGACGTAGCCCGAGGCCTGCGCCTGGAGGTCAGGGACAGCGACGGTCTGGGCAAGGTGCAGCTTGATATCTTCGAGGAAACCGTCGAGCACGCGCTGCGGGAACCCACTTTTATCACTGAATATCCGGTGGAAGTGTCGCCGCTTGCCAGGCCGTCGGACCGCGATCCCTTCGTCACCGATCGGTTCGAGCTGTTCGTGGGCGGGCGAGAGATTGCCAACGGCTTTTCAGAGCTCAATGACGCCGAGGATCAGGCCGCCCGCTTCCGTAAACAGGCGGAAAGCAAGGACGCCGGCGACGACGAAGCCATGCACTACGATGCCGACTACATCCGCGCTCTGGAATACGGACTGCCGCCGACGGCGGGCGAGGGCATCGGCATTGACCGGCTGACCATGCTGTATGCGGATCAGGCCTCGATCCGCGACGTTTTATTGTTCCCGGCCATGCGCCCCGAAGTCGATTAGCGCGAAGATCAGACTTCGTAGGGCAAGGTTCCGACGACGATCTTGACGCCGCCCGCGTCCAGGTCCTGGCGGTCCCGGTATTGATTTCGGAGTACCGCCAGCAGCTCGAGTCCATCCGGGCCGGGTGCGGCGCAGACCACATCCCCAGCGTTGCTGCCATCCGCCGTCGTCACCTTGCTTCCGGGGGCGGGAACCGGACCGTCCGGGCCGGTCAGACGGTACATACGGCGACTTGGCTTGCCCAGGTAGTGCATGCGTGCCACAACTTCCTGGCCCGGATAACAGCCCTTGCGGAAGTTCACGCCCTCGATGAGTTCGAGGTTGACCTGCTGAGGTACGAACGATTCCACTGTCTCCGAGTAAATTTCCGGCCAGCCGGCGCGTATATTCAGCAAGGCCCAGACATTTGGGTCGGCAATGGTTGCACCGCGCGACAGAGTTTCCCAGATGCCGGGCGCATCGTCGCCGGAACAGAGCACCAGCACGCGATCGGGTGTTCCGCCGAGGGCGAGGGCGATGACGTCACCGGCCCGATGGACGCTGCCGCGCTGTTCCGGGACGCTGCCCACCAGCGCATCCAGGCCTGGGAGCGCGGCGCGGCCGACGATGCCGATTGCGGCATGCTCGTCGCTGACATCCTCCAGGCTTACCTTGGATCGCAGCACGAACATGCGCAGGCGGCGAATCAACGGTTCGACGAGGCTGCGTTGGGTCAGGAGCAGAAATCCGTCGTCACTGAGCAGTAGCTGGAACGTCGCGTACAGGCGTCCCTTGGCGTTGCAGTAGCCGGCCATGCGCCAGCTGGCATCGTCCAGGGCCTGGATGTCCTGCGTAAGCTGGGTGTGCAGGAACGACGAGGCATCGGCGCCGGAAACGCGAATGACGCCCATGTCGACAAGCGGAATGACAGAGCCGTCTTCGAACGTTGCCTTGAGCCCGGTTGAGGCGCCGTCCCTGACGGTGAGTCGACCGTGGTCGAATTGCACATCCTGATCCCGCAGCAGTTGCGGCCAGTCAACGGTCATTGCAGATCTCCCTGGCGTGGTATGCGATACTATGGCCCGATTCAGCCGGATACATTATGCGGAGTATGCTGCCATGAACGACAGCCGTGATGCGAAAAAGGCGGATGTTCCGGATCAGCAACACCGCAAGGGTGCCAAGCGTAACACGATGGATCCCAATGACACCTCCACATGGCCGACCGAATTCGGCGGCCAGAGTGGGCCGGAGCCTACCCGTTACGGTGACTGGGAAAAGAACGGCCGCTGCACTGATTTCTGAACCGGATTTGCGAGGCGTCCGGCAGCCTCCGGGATTTGCGAGCAGGGTATCCGCGGCGACCGTAGCCAACGCCAGCTTCTGCTGTGTTGTCGCAAAATAGCTACGTACCGGCTTGCGTCCCCCTCGAACAACGTTTAGTTTAACGGCGCCGTTTCGACCCTGTGCGCTACGCGGAGCGATGCAAGATGCAGACAGATAACCGACCTTTATCCCCACATCTCCAGGTCTACAAGCCCCAGCTGACCTCGGTGATGTCCATTGCTCACCGTATTACCGGCGTCGGCCTGAGCGCGGGTGTCCTGCTGTTGATCTACTGGCTGGTGGCGGCGGCTTCCGGTCCCGACGCTTATGCAACCGCGCGTTCGCTGCTGGGCGGCTTCCTGGGGCAACTCGTGCTGATGGCGTTTACGTTCGCCCTGTTCTACCACCTCTGCAACGGCATCCGTCACCTGTTCTGGGACGCCGGCAAGGGGCTTGAACTGCAGACGACCTACCTGTCCGGCTATCTCGCTCTGGGCGCAGGCATTGCGCTGACCGTGATTGTCTGGATCGTGGCTTACACCGCCGGAGGCGCGTAATGTCCTACAGAACTCCCGTCAAACAGGCGCTGGGCCTGGGCTCGGCAAAGTATGGCGTTCAGCACTGGTGGGTGCAGCGCGTTACCGCCGTCGCCCTGGTGCCGCTGGTGGTCTGGTTCGCGTTCGGAGTTGCCGTTCATGCGGGCGCTGACTACGAAACCGTGCGTGCCTGGATCGGCTCACCCATTACGGCCGTGCTGTTCATCGCACTTATTGCGATTACCTGCCATCACATGCAACTCGGCCTGCAGGTCGTGATCGAGGACTATGTCCACGCCAGGGGGCCGCAGATCGCGACGATCGTTCTCGTTAAATTCGTTTCGGCAATTCTTGCGCTGGCAGGGATCTTCGCCGTGCTCCGCATCGCGCTGGGAGGCTAGAGCTGATGGCAGATTACAAGATCATTGACCATACCTATGACGTTGTTGTGGTCGGTGCCGGCGGCGCAGGTCTGCGCGCCACCTTCGGAATGGCCAACAAGGGGTTGAAGACGGCTTGTCTGTCCAAGGTCTTTCCGACCCGCAGTCATACGGTAGCCGCACAGGGTGGCGTTTCCGCGGCGCTGGGCAACATGGGCGAGGACGACTGGCGCTGGCACATGTACGACACCGTCAAGGGGTCTGACTGGCTTGGCGACCAGGATGCCATCGAGTACATGTGTCGGGAGGCCATCCCTGCCATCATCGAACTTGAGCATTACGGGGTGCCGTTCTCACGCACGGAAGAGGGCAAGATCTACCAGCGTCCCTTCGGCGGCATGACCACCCGTTACGGCGAAGGCAGCGCCCAGCGCACCTGCGCAGCCGCCGATCGTACCGGACACGCCATATTGCATACGCTTTACCAGCAGGCACTGAAATACGAGGCGGAGTTTTTCATCGAGTACTTTGCCCTCGACCTGATCATGGATCAGGACGGCGCCTGCCGGGGCGTGATTGCGCTGAACATGACCGATGGCACCATCCACCGTTTCCGCGCCCACGAGACCGTGCTTGCCACCGGAGGCTACGGCCGCAGTTATTTCTCCTGCACGTCCGCCCACACCTGCACGGGCGATGGCAACGGCATGGTGCTGCGCGCCGGCCTGCCGCTGCAGGATATGGAATTCGTGCAGTTTCACCCCACGGGGGTTTACGGTGCCGGCTGTCTGATTACCGAGGGCGTTCGCGGCGAGGGTGGCTATCTGACCAACTCCGAGGGTGAGCGGTTCATGGAACGGTACGCCCCCAATGCCAAGGATCTGGCGTCGCGCGATGTGGTCAGCCGGTCAATGACCATCGAGATCCGCGAGGGTCGGGGGGTCGGCCCCAACAAGGATCACATTCATCTGCATCTGGAGCACCTGGGGGCGGAGGTGATCAACGAGCGCTTGCCCGGCATCGCCGAGACTGCCCGCATCTTTGCCGGTGTGGACGTCACCAAGGCGCCGATTCCGGTGCTGCCAACGGTGCATTACAACATGGGAGGCATCCCCACCAACTACAAGGGAGAGGTGGTGACGCTCAGGGACGGCGACCCGGACTCCGTGGTTCCCGGGTTAATGGCTATCGGTGAAGCGGCTTGCGTATCCGTGCACGGCGCCAATCGGCTTGGCTCCAATTCACTCCTGGATCTGGTGGTATTTGGTCGCGCGGCGGCACAGCGGGCCGCCGAGCTGGTCGGGGAGCAGGGCGATCACAAGGAGCTGCCGTCCGATTCCGCGGATTTCGCGCTGGCCAGGCTGGACCGGTTGCGTTATGCCAAGGGCTCCCGGAAAACCGCCGATATCCGTCTGGAAATGCAGAAGCACATGCAAAACAACGCAGCGGTGTTCCGGACCGGGGAAACCCTGGAGGAGGGCTGCAGCAAGGTTCGACAGGTGTTCGAGTCCTTTGCGGATGTGTCGGTATCCGATCGCTCTCTGGTGTGGAACTCCGATCTGATCGAGACGCTGGAACTCGAGAACCTGCTCGGCTGTTCGGTGACGACGGTGGAGTCGGCCCGCAATCGCCAGGAAAGCAGGGGTGCTCATGCTCGCGAGGACTTCCCGGATCGGGATGACAAACAATGGATGAAACACTCGCTGAGCTGGATGGATGAAAAGGGCAATACCAGGATCGACTACCGCCCTGTTCACATGACGACGCTGACGGACGAGGTGGAGCCGTTCCCGCCCAAGGCCCGCGTATACTGATTTGCGCTCCCAGTGAGCAAGCCGACGAGGTTGACAGTCGATGGCACAGTTCAAGCTTCCTGCAAATTCCAAAATCTCCGAGGGGCAGACGTGGTCTGCGCCGGCGGACGTGAAATCCGCGAGACGTTTCCATGTTTATCGCTGGAATCCGGATGACGGTCAGAACCCGCGGGTGGACACCTATGAGGTGGACATGGATTCCTGTGGGCCCATGGTTCTTGACGCTCTGATCAAGATCAAGAACGAGATCGACCCGACGCTCGCATTCCGCCGTTCCTGTCGCGAGGGCATTTGCGGCTCCTGCGCCATGAACATCGACGGTACCAACACGCTTGCCTGCACCAGGGCCTGCGACGAGGTTGATGGAGATGTCCGCATCTACCCGCTCCCGCACATGCCGGTGATCAAGGACCTGGTGCCTGATCTGACGCATTTCTTTGCCCAGTACGCGTCGATCCAGCCGTGGATGAAGACGCAGAGTGCGACACCGCCGGATCGTGAGCGGCTGCAAAGCAAGGAAGACCGGGCGAGGTTGGACGGCCTCTATGAATGCATATTGTGCGCCTGCTGCTCCACCGCCTGTCCCAGTTACTGGTGGAATGCCGAGCGGTATCTTGGGCCGGCGATACTGCTGCAGGCCTACCGCTGGGTTGCCGATAGCCGCGATGAAGCCACCGGTGAGCGTCTGGATGAGCTGGAAGACCCATTCAAGCTGTACCGTTGCCACACGATCATGAACTGCACCAATACCTGTCCGAAGAACTTGAACCCGGCCAAGGCCATTGCGGAGATCAAGAAGCTGATGATCGAGCGTCGCTTTTAGGAAGCCCCATGGGAATACATCTGAGTCTCCCTGGAAGAGCCGGTAAGCGAGCGTTGGCACCAGGAGGGAGCGGTTGAACAGCATGAGTGCGCTTTCACGTTTACGCTGGCGTTGCCGCCGAGGTATGCGGGAGCTGGACCTGCTGTTTGACCGATTTCTGGATAATGCTTATATCCGCCTGACAGATAAAGAAAAAGAAGATTTCGACAGACTGCTGGACTGTCAGGATGACAGGCTATACGACTGGTTCTACCAGGGAGAGGAACCCGACGATGAGAACCTCGCCGCGCTGGTCGCGCGGATCCGCGACAGTTTTGTCCTGTGAGCTTTTCCCATCGTCGTTTCTGCGGCGCCTGACAGTCGTGTCCGTGCTCCTGCCGGTACTATGTATTCCGATCCTGATTGCTTTTCACCACCGCATGCTCGGCGCGACGGTGGCAGTCATCCTGCCCCTTGTTGTCGTCTATCTGTCTCGCGGCGCGGGGAAGACGCTTGGTCTCGGACAACGGCCGTCTTATGCCCGGTTGTCAACGAGCGACGGCTGGTTCTGGGATCTCAGCCGACGTGATACGGGCGTGACGGAACGCTGGATGCTGGTCGACTGGTACCGGACACGCTGGCTGGTGGTGCTCTACCTGGGTAAGCGGAAGGCGCGGCGGCGGACCACCCTGTTGCTGCCCCGGGACGCCGCTAATGCGACTGCGCATCGGCGACTGCGCGCATTGTTGGGCGGCATCGGGCATGCACCGCCGCAGGACAGTGGTCGGCAGTAAGCCGGTCACGGGTTGTCTCGGTGCGGTAGTGTGGTCAGCCCGGATGAATGATGGTGGGGGTCGGTGGCCTGCTGTCATCCAGCCACGGGTAATCGAGCGTGTAGTGCAGGCCGCGGCTTTCGCGCCGTTCGCGCGCGCAGCGGATAATCAGTTCGGCCACGGTGGCAAGGTTACGTAGCTCGATCAGGTCGGCATTGATGCGAAAATTGCTGTAGTACTCCCGAATCTCCGCCTGAAGCAGGTCCACGCGTCGCTGGGCGCGCTCGAGCCGCTTGTTGGTGCGCACAATGCCAACGTAATCCCACATGAACTGCCGCAGCTCGTGCCAGTTGTGGCTCACCACCACTTGCTCGTCGGAATCCGTGACACGGCTTTCGTCCCAGCCGGGCAGGTCGACCGGTTGTGCGCCGTTGCTCAGGGTGGCGGCGATATCGTCAGCCGCCGCCGTGCCATAAACCAGGCATTCCAGCAGCGAGTTGCTGGCCAGGCGGTTGGCGCCGTGCAGGCCCGTATAGGACGTTTCGCCGATGGCATAAAGGCCGGAGCATTCAGTACGTCCGACGTGATTCACCACCACGCCTCCGCAAGTGTAATGAGCGGCGGGTACCACGGGGATCGGATCGCGGGTCATGTCGATGTCAAAATCCAGACAGCGGCGGTATATGGTGGGAAAATGTTCCTTTACAAAGCCGGCGTCCCGATGGCTGATGTCAAGATACATGCACTCGCTGCCCAGGCGCTTCATCTCGTGGTCGATCGCCCGCGCGACGATGTCGCGGGGCGCCAGCTCGCCACGGCGATCGAACGTCTCCATGAAACGGCTGCCGTCGGGGCGGAGCAGGAGACCCCCTTCGCCACGCACGGCCTCGGAGATCAGAAAGGACTTGGCCTGAGGATGATACAGACAGGTGGGATGGAACTGATTGAACTCGAGATTGGCTATGCTGCAACCGGCGCGCCAGGCCATGGCGATGCCGTCACCCGTGGCGCCGTCCGGATTGCTGGTATACAGGTACACCTTGCTCGCTCCACCTGTTGCCAGTACCACGAACCTGGCAGGCATGGTCTCGACCTCATCCGCGGCAATGTCCAGCACGTAGGCTCCATGGCAGCGGCGGCCGTCGCGGCCCAGCCGCCGATCCGTGATCAGGTCTACGGCGAGATGATGTTCGAAGAGACTGATGTTGGAACGCTGGCGGACAAGCCCTTCAAGCGTGGTTTCCACGGCAAGCCCGGTCGCATCGGCGGCGTGGACGATGCGGCGATGGCTGTGGCCGCCTTCCTGGTGGAGGTGGAGGGATGTACTGCCATCGGCGTTCTCCAGGGTGGAGAAGGGTACGCCCATTCCCACCAGCCAGTGAATGCAGGACGCGGCCTCCCGGCTGATGAACCGTGCAGTCGCCGCATCCGTAAGCCCGGCGCCCGCGTCCAGGGTGTCGGCAACGTGGGAGTCGACGGAGTCATCCTCGCCGAGTACCGCCGATATGCCGCCTTGCGCATAGAGGCTGGACCCTTCTGTGAGGGGCCCTTTCGAGAGTATGGCCACCCGCAGGTGCGCCGGCAGGCGCAAGGCAAGAGTCAAACCGGCAGCGCCGCTGCCAATGATCAGTACGTCGTGGGGTATCATGGCCCTGCCATCAACATGCATTGAACCGGTTTTTCACCGGGGAAGTAGGCCGATCAAGCGCTTGACCTTGCAGGGGTGTAGCGCTATCGGCTACTCTCGGACCGCATTGGAAGCCCCGCCGGGTGGCGGTCTCCCTGCCCGCCGCGGCGCTTCAGCAATCGCCACACGGCTGTCCGGGATCACCTCTTCTTCGGCTGGCGACCTATCTAACCACAATCCGGAATCGTGTGCGAACTATCCATGCCCACCAGTGTCTATCTCGCTGAAGCGGTTGCCAACGGCAACCCGGAAGGACAGGCTGAATGACCGGGACTAGCTCCGATCAGCAGCTTGTCGAACGGGTGCAGGCCGGTGATAAGTCGGCGTTCGACGTGCTGGTTCGCAAGTACCAGCACAAGTTGATCAAGATGATCTCCCGTTATGTGAGTGATCCGAGCGAGGCGCAGGATGTGGCGCAGGAGACTTTCATCAAGGCCTATCGCGCACTGCCGAATTTTCGCGGCGACAGTAGCTTTTACACATGGATCTATCGGATTGGCGCCAACACCGCAAAGAATTATCTGGTAGCACAGGGACGCCGTCCTCCGGGGTCGGATATCGATGCCCAGGACGCCGAGCAGTACGCGGTGGACTCGTCTCTTCGCGAGACGGATACCCCGGAAGGACTGGCGCAGCGCGATGAAATAGAAAAAACCGTGTTCGATGCAATTGAATCGCTCCCCGACGATCTGCGGACGGCGATTACGCTGCGCGAGCTTGACGGTCTCAGCTATGAAGAAATTGCGCAGGCAATGGATTGCCCCGTCGGTACGGTGCGCTCCAGAATCTTCCGGGCCCGGGAAGCTATCGATAATCGGCTTAGACCGTTGCTGTCTAGCAAGTGACGACAGGTGGACGTATGAATCGACCTTACGATGAACAGGTTTCGGCACTACTTGATGGTGAACTCCCGGCGGCGGAGTTGAAACTGCTGCTTCGGCAGGCACAGCGGGACCAGATGCTGGGCGCACGTCTCAGTCGATACGTTCTGATACGCGATGCACTGCATCGCAATCTGCCGCGTGTCGTCGAAGACGGTCTGGCGGATCGGGTGGCAAACGCTCTGGCCGCCGAGCCGGTACACGAAATAATGCGTCGGCCCTTCTCCACGGTGCAGCCGCGGCGCTGGGTCCAATCCATCGGCGGTCTCGCCATTGCGGCTTCAGTTTCCATGGCGGCAGTGGTCCTCTGGCCGGTACAGCAGAGTGTGCAGGATGGTGGGCAGACTTCGGTGGTACAGACAGCCGATGTCAATGCCGGCTCCAGCGCCAGCGGCGTGCAGACAGTCGCGTCCGAGAACATTCGCTGGGATCGGCTTGACCCCGACGTTCAGGCACGACTGAACGGGTATGCAATTACCCACGATGAACAATCCGCGGGGCGGCAGGTCGGGATCGTGCCGCGCCATGTGAGAATAACCGGACAGGGAACGGACCAGTAGGCGCCTATGATCAGGTGGCTGCCCAGGATCCTGCTTGGAAGCCTTACGCTCAGCACCGCGCTGTTTGCCGCCGGCGGGGGACAGGACGACCCCAGATACTGGCTACAGCGAATGGTGGACGCGGCAAGGAGCGTCAGTTTCTCAGGGGACCTTGTGTATGTGCAGGGCCCGCAACTGGACGCCCTTCATATTGTACGGCTGCACGATGGCGGCGAGCAGCATGAACGTCTCTATAGCCTGAGTGGACCGGATCGGGAAATACTTCGGGACGGACGGCAGGTAACACGTATATTCCCGGCGGATCAGGCCGTCATGGTCGATCAGAGTGAGGGCAGGCGTCGCCTGACCGATCTGACGTCGGATCAGATCACCCATCTTGAATCATGGTATTCCGTGTCGCTTGACGGTGAAGATCGTATCGCCGACCGCCCAGCGGTGCGGGTGGAAATTGAGCCACGCGATGAACACCGTTACGGTTACAAGCTCTGGCTTGATCGAGATTCCGGTTTGCTGCTGCGTTCGCAGATGAAAAGCCTTGATGGAGACGTTCTCGAACAATTCATGTACGTGGAAATTCGATTCAACGAGATCGACCGCAAAGCGGTTGCATCCAGCGTCAACCATGAGGGCTTCCGATATCTGGGAGTGGAGTCCGAAACACGCCCTCCGCGTAGCGGGGAATGGACGGCGAATGACCTGCCGGCAGGATTCCGGCTGCTTAGTGAGGGCTGGTGGCGCATGCCCGGGGTCAAGGATATCGTGCGTCATCAGATGTACGGTGATGGTCTGGGCTCGGTCTCCGTGTACATCGCTTCGGATATCGGCAAGCCATTCCACGGACAATCAAGCCACGGCGCCATGCATGTTGTCGGCCATGTCATCGACGACCACCAGGTTACGGTGGTTGGCGATGTGCCGCTCGGCACCGTGAAGCGAATTCTGAAGGGCCTGGAGTATCGGCATTGATTGAAGAAGAGGGCGTGGTGGTGACCCGCGTCGATGCAGATCGTGCGGTGGTTGAAACCCTGCGCGGGCACTCCTGTGGAGTCTGCAAGGCGTCGGGTGGTTGCGGATCGGCGGTGCTGCAGCGGCTGGTTGGCCGCGGGCGAAGCCAGGTTCGTGTTTCGGTTCCACGCGCATTGCCGATTCAGGCGGGAGATCGGGTCATCCTGGCCCTGGATGAAGGCGTGCTTCTGCGCGCCGCCGTCGCGCTCTACGGCGCGCCGCTGGCAGGCCTGTTTGTGGGGGCATTATCGGCCGCCTGGCTGCAGGGGCTTATCAGTGGAACGGCGGACTGGCCAGTGGCCGCGGGTGCGGCATTTGGTCTTGCCGGCGGCTTTCTCTGGGTGCGGCGGTTTACCACCAGGGTAGCCAACAACAGCCGCTACCAGCCGGTAATTGTCCGCAGAGTCGGGAACACAGTGACCGGTTCCGTGGTCTTGAGCAGGGAAGCTGTCAGACCTTGCGGCTGATCTTAATCTGTACACACACGAGGTTCTCCCATGTATCAATACCTCAAACAATCGCGTGAGCTACTGCTGCCAGTGACCCTGCTCCTGGCCTTGACAGCGTTCGCCGGCATTGCGCAGGCCCGGGATCTTCCGGCGTTCACCAAACTCGTCAAGGAGAACAGCCCGGCGGTGGTCAATATCAGCACCACGCAATCCCGCGCTGGCGGCGGCAGTTCGCGCGGCGGCGTGCCGGAGCTGCCGGAGGACCATCCGTTTCATGAATTCTTCGAGCGCTTCGGCGATGAGGGGCCGGAGGGTGGTCCGGCGCCGTCTCCAGGCCCGTTCGAGGGCCAGTCACTGGGCTCGGGATTCATCATCTCCGATGACGGCGACATCATCACCAACTATCACGTTGTCCAGAATGCGAGTGAAATCGTGGTCCGCCTCAGCGACCGCCGGCAATATACCGCCAAGGTGGTCGGCTATGACGAGCGCAGCGATCTGGCGTTGCTTACTATCGATGCGGAGGACCTGCCTACCGTAAAGCTCGGCAATTCCGCAGGGATGGAAGTAGGTGAATGGGTGTTGGCGATCGGCTCACCGTTCGGTTTCGAACATTCAGCGACGGCGGGCATAATCAGCGCCAAGCAGCGCAGCCTGCCACAGGACAACTACGTACCGTTCCTGCAGACGGACGTGGCCATAAATCCCGGTAATTCCGGAGGCCCGTTGTTCAACTTGAATGGCGAAGTCATCGGAATCAATTCTCACATTTATAGCCGTAGCGGCGGTTTCATGGGGCTGTCATTCGCCATTCCCATCGAGCTGGCAATGAATGTGGTGGATCAGCTTCGCAACACGGGCCGCGTCGCGCGGGGCTGGCTGGGTGTCCTGATTCAGGACGTAAACCGGGATCTGGCTGAATCCTTCGGCATGGACAGGCCATACGGTGCGCTGGTCGCTCAGGTCGTACCGGATAGTCCTGCCGCCGATGCCGGCCTGGAGGTTGGCGATGTGATCGTCCGGTTTGAGGGACAGGAGATTTCCACATCTTCGGCTCTGCCGCCGATGGTTGGGCGGATGCCCGTTGACGCCAACGTAACGCTTGACGTCATTCGTGAGGGCGATACCCGCGAGGTCACGGTGAATCTGGGCGAACTTCCCGATGAACAGGAGCGTGCCTCACGCGGGCCGGCTGAGGCTGAACCGCCTGCCGATACGGAACTGCTGGGTTTGCGTATTCGCGATCTGACTCCGGAAGAGCGGGAACAGGCTGGACTTGATCAGGGCGGTGTACTGGTGGAGCGTGTGGGCGACGGCCCCGGCGCCGGCGCGGGGATTCGTCGCAGCGACGTCATCACCATGATGAATCAGAAACGCATCGGCTCCGTCGAGGATTTCCGCCGCGTTGTCAAGGATCTGCCACGTGGACGGTCGGTTCCGGTTCTGGTACAGCGTGATGGTGGCCCCAGGTTCTTCGCGTTTCGCTTGTCAGAGGACGGCTGAGGCCTAGGGAGACACTGATCTATTCCCATGGGGCTCTGCGGAGCCATCCGAGCGCG
>JBBDNK010000011.1:0-132436 GCA_040877625.1 Aquisalimonadaceae bacterium
GCCGCCTTGCCAGTGCGCCCGGATGGCTCCGCAGAGCCCCATGGGAATAGATCAGTGTCTCCCTGGGTGCCTGAACGCCGCGAGAGAACTCAGCTGTCGCCGGGCGGCGAGGCAAGCTCCGCGAGCAGTTCCCTCACGGGCCCGAATGAACGCCGATGTTCCGGTGTAGGGCCGTGGCGGCACAGCGCGGCGAGATGATCCCGCGTTGGATAACCCTTGTGTCGATCGAACCCGTAGTCCGGATAGCGTCCGTGCAGCGCCAGCATATCCGCGTCTCTGGCAACCTTGGCAAGTATCGACGCGGCACCGATCGATTCCACGCTGCCGTCTCCGCCCACGATCGCCTCCGAGGTACAGCCGAGCGCCGGCGGGCAGCGATTGCCGTCTATCAGGGCATGACCGGCGGCAACGGGCAGGGCCTGCACCGCACGCCGCATCGCCAATAGCGACGCATGCAGGATATTCAACTCGTCGATCTCCGCCGGCGTGGCCCAGGCGATGGCCCAGGCCAGCGCCTCGGACTTGATCGCCACCGCCAGTTTTTCCCGCCGACGGGCAGTGAGCTTCTTGGAATCGTTGATGCCGGAAACCGTACGGGCAGGGTCAAGAATCACCGCCGCCGCGACCACAGCCCCCGCCAGCGGCCCGCGCCCGGCCTCATCGACGCCGGCGACCAGACGGGCAGCCCCGCCAGCACGCACCCCATGACCGCCAATGAGGATTTTCATTGCCGGGCCTCCACCAGCCTCACTACCGCCGCAGCAGCTTCCCGACTGGCATCGCGGCGTAATTGCAGGTGCAATTCCCGGAACGCCTCCATCAGGGCTTCGCGTTGGCCCCTGTCGTCCAGCAGTGCAAGCATGGCCGGACCCAGGGTATCCACACGCGCATCGTCCTGCGCGAACTCGTCCACCAGCCTGCGGCCCGCTATCAGATTCGGCATGGCGAAATATGGCACCTTGATCAGCCGCCGCGCCAACCATCCGGTGATTCTGGAAACCTTGTAGGCAACGACCATTGGCCGCTGATGCAGCATGGTTTCCAGGGTCGCCGTACCGGAGGCAAGCAGCACGGCATTCGCCGCCGTTATGCAATCCCGGGCGCGCCCGGAGATGAGTTCAACCGGTAGCTTCGACGGGTAAGAGGAGAGCAGATTCTCCATATGTGCGCGAATGCGATCCGTCGCGCAGGGAACCAGAAAGCGGATGTCCGGACGCCGTTGAATCAGCCACGCGGCGGTATCCAGAAACAGGGGACCCAGACGCTCGACCTCGCTCATGCGGCTGCCGGGCAGAATCGCAGCGACCAGCGCTGGGGGCGGCGGCAGGTGCAGCGACTCACGAGCCGCTGCACGATCCGGTTCAAGTGGAATTTCGTCTGCAAGCGGATGGCCGACGAAGGTCACCGGGACGTTATGCTGCCGGAAAAAGGTCGCTTCAAACGGGAAAATGCTCAGCATCAGGTCAATGGCGCGGCGAATTTTCTTCACCCTGCCCTGACGCCAGGCCCAGGCGGTGGGGCTAACATAATGCACTGTGGGAATGCCCGCCTTGCGCAGGCGTTCCTCCAGACCCAGATTGAAGTCAGGCGCATCGATACCGATGAATACATCGGGTGGATTCCTTAGCAGACGCGTTGCCAGGTCCCGGCGAATGCCCAGGAGCTCGCGCAGATGCCGAAGCACCTCCACAAGCCCCATGACGGAAAGCTTCTCAAGGGGATAATGGCATTCCATGCCCTCCGCCAGCATGCGCTCGCCGCCGATCCCTTCGAAGCGAATATCCGGCCGCAGCTTGCGTAGCTCTCGCATCAGCCCGGCACCCAGCAGATCACCGGACAGTTCACCGGCCACGATGCCGATCCGCATGTCGCCCGTCCTCCTGGGAGACGCTGATCTATTCAGCGTACGATGCCGCGGGTTGAAGCTCGCACAAACTGCGCGAACGGAACAACCGCGGGATTATCGGCAGCGATACGATCAAGTTCGACGACGGCCTGCTCCAGGCGCAGCCCGGATTTGTACAGGGACCGGTATGCGCGCCGAATTGCCTGCACCTGACCGCTTTCATACCCTCTGCGCCTGAGCCCTTCCGAATTGACCCCGTGAGGCTGAGCGGGGTTACCCGCCACGGTCACGAATGGCGGAACATCCTGCTTTACACAACTACCCATGGACGTGAATGCATGGGCGCCGATACGGCAGAACTGATGCACCAGCGTAAATCCGCCAAGAATAATGTCGTCTTCAATGTGAACATGACCGGCGAGCGATGCACCATTGGCGAAGACGGTGCGATCCCCGATAACGCAATCGTGCGCAATATGAACGTAAGCCATGATCCAGTTGTCATCGCCGATCCGGGTAGTGCCGTTATCCTGTACCGTTCCCCGGTTGATGGTGACGAACTCGCGGATCGTGTTTCGGTCACCGATCTCCAGCCGCGTCTCCTCACCACGGTACTTCTTGTCCTGGGGCTCTTCACCAACCGACGCATACTGGAAAATCCGATTCTCCCGACCGAGCAGCAACGGGCCTTGCAAGGTGGCATGAGGTCCTATCACCGTACCTTCACCGATCTCCACCTGCGCACCTATCACGGTATACGCTCCAACACTGACGTTCCTGCCAAGCCGGGCGGATGGATCAATTATCGCCGTCTCGTGAATCAAGAGATCAGATCCCGCATGGTGCACATGATTTCCGCCTCCGCGACCACTTTTCCGTCCACGGTGGCGGATCCGTCGAAGACCCAGATCCCCCGCTTGCGGCGGGAAATGCTGACTTTAACCTGCAACTGATCCCCAGGTTCAACGGGCCGCTTGAAACGCGCCTTGTCCACGCCCACCAGATAGAAAATGTTGCTGCCCTCCGGCGTACCCTCGGTGGTGAATGCAAGCAAACCGCAACACTGCGCCATCGATTCCAGAATCAGCACACCGGGCATGACCGGCTTCTGCGGAAAATGCCCCTGGAAAAACTGCTCGTTGATGGTGACATTCTTGATGCCAACCAGGTAGTCGCCCGGCACCGACTCCACTACCCGGTCCACCAGAAGTAGCGGATAACGGTGAGGCAAATGTTTAAGTATTCCGTGTATATCCATGATTAGCGTTCTTTTCTTTATGCCTAGATTTCTTAATCTTGGTCCAGGTCCGGATCGGCCATCCGCTGCTCCAACCGACGCAGCCGACGAGCCATGTCATCCAGCTGGTGGAAACGGGCCGCATTGCGACGCCACTGCCGATTCGGCTCAACGCCGGTGCCCGAGGAATAGACGCCGGCTTCGGTCAGGCTTTTGGTGACCTGAGTCATGCCCGTCACCTGCACACCATCAGCGATGGTAATGTGCCCGGCAACACCCACGATTCCGCCGAATGCGCAATATTTCCCTATCCGGGTGCTACCGGCCACGCCGGTGCAGGCGGCGATGATCGTGTGGTCTCCGATGACGACGTTGTGGGCAATGTGCACGAGATTATCAAGCTTTACGCCGTCACCGATCACGGTATCGCCAATTGCACCACGATCAATGGAGGCATTGCTGCCCACTTCGACATCGTTCCCGATCAGTACGCGGCCAACCTGCGGTACCTTCTCCCAGCGGCCGTGGTCGTTGGCGTAGCCGAATCCATCGGAGCCGATCACGGTACCCGCATGCACGATGCAACGACTGCCGACAACGCAGTCATCCCACACGGTGACACGTGCCACAAGCCGGGTATCGGCGCCGATAATCACATTCTGCCCAAGCACGCACCCCGGCCCAATACTGGCACCCTCCCCGATATGACATCCGGCCGCTATGGCAACATGAGGACCAACCGCGACGTTCGCACCCAAGTGTGCATCCGGATCAACCGCGGCACTCGGGTGTATGCCCGGTGCCTCCTTTCTCGGCGGGCAGATTAGGGTTGCCGCGCGTGCGAACGCCAGATGAGGGTTATCGGCCAGCAAGGTCGGCACTGGACATTCACCAGCCATATCAGGGTGCAGCACGACGGCGGCTGCCCGTGTCTCTGCCAGATGCTTCCGATACCTGGAATCGGCCAGAAAACTCAAGGCCCCCTGGTCGGCATCGGTCAGCGAAGCAAGGTGATCTATCACTGTCCCACCATCGCCTCGGTAAGTCAGTCCGAGTGCGCTCGCCAGTGCTTCCAGTGTGGTCCGCCCCACGTGCAACTCCCTATCTGCCATGCACATTATTTAGAGTAAGCGCGTCCGCACAGCTGTCTGCGAACGCTCCGCCCCGAAAGCGAAGCGGGCCGGGCATCTGCCGTGCAATGGCGATCACCCGACCCGAAAAGAGCTGCTCACCCGCGGTCCCCGCCAGGTGATAGCGCGTCTTGAGCGCCGATTCGCTTACTGATCCTGCTGCAGCCGCTCCAGCACCTGTTCGGTGATGTCGACCTTATCACTGGCGAAAATCACCCCTTCACTGAGTATGAGATCAAAGTCGTTGTCGCGGGCAAGCTGATTTATGGTATCGACAATGCGTCGTTGAAGTCTCCCGAGTTCCTCATTGCGACGGAGGTTGAAGTCCTCCCGAAACTCTTCCTGGACACGGCGTAACTCCCGTTTTCGCGAAACGACTTCGCGCTGCAGCTGACGCTGCTCGTCTTCGCTCATGACGGCACTATCCCGGGACAGTCTCTCTTCGAGCTGGCGTATGTCCGATTGTTCCTCGGCGATCTCCCGGTCCCGGGGGGAGAATTCACGTTCAAGCTTGGCCCGTGCCGCTTCCGCCTGCGGCGCCTCGGCCGACACACGTGCCGCATTCACAAACCCGATCTTGTTGTCCGCCATGATTGGCGCTGCGTGGATGCAGGCAATCACAACAACCAACACCAATAGCGTCCAACGGGAACCGCGTTTCAGCATGCTGTCCACACAAGTCGACTAGAAAATTGAGCCCAGGGAGAACTGAAAGCGGTCGGCCTCGTCATCCCGCTCGTCATTTAACGGGTTCCCCCAACTCATTGTCAATGCGCCCAAGGGTGACATCCAGGTGAACGCCACACCCGCGGAATAGCGCAACTGGTCAAGGTCGACTTCAGCGTCGTCCTTGGTGTCATAGACCTGCCCTGCATCGAGGAACGTAGAGAATCTCACCGCCGGAGAATCAATCAGGGGGATCGGGAAGTAGTATTCCACGCTGCCATTGACGCGAAGATTACCTCCGGTTGGCCGGTTGTCACCTGCGTACCGTGGGCCGAGCGAACTGGCTCTGTAGCCGCGAACGGAATTGATTCCGCCGGTAAAGAAGTTCTCGAAAAATGGCAGCTGGCTGGTCTCGCCATAGCCCGCGCCGTAACCAACGCGGCCGAGTAGGGACAAGCTGGTGTTCTCGGTAAGACCGATGTAGCGTCGATGACTGTAGGAAAGCTTGTAGTATCGCAGCTCACTACCCGGCACCGAGACCTCTGCCCCAAGCGACTGAATACCGCCCGTGGTCGGGAACACCAGCCTGTCGGTCGAGTTGCGGTTCCAGCTCAGGCCGGCCTTGTAGTTGCGATATCGATCTCCGAACTCGCCGACAAAATCCCGCAATTCAATGGGCGTATCCCGCCGCAGCCTGAGGTTGAGCTCCTCCACCGAGAAGTCTACCCGGATCTCGTCTTCTTCATTGAGTGGGATGCCGAACCCGACGCCCACGGACCCCGTCCGCAAGGTGTAGTCGGACAAGCGCTGAAGCCCGGCATCGGTATCCTGGAGCAACGCCGAGAACGAACGGGACACGCCATCGATGGTGTAGTAGCGCTGGGTATAGGTGAACTGATAAAGACGGCTGTACCGACTGTTGTTCGCGGCAATCACGGCCCGATCGCCCGTACCCAGCAGATTATCCTGGGCCACGGAGAAGTTCAGCAGCACGCCTTGACCGCTGCCGTAGCCGATACCTGCCTGGAGATTGCCCGAGAGCCCCTCCTCCACGTTGATGTTTACATCCACCTGATCCGGTTCTCCGGGCACGCGTGGCGTTTCCACATCAACCGCGTCAAAGAATCCTAGACGATTCAGCCGGTTACGAGAGAGAAGAATCTTCTCGCTGCTGAACCAGCCACCTTCCATCTGCCGGATTTCCCGCCGAATGACCTCGTCGTCGGTGCGGTAGTTGCCGCTGATGTTGATGCGGCGAACGTAGGTCCGCTGCCCCGGATCCACGTAATAGGTGAGATTGACTATACGGTTCTCGCGGTCGACATCAGGTATGGGGTTGACGTTGGTAAAGGCATAACCTTCCACGCCGAGCCGATCACGTAGCTTCTGCGCAATGTCCGTCACCCGGGTGTCCGAAAAGATGTCGCCCTCCTGGACATCAATCAGCTCGCGCAGGGCGTCCTCACCCACGATCAAGTCCCCGGCCAGCTCAAGGTCGCCAATACGGTAGCGTTCTCCTTCGGAAACGTTGACGGTAATGAACACACCCCGGCGATCCGGTGTGAGCGAGACCTGAGTCGATGTAACCGAGAAGTCGACGTAGCCGCGATTCAGGTAATGACTACGCAGCGACTCCAGATCGCCGCCAAGGCGCTCACGCGAGTAGCGATCACGCCGGGAGAACGGTAGATACCAGGGACGCGGCCCCATGGTAAAGATATCCTTCAACTCCTCGTCTCTGAACTTCCGATTGCCGACGATCCGAACCTCCCGAATTCGCGCGACCTCACCTTCGTCCACATCGATGCGGATACCCACCCGGTTGCGCGGCAACGGCGAGACCGTACTCGAAATGGCAACATCGTAATTACCCTGGCTGAAGTACTGTGCCTTCAGTTCGTTCTCGACGTTTTCCAGCAACGAACGATTGAACGTCTCACCATCCGCCAGCCCTATTTCCCGTAGCGCCTCCATTAGCGGTTCGGAATCAATCGCGTCATTGCCGAAGATCTCCACCCGTGCGATGGCGGGGCGCTCGACCAGGTTCACCACCAGTACGTCGTCGTCCCTCTCCATCGCCACGTCCTGAAAAAAGCCAGTGGCGTAGAGCGATCGAATGGCCTCCGTGACGCGCTGGGGATCGATGCGGTCCCCTGCCTCAACGGGCAAGTAATTGAATACCGTTCCCGGTGAGATGCGTCGCAGACCCTCAACTCGGATATCAGTGACGACAAATGGATCGAAGGCATATGCCGGAATCGGGGTAACCCAGATAAGGCACAACAGAAGGGTGGCGCAGTACGCTTGCAGTTTCCGCATAGAGTAATCGTTATCTTTCGTCAGCTGACCATTCGGGCGATGTCGTTGTATAGAGCCAAGGACATCAGCATAAGCAGCAAAAGCATGCCAATCTGCTGTCCGATAGCCTGGAACCGTTCAGAGGGGGGGCTCCCCTTGACCGCTTCGACCAGAAAATAAAATAGATGGCCGCCGTCAAGCACCGGAATCGGTAACAGATTGAGTACCCCGAGGCTGATGCTCACTATCGCGAGAAACTTCAGGAACGGGGCGATCCCGGAGGATGCCGTATCCCCCGCATACTGCGCAATATTGATCGGGCCACTCAAATTCTGCAGTGACGCCTGGCCGATCACCATGCGCCAAAGCACCTGGAGCGTAAGTTTGCTGGCCTGCCACGTTCCTTGCAGGGCTTGGCCCACCGACTCCATCGGCCCATAGCGTACGGTGTGATACATCTCCTCGTACAGCCCCTCCGGCACTTCGGGCCGCACACCGAGCACACCACGAGGACTTCCGGCCTCCGCCAGCCGCACGTTGACCCGCCGAACCCCGCCGGCCCCGCGAACGGTCAGTACCACCTCGCCTCCGGCCCGGGCGTTGACCGCTTCCACAAGCTCAGGCCATGCATCCACGGATTCCCCATCGACGGCAATGATGCGCTCTCCCGCACGCAAATCACCCTGCTCGGCGGCACCCCCGCTGACAAGCTCTCCGATGACGGGAGGAAGGGACGGGCGCCAGGGCGCGAACCCGATTGCGCGCAGCAGGTCCGGATCATCACCGAAGGTTGGCACGCCCCGCAGGTCCAGCCGGCGCACCGTCTCTCCGCCATCATCCGATCTGACCGTTACCTCGACCAAGTCCTGGCGCATGCCGCCATCGAGCAGTGCGATAAGCACTCGCTCCCAACTGGGGGTGCGGTTGCCGTCGACAGCGAAGAATTCATCGCCGGATTCCAGGCCCGCTTCGGCAGCGGGCGTATCGGGCATCACGTCTCCAACCACCGGCCGCACCTCCGCGGTACCGGCGACGAAGATCAACCAGTAAACCAGAATTGCGAAGATGAAATTGAAAGCGGGACCCGCGGCGACGATGGCCGTTCGCCGCCAAAGGGGTTGTACATTGAAGGCGCGATGGCGGTCCTGCTCCGGCACCACCCCCTCACGCCCGTCCAGCATCTTGACGTAGCCGCCAAGCGGAATGGCAGACAGGCAGTATTCGACCCGATCCCGACCTCCAACCCAGGTATACAGCGGCTTGCCAAAACCGATGGAAAAGCGCAGCACCTTGACTCCCAGCCGCCGCGCCACCCAGAAATGGCCGAATTCATGAAACGCCACCAGCACACCAATAGCGACAACAAAGGCAATGATGTTAGTGCCGATGCCGGTCATCCAGGACCGCCCGCATGCCGCTGCAGCGCGGCCCGGGCAACCCGGCGAGCCTCCGAATCCGCGTCCAGCACGTCGCCCATGGTCCGCAGACTGCCCGACGCGCACCCTGCCAGCGTCTCTTCGATCACTACCGGTATGTCAGTGAACCCCAGACCGCTCTCGAGAAAAGCGGCAACCGCGACTTCATTGGCGGCATTCAGGACGACCGAGGCACTGCCTCCGGCCTTCAGGGCCTCATAGGCGAGCCGCAGGCAAGGGAAGCGGGTGGAATCCGGCCGCTGGAAATCCAGATGCCCCACGCGAACCAGGTCCAGCGGTTCGACGCCTGCATCAATACGGTGCGGGTAATCCAGCGCAAAGGCGATCGGCGTCCGCATGTCGGGATTACCCAATTGCGCGACCACTGACCCGTCCACGTACTCCACCATGGAATGGATGATGCTCTGCGGGTGCAACACGACCTCCACCTGACTACCCGGAATATCGAAAAGCCAACAGGCCTCGATCAGCTCCAGGCCCTTGTTCATCATGGTTGCGGAGTCCACGGAAATCTTCCGCCCCATGCTCCAGTTCGGGTGCGCGCAGGCCTGTGCGGGAGTAACTGAACGAAGTTCCTCCAGCGGCGTATCCCTGAATGGCCCGCCGGATGCCGTCAAGAGGACGCGACGCACACCGTTGTCGGTCAGCCCGGCATGGGAAAAGTTCCGGGGCAGGCACTGAAAGATCGCATTGTGCTCGCTGTCCAGCGGCAACAGCTCGGCGCCGCTTGACCCGACCGCCGCCATGAAAAGCGGCCCCGCCATGACCAGGGCCTCCTTGTTGGCCAGCAGCACGCGCTTGCCGCTGTTTACCGCGGCCATCGTGGCAGACAGCCCCGCCGCCCCTACAATCGCGGCGACCACGGTATCGGCAGCCGGGTCGGATGCAACCTGCTCCAGCGCCTCCGGGCCGGTCATGACCTCCGTCCGACAATTCTTGTCGTGCAGCGCCTCACGCACCCGAGCGGCGCCTTCCGGCGTACCGACAACAGCATATCGCGGCCGAAACCGCAGACATTGCCTGATCAGCAAGCCGGTGTTTGTATGCGCGGTAAGCGCATGCACCCGGAAGCGATCGGAATGGCGTGCCACCACATCCAGTGTGCTGGCACCGATCGAGCCGGTAGCACCGAGGATGGTGATGGCGCGTTGCATATCGCTCATAACCAGTACAGCCCGGCGGCAAACACGGTAGCAGTGGCTGTGAGGCTGTCAATTCGATCAAGAACGCCACCGTGCCCCGGCAGCAGTGTACCGCTATCCTTAACGCCCGCGCGTCGCTTGACCAGGCTTTCGAAAAGATCACCCACGATCGAGAAAACAACGGTTACCGCCACCAGAAGCCCGTACAACGGCATATTCAGCGTCGGCGCTGGCACAATCGCCTGCATGCCGTAGCCGGCCGCCGTGGCCAGTAACAGGCCGCCGACGGCACCCTCCCAGGTTTTTCCGGGGCTGATGCGTGGTGCCAGCTTGAACCGCCCCAGGCTCCGTCCGGCAAAATACGCGCCCACGTCCGCTGCCCAGGTAATGACCAATACAAGCATAACCAGCCAGGGGCCTTCCGGGCGTGCATGCAGCCAGACCAATCCGGTCCAGGCGGGAACCAGCAGCAACAAACCAACAACAGAACCAATTCCCGGTGCCAAAGGTGTGGCTGATGCTGCAACTGCATTGCAACGGATGAGCACGGCCAAAGCGATCAGCCACCAGATGACGCCTATAGCCAGAACGGCGGGTATCAGCACACCCGCGTTCACGACGCTGCCGAAAACAGAGAGAAGGAATACGACGAGGGCCAGATAGGCCCACCGGGATGAGCGTCGGTCGATACCGATCAGACGCGCCCATTCCCAAGCCCCCACCAATACGGCAATTCCGACCACGGCGGCGAACCAGGGGGTAGGCAGGCCGAATACGCTACCAAGCACCAGAGGCAGCAATACCAGGGCGGTCAATACCCTGGATCTAAGCACGATGGGCTCGCTCAACCTGCTCCGGAGTCTGTCCAAACCGGCGCTCCCTGCCGGCGAACCAGTCGAGCGCAACGCGAAGCTCGGCCTCGCCGAATTCCGGCCATAACGTATCGGTGAAATAGAGCTCCGCGTAGGCAATTTGCCAGAGAAGAAAATTACTGATCCGCCGCTCGCCACCGGTCCGGATCAGCAGATCGGGCGGCGGCAGATCCGCCAGAGACATTTCTCCAGCCAGCCTTTCTTCGTTGATCTGATCCGGATCCAGGGTCCCCGCGCAAACTGCTTCGGCGAGACGTCTGGCGGCCCCCGCAATGTCCCACTGCCCGCCGTAGCTGGCGGCAATAACGAGTGTCAGACCGCTGTTCTCGGCGGTCAGCGCCTCCACGCGGGCTATCTGCTGGCGCAAGCGCGCGCCCAGACGGTCCCGATCGCCGATAAGCCGGATGCGAATATTGTTTTCGTGCAGCCGAACGGCTTCCTTCTCCAGGGTCCGCAGAAGCAGATCCATGAGCACCGACACCTCGTCCACGGGACGGCGCCAGTTCTCACTGCTGAAGGCAAAAAGCGTAAGCACTTCGATACCGGCCTGGGCACAGGTCTCCACGGTACGCCTTACCGCATCCACGCCTGCGTGGTGACCGGCCGGCCTTGGCAGCAGCCGCGATCTGGCCCAGCGACCATTGCCATCCATGATAACCGCCAGATGGCGAGGCCTGTAGTCCAGCGCCGCCAGGGCCGTGGTTTTTCGCGTTATGTCATTCATGTCACCGGACGGTGTCCCCTCCGACACAGGTGCAGACAGGCGGCAGCTTCCAGGTTCTGCCATCGACCGCGGATATTTCCGCGCATTCCATCAGAAAACGCCGGAAACGGTGTTCCGGCACGATTCACATCGCCATAAGGTCCTTTTCCTTGGCCTCGAGCGTTGCATCGATTTCCGCAATGGAGGAATCCGTCAGTTTCTGAATCTGCTCTTCAGCCCGCCGCATAGCGTCCTCGGAAATCTCCTTTTCCTTCAGCAACGCCTTGAGATCGTTATTGGCATCCCGACGGACATTGCGAACGGCTACCCGCGCCTGCTCGACCTCACCACGCACCACGCGCACGAGGTCGCGGCGGCGTTCTTCGGTGAGCGCCGGCATGGGCACTCGGATCACCGTTCCCTGAGACGACGGATTCAGCCCCAGATCGGACGTCATGATAGCCTTTTCAATCGGGCCTACCAGGTTCTTTTCAAACGGGGTCACCGTCAGCATGCGGGCATCGGACGCTACCACCGTGGCAACCTGATTGATGGGCACCGAGCTGCCATAATACTCCACGGTAACATGATCCAGCAGGCTGGAATGCGCCCGTCCGGTACGAATTTTCAGCAATTCGCCTGCAAGCGCCTGCACGGACTTCTTCATCCGTGCAGCCGCATCCTTCTTGATGTCCTCGATCACGACATTATCCTCTTTCGACGATCGTCCCCACATCACCGCCGCAGACGACATCCATCAATGAACCAGGACGTCCCATATCGAACACCTGAATTGGTAGATTGTTGTCCCGGCAGAGCACGATTGCAGTGGCGTCCATGACGCCGAGTTTGCGCTCCAGCACCTCGTCGAAGGTCAGGCGGCGGTATCGTTCGGCGCCGGGATCGGTCATCGGGTCGGCGGAATAGACCCCATCCACCTTGGTCGCCTTCAGAACGACCTCGGCATTTATCTCTATGGCCCGCAGGCTGGCGGCCGAATCGGTTGTGAAAAACGGGTTGCCCGTGCCGGCGGCAAAGACGACTACCCGCCCTTTCTCAAGATGACGCAGCGCCCGGCGGCGAATGTAATCCTCGCACACCTGGTTGATCTTGATGGCGGACATGACACGCGTGAATACGCCGGCATGCTCCAGAGCGTCCTGCAGGGCCAGGGCATTCATCACGGTGGCAAGCATGCCCATGTGGTCCGCGGTAACGCGATCCATGCCGGCGGCGGCAAGGCCGGCACCCCGGAAGATATTACCGCCGCCGATAACCAGCGCCACCTCGACGCCCAGCTTCCGCACCTCACGTACTTCTTCCGCGAGCCGGCGGATGACCGCAGGCTCAATCCCGTATTCCCCGCTTCCCATCAGCCCCTCACCACTGAGCTTGAGGAGAATGCGTCGATAGGCAGCACTACGCATGGCTGGGGTTCCCTGGTCAGTGTTCAGGAGCCGCGCACCTGAGCCATTACTTCCTCTGCGAAATTACCCGTATCCTTCTCGATGCCCTCACCTACTTCAAGGCGGGCAAAGCCGTTGACGGTGGCGCCGGCCTTCTTCAGCAACTCACCCACGCTAAGGTCGGGGTCCTTGACGAAAGGCTGCCCGGTCAGGGTGGTGTCCTTCAGGAACTTCTTTACTCGACCCTCGATCATCTTCTCGACAATCTCCGCGGGTTTGCCGCTCTCCGCTGCCTGCGCCCTGAGGATTTCGCGTTCCTTCTCCAGAACGTCGGCAGGCATTCCCGTCTCATCCACGCAAACCGGGTTGCTTGCGGCCACATGCATCGCGATGTCACGGCCAAGCTGCCCGTCGCCGCCGGTCAGATCAACCATGACACCAATGCGCGCACCATGGAGATAATAGTGCAGACTGCCCTCGGTGCTGAAGGTCACAAACCGGCGAATCTGTATATTCTCGCCGATACGGGCCACCAACTCCTGACGCGCGGTGTTAACGGACTTGTCGCCGTCAAAGGCGAGCTCAGCCAGGGCGTCGACATCCGCCGGCTTCTGCTCGAGGATGATCTTGGCCACGTGGCTGGCGAATCCGTTGAAATCGTCGCCCCCGGCAACGAAATCGGTTTCCGAGTTTACTTCAAGTATTACGCCTTCTTGTCCGTTACTGCTGACCGCGGCAATGATCTTGCCCTCGGCCGCAACACGGTCGGCCTTCTTGTCGGCCTTGGCCAGGCCCTTCTTGCGCATGAGCTCAACGGCCTGTTCGATGTCGCCGTCGGTTTCCACCAGCGCCTTCTTGCATTCCATCATGCCGGAGCCGGTCCGCTCCCGCAGCTCTTTCACCTGTGCGGCGGTAATTGCCATGGTGTCTGTCCTCTGATTCCTTGCTTTGCAAAACGGGGGCGGAGCCCGCCCGGGGCGCATTCATCGCACCCCGACCGGCCCGCGGCCCCGGCAACTGATCCGATCTCAGTCAGCGGCAGGCTTTTCGGCGGATTCCGTTTCGGCTTCCGCCTTCGGCGTCACGCCCTCACGCAGTTCGACGAATTCGTCCTTCTCGCTGGCACCAGGACGGACCGACGAAGCACGGGCATCGAGAATGGCGTCGGCGGCGCCGCGCAGATATAGCCTGACCGCACGAATGGCATCATCGTTACCGGGAATGACGTAATCGATGTCGCGCACCAGATTGTTGGTGTCGACCACGCCAACCACCGGGATACCCAGTTTCCTGGCTTCCTGGACCGCAATCTTCTCATAGCCGACATCGATGACGAACATGGCGTCAGGCAGACGCTCCATGTTCTTGATCCCCGCCAGCGAGCGGTTCAGCTTTTCCAGTTCACGGGTCAGCATCAGCGCTTCTTTCTTCACAAGCTTATGGAAAGTGCCGTCCTGTTCCTGAACCTCCAGATCCTTCAACCGACGGATCGATTGCTTCACGGTACGGAAATTGGTCAGCATGCCGCCGAGCCAGCGGTGATCGACGTAGGGCATGCCGCAGCGAGCGGCCTCCTCACGTACAGCCTCGCGTGCCGCACGCTTGGTACCCACGAACAGCACCCGCCCGCCATTGGAAGCCAGCTTGCCCATGAAATTCAGGGCATCCTGGTACAGTGGCAGGGTCTTCTCGAGATTGATGATGTGAATCTTGTTGCGTTCCCCGAAGATGTACGGGGCCATCTTGGGGTTCCAGTAACGGGTCTGATGGCCGAAATGTACACCGGCCTCCAGCATTTCACGCATTGATACGTTAGCCATGGTCCTTGATATCTCCAGACGGGTTTGGGCCTCCATGCACCCGCATGCAAAAACCCCATTCAGGGGCAACCCATTGCATGTGACGGTGCATGTGCGGATTAAAGCGGCACCGGAGCATCAGCTACGGCGCCCGCACGGTATGCCGACGTTGCTGTAAACGATAGCGGCATTTGCCTGAAAGGCGCGCGATTTATACCATACTCGCTTCGCCGCGACAATTTGCGTCCACTCACGGAGGCGCATTACTCCGTCCGTCCGTCGCCAATCACCGTTTACTACCCGAGGGCAAGTGACTCCATGTCGGTAACGATCAAGACGTCCGAAGAAGTCGAGAAGATGCGCGTAGCCGGCCGCCTGGCCGCGGACGTGCTCACCATGATCGCACCTTGTGTAAGGCCTGGCGTTACGACCGAGGAGCTGGATCGTATCTGTCACGATTATATCGTCAATGAGCAAAAGGGCATTCCAGCGCCGCTCAACTATCGCGGCTTCCCGAAATCCATCTGCACATCGGTCAATCATGTCGTCTGTCACGGTATCCCCGGCCCGAAAAAACTACGCAAGGGCGATTTCATCAACATCGATGTCACCGTCATCAAGGACGGCTATCATGGCGATACCAGCCGCATGTTCCATGTGGGAGAAGCCACCATTCTGGGCCGCCGACTGGCCGACGTGGCTCACGCCTGCATGTGGGAAGGTATCAACATGGTCCGTCCCGGCATCCGCCTTGGCGATATCGGTCATGCCATCCAGACCATGGCCGAAGGCCGCGGGTATTCCGTGGTCCGTGAATATTGCGGGCATGGCATCGGCCGCGTGTTCCATGAAGAACCGCAGGTTCTGCATTACGGCGAGCCCGGAACGGGCATGCCGCTTGAGCAGGGCATGACGTTCACCATCGAGCCCATGGTCAACGCCGGACGCAAGGAGACCAGGCTGCTGCGTGACGAATGGACCGTGGTGACACGCGATCACAGTCTCTCCGCACAATGGGAGCACACCATCCTGGTTACCGCCGACGGTTTCGAGGTACTGACCCTGCGCAGCGACGAGACGCCCGGGGTGGTTCCGGAGTAACGTATGACGACCAATGTGCCGGAACCCGTCAATACCATGCCTGTCGATACCCTGCTGTTCGATCCCGAAGAACTGGATACCCGGATTGCCGCCGGTGAAAATGCCATTCGCGTTTTCCGGGAGTGCCGTGAACACGGCGACGCCATGCTCAAGGGGCGCTTCCGCGAGGGCACCCCTGCCCGGGTGCTGGTACCCATGCGTGCCTGGCTCATGGATCAATTGCTGGTTCGCGCCTGGGCACAGATCATGGATGGCGACCCCGCCATGGCGCTGGTTGCGGTCGGGGGGTACGGCCGTGGTGAACTGCATCCGGGCTCCGACATCGACCTGATGATTCTGCTGGATGGCGCCTGCGAGGGCAGCCGCGCGGAGAACGTCGAACGCTTCCTGACCTTCCTCTGGGATATCGGCCTGGAGGTCGGACACAGCGTGCGCACCGTCGATGAGTGCATTTCCGAGGCCAGCCAGGACATCACCATCACCACCAATCTGATGGAGTCCAGACTGCTGGCCGGGCCGAACCCGCTCTACCAGCGGATGCTGGATACAACCGGGCCCGCCTGCATCTGGCCGAGCCGGCGGTTTTTCGAAGCGAAACTTGCCGAACAGCTTGCCCGCCATGAGAAATACCACGACACGGCCTACAATCTGGAACCCAACCTGAAGGAAAGCCCTGGCGGGCTCAGGGACATTCACATGGTCGGATGGGTGGCCAAGCGCCATTTCGGCGCCGACACTCTGCACGACCTCGTTGATCAGAAATTTCTTACCGAACGCGAGTACCAGGATCTCATCGCCGGCCAGAATTTTCTCTGGGACATCCGCTTCGCGCTTCACGCCCTGACCGGCCGGCGCGAGGATCGGCTTGTGTTCGATCACCAGACCACGCTTGCCAAGCAGTTCGGCTACGCCGACCAGCCTCATACCCTGGCGGTGGAGCAGCTCATGCAGCGCTATTACCGCACGGTCATGGAGTTGAGCCGTCTCAACGAGATGCTGCTTCAGCTGTTCCAGGAAGTCATTCTCTACGGTGACGACAACGAACCTCCGCAGCTCATCAACAAGCGGTTTCAGGCGCGCAAGGGCTTTATTGAAGTCACCCACGCCAATGTGTTTCGGCGCTATCCGTTCGCACTGCTGGAGGTATTTCTGCTGATGCAGCAGCACCCGGAGCTCAAGGGTGTACGGGCATCGACAATCCGCCTGATCCGCAATCACCGGGATCTCGTCGACGAACGCTTCCGGCGCGACCTGCGCTGCCGCAGCCTGTTCATGGAAATCCTGCGCCAGCCGCAGGGCATCACCCATGAAATGCGCCGCATGCATCGCTACGGCCTGCTCGGGCGTTATATACCCGCTTTCGGCATGATCACCGGGCGCATGCAGTACGACCTGTTCCATGCCTATACCGTGGACTCGCACACCCTGTTCGTCATTCGCAACCTGCGCCGGTTCGCGCTGGCGAAGCACGCGGACGAGCTGCCCTTCTGCAGCACCATCATGCATCGCCTGCCGAAGCCGGAATTGCTCTATCTGGCCGGCATCTTCCACGACATTGCCAAGGGCCGCGGCGGCGATCACTCTGAACTGGGCAGCGAGGATGCTTACAGGTTCTGCATAGATCACGGCTTGAGCCGCTACGACGCGCGCTTCGTCTCCTGGCTTGTGCGCCAGCACCTGCTGATGTCGATGACCGCCCAGCGCAAGGATATTTCCGACCCGGACGTGATCAATGACTTCGCTCACCAGGTCGGAGACCGTACCCGGCTGGATTATCTTTACCTGCTGACCGTGGCGGATATACGCGCCACCAACCCGGGCCTGTGGAATTCCTGGAAGGACTCCCTGCTGCTGGAGCTGTTCACGCTGACCAACCGCGCGCTTCGCCGCGGCCCCGAACACCCCATGGATACCCAGGAACTGGTTCGTGAGACCCAGCAGCAGGCCCGGCGCCGGCTAAAGGTCATGGGGCTGCATCACATGAAGGTCAAATCGATCTGGCGCGATTTCACCGACGACTATTTTCTGCGCTACTCGGCGGAGGAGATCGCATGGCACACGGCAGCCATCGCCAAATGTGATGACAAGGACCTGCCGCTGGTCCTGATCGAACCCCACAGCGCCCGCGGCGGCACCGAAGTTTTCGTCTACGCCCGTGACCGGGACTACCTGTTCGCCCTCACCGCCACGGCCCTGGATCGGTTGAATCTGAACATCCAGGATGCCCGGATCATCACCACGGAGAATGGCCATACGCTGGACAGCTACCTGGTGCTGGAAGACGACGGTCACCCGGTCAGAACACCCGGCCGCCAGAAAGAGATTATTTCCCGCCTGAAGGAGGGGCTGACTCAGGACAAACTCGACCCGCCCGCCCGGCGCCCGGTTCCCAGGCAGTTGCGACCGTTCAGGATCGGCACGGAAATCAACTTCGCGCAGGACGAGGCCAACGAGCGCACGGTGGTGGAACTGCTCACCAGCGACCGGCCGGGACTGCTGGCCCGGGTCGGGTTTGCTTTCGCCCGCTGCGGCGTACGCTTGCAGAACGCCAAGATCGCTACCCTCGGCGCACGCGCCGAAGACGTATTCTTTGTAACCGACCAGAACAATACGCCGATTCTGGACCAGGCCCAGTTCGAGCGTATTCGCGAATCGCTGCTGGATCTGCTGGGAGAACGCCCGAATCTGGCAGAACAGGCGAGCGGCTTATAATGCCCGCCTGACAATACCCGCCCAACAGCCGTGGATACCCCATGAATCCGGACCTGGAACGCCTGCAACCGTATCCTTTCGAGCGCCTGCATTCTCTGCTGCAGGGCTGCCAGCCGCCATCCGGGCTTGCGCAGATCAACCTCGGCATCGGTGAACCGCGCCACCCAACGCCTGAGCCGGTACGAAATGCCCTGCTCAGCCACATCGACGGCCTGAGCAGCTACCCGGCGACCCGCGGCGGAGTGCCGCTGCGCGAAGCCATCTGCCGGTGGATCACGGGGCGCTTTTCCGTCCCCCCCGCACTGCTGGACCCGGGCCGCCATGTGATCCCCGTCGCCGGCACGCGCGAGGCCCTGTTCGCCATAGCCCAGGCCGTCGTGGACAGGCAGCGCGACGCGCTGGTCTGCATGCCCAATCCCTTCTACCAGATCTACGAAGGGGCGGCCCTGCTGGCCGGAGCCGAAGCACGGTTTCTGAATTGCACACGGGAAAATGGCTACCTGCCCGACCTCGACAGCGTCTCCACGGCGGACTGGGACCGCTGTCAGCTGCTGTACATCTGCTCTCCGGGCAATCCCTCCGGCGCGGTATTGCCTCGCGAGTACGTAAAGCGCGTGCTGCAACTGGCAGACCAGCATGACTTCATCATCGCCGCGGACGAGTGTTACTCGGAACTCTACCCCGACGAGAACAATCCACCCGCCGGTCTGTTACAGGTTTGCGCAGAAACCGGCCGTGACGATTTCCGGCGCTGCCTGGTCTTCCACAGTCTGTCCAAGCGCTCCAATGCGCCCGGCCTGCGGTCCGGCTTTGTCGCCGGAGACGCCGCTGTGCTCCAGCAGTTTCTCCGCTACCGTACCTACCATGGCTGCGCGCTCCCGGCGCATGTTCAGGCAGCCAGCGTCGCGGCCTGGACCGACGAGCAGCATGTGCGCGAGAATCGCAGCGCTTATCGGGAGAAATTTGACGCGGTACTGGAAATTCTGGGTGGGGTAATGGACGTCCGGCGCCCCGACGCCGGCTTCTACCTCTGGCCACGGACACCGTTGGCCGATACGGAATTCGCCCGCGCGCTGTATGCGCGCGAGCATGTTCGGGTGCTGCCCGGCAGCTATCTGTCCCGACAGGCGAACGGCTTCAATCCCGGCGCCGGACACATACGAATGGCCCTGGTGGCTACCGTGGATGAATGTGTGGATGCCGCATGGCGCATCCACCGACTTATCAAATCACTTTAGAACAAGGAGCATGGCATGCAGGACATCAAAACGGTCATCGAAAAGGCCTTCGAACAGCGTGCGGACATCAACCCCCGAACTGCAACCCCGGAGGTCCGCGATGCGGTGGAGAACGCCATCGCCATGCTCGACAGCGGCGAGGCACGGGTGGCGGAGAAGTCCGGCGGCGACTGGGTTGTAAACCAGTGGCTGAAGATGGCGGTGCTGCTGTCCTTCCGTCTGCATGACAATGAGGTCATGCGCACCGGTGCCATCAACTACTTCGACAAGGTGCCGCTGAAGTTCACCGACATGAACAGCCAGCAGTTTCAGGAAGGCGGCGTGCGGGTGGTACCGCCGGCAGTAGCGCGGCGCGGCTCCTACATTGCCCCGGGCGCGGTGCTGATGCCCTCGTATGTGAACATCGGCGCCCGCGTCGGCAGCGGCACCATGGTGGACACCTGGGCAACGGTCGGCTCCTGCGCCCAGATCGGTGAGAATGTGCACCTGTCCGGCGGCGTGGGTATCGGCGGCGTGCTCGAGCCGCTGCAGGCGAACCCGGTCATCATCGAAGACAACTGCTTCATTGGCGCCCGCTCAGAGATCGTCGAGGGCGTGATTGTCGAAGAAGGCGCCGTCGTCTCCATGGGCGTCTACATAGGCCAGAGCACCAAGATCTACAACCGCGAAACCGGGGAAGTCAGTTACGGCCGCGTTCCCAAGGGCGCCGTGGTGGTGCCGGGCAGTCTGCCGTCCAGCGACGGCAGCCACAGTCTGTACTGCGCGGTCATTATCAAGCAGGTGGATGCCAGGACGCGCAGCAAGGTGGGCATCAACGAACTGCTGCGGCCATGATCGAGCTGTACGGCATTGGCAACTGCGACACCTGCCGCAAGGCCCGGAAGTACCTGGATGGCATCGGCGCCGGCTACCGGTTTCACGATCTGCGGGTCGATGGTCTGGACAGGGCGCTGGTGGAACGCTGGCTCGGCAAGGCAGGCGCCGACGCCCTCGTGAACCGGCGCAGCACCACCTGGCGACAGTTTTCCGAGGCACAGCGTGCGCAGGCCGACGACGACCGCCTGCCCGATCTGCTCGTGCAACATCCGACGCTCGTAAAGCGGCCGGTACTTGAAGCGGGGGATCAGTGCCTGGTCGGCTTCCGCCAGGCGGAATACGACCAGCTTCCGACGTCCTGAGACAAGCGCCATGTCAGACACACTGGAACTCGCCAAAACCCTGATTGCCCGACCCTCGGTAACGCCCGAAGACTGCGGCTGCCAGGCGCTGATGCAGGAGCGCCTGGCCGCTTGCGGCTTCCACGGCGAGACACTGCGGTTCGAAGACGTCACCAACCTCTGGACACGACGCGGCACGCAAGCGCCCCTGCTGGTATTCGCCGGGCATACCGACGTCGTCCCCACAGGCCCCGAAGGCAGCTGGTCAACGCCCCCGTTCGAGCCGGTCGTGCGCGAAGGAAAGCTCTATGGGCGCGGCGCGGCGGACATGAAAGGAAGCCTCGCCGCCTTTGTCACCGCCACCGAGCGCTTTGTCGCGAACCATCCGGATCACCGCGGATCGATCGCGCTGCTGATTACCAGTGATGAAGAAGGCCCCTCGATCAACGGCACCCGAATGGTAATGGAAACCTTGCAGACGCGAGGCGAGCACATTGACTGGTGCCTGGTCGGCGAGCCGAGCAGCGAGGTTGAGCTGGCCGATATCGTCAAGATCGGACGGCGCGGCTCCCTCGGAGGCCGGCTGCTGGTACGCGGCATTCAGGGACATGTGGCCTATCCGCAGAAAGCCCGCAATCCCATCCATGCGCTGGCGCCGGCGCTGCTGGAACTGACCTCCGCCCGTTGGGATTCCGGTAACGCCAGCTTTCCGCCGACGACGTTTCAGGTCTCCAACCTTAACGCCGGCACCGGAGCCGGCAATGTGATCCCGGGCGAAGCGGAGCTGCTGTTCAACTTCCGTTTCTCCACCGAGACCACTCCCGAGGAACTACAAGCGACGGTGGAACGAATCCTCGACCGCCATGACCTGGACTACACCGTGGACTGGACCCTGTCCGCACGCCCGTTTCTGACGGAATCCGGCGAGCTGGTGGACGCCACTCGGCGGGCCATTCGCACCGTCACCGGGCGTGAAACCACTCTGTCCACCGTCGGCGGCACATCGGATGGCCGTTTCATCGCCCCGAGCGGCGCGCAGGTGGTGGAACTGGGGCCGGTGAACGACAGCATTCATCAGATAAATGAACATGTAGAAGTTGCATCATTGGACGGTCTGTCAGAGATTTACGAGCAGATTCTGATAGAACTACTGGCAGGCTGACGCAACGGGACACCGATCCATTCGTTGGGTGGATCGGTGTTTCATCAGAACTCGCAACCGGATCCGACCTCTTGCCTATCATACTTCTCGCCACGGCGCTGACCTTCGCGACACTGTATGCGCCCCAACCGATCCTGCCGGTGCTGGCGGCACATCACGGATTGACGGCATCGACGACCTCCTTGCTCATTACCGTCACCATGGTACCAATGGCCGTGGCACCGGTCCTGTATGGCTTGTGGCTTGAGGCCGCATCCGCCCGGCGCATGGTGGTGATAGCGGCCGCGGGGCTGGGCCTTACTCAACTGCTGTTCGGCCTGGCGCCCGCCTTCAGCATCCTGGTCGCGGCCCGCGGCATCGCAGGGCTGGTGATTCCTGCCATGCTCACGGCGTTGATGACCTACCTGGTCGCCACCGCGCCTCCCGGACGGATGGCTCAGGCCCTGGGTGCCTACATTGCCGCCAGCGTCTTCGGTGGCTACGTCGGTCGGCTGTATTCCGGATTGATGGCAGAGTGGCTGGGATGGCGGCCGGGATTCCTGCTGCTGGGGCTGGCGCTGCTGATCACCGCTGCGCTCCTGACCCGGCTTGCCGGTGACCCCCGCACCAGGGCCGAGCAGATCACCGTGTCCATGGCCACCAATGTGCTGCGCCGGCCAGGCGTATTGGCGGGCTATCTGATGACCATTGCCGTCTTTTTCGTGTTCGCATGCGTGCTGAACCTCCTGCCGTTTCGTATGGTGGCTCTGAGCGCCGACATCAGCGCCACCCAGGTGGCCCTGATGTATACCGGCTACCTGGTGGGTCTGCCGGTGGCCTTGGGCTCTGTCTGGCTGGCACGTCGGCTGGGCGGGCAACGCGTGGTGGTGCGCACGGGATTGGTGCTGTACCTGTTGGGCACACTGCTTTTCGCGGTGCCTTCGGTGCCGTTCACCTTCATGAACATGTTCCTGTTCGCCATTGGCATGTTCATGGTGCACGGCACGACACCGGCACTGCTGAACAGCCTCTGCCCGGATCATCGCGGCGTCGTCAACGGTCTGTACCTGTCGTTCTACTACACGGGCGGCGCGATCGGCTCCTGGCTGCCCGGCTATCTGTATCGGAGTTTCGGCTGGGACGTGCTGATGGGCGTATTGGGATTGTTAATTGTTCTGGCCATGTTCGCCGCGCGGGCTCTGCCGGCAAACCCGCCGGCGATGGTCAGCGGTTCGTCAGTTGGACCCGCCGCGCGAAAATAGGGGGTCCGAGAGCAGATCGACCGGCGCCCCGGCACGGGCCAGTGTTCTGACCGCCTGTCTGAGCACCCGGATCACACCCGCGCGCCCCGGCAGCCCGGTCGCTTCGGTCACGGCTTTCCAGCCGCGTCCCTGCAACACACGCAGTACCAGCAGCTCGGCATCGCCTGGCTGCAGATTGTCCCGCACACCCGGGGATGCCAGACCCCACCAGCTAACGGCGCGCAGGCCGCTCAGCCCGACGCCGAACTCGCGCCGCCCCCAGGCAAAGCTGACTGCATCTTCCCAGCATGTTCGACCGGGAACCGCGCACTCGGGCGACTGTTCAAGGAGCCGAGACACCAAAGCGGGATCAAGGTCCCGCAGTGGATCGGTGAGCTGGGCACGGAACTGATTCGAGAAACGGCCACACGCCTCGTCCACCAGGATCTCGGCCCGACCGTCAAGCGCCCGCACCATGAGGACGGAATGGGCACCGCTGGCGGCATCCCGCCGTGTTCCCACGCGCACGACTCGCCAGCCGCAGGCCTGCCAGAAGCCGAGCAGATCAGGCGTGACCCCGAAGCTGGTGCCGGTCAGAGCCATGTCGCCCGCACCAGCCTGGGCGACGACCGCTTCGACCAGACGGCGGCCGATGCCGCGCCGCTGGCAATCGGGGTGAACAGCGATGCGCATGATGCGCAACATCGCCATGGTTGGCGCCCGGCGTATGCCGACGTGGGCGGCAAGCGATTGCGGCAACAGATGCCCGTGGGGACGTCGTAGCCCCGCCCAGATGGCGTCAGCTCTGGCCGCGTCGAAGCCACCTTCCCGTACAGCCAGCACCGCGCCCACCAGAGCATCCCCGGAAAATGCCGCATGAATGGTAAGCCGCGGGCCGTCGAGCAGGTTGCGCAGGTCCAGGGGACGGGTGCGGTAGTGTGCCTGCACCAATAAACCGAACAGCTCCTCCAGTACCTGCGGATGTTCCAGCAACCAGTCCCGGTCCAACGCCCGAACGGTGATTTCGTTGCCGTCGTCCGGTTCGGGCGATCGGGCCATGGCCGCATCCAGCAGCAGGGCACGGAAAGTGAAATGCTCCACGGGATCCCGGGGAGCCCATCGCACCGGCGTCTCCAGGTGCAAAGCCCGCCATCCCGGCGCCAGGGTATCCAGTTGCTTGCGAAAGCGCAGCGCGAAGCCGCGGCCCGTTCCCTCGTAGCCGTGCACCGTGGTGGAAAAGACGACTCTGGGGTAATGTCGCACCAGTTCCACCAGGCTGGCGACAGGCAGCCCCGCCGCCTCATCCACCAGCAGCAGCTGCGCGCGCGGCCGCTCACTGAGCAGCCTGGCCGGCGCCACATAACGCAGGCCCGGGACCGGGCCTGCATGTCTGAATACCGCATCGACGGCCGCAATGTCGGGCGCTGTCACCACGACGTCCGGTTCGCACTGCATTGCCAGGCGATCCACCGCCAGCCCAAGCGCGGCTGATTTTCCACGCCCACGATCGGCGGTCAGTACCAGCGGCCGCCGCCGATGTCCGGAAACCACTTGCAGCACGGCCTCAACCGCCCGGGCCTGGTCCGCGGTGCGCCATGGTCCGGTCGGCACCGGCTCCATCGCATCGCCCACCGAAGGTTGTGTTACCGGCAGGGCATGGCCCTCGCGGACGATGACGGCATGGGTATCCGCTTCAAGAACCTGGACCAGTCGGCGGATGAATCGTCCGCTCATCTCTTTGGGGTCGACGCCGTCCATGCTGATACGGCGCAGTTCGGGGTCCGGCCAATCGGACCATTGCTCCAGCGGGGGCGTCACCAGCACCACAAGCCCCGCTTCAGTGACCATACCCGTGGCGGCGCCGAATGCGTCCGGATCGAATCCGGACCAGGCATCGACAACGAGCAGCCCGGTCTCCGAACCGAGCAGGCGCAGGACTTCTCGCCCTGTCAGGCCCTCAATGCCATTCGGTGCAGAATTACCGACCCATACACGCGTCGAAGACGAATATCCTTGGCAGAGGGCCACAGCATGACCCAGGCCCCACTCCCTGCTCCCGCTCAGCACCAACAGGCGCCGGTGCCCGGCCTGGGCCGCCTGGTCGCGCAGGGTCTGGATCAGAGCGCGCAGCGCCGCACCGTCCGCCGCCGAAGTCATGCGCGCTCCTCGATCGGCACTGTTTCGCGTTCCAGTGCCCGTAGCCGCGCGAATGCCTGCCGCCGATTCGATCCGCACATACCCGGCTCCGGTCGCAGGGAGGAGCAGACCAGGGGCCGGCGCGGGTCGCCGAAAAGCTGACAGCGGTCGTCCACGGTTAGCTGGACGCAACGAACGCCCGCAGGCTTGCCGTTGGGCATTCCTGGAATGGACGAACTAATGGAGGGTGCGATGCAGCAGGCGCCGCATCCCGAGCGACAGTCCATGGGCGTCCCATTCAGCGTAAGAGATGGGCCCATGATAAGCGATAAGGAACCGCGTGGGGGTGAATCGGTTGAATCCGATTCACCCCCACGAGAAGGACCGGGAAGACCCGATTAGCGCCAGCCGGCCTCATCGGCAATGCGCACTGCCTCGGGGTTGTTCCTGCCCAGGGTACCGACATTCAGATCGTCGGTCTTGATCTCGCCCCAGCTTTCCAGCACCGGATCGACGGCAGCGTCGTCCACCACGGGAAATTCATAGTTCCCCTTGGCAAACTGGGCCTGCGCATCATCAGACGCCAGGTACTCAAGCAGACGGATGGCGTTGTCCCGGTTCGGCGCCCCTTTGACCACGCCGGCACCACCAATATTTACATGCACGCCGCGATTGTCCTGATTGGGGAAGATGATGCCCACCTGATCCGCAACCCGGCGGTCATCGGCCTTGTCGGACTTGAGCAGCCGTACGTAATAATAATGGTTGGCAACGCCGATTTCGCATTCGCCGGCCGCGACACCCTTGATCTGATCGGTATCACCACCCTGCGGCGGGCGCGCCAGATTGCCGACCAGCCCATTCACCCAGTCCAGAGCGCCATCCCGGCCGTGAGCGTCAATCATGGACGCAACCAGGGATTGATTGTAAACATTGGTGGATGAGCGGATGCAGATCTGGCCCTTGAATTTCGGATCCGCCAGGTCTTCGTAATCACTGATAAGAGACGGGTCAAACGCTTCCTTGTTGTAGAAGATCAAACGCATCCGCTGACTGAAACCAAACCACAGTCCGTCAGGATGGCGCAGGTAATCGGGAATGCGCCTGGACAGTGTGTCCGACGCCACCGGCTGAAGGACGTCGGCTTCCTCCGCACGCCAGAGTCGCCCGGCGTCGACGGTAATCAGCACGTCGGCCGGGCTGGCAGCGCCCTCACGCCGGATACGTTCTATCAGTTGATCGGAATCTCCCTGCAGAACACGTACCTCAATGCCCGTCTTCTCGGTAAACGCACTGTATAGCGCCTCGTCGGAATCATAATGGCGCGCCGAATAAACATTGACCTCCTGTGCGCTGACCGCGGAAGCCAGGAACATACCCGCCAGAACGGCACCGACAACATGAAGCGGCCTGAACATAGATCTCTCCAGCTCAACTGAATGAATGTTAATGAGAATGCGTCGCGTTACTGTTCCTAAGTAGACATCGATAGCAGTTCCCGCGTCAAGCAGGAACTGCACGCCCACTCAAATCCATGCGCCGCGCACTGACCATTTACAAATGAGAACCGTTTGCATTACAGTGAGGTATTGAACCCAGTTCAGGCGAACTATACATGTCGACCCTACAGACGCTGCCATCGGAACCGCTTGAACGCGGCATGCCAGAGTCGAAGTTCGAACCGATCCTGCGCATGGAAGGCATTTCCCATCGATTCGCCTCGGTAACCGCCGTCGACGCCATCGATCTTGACGTCCACCCGCACGAAGTCGTGTGTCTGCTTGGCCCATCCGGCTGCGGCAAGACGACGCTGTTGCGCATTGCCGCCGGACTGGAGCCGTTACAGCAGGGCCAGGTCAGCATTGGCGGCAAGCCCGTCGCGACGCCCGCAACACGTGGCATTCCGCCCGAGCAACGCAACGTCGGCCTGGTGTTCCAGGATTCCGCCCTGTTTCCACACCTGACGGTTCTGGAAAACGTGGCCTTCGGCCTGCACCGTCTGCACGCGTCCCAACGGCGCGGCATTGCGATGGGTCTGCTGGAGCAGCTGAACATGCACGCATTCGGGGACAGCTATCCGCATATGCTGTCCGGCGGGCAACAGCAGCGCGTGGCCCTTGCACGGGCGCTGGCGCCCGAACCGCGCCTGATGCTGCTTGACGAACCCTTCTCCAGCCTGGATGCCCGCCTGCGCGATCAAATCCGCGACGATACTCTGCATGTATTGAAACGTAGCGGCACCGGTACCCTGCTGGTGACGCACGACCCCGAAGAAGCCATGTTCATGGCCGATCGCATCGCGCTCATGCGCAACGGCCGCATTGTCCAGATCGGACCGCCGGAAGAACTGTACTGCAATCCCGTTGACCCTTTCGTGGTCACCTTCTTCGGCGAGGTCAACGAATTCCACGGTGAGGCGCGCGCCGGAAAGATCATGACCCCGGTTGGCGCCGTTGACGCTCCGGGCCTGCCCGACGGCACATCGACCAACGTGCTGATGCGCCCGGAGGCGCTTCGGGTTGTGGTACTCGGCCAGCCTGGCGAGCACCGTCGGAGCCATGTGATCATGTCGCGCCTGCTTGGGCGGTCAAGCCTGATTCATCTCTGCGTGCATGCACCGGACGGCGAGGAAATTCATCTGCACGCCCGCATGCCCGGGGTGTTTCTGCCGGAACCGAATCAGCCGGTAGAACTGCACCTTGACCAGTCCCAGATCTTTGTCTTTCCTCCCGGGCGACGCCCGCTCTGAGCCATCCCCCTACTCCGCCTTGTTGTTGTCCCGATAGCCCGGGCGTGAACGCCGCATGGCGATACTGAGCAGGATGACGGGGATAATGCCTACCACGACAATGGCCAATGCCGATGTCGAGGCCTGTCCAAGTCGCTCGTCCGAGGCAAGCTCATGGGCACGGATGGCCAGGGTATCGAAATCGAACGGCCGCAGGATAATGGTCGCCGGCAGTTCTTTCATGACGTCCACGAAAACCAGGATGCCGGCTGCAAGCAGGCTGCCACGCATGATGGGTGCGTGCACCTTGCGAAGGGTCGCACCGGCAGTCTGCCCCAGCGTCCGCGCGGCCGCATCCATGCGTGGAGTCACCTTGCCGAGGCTCGCCTCAACGGCATTGTAGGAAACGGCCAGGAACCGCACCACGTACGCGTACACCAGTGCCACCATGGTACCGCTGAACAGCAGCCCTGGCGTCAGGCCGAACCAGGCCTGCATATAGGTATTGATCCGATCGTCCAGCCAGCCCAGCGGAATCAGAATACCCACCGCGATAACCGATCCGGGGACCGCATAACCCATGGATGCAATGCGGGAGGCGCCGGTATTGAATCGCCCGGGGTTCAGGCGCACGCCGTAACAGAGCAGCAACGACAATGCCACCGCCAGCACCGCCGCGACCGCGGCAAGCGTCAGGCTATTGAACGCAAATTCCATGAACCGCGTGCCGAGCAGGGGATCGCCCTGACGGAGGGTCATGGAAAACAGCAGCCAGGCCGGCAGCACAAAGCCAAGCAGCACCGGAACGGCACAGGCCATGCTCGCCAGCACACCACGCACGCCAAGCAGCCTGTACTCCGGCAACTCCCGGTACTTGCTGGAGGTATGGTGGAATCGGGCGTTACCGCGGGACCAGCGCTCCAGCAGGACCAGGATCAGCACGAACACCAGCAGACAGGCAGCCAGTTGAGCGGCCGCCACCGCCTCCCCCATACCGAACCAGGTCCGGTAGATACCGGTGGTAAAGGTATCGATACCGAAAAACTGCACGGCGCCAAATTCATTGAGCGTTTCCATCAGCGCAAGCGCCGTGCCGCCGACGATGGCCGGCCGCGCCAATGGCACGGCCACCTTGGCAAAGAGGCGCCAGGGCCCGCGCCCCAGGGTGCGTCCGACCTCAAGCACGCAAACCGACTGCTCCAGAAAAGCAGCTCGGGACAGCAGGTACACGTAGGGATAGAGCACCAGGCTCATCAAGCTGATGGCGCCGCCCAGGGAGCGGATATTGGGAAAGTAGTAGTCCGTCCGGCCCCAGTCGAACACGTCCCGCAACCAGGTCTGCAGTGGTCCGGTGAACTGGAGTAGATCGGTATAGGCATAGGCGATGACATACGTTGGCACCGCCAGCGGTAGCAGCAGAGCCCATTCAAACAGGCGACGCCCGGGGAACCGGCACATGACGACCAGCCACGCCGTACCGACACCGATGATCAGTACACCACTGCCCACGCCCAGCACCATCCACAGCGTGTTGATGATGTACCGGGACAGCACCGTCTCGTAAAGGTGGCTCCAGATATCCGGCGTTGGCACGACCACATGGCCCAGGACAACCAGCACTGGCATGGCGACCAGGCCGGCAATGAACAGCGTAAGCAGCATCCAGCCGCCCGGCCACCGCAAGGATGTCCAGGCAAGGCCTTGTGGCCAGGCGATCGTTTTTGAGCTCAAGAAACTTGATCCTCACCCGAAAATACAGCCGTGAAAAACACGGCACGTCGTCACACGCGAATGAGAATTGTAACTGTTAGCGATACCGACAGTACACTAACGGGAAAATGCCTAATCAAGGTGCGCCAGGCGGCCTGATCTCCACGACCCTGGCTATACCTCCTTCCACGGTCCAGCGCACATCGCGGCCTCTGATCAGCATGCCGTGCCAGCGATCGGACTGCTGGCGACGATAGGCTGGGCGCGGATCCTGCGACAGCAGCTCACTCACCAGGTCCGCCAGTGGCACCCCGGCGCGCTCCGCATCCAGGCAGGCGCGCTCTGCCTGCTCCGAGAACACGACCTGCAGAGCGTTTGCCGGCGGCGCCTCGAACCCCGCCGGCGGGCGTGCTTCCGGCAAGGCGTCGCTCCAGGGCAGATAGGGCTTGATGTCAATCACGGGCGTGCCGTCGACGAGATCGTGATTGCGGAAACGCAAACCGCATCGACCCGGCGCCAGGATCAGTCCCTCGAGTTCCACCACGGACAGCCCGACCGGATTCGGCCGGAACGGCGATCGGCTCGCGAACACGCCGATACGGCGGTTACCGCCGAGCCTCGGCGGCCGCACCGTTGGCCGCCAGCCCTGGGCCGCTGTGCAGTGAAACAGGAACAGCAGCCAGACATGGGAACACGTCTCCAGCCCCCGCAGGGCTTCGGCCTGGTCATGTGGCGGGTGAAGCATGAGTTCGGCGACAGCGCTGGGAGCCAGCCCCGGTTGCCGGGGAGTGCCGAAACGGTCGTCGAAACCGCCTCGCACAGTGCCTATGACGGCAAGTTCCGCAGACGCTGTATCGGGTGCCACGAGAAGAACCTCCGTCCTGGTCTGGTCCTGGATGGATTCTGGCGAAATGATAACGGAGATCGTACAGATAGGAACTGGCAATTGCAGTCAGCGCGCGCCGATCAGGTCTGAGACCCGGTGTACTGGAGATGCCGACTTTACCGCATACGTTTGATGGTCAGCAGACTCCCGGTATCATTTACCCAGACCGCGACGGCGGCGCCTGACCGGTCCTTGGGTAAATCCGCATCCCTGGCCGGCGCCGTTGCAGGGGCTGCGGCGCTGTCGTCCCATATCCAGGCATTGCACTGCGCATTGTCGCCACATGCGGCCCTGCCCGCTTCGCGAAGGCCCTGTTCGGAAACGCCCGGTTCGCACACCACAATAACGACCGCGTCGCTACGGCTTTTGACACTGCACGCCTCATTCGCGGGCGTGGTATCCGCTGACAAGGGCAGTGACAAGCCAAAAAGTGCAGCCAATGCAATCCAGGGAATCAGCGAATAGCGCATCAGGATGTATCCGTAAAAGATGGGGAATGCTCGCCCAAGATCAGTGTCTCCCAAGTGCGGCATTCCCCATGTTCTGTCAAGGCTCATGCTATGGCGCGAAAGATTGCGTCCGGTCGCATGATCAATGATCCATCATACCGCCTTGCGACGCACCGCGCGAAACCCGACACCCATCAGACCAACGGACAACAACAGCAGCGTTGCCGGTTCGGGCACAGGACTCGGCCCCGGAGTGACCGACGCGATTACCTTTGCCGCCAGCACCGGCGCCAGCGCACTGAAATCGCTGACCGGAATGACCCAACTGCCACCCATCGGATCGGGAATGCCTACGGTCTGGTTGACATCGAGAATGGTTGCCGGCCCGGGAAATGCCAGGTCCTGCATCAGTGCCAACGCCGAGGCATTGGTGACGCCGGAGCCGATGGCCTCGATCGACAGCGCATCGATGCCCTCACTGGCGGCATAGGCCGCACCGTCCAGTGCATCCTGCGTTGCAGTTGTATCGCAGCACGGCACGCCGTCCGTCAGCATGTTGATCAGCGTTCCGCGCTTGTTGGGATCGGAGAAGGTGGCTGAACTCTTCAGAAGATCCGTCATCGAGGTCAGCGCCAGGCCGGTGTGGGTATTACCGGTAATCTTGGCGTGGTTGAGAATGGCACTTTGTATTCCCGGAAGCGAGGCTGCGTCCAGTATGACCGGCGCAACCACAGTGCTCGTAGTCGTGGAGAACTGAGTAACCGTAATCTCCACGCTGCCGTCGACCGGCAAACCATCCAGGGCCGCACTCAGGCCGCTACGCATGAGGTTGTAGTTTGTGGTACTGACGCTGCCCGACGCGTCAAGTATGAAGCCGAGCTGGGTGATCTGAGCCGCCCATGCCCCGGATGAAACCGCCATGGCGGCCGCGCCCATGATCAGAGGCGCAATAAAGTTCCGTATTTTTTTCATTGTGACAGTCTCCATAAATAGCACAGACAGATCGCTAGACCGAATCCGGGCGAAATGCCGGATACCAACTGGTACCAAGGCCCGATTTTCGTCCGTGTAGATCCAAAGCACTAAACGTGCCAGGTGTTCCGAACAGCCGATAAATCATCTATTCCCGGGCGTCCGCAGGGGGCCCGCGGAGAATATTCCCCACTTCCAGGGCAACGGATGTAAAACATTCTGACAACAGCATCAATGTGATTGGAACACGGGAGGCGGCGGAACCAGCACCGCACGATTGACGGCGTTTTCCCGAACGGCATGCGGGGAGAACCACCAGTATTGCGGTTCGCCTTCAAGCCAGCCGGGCAATTGATCATCGAAGTGCCGATGAAACTGCCTGCCCACCACGCCGCCGGCAACCACCGCCATGATCTTGTCATCGTCGGCCAGGTCCACTACCAGGCGCATGGAATCGTGCAACCGTACGCCCCAGGGGTTCGCGAAGGAATAGGCCCCGCGAAGCAGGGTTTCTCCGGAACCGGAATACGGATGCTCGCCGCCGCCCAACCAGTCCCTGCCGAATCCATCCCGACGCAACGGACTGTGAAACAGGATGGTATGCGCCTTGCCCCAGCGCCAGTCGTCGGGATCGACGCCGAACCGCTCTCCCTGCAGAGCCAATGCAGAGCGCACGGCATCCTCTGCCAACGCCTCCATGCCCGCGGCATCTTGCCCGTACAGCCACGACGACAGCTCGCCGTCGCGAATAAGGCGATCAAATCCCGCTTGCCAGTGATAAGGAGCGCGCAGGAGCTGTGTGCCCAGTTCGGCACCAAGCACCTCGGTGAAGGCGCGTAAGGCAAAGTCACGGTAGAGCGCCTGGTAGATCAACGGTGCGGCGGCGTCCGCATCATCATGGAGATCCCACTCGCCCAGCAGCTCCCGGGCTCGCTCTAGCCCGGGAATGTCCTGATCGTCGCCCTGCAGCAGACGATCCATGGCGGAGACGAAGACGGGACGCATGCCCGCAGCCTGTAAGTTATAGGTGTCCTGCATCCAGTTCCAATGCTGTTCCGCCCCCGCTCTGGCGGTTCCGGTCACCAGTTGACGAAGACGCTGATACCGGTATGGAGGCGCGAAGAACGTGGAGTAGTAGTAAGGAAAGTCCCGGCCGCGCGTGTCGTTGTTGGCGACACCGACCCAGCCGCGCTCCGGACGCAGTTCCGACGGCATTTGCTCGGCCGGGATCCAGGACACCCAATCCTCGGTCCCGCCCACCGGCCGCGGCCGCTGGCCCTGCCTGTCCACGCGCACCGGCAGCCGCCCCGTGGCACGAAAACCAATGCCGCCGTCGATGCCGGCAAAGACCACATTAAGCGCCAGTACCGACACGGCCTGCGCTGCCCGGTCGACGGCCTCCACCGACTCCGCCAGCATCAGTCGATCGATGCCGATGGACGGCTCCCAGGCCGCCTCCTCGGCCGCGGCCCAGCGCATGGTCAGCACCTGGCCATCGGCGACGTCGACGAGGTGATCGGAAATCACAGGCCCACGCCGGGTGGTGCGAATTGCCAGCCGCTCCAGGCGCAGGCCACCCTCGGCCTTGCTGTCGCGAATGCGGATAATCTCCTCGCGCTCATGGAAGCGCCTGCTGCCGCCGCCATCCAGATAATGGTCAGGGCGTTCGGGATCCTCCGTTTCTACGTAAACATCCTGAACATCGCCATAACTGTTCGTTATGCCGAACGCCACATCGCGGTTACGCCCCACCATCAGACCGGGCAACCCGGGAATGGCCACACCAACAGCCTCCAGGCCCGGCGCATACAGACCAACCGGATGCCAGATACCGGGCAGCACCCGCGCATCCAGATGAGGGTCATTCGCCAGAATGGCATGGCTGCCGGTGCTGCGTTCGGGGGCCACGGCCCAGCTATTGCTGCCGACGGCCATGCTCCCGGCCAGTGGCGCATCGGCGAATCGCAGCCCCTCGGGAGCCTCTTCAAGCCGCGCGTCCTCTGTACCGCCCGCCGAAGGCAGCAGGGGTAGAAGCATGGCGGATTTCGCGACACCGATAGCCTCGACAATGCGCTGAAACAGTAATTCAGCGTCGAAATTGCGCGTCTGGCTATAGGCCACGAAATGCAGAACTGCCATGGCATCGGCCACCGTCATGGACGTAGGCGCAATACCCAGCAGCCGAAGTTCAATTGGATGTTCATGCGCGTATTGCCGCACATAGGCACTGTAACCGCGTGTGTATGCTTCCAGGCGGTCACGCGTTTGCCGATCAAGCCGCGCAGCGTGTTCGCGCGCATTGCGGCGAATGCCGAGCACACGCATGGTCACATCCGAACGATAGCCGTCTTCCCCGATAATCTCGGACAGGCGACCGTCGATCAGATGGCGGTAGAGTTCGATCTGGAATAGCCTATGCTGTGCGGTAACGAACCCCTGGGCGAAGAAAAGATCGCGCTGATTGCCGGCAAAAATATAAGGGACACCCTTGTCGTCCCTCAGCACTTCTACCGAATCATGCAGGCCGGCGACATGCAGCTTGCCGTCGACCTGAAAGCGATTGAGACTGAGCGCCATCCAGGCCACTGCAATCATCGACAGCAGCATAAAGCCGCCGCCGCCGGCCAGCACCCGGCGCATTGGGGTCATTCCGCCTCCTCGTCCGACACCTTGCCGCGACAGGCGGCGGCACCGGATCCTCACGCGAGGGAATATCACGGACGGCGCCCCGCGTCACCAATATCCTGCAGTCGCAAGACCGCTGTATGCGGCCGCCGCGCGGCCGCATACAGCGGATCAATACAAAATGGAAACTATTTCCAAAGAATGGATGATCCTTGTTGCCCCATGCGTTAGAATCCCGATTGTATCCATATCACTCACTGGCAGGCGCCGGACAGCGCCCTGTCGCTGCCCGTCCGGAATACCGGGGAGGAGAGATCCATCATGACGCAGCGTGTTGAAGTTGGCGGACTGAAAGTTGCCAGAGAGCTTTATGATCTGGTCGCAAAAGACGTGGTGCCGGGGCTGGACCTCGACGCCGACGCAGCGTGGGCCGGCCTCGGTGCCATCGTTCGAGATCTGGGTGCGAAGAACCGCGGCCTGCTTGAGAAACGCGACGCGCTGCAGGCGAAGATCGACCAGTGGCACCTGGACCATCGAGGCAAGCCGCACGATGCCGGCGCCTATCGCGCATTCCTGCAGGACATCGGCTATCTGCTGCCGGAAGGCGACGACTTCAACGTCACCACCACCAATGTCGACCCGGAAATCGCCACCATCGCCGGCCCACAGTTGGTCGTTCCGGTCATGAACGCCCGCTATGCTCTCAATGCCGCCAATGCCCGCTGGGGCAGCCTGTATGACGCGCTGTACGGTACCGATGTACTGCCGGAGACCGATGGCGCCGAGAAAGGCACCAGGTACAATCCGAAACGCGGCGCCAACGTGGTGGCGTATGCCGCCAGCGTGCTGGATGGCGCCGCGCCACTGGCCTCCGGCAGCCATGCCGACGCAAACGATTATGCGATCGAAAACGGTGCCTTGCGCGTGACACTGGCAGGCGGCGAGCGCACCGGGCTCAAGGATCCTGCTCAATTCGTGGGCTATACCGGCAGCAGCGACGGCCCCGGTGGCATCCTGTTGCGCAACAACAACCTCCACCTGGAAATACAGATCGACGCCACGAACCCCATCGGCCGCGATCATGCGGCCGGCGTAAAGGACGTGCTGGTCGAATCCGCCATCACCACCATCCAGGACTGCGAAGACTCGGTGGCGGCCGTCGATGCCGCTGACAAGACTCTGGTCTATCGCAACTGGCTGGGGCTGATGCGCGGCGACCTCACCGAGCAGGTGCGCAAGGGCGACAAGATCATTACCCGTCGCCTCAGCCCCGATCGCGAATACACCGCCCCCGACGGCAGCCGCGTCAGCCTGCCCGGCCGGGCGATGATACTGGTGCGCAATGTCGGCCATCTCATGACCACCGACGCGGTGCTCGACGCGGATGGCAACGAGATCCCCGAAGGCATGCTCGACGCCATGATGACCTCGCTGATCGCCATGCACGATCTCAAGGCCACCGGCAGTCTGCGCAATTCGCGCGCCGGCAGCGTGTATATCGTCAAGCCGAAGATGCACGGTCCGGAAGAGGTCGCCTTCGCCTGCGAACTCTTCGACCGGGTCGAGGATGCCCTGGGCCTGCCGCGCAACACGCTGAAGATCGGCGTCATGGACGAGGAGCGCCGCACCACGGTGAACCTCAAGGAGTGCCTGCGCGCAGCGCGCCAACGCATCATCTTCATCAACACCGGTTTCCTGGATCGCACCGGCGACGAAATCCACACCTCAATGGAGGCAGGCGCCTTCAAGCGCAAGGATGCCATCAAGGGCGAGCCGTGGATCAGTGCCTATGAAGACTGGAATGTCGACATCGGCCTGCAATGCGGCCTCAAGGGCCATGCTCAGATCGGCAAGGGCATGTGGCCCAAGCCGGACATGATGGCGGAGATGGTGGCAGTAAAGATCGGCCATCCGAAGGCCGGCGCCAATACGGCCTGGGTGCCCTCACCCACCGCCGCGACCCTGCACGCCCTGCACTATCATCAGGTGAACGTGCAGCAGGTGCAGGAAACGCTCGCCGGTCGCGCCCGGGCGAGCCTGGAAGACATACTCACCATTCCGCTGGAGCCGACGCCGTCCTGGTCGAAAACCGAAATCCAGCAGGAGCTGGACAACAACGCCCAGGGCATTCTCGGCTACGTGGTGCGCTGGATCGACGCCGGGGTCGGATGCTCCAAGGTACCGGACATCAACGATGTCGGTCTGATGGAAGACCGCGCCACGCTGCGCATCTCCAGCCAGCATCTCGCCAACTGGCTGCACCAAGGCATCGTCGGCAAGGACCAGGTCATGGAGACCATGAAACGCATGGCGGAAGTCGTGGATCGCCAGAATGCCGGCGACCCCTCCTATCGCAATATGGCGCCGAATTTCAATGACAGCGTCGCCTTCCAGGCCGCCTGCGACCTGGTGTTCAAGGGCCGTGAACAGCCCAACGGTTACACGGAGCCGGTTCTGCATCGGCGCCGCAAGGAAGCAAAGGCGAAATTCGGCCAGTAGTACAGCAAACCCGGCGAAAGCCGGGTTTTTCATTACCGGCCCGAAGACGGCACGCCGCTGTGCCTGAAACGAACACCGGCAGCCGTTACAATGGGCGTTTTTCACGCCAACTGACGAACAGGGACGCAATGAAGCAGCAGCATGTCGACACAGTGGTAATTGGTAGTGGACCCGGCGGCGAAGGTGCCGCGCTGAAGCTGGCGAAGGAAGGTCAGCGGGTGATGATCGTCGAGGACCAACAGGATGTGGGTGGCAACTGCACGCATTGGGGAACGATTCCATCCAAGGCGTTACGTCACAACGTACGCAGGATGATGGAGTACAACAGCAACCCGCTGTTCCGTGATATAGGCGCGCCCAGGCGGTTGTCGTTCCCACGCGTGCTGAAAACCGCGGAACAGGTCATTCGTCAGCAGGTCGGGCTGCGCAGCGGTTTCTACAGCCGCAACGACATCCCGGTCCTGCGCGGTCGCGCCGCCTTTGTTGACGCCAACACCGTGGAGATTCGCGGCGGCGACAGCAAAGCCACGCGCCTGTCAGCCGAGCACTTCGTCATCGCCACCGGCTCCCGCCCCTACCGACCCGATGACGTGCCGTTCGATCACCCGCGGGTTCGAGACAGCGACAGCATCCTGGGCCTGGATCACACGCCCCGCTCGATCACCATCTACGGCGCCGGCGTTATCGGCACGGAATACGCGTCCATCTTCCGGGGGCTGGGCGTGAAGGTGGACCTGATCGACAGCCGTGACCGGCTGCTGACCTTTCTGGACGACGAGATCTCCGATGCGCTGAGCTATCACCTTCGCGAGCTCGGGGTGCTGATCCGCCACCGTGAGGCTTACAGCAAGGTCGTACCGCAGGAAGATCACGTCGTCATGCAGATGGAATCCGGCAAACGGGTGAAGAGCGACATTCTACTGTGGGCCAACGGCCGCACCGGCAACACACAGAACATGGGCCTGGAGGAACTGGGCATCGTCCCCAACAGCCGCGGTCAGCTGGAAGTGAACGAGGACTACCAAACCGCGCAGCCGCATATCTATGCGGTCGGCGATGTCATCGGCTACCCCAGCCTGGCAAGCGCCGCCTACGATCAGGGCCGCTTCGCCGCCACCCATCTGCTGCTCGGCCGCAGCGAATACCGTCTGGCGCAGAATATCCCCACCGGCATCTACACCATCCCGGAGATCAGCTCCGTCGGCAAAACCGAGCGCGAGCTGACCGAGGCCAAAGTGCCCTATGAAGTCGGGCATGCCTTTTTCAAGGACCTTGCCAGAGCACAGATCTCGCACCAGGCCGTTGGCATGCTGAAGCTGCTGTTTCACACTGAAACCCTTGAGATTCTTGGCATTCACTGCTTCGGCGATCAGGCAGCGGAGATCGTCCATATCGGTCAGGCCATCATGGCGCAGCCCGGGGAGGCGAACAGCCTGATGTACTTCATCAATACCACGTTCAATTACCCGACCATGGCGGAAGCCTATCGGGTGGCCGCACTGAACGGCTTCAACCGACTGGGGTAGACCTCTCTATGATGGACAGGCAAACAACACCGCGCGTCCCGGTAACGCTGTTCTTCGATTACAACTGTCCGTTCTGCTACGTGGCCAGTTATCGGCTGGAGCGTCTGAACCAGCGCTATGACATGGACATACTCTGGCGGTTCGTGGAAATCCATCCGGAGAACCCCGCCGCGGGCAAGCCACTGGCGGATCTGGGTTATGATCCGGCCCGCTGGCAGGTCATGATGGAAAACCTGCGCCGCATGGTGGAGGAAGACGGCCTGCCCTGGGGCGATCGCACATTCACCACCAACACCCGACAGGCCATCCTGCTTGCGCAGATGACATCGATCATGCACCCCGAGAAGTTTCTTCCGCTGCACCGGGCGATCTTTCACGCCTACTTCGCGGACGGACGGAACATCGGCGATGAGCTGGTCTTGCGTGATCTGGCCGCGGAGCATGGCCTGGAAGATGTCCTGCCCCATGCCTGGGAATCGCCACAGGCCATCAAGGTCCTGCTTTCCCACGTCGAGGCGGCGCAGCAGCTTGGCCTCACCGGCGTACCCACACTGGTGGTCGCCAACAGGCCGTTCTCGGGAGCGGTTTCCATGGAAATCCTTGAACAGGCGCTTCAGGAACAGCACCAATAAAAGTACACCCGGCGTATTGTTACCTCATCTCGGCCGGATCAAGCATCGCCTGCTGTTCGATCAGTGTTGCCCGCACTTCCAGGTGATCCACCACGCCCCGGTTGACATACTTTGCGGCGGCGACACCGGCCGCCTGCCCGGTGGCAAAGGCGGTACCCATGACGCGGATAGCCGCACCGGCCTTGCGATCGCCATCGGCGGTGCGGCCGGCTGCAAACAGATTGGGCGTGTCCTTGCTCATGAGACAGGAGAGCGGGATCTGGTAAACACCCCGCCCCGGTGGGAAGTCGAAGCTGCTGCTGTAATCGCTGCGTTCGTGCCATTCCGCGCCCCAGGCTCCCAGGGCGATACAGTCATCGAAGCCGGTCCGCGCCTCTACATCCTCCCAACGCAGCTGCCGCAAGCTGTTGATGTGTCGTGATTCGCGCGTCCCGAACTCGGGACCGGTGGCGACAAGATAGGCTTGCTCACATCCTGGAATGTCGCGTATGGCCTGCTGGTAGGCCCAGGCTTGCCGCCGGCCGCGGCGTTCCGCGGCGGACATGCTGAAACCATCGCGTGGGTCGTAGTTCTCAGAGGCCAGATAGCAGACCAGATGCCCGGATACAGGCAAACGCGCAATAATACTGCGCTCCTTGCTGAAGGGGCCGATGCCGCGCCCGATGGCATTGTTAACTGCCAGTGCGACATCGTCGGCGGTCACCGGCACGTCCGCCGGGATACCCCCGAACCGCGTGCCAAGCGTGCCCAGATTTACCGCGCCGTTATTACCATAGCGGGTGGAAGCCCCACCGAAATGGGCAAGATCGCAATCGCCACTGCAATCAATGAAAGCGCGAGCGCGCACGTGGAATTCACCATCGTGCCCGGCCACCTGAACGCCGGTTATTTTCCCATTCTCCCGGCTTGCGCCGGAAACGAACGCGCCCAACAACACACTGACTCCGGCCTCTTCGCAGAGTTCGTCGAGCGCGATCTTGACGGCCTCCGGGTCGAAGACCACAAACACGCCACGGTGCCGCAGCGGCGGCGTTACCGCGCCGCGCGCCTGCAATCTGGCAATAACCTCGTCGGCAATGCCCGCCACGGCCTTGGCCGGTGATTCGCCAAGCGTATAAAGCCCGCAGTACGTAACCACGTTGCGCATGGTCGAGGCGCCGCCCAGACAGGCGAATCGCTCGATCAGCAGCGTGCGCGCGCCGGCCCGCTGGGCGGCTACGGCAGCAGCCACGCCGGCGCTGCCGCCGCCGACCACCACCACATCGTAAGAATAATCTACTGCCATGCAGCCTCCTCTGGTCACGGGCTCGGGTGAGCCGGGTTACCGGGGCATCGCACGCATGGATTCGCCCTTCAACTCTGGCGCATGGATATCCAGGGTGGTGACGCGCCGCAATTCCCGCACCTGAGTGAAGTCAAAGCGTCGGCCGCGATGCAGGGTGCAACGGTTGTCCCAGATCACCAGATCATTTTTCTTCCACCTGTGCTGGAAGACGAACTCGCGCTGGGTCGCGTGTTCCAGCAGGTCCATGAGCAACATGCGACCGTCCGCCACCGTCAGCCCCTTGATGGCACGCGCGTGATTGCTGACGAACAGCACCTTGCGCCCGGACCCCGGATGGACCCGCACCAACGGCCAGTGCACCGGCGGGATGGCATTTCGCTGTTCCTCGGTGTAGTCGGTATCACCCAGCATAAAGCGTGAATGCAGGGCATAGTGCTCTGCTTCGAGGTTTTCGATCTCCTGTCGCATCTCCTCCGGCAGCGCGTCGTACGCCGCCCTGAGATCGGTAAACTCGGTATCGCCGCCCTTTTCCGGAACCTGCACACCGGCCAGCATCGAGTAGCAGGCCGCCGGCTTCTGGAAAGAGCTGTCGGTATGCCAAAGCTGATTGGCGAGGCTGCTGATAATCTTGCGGTGCGAGCGATCGACCAGCTTCCCTTCGAGATCGACGTTTGACAGATCGATCAGCTCGGCATGTTCCAGGCGGTCCGGCTGTTTCTTCAGATTCTTGAAGCCCACGTCCAGCGGACCGAAGGATTTCGCCAGTTCCAGTTGCTGGGTCTGGGTCAGTGGCTGGTTTCGCCATACCAGCACTCCGTACTCGTTCATGGCTTCATTGATGTCGTCGATGGTGGCGACGTCCAACGGCTTGCCAAGATCCACACCGGAAGCTTCACCAGCGAACAGCGGATGTAATGGTTTCACTTGCAGGGACATCGTCCTGTCTCCTCCTTCAATGCACATTTAATTGATGTGGGCTTGACGTTACAGTTGTTTTGGGACCTCCTGGTCCCGGTTTCCCACACTGTCAGCCGCGGGCGCCAGCGTCCGCTGTCGCATGATTCCGTACAGCGCCACCGCCGCCAGCGGAATGATGCCTGCGATGGCATAAACCGGGATCGGCACGACCAGCGCGATCGCGGCGATCAGGAATACCAGCCGCAACAAGACGCCGAGTGGAATAAAGAACCACCCCACGATGGCGGCGGCCAGGGCCGTAATGCCAAGCAGCGCGGTGCCTGAACTCAGGATGATCTCCCAGACATCGCCCTGAAGCAGTATTGCCGGGCTATAGATGAACACGAACGGCACGATGAACCCGGCAATACCCAGCCTGAAGGCGGCAAAGCTGGTGGCGATCGGATTGGTACCGGCAATACCGGCAGCCGCGTATGCACTCAGCCCGACTGGCGGTGTGATGAAGGAAACAATGGCGAAGTAGAAGATGAACATGTGCGCGGCAATCAATGGCACGCCCAGCTCCATCAGGGCTGGAGCGCCGAGCACGGCGGTAATGATATAGGCGGCCGTCGTCGGCAGCCCCATGCCCAGAATAATGCAGGCGACCATGGTCAGGATCGCGCCAATCCACAACACGCCGCCGGACCATTCGACAATGAGCTGGGTAAAGCGCACCCCCAGCCCGGTCATCGATACGATGCCAATCACGATGCCGGCACAGGCACAGGCAAGCGCCACTGGCACTGCCGTAACAATTCCCAGACGCAGTGCCGAGAGCACTTCCCGCCAAGGCAGCCGATGTTCCCGCCACAGGGTGACGACAGACGCAATCGAAACCAGGGCCGCGATTGTATAAACACCGGCCAGCGTCGGTGACCAGCGCTGGACCACCAGCAGATACACCAGCAGCACAAGCGGCAGCAGCAGATGAAAGCCTTTCGCCAGGAGCTTTCCGGCACGTGGTATTTCATCGTGTGCCAGTACCGGGATGTTCTGGTGGTGAGCCTCGAAATAAACCATCAGCGCCAGAGAGCAGAAATAAAGCAGCGCGGGAATGATGGCGATCAGGGCGATGTACGCGTAGGAGATGCCGATCATCTCGGCCATGACGAAGGCACCGGCCCCCATGATCGGCGGCATGATCTGGCCACCGGTGGATGCCACTGCTTCCACGCCGCCCGCGAAAACCGGTTTGTAGCCGGTCCGCTTCATCAACGGAATGGTAAATGTACCCGTCGTTACCACATTGGAAACAGACGATCCGTTGATGCTGCCCATCATGGCACTGCCCACCACAGCGGTCAGCGCCGGACCACCCCGAATCCGCCCGGTGAGCGCTACGGCGAGGTCGATGAAAAGTGCACCGGCGCCCAGCTTGTCCATGAACGCCCCGAACATGATGAAAATGATCACGAACGTGGCGGAAACGGCCAACGGCGTGCCGAATACACCTTCCGTGGTCCATATCAGGTAGCCGCTCAGGCGCTCAATACTGTAGCCGCGATGGGAAATGAACTCCGGCATATAGGCACCGAACAGCCCATAGACCAGAAACGCAACCGCGACCAGTACGATTGGCAACCCTACAGCGCGGCGGGTCGCTTCCAGCACCAGTCCAAGCAACACCACACCCACCCAGATATCCGTCTGGTTCGGGCCCATGATGCCGCGCCCGCGAACCTGCGTCGGTTCGAATGCAAAGAACAGGTATGCGCCGACACCGACCACCGCCAGCGCCGGCAGCCATTCCAGAAGGCCAAGCCGCCGGCCGGGCTCGCCGCCGAAAGCACGATGCAGAAGGAACGCAATGACAAGCAGCACGACGAGATGCGTACCGCGCTGATACTGGGGCGAGAGCAAGCCGAACGCGGCCGTATAAAGATGGAAGGCAGCAAGCATTATCGCCAGCACGGTGACGATCAGCGCGGCACTCGCATCTATCCAGTCTGCCAACGTTCTGGCTGAACCAAACGGCAACAACGGCATAGTCGATCTCACTCCGCAAATGCTTCACCGATTCGGCCTTGCGCGATGTCCGTCAATCCGCGCAGGCCCATGGCGTCGAGAGAGCCCCCGGTCTACCCAGGGGCTCGGAGCGGTCACTCGCGGAGACTTTCCGGGATTTCCATCCCCTGTTCTTCGTAATAGCGCCGGGCACCGGCGTGCAGGGGCACACCGTCCAGGCCATTGAGCGCGGCTTCAAGCGTCGTGCTGTTGGTAACGGCCGCATGCACGTCCTGCCATTCATCCGCGTTATCCCAGACGGCCTTGATCATGGCGTAAACCTGATCGTCCGAAAGACCGGCATTGGTCGACGTGTACATGACGATGCGCGAGGTCGGTGTATAAACCGCGTCCTTCACGCTGCCATAGCTGCCCGGTGGAACTTCGGACTTCTCGTAGAATGGGTACTCCGCATAGAACTCATCGTCGGCGACCGGAATCATCTTGACGTCGAAGCTGGTAGTCAGATCGATCAGCGGCGCGGAGCGCAACGGGTGGGTGATGACGAAAGCGTCGAGCTGCCCGTCCTGAAGCGATGCAATCATGTCCGCGTTGGTCATGAACTCCTCACGGACATCATCGTAGCTGAGTCCGTGATGCGCCAGCAGCATTTGCGCGGACTGCTCGCCGCCGCTGCCGGCGGGGCCGACGCCGATGCGCTTGCCCTCGAAATCGGCGACTGATTCCAGGTCACTATCGGCTGCGGCGAAAATCTGGACCCACGATTTGACCGTGCCGAACAGGGACCGAAGCGATTCGATGCGGTGTCCTTCATAAGCGCCTTCACCCTGATAAGCCATGTAGGCCAGCTCGTTCGCGGAGATGCCCCACTCCATGTCGCCGCCAGCCATGAGACGCATGTTTTCCACTGATCCGCCGGTCGCCTCGGCCGAAGCCCGGATACCGTCGGCATGCCGATTGATGGTCTCGGCCATGGCGACCCCCATGGGGTAGAGTGCGCCGGCGGTGCCCGCCGTGCCGATGGTGATACGTGTAGTTTGCGCCGTGGCCGTGTTCAGGCACGCCGACGCCATAACCAGTGCTGCCAATCCAAATCCGAACTTCTTCATCTCTCTCTCCTCTTGATGCCCCTGTTATTAGGCGAATATCGTTGGGCCCTTTGAAAAACCACTTATCGATGCGCCTGCCAGGCGCGGCGCTGATCACGCGCGTGCGGTCGCTTCCGACCGAAACCTGGATGCGGCTTTGTCCGTTACATGTTTTCTAGCACAGGGCACGCTTGCGTTAAAATACGTTAAGTTGCGATATCAATTAGCGCATTTCGAGATTAATCATGGATATTTATCTGAATTTGAAGGCATTTCAGAAGACGGTAGACGTGGGAAGTTTCTCCGGTGCGGCGCGGGAACTCGGCATCGCCGCCTCCGTCGTGACCAAGCGGGTGAGCCAACTGGAACATCAACTGGGAGAAACACTGTTCCGTCGATCGACGCGTTCATTGGCGTTGACTGAATCCGGCCGCAAATATCTGCAACAGGCCGGCCTGGTAACCGCACAGATCGATGAATTGCTGGCGATCAGCCGACAGCCAAAGGAGCTGGAAGACTTTCTACGCGTGAAGGCGCCCACCACGCTGTGCACGCACTACCTGAATACTGTATTTCAGGATTTCATCGCCGAGTTTCCCAAGGTCAGGCTGGAGCTGATACTGGCTGATCAGGCGGTGGATCCGGGTGCCGGGTTCGATGTTGCCATCAACGGTATCGCAACCGCCTTTAGCGGCTCGCAGGATATTCCGCTTTGTCGGCTGCATCGGGTGCTTTGCGCTTCTCCCGATTACCTTGCACGGCGCGGCGTGCCACGGCACCCTCGAGACCTCATCAGGCATGATTGTCTGAATTTTCAGCCAACTGGCTCGAACTGGGTGTTCGAGAACAAACGCGGCCCGGTCACCATAGCCGTGTCCCCCGCATTAAGTTCCAATTACGGCCAGGCGCTGGCAGACGCCGCTGTCCGCGGACATGGAATCACCAATGCGCCGTATTACACCTGCAAGGACGCGTTGCGTTGCGGGCGCCTGCTCCCGGTCCTCGAGGACTTTCCCCTGCCTGAGATGTGGATAAAGGCGGTGGTGGCCGAACGCCGTAGCAACGCACCCGCGGTGCGCGTCCTGCTGGAACGCCTGAAGGCCGCGTTGGCGCCAGTGCCGCCATGGGAACGTGAAGAATGATTAAGGAGCCTCTGATCTATTCCCATGGAGCTCTGGCTTTGCAGCATGGGAATAGATCAGAGGCTCCTTAAAGCACCTCGATGATCCCGGCCGCGCCCATACCTGTGCCCACACACATGGTCACCATGCCGTAGCGCTTTCCTTCCCGTCGCAGGCCGTGAACGATGGTCGCGGTCCGGATCGCGCCCGTCGCGCCCAGCGGATGGCCCAGCGCAATGGCGCCGCCGCAGGGATTGACCTTCGTCGGATCCAGACCCACCTCGCGGATCACCGCCAGGCTCTGCGCGGCAAAGGCTTCGTTGAGTTCAATCCAGTCAATGTCATCCAGCCCCAGGCCCGCGAGTTCAAGGGCCTTGGGAATTGCCGCGATCGGGCCGATACCCATGATCTCCGGCGGCACCCCCGCCACCGAGAAACTGACGAACCGGGCCAGCGGCTCGATGCCAAGTTCCCGAACCTTGCGCTCGCTCATCAGCACCACCGCACCGGCACCGTCACTCATCTGCGAACTGTTGCCGGCGGTAACCGAACCTCTGGCGGCAAACACCGGCCGCAGACCGGCCAGGGCTTCCTGTGTGGTGCCTGGGCGCGGGCCCTCATCGGTGTCGGCGAGACGTTCCTGAACGGCGATGGTGCGGCCATCCGCCGCCGGCAAACGTTCCTGAATGCCGTAGGGCAGGATCTCATCGCGAAACTGTCCGGCCTCGATGGCGCGCAGGGCGCGCGCGTGTGACTCGACGCTGAAGGCATCCTGATCCTCCCGGCTGACCTTCCAGCGACTGGCAACATTCTCGGCGGTGATGCCCATGCCATAGGCAATGGCGACATTCTCGTCGTTACTGAAGCAGCGCGGGTTTATCGACGGGCGATTGCCCATCATGGGAATGGCGGACATGCTTTCCGCGCCACCGGCGATCATCACATCCGCGCCGCCCACCTGAATGCGATCGGCCGCCATGGCCACGCTCTGCAGACCAGACGCACAGAAGCGGTTTACGGTAACGCCACCGACCGTGTCGGGCAGACCGGCAAGCAGCACGCCGATCCTGGCCATGTTCAGGCCCTGCTCGGCTTCCGGCATGGCGCAGCCGATGATGGCGTCCTCGATCTGGCCCTGATCCAGACCGGGCGTCCTGTCCACCGCGCCGCGGATAACATGGGCCAGCAGGTCGTCGGGCCGGGTGTTGCGGAACATGCCGCGGGGCGCCTTGCCCACCGGGGTACGGACCGCGGAAACGATATAGGCTTCCTGTAACTGTCTGCTCATGGTTCCGTTCTCCAGATCAATTCCGCAGCGGCTTGCCGGTTTTCATCATGTGCGCGATACGCTCCTGGGTCGCCTTCTGCCTGAGCAGCCAGAGAAAGCCGTCCCACTCGCGCCGTAGCAGCCAGTCCTGATCCACCTCGGTGCCGGCCTCGATGTCACCGCCGCAAAGCGCGTCCGCGGCCAGACTGGCCACCTGGAAGTCGTGGGCGGAAATGAAGCCGCCCTCGCGCATGTTCACCAGCATGGTCTTGATATTGGCGATACCGGTTTTACCGGCCACCTTCACCGGTGCCGGCAGCGGCGGCCGGTATCCCGCCGTGGCCATGGCCCGGGCCTGTGCCGTTGCAACATGCAGCAGTTCGTTGGGGTTGAGAATCACGGTATCGCTTGCACGCAGCAGGCCCATGGCCTGGGCCTCCCTGGCACTGCGCGATACCCTGGCCATGCCGATGTTCTCGAACGCCTTCTGGATGAACGGGAAGACATTGCCATCCGGCGCCGACCGAGCGGCGCGCAGGGCCAGTTCTCGACAGCCGCCACCGGCGGGGATCAGCCCGACCCCGGCTTCCACCAGCCCGATATAGCTCTCCAGCGCGGCGACGACATGGTCGCAGTACATGACGAACTCGCAGCCACCGCCGAGCGCCATGCCGCGCACCGCCGCGACGGTGGGGATATGGGAATCGCGCATGCGTGCGGTGGCCTGCTGAAAGCGCGTCAGCATGGAACCAAGGCCATCGAAATCGCCCGCCTCCAGGGCCTGGCCGACCTGCCGCAGATTGGCGCCGACACTGAAGGGTTCCGATGGTTGCCACAGCACCAGGCCGTCGAAGCGGCGCTCGGCGATGCCGACCGCCTGCAAAATGCCGTCCAGTACCTCGCCGCCCACGGCGTGATGCCTGCTTCGAAAGCTGAGGATGCCGATGTCACCGTCGAGCGTCCATAAACGCACGCCCTCATCTTCGTAGACGGTTTCACCGGCCTCGGGCCTGGCCTCGCCCAGCACGGTTTCGGGAAAACGCTGCCGTGCATAGACCGGCAATGTAGAGCGCGGCCGCCAGGTCTTGCCCGATGGCGACCAGGAGCCCTCTTCCCGGTGCGCGCCGCCGACCTCCGCCACCCAGTCCGGCAGTGGCGCATCGGCCATGGCCCGACCCGCCTGGATGTCTTCCCGCATCCAGCCCGCCACCTGGTCCCATCCCGCGGCCTGCCAGGTCTCGAACGGCCCCATCTTCCAGCCGAAGCCCCAGCGGATGGCAAGATCCACGTCCCGGGTATTGTCGGCAATCTCCTCCAGCAGGCAGGCCGCATAGTGAAATACATCGCGGAAGATCGCCCACAGGAACTGCGCCTGTGGATGCCGCGATGCGCGCAGTGCCTCCAGACGGCGAGCCGGATCACGGGCATCCAGCAGCTCCCGCACCTCCGGGGCGATTTCAGGCTGCGCCGGACGATAGCTGCCGCTGGTCGGATCGAGCACGTTGATCTGCTTGCCTTCCTTCCGGTACACGCCGGCGCCGGATTTCTGCCCGAGCGCACCCTGCTCGATCAGTTTCTTCATCCAGTCCGGCAAGCGCAGGTGCCCGCGCCAGGGGTCCGAACCCAGCCGCTCGACGGAGCCTTCAACCACGTGAGCAAGGGTATCCAGACCAACCACGTCGGCGGTGCGGAACGTGGCGCTCTTGGGCCGCCCGATAGCCGGCCCTGTCAGGGCATCCACCACGTCGAAGGCCACGTCAAGCCGCTCGGCATGATGCATGGCCGCCAGCATGGCGAACACGCCCACCCGGTTGGCGATGAAGTTGGGCGTATCGCGGGCATGCACCACGCCCTTGCCGAGGCCGCTCACCAGGAAGGTCTCCAGACCGTCCAGATACCGCTGCTCGGTTTGTCCGGACGGAATCAGCTCCACCAGCGTCATGTAGCGCGGCGGATTGAAGAAGTGCACGCCACAGAAGCGGTGACGCAGCCCCTCCGGCAGTACCTCGGCGAGATCATTGATACCAAGCCCGGAGGTGTTGCTGGCCAGGATGGTGTGTTCGCCCACATGCGGGGCGATTCGGGCGTAGAGATCCTTCTTGAGGTCGAGCCGTTCGGCGATCGCCTCGATGACCAGATCACACGCCGCCAGGCGGTGCAGATCCTGCGTGTAGTTGGCTGGGGTGATCAGTTGCGCCAGCCGCGGCTCCGCCAGCGGTGCGGGTTCCAGTTTGATGAGTCGCTCTATGGCCTTGCGCACATTGGCGTTAGGCTCGGGGCCGTCGGCAGGCAGCTCGAACAATATAACCGCAACGCCGGCATTGACCAGATGTGCGGCAATCTGTGCACCCATCACGCCGGCGCCGAGCACGGCGACTTGCCGAATAAGCAATGGTTGACTCATGGTTGTGTTCTCTCCGTGGAACGGAAACCCGTCAGGCGCCTTGTGCCTGACGGTACGGCTCAGGCGACATGCTGTCGGACCGGACCCGGCTCGGCGGTGGATGCCTGCGGCGTCAGCTCTTGCGCCGGGAAGGCGTCCGTTTCGATGGCTTCGCGGCGCACTGCTTCGTACTCCCGCACGAGGGCCGCCTCATCGGCGGTCAGCAGCTCGCGGGCCTCACAGGAGGCCAGGCGCTCATCAAAAGTAAAGCCCTCGGCTTGTCCCCCGGCAACTGCCTTCTGAAAGATGTCATACACCGGTTCGGCGCGCAGCAGGGTATTGAATGCCAGCTCCATGCGGCCGACGACGTCGTCACTGCCTTCCCGCAGATAGACGTACTGCGTCAGGCGATCGCGCGCGCCGCCGGCCTCCATCATCCGTCCGGCAACAGTGCCGCAGACACTGTCCTTCGGCGCCCGATAGGGGCGGCCGAGCGGGAAAACAGCCAGGCGCAGCAGGCGACCAATCACGGCGTTCGGGAAATTGCCGAAGAAACCATCAAAGGCCTTGTAGATCTCGCTCAGGCTGTGTTCCAGGCACCATTCCACGTAAGGCAGTTCGTCCGCGGGTTGGCCGGCATCGTAGTGGTACTTCAGCACCGCGGATCCGAGATACAGGTGGCTCAGCACATCGCCAAGGCGGGCGGACAGACGCTCCATGCGTTTGAGGTCGCCGCCGAGCACGCCCATGGCGACGTCGGATACCAGCGCCAGTGCGGAACTCATCCGCGACAGGTTGCGGTAATAACGGCCGGTGGGGCCGTCCACGGGGGAATCCGCGAATGCCGCGGCGGTGAGGCCATGGGTCAGTGCGCGGACACCGCGGTTGATGGAGAAGCCGACGTGGCTGAAGAGCAGCCGGTCGAACGCCGCCAGATCATTGTTCCGCGCCGCTTCCATCTCCGGAAAGACATAGGGATGACAGCGAATCGCTCCCTGACCGAAGATCATCAGGTTGCGCGTCAGAATATTGGCGCCCTCCACCGTGATGCCCACCGGGATGGCCTGATAACCGTAACCGAGATAATTGCGCGGGCCGAACATGATCCCCCGCCCACCGTGCACGTCCATGGCGTCGTTCAGGGAGGTACGCATCATTTCGGTCATGTGGTACTTGGCGATGGCCGACACCACCGACGGCCTGACGCCCATGTCGCCGGCGCTGGCCGTCAACACCCGGCTGGCTTCCAGCATGTACGCGAAACCGCCGATGCGGCCCATGGCCTCCTGAACACCTTCGAAGCGCCCGATCGGCAGCTTGAACTGACGGCGAATTCGGGCGTAGGCGCCGGTCATCCGGTAACTGACCTTGCCCGCCGCCGTGCCAAGCGCGGGCAGGGAGATTGCGCGCCCCACCGACAGGCACTCGACCAGCATGCGCCAGCCCTTGCCGGCCTGTTCGGCGCCACCGATGATCCAGTCCATCGGGATGAACACGTCCTTGCCCCGCAGCGGCCCGTTCATGAACGCCAGACCCATCGGGAAATGCCGTTCGCCAATCTCCACGCCCGGGTGAGACGCGGGGATCAGCGCACAGGTAATGCCGATGTCTTCCTGCTCGCCCAGCAGGTGATCCGGATCGTACATTTTGAACGCCAGACCGAGCACGGTCGCCACCGGCGCCAGCGTAATGTAGCGCTTGCTGAAATTGAGACGGATCCCGAGTACCTCGCGGCCGTCGTGTTCACCCTTGCAGACCACGCCGTAATCCGGCATGGCGCCGGCATCGGAGCCCACGTCCGGTCCGGTCAGGGCGAAACAGGGGAGTTCCTCGCCACGCGCAAGCCGGGGCAGCCAGTGGTTTTTCTGCTCCTCGGTACCGTAGTGCATCAGCAGCTCACCGGGCCCCAGGGAATTGGGCACCATCACCGTCACCGCCGCCGAGATGCTGCGTGTGGCTATTTTGGACACCACCGTGGACTGCGCGAGGGACGAGAACTGCAGGCCGCCATGAGCGCGCGGGATGATCATGCTGAAGAAGCGCTCTTTCTTCAGGTAATCCCAGGCCTCCGGCGGCAGATCACGATGCGTGCGCACGATGCTGTCCTCGTCGAGCATCGCGCAGAGCGTCTCCACCTGGTTGTCCAGAAAGGCCTGTTCCTCGGCGGATAGCCGGGTAATCTGCATGCCGTGCAACTGACGCCAGTCCGGCCTGCCCCTGAACAACTCCCCTTCCCACCAGATGTCGCCGGCTTCCAGCGCCTCGCGCTCGGTCTGGGTCATCGGCGGCAAGACCTTGCGGAAGGTTGCGAAGAGACGGGCGGATATTATCCTCCGGCGAAGCGAAGGCACGTTCAGCACCAGCGCCACCGGCGCGAGGACGATGACCGCCACCAGCAGCCCGGTGCCGCCGATAGCGCCGGTCATCACCAGCCCGGCCAGAAACACCGCTCCGGCCAGGGTCCATACGGGCAGAGCCACGCCGACAAAGGCGAGCGCCCAGACAACCGTCATAACGACCAGGATTCCACCCAGGATGTACATGCAGCCTCCATTGCCCGGTGCTTCACCGGATAAACGCGCCAAACATCATCACGGCGCACGCCGCCGTGTCATCCATCCATTACCTGCTCCTCGGCAGGCGCGCTATCGGATCTGCCGGCAGTTCTTTTGCCACCGGCGCCGCCGCCACCCGAGGGCTTCGGCGTAAAGCCGGGAATGAGAACCCGGCTGATGTAATCCATGTAGTCGTGAAAATCCGGCCCCGTGGGTATCAGTTCCGGCGCGTCGCGCCGCAGTTGCAACGTTCCGAGATACACCGAATACGCCAGTACCGCGCGCTGCCGGGACTCGTCGGCGCTCAGGCCCATGGAAAGATAACAATCGACCATGAAACGAATCCGACGGTCGTTCACGCGCTTGACCACCGAGCCCACCCGTGGATCCTTGGCGGCCGCGGCCAGGGCGAGATAGAGCTGACCGGCCCGCTTGCTGCCGTCAGCGCCGCGGAACAGCCGGTCGATCCGTGCCCGTCCGTCCTGCTCGACCTCGGCCCGGGCGATTACGTCATTGGTCTGCTGACGCTCCCAGCGCTCCACCGCGGCCTGAAGCAGCGCACCACGGTTCGGGAAATGCCAATAAAAACTACCCTTGGTGACGCTCAGCAATCGCGCGAGGCGCTCGACGGCGACAGCGTCGAGGCCACCTTCGGCAATCGCATCCAGGGCCGCATCGGCCCAGTCTTCGATAGTCAGCGATCTACGCGCGTTCTCGTTCATGTAAACTCCGTTTTACACCATACGTTACCGTATGGCAAGCTTGGCAGAAAACCTCGCCGCAAGCATTCTCACTTCACGACGAAGCAGCAATAATTACGCCTTATCAGACACTTACTGACACGCAGAAGATGCGACCCAGCTCTCCAGAGCGCACCTCACCGGACTGGATTCCTGTGGACACCAACTGTCCGGCAACGGCTTCAGGAATGACTCCCGGAAGAGCGCTCCGCCGGGATTGGCGCCACTTTCCCTGACGACGGAGCAGGCACAAGCGTCGTCGATGGTGCCTCTTCATGACCCGTGACGCCGGACCGGTCGGGGCTTCGCTGCAACAGGCGTTCCATCCACAAGGGAAGAAAGATCAGAACGTCATACAGTTGCACCAGGAGGCCGCCCGCCAATCCGGCGGACACCGCCAGCAGGCGTGTCGTCATGGCGAGCAGGCGCACGGCAAGCGTCAGCGCGGCGGCAACCACGACCCGAGCGGTTCGGGCGAACACCGCCAGGGGCAACGCCGCCAGCACCAGGACAAAGGGCAGGAAAAACACCATAAGTGCATGCGTGACACTGGTCAGCAGGGCCAGCAGCAACGCATCGCCACCCAGGGATATCACGGTCTGCCCAGCAACCAGGCCGGACTCCGCCAGGGCGTAATAGAGCACCGCTCCGACGGTTGCCAGTACCAACAACAACCCGAAGCTGACCCAGAACAACAAGCGCCGCAACGGCGCATCCAGACTGCCAATCGCCGGAGACATATCGGTCGCGCGCAGGGTTTCCATCATCACCAGCCCGAGTACCAGCTGGAAGAACACCAGAATGCCACCGGTTACCTGGTAGCCGGGCAGGCCGAACGCCAGTACACCCTGCCCCATCATCGCCTGCAGGGGTTGCACCACCAGCGTGGTCAGCACCACGATGCCGCCACCTGCCACCAGCAGCGCAACCGTCGCCATAATGCAGCGCCACACGCATGCCGCCACCAGTGCCGCCATGGTGGGGCCGTCGGACTTTCTCAGAACGTCAAACTCGGCAATGCGCTGGCTGAGCCCGTCTATACGTACCTGCAGCCTTGCCAAGCGGTCGTCGAGGTGATCAAGCAGGCGCTGGACTCTCCGCCAGCGCGGGCGCGTGCGGTGCAACAGCAGGTAGCGGCGATAGCTGGCACGGCGCTGGGCATCGCGGGCATCGGCCCGATACTGAGCCATGGCATCGCGAATATCCTCCAGCGTGCGCGCCACCTGTCCGGTGCGATCTTCAGCCAGCCGTCCCACCGTGTCCGTGATCTGCCCCCAGGCGGGAGGCTCGGCCGGCGGTTCCGCGCTGCGGCGGAAGTCGGCCTCGATATCGATGAGCTGCTCTCCCAGCCGGCGGCGAAGGTCCGGGGTATCGGCAAGCTCGCGCTCGACCCTGATTGCCAGACGATCATAGTCCCACTGCACCTGGCGCACGGCGGCCGCCCGGGCCTGTGCCACGGCAACGTCGTTGGTCCAGTCGCGCAACCTGCGCGACGCGCCGTCGGCATACAACGAGAGCATCCTCATCAAATGGCGCAGCGCCCGGAACACCGACAGCAGCAGACGGTGAACCGGGCCACGTGCCAGATAGCCCGCAACCATGGCGACAATCACCCAGAGCAGAACCGACAGCACAGGAAACGGCGTGATCAACAACGGATCATAATCAGGCATGCGGCTTTCCTCTCCCCCCCGGCGGCATGAGTATTCCGCGTAACAGCATCATTATGGCGCCACTGGTACGGCCAGAGCAAAAGACCGGCGTCACAGTTTTCTGTAACCGCATCGTCATACAGGTCCGATATGGTGTAATGGTTCTGCAATGATCGCCCCCGGGAGCCGCCTGCCCGGCGGCATTTTCAGCGTGTGCGGCGAACCGGCAGAGGCAAGATGGACGCAGTGGATTTCAGGCACCCGGATTTCTACATCAATCGCCAGCTCAGCCTGCTGGAATTCAACGCGCGGGTACTGGAGCAAGCTCGGGACGAGCGCATACCGCTGCTGGAACGGCTGAAATTTCTGTGCATCTCGAGTACCAATCTGGATGAGTTCTTCGAAATCCGTGTCGCCGGCCTGAAGCAGGCCTTCGAGATGGGGTCCACCCAGGCCGGTGCCGACAACCGAACGCCACAGGAAGTCCTGCGCGTCATCAGCACCCGCGCCCATGAGCTGGTGACGTCACAGTATCGCGTGCTGAATGAAGAACTGATTCCCCGGCTCGCCGAGCAGAACATCCGCTTCATCCGCCGCGGTGAGTGGACCGACGATCACCGGCAATGGGTCCGGCAGTACTTCAAGGACGCCCTGTTACCGATGCTGAGCCCGCTGGGGCTGGATCCGGCGCATCCGTTTCCGCGCATCCTCAACAAGAGCCTGAACTTCATCGTTCACCTGGAGGGCAAGGATGCCTTCGGCCGCAACAGCGGCATGGCGGTGGTGCAGGCGCCGCGCTCGCTGCCACGGCTTATCCAGCTCCCAGGCCGCCGCGGCAATGGCGCCAACGATTATGTCTTTCTGTCGTCCATCATTCACGCCTTCGTGGGCGATCTGTTTCCCGGCATGAAGGTCAACGGCTGCTTCCAGTTCCGGGTCACGCGCAATAGCGACCTGTATGTGGACGCGGAAGAAGTGGACGACCTGCTGGTGGCGGTGGAAGGAGAACTGCAATCCCGTCGCTACGGCGACGCGGTTCGCCTGGAGGTCGCGGCCAGTTGCCCCGCCCACATGGCGAAATACCTGCTGGACGAGTTTGAACTCAGCGAGGATGACCTCTATCAGGTCGACGGCCCGGTCAACCTCAACCGTCTGATGGCGGTTGCCGATAGCGTGGACCGCCCCGATCTCGTGTTCCCCGGCTTTACGCCCGGGGTACCGGCGGAAATCGCCCGCAATCCGGACATCTTCACGCTGCTGCGCCAGGGCCCGCTATTGCTGCACCATCCGTTCCAGTCCTTTGCGCCGGTCATAGACTTTCTGCGCCAGTCCGCCCGCGACAACAACGTCATGGCAATCAAGCAGACCCTGTACCGCACCGGTCCCGACTCGGCCGTGGTCGACGCCCTGGTTGCGGCGGCGCGCGCCGGCAAGGAGGTGACGGTGGTCATCGAGCTGCGCGCGCGCTTCGACGAGGAAGCCAACATTCAGCTCGCCAATCGCCTGCAGGATGCCGGCGCCCACGTCGTGTACGGCGTGGTGGGCTACAAGACCCACGCAAAGATGCTGCTGGTGGTGCGCAGGGAAAACGGTCAGTTCCGGAATTACATTCACCTCGGCACGGGCAATTATCACTCCCGCACCGCCCGTCTCTATACCGATTACGGGCTGATGACCAGCGACCCCGCCATTGGCGATGATGTACACCGGATATTTCAGCAGCTGACCAGCCTGGGCAAGGTTTCGCGGCTCAGTAAACTGCTGGAATCTCCGTTCAGCCTCTACGAAACGCTGCTGCGGCTGATCGACGAGCAGATCGAGCACGCCCGGGCCGGCCACGCCGGCCGAATCATCATCAAGGTCAACGCCCTGGTGGAACCGAGGATCATTCAGGCGCTGTATGCGGCATCCAACGAGGGCGTGCGGATTGATCTGATCGTCCGCGGCATGTGCTCCGTGCGTCCCGGCATTCCCGGCGTCTCCGAGAATATCCAGGTACGCTCGATCATCGGGCGGTTCCTGGAACACACGCGTGTCTACTATTTCGAGCATGGCGGACAGCGGCAGCTCTACCTGGCCAGTGCGGACTGGATAGAGCGTAACTTCTTCCGCCGCGTGGAAGTGGCTTTCCCGGTAGAAGACGCGTCCATTCAGAACACCGTACTGGAGGATCTTGAAGCGTACCTGCGAGACAACACACAGGCCTGGCTGCTGGACCGTGATGGCACCTATCATCGCGCCTCCACCAGCGAAGAGGAACCGGCTTTCTCCTCGCAGAGCGCGCTCCTCAACCGCTTGGCGGAGCATGCCTGAGAACCGCCCCCACCCCATCCCGCCGCTGCTGCGGATGATCGAAGCAAGTCCGAACAGCGCCATGCAGCGTTACGGGCTTTCCGCGCCGTAGCTCAGCTGCAGGCCGAGTACACTCAGATATCTTGCCTCTTCCTTGAGATCCGCGCTGGTCAGGGGGTGGCTGTCCAGCCACTGCGCGGGTATGCGCAAGTCCAGCCCGTTGTCGGTGATGCGCAGGCGGAGTTCCGGCAGTGCCTGTATCTGCCTGCCACGGTGCAGGACCACCGCAAGTCGCAACAGCACGGCCAGGCGCATCGCCAGGGTGCACCGGTCGGCGGGCAGCTCGGCGAACACGGCGTCGCTGATCTTGCGTCGATGGGCACGGATCAGGGTCGCCACAATGGCCTGGTCCTGTCGGGAAAAACCGGCCATGTCGGCGTTTCGGGCGATATAGTCTCCGTGCTGGTGATACTGACTGTGCGCGATGTTCAGCCCGACTTCATGCAATTGCGCGGCCCAGACCAACCATTGCTCGGCATCCTGGTCCAGCCGCCATTGCCTGGCCACCTGCACCAGCAGATTGCTGGCGGTGGTGCTCACTCTTTCCGCCTGGGCCTGATCCACCTGATAGCGTGCCGACAGCGCCCGCACACTGTGATCGCGGACATCCTCGAACCCGAAACGGCCCAGCAGATCATAGAGCACGCCTTCCCGAAGGGCGCCATCGGCGACTTCCATGGTTTCGATACCCAGGCGCTGGAACACGCCGTGCAACACCACGACACCAGCGGCGAATGTCGGTCGCCGGTCGGCGCCGAGACTATTGAAGCGCAGCCGCCGGGCACAGCCCGCCTTGAGTATGGCCTGGCGCAGCCTGATCAGCGCCTCCCTGGTGATCGCGCCATCCGACCAGCCTTTCTCGCGGATCGCCGCCTGCACCGCCCGGATTGTCCCGGAGGCCCCCACAGCACGAAGCCAACCGGCCGACCGGTAATGAAACTCCACCGGTTCCAGCTCCAGCATGACGGCTTCTTCGGCGGCGGCCATCGACTGACTGTCGTAGCAATCATCGGCAAAGAAACGCGTGCTGATGGATACGCAGCCAATCGACAGGCTTTCCATCAGCAGCGGCTCAAACCGCTCGCCTACAATGAGCTCGGTGCTGCTGCCGCCGATGTCCATGACCAGACGCCGGCCGCCGTCATCACTCAGGCTGCGCGCCACGCCCTGATACACCAGCCGGGCTTCTTCCACCCCCGCCACGATCTCGATGGGATGGCCGAGCGCTGCTTCCGCATCCGGCAGAAACTCCGCCGCATTGCGGGCCTGCCGCAAGGTGTTGGTGCCGACCGCCCGCACGCTGCCGGGAGGCAGGTCTCGCAGCCGCTGGCCGAAACGCTGCAGACAATCCAGGGCACGGTCCCGCGCCTCACGGTGAAGATTGCCGGCATCGTCGAGCCCGGCGGCCAGGCGCACCATTTCCTTGATCCGGTCAAGCACCTGCAGCTCGCCGTGCTGGTGCCGGGCCACGACGAGGTGAAAACTGTTGGAACCGAGATCCACCGCGGCGACAACGTCGGGTGGCTGACGGCGAGACATGAGGCGGGTGAACGGCATGGATTCAGTGCCTCGATCGCGTGGCGCCGTTCGCCGGCCCGAGCGGCGCGGCGATCACGCAGATAATCACGCAGATAATTAGGAATAAATCAGAGGCTCCCTAGTAAGCGGCCCGGCTGCGAACCAGTTGCGACGGTGCCATGAACCAGCGCATGGAGGCCGCGCCCGGTGCAATTTCGTCATTGAACTCGAGCAGACAGGCGCCGGCCTTGCGGAACACCAGGAAGCCGCGCGCTTCGCCGGTCAGCGCCAGGGCGGCGGTACGCCCGAGATGCGGTTCGTGGCCCACCAGCACCGCCATTTCCACGTCCGCTTCAGTCTGCAACCATTCCAGCAAGGCGCCGGGGTCGGCGGCTGACTCGAGCAGGCGGGTCTCCTGCCGTCGACCGGCATGCAGATGCTCATCGAGAATATCCGCTGTCTGCACGGCGCGCAGCAAGGGGCTGCTGGCAAGCAGATCCACCGAACCCAGCATGGCACTGAGCCCACGCGCGGCTTTCTCGGTCTTGCGGCGGCCTTTTTCCGTCAGCGCCCGCGCCATGTCTGACATGCCGCCCTCCGCCTCCTCGGCCAGGCCATGGCGAAAGAGCACAATACGTCGCATTCCCGTCATCCTCCAGGCACGGCTCCGCGAGCCGTCGCCATCTGCCGTCGTCATTGTTCTGGTCGAACCGGGACTATACCCCCAACTCCCGCCCGCGGGAAAACCCGAATCGCCATGCCGGACGCACTCTTTTCAGTGAAGCGGTCCACAATCTTCGTGCAGGTGCAGCATTTGCCATTGAGTCTTGAGGCCCGGACCCGGATAATGCACGCGCAATCTTCAGGGAAGCCTGATCGGCCTCCCGCATCCCCTGGCTACAACGGACCGCCCCGTGATCGAGAATCTTCGCAATATCGCCATCATCGCCCATGTCGACCATGGCAAGACGACCCTGGTCGACCGCCTGCTGCAGCAGTCCGGCACCCTCGCCGGCAAGGCCGCGGCCGGGGAGCGCATCATGGATTCCAACGACCTGGAAAAAGAACGGGGCATTACCATCCTGGCCAAGAATACCGCCATTCGCTGGCAGGACTACCGCATCAACATCGTCGACACCCCCGGCCATGCCGACTTCGGCGGCGAGGTGGAACGGGTGATGTCCATGGTGGATTCGGTGATGCTGCTGGTGGACGCCGTCGACGGCCCCATGCCGCAAACCCGGTTCGTGACCCAGAAGGCCCTGGAGGCCGGTCTGCGCCCCATCGTCTGCATCAACAAGGTCGATCGCCCCGGCGCACGGCCGGAATGGGTACTGGACCAGACCTTCGATCTGTTCGACCGCCTCGGCGCCACCGACGAACAGCTGGATTTCCCGGTCATCTATGCGTCCGCGCTGAACGGTTACGCGTCCAATGAGCCCGATGTGCGGGAAGGCGACATGACGCCGCTGTTCCAGACCATCGTCACCAACGTACCGGTGCCGAACGTGGACCCGGAAGGCCCCCTGCAGCTGCAGGTCAGCCTGCTCGACTACAGCAGCTACGTGGGCGTCATCGGCATTGGCCGCATCAAGCGTGGCAAGGTGCGCCCCAACCAGCAGATCACCCTGATCGACCGCCACGGCGCGCGCCGCAACGGTCGCGTCCTGCAGGTCCTGGGGTTCCTGGGCCTGGACCGCACCGAGGTGAGCGAGGCACGGGCCGGAGACATCATCGCCTTTACCGGCATCGACGGCCTGAACATTTCCGATACGCTCTGCGACCCGAACCACGTCGAGGCCTTGCCGCCGCTGACTGTCGATCAGCCCACGGTGTCCATGACCTTCCAGGTCAACACCTCGCCTTTCGCGGGCCGCGAAGGCAAATACGTTACCTCCCGGCAGATCCGCGAGCGCCTGGATCGGGAGCTGGTTCATAACGTCGCGCTGCGCGTCGAGCCCACCGAGGACCCCGATCGTTTCCGCGTCTCCGGCCGCGGCGAGCTGCACCTGTCGGTGCTGATCGAGAACATGCGCCGGGAGGGCTACGAGCTCGGCGTGTCCCGCCCCGAGGTGATCATTCGCGAGGTGGACGGCGTCCGCCAGGAGCCGTTCGAGCAACTCACCGTCGACGTGGAGGAAGTCACTCAGGGCGCCGTCATGGAAAAGCTCGGCGAACGCGGCGGCGAAATGACCGGCATGTCGCCGGACGGCAAGGGCCGGGTACGGCTGGATTACAGCATCCCGTCCCGCGGCCTGATCGGCTTCCGTACCGAATTCCTCACCGCCACCTCCGGTACCGGCCTGCTCTACCACGTGTTCGATCGCTACGCGCCGATGAAGCCCGGCCAGTACGGCCGGCGCAATAACGGCGTGCTGATCGCCAACGGCCCGGGCAAGGCGCTGGCCTATGCACTGTTCAATCTGCAGGAGCGCGGCCGTCTGCTGATCGGCCACGGCGACGAGGTTTACGAAGGGATGGTCGTGGGCATCCACTCCCGCGACAACGACCTGGTGGTCAACCCGCTGAAGGCCAAGCAGCTCACCAATATCCGCGCCGCCGGATCGGATGAAAACCTGATCCTCACCCCGGCCATTCGCTTCTCCCTGGAGCAGGCGCTGGAGTTCATTGACGATGATGAACTGGTCGAGGTGACACCGGCCGCGATCCGGATACGCAAGCGCATGCTCAAGGAGCACGAGCGCAAGCGCTCAAACAAGAAGGAAACCGCGTAGGCGCAAATCAGAGGCTCCCTGGGGGGCAGGCGCGTTCATGTTCCCTGAGTGCCTCGCGGTGCTGCCGCCAGTCCGGCATGACACGGTCCATGAGGGCATGAAAGCCCGGCCCATGATTGAATTCGCGCAGGTGGCACAGCTCGTGAACCACCACGTAGTCCACGCACGGGCGGGGCGCGCGTACCAGCCATAGATTAAGGTTGATGCCACCGTGACTGGCGCAGCTTCCCCAGCGTCGGCGCATGGCGCGTATCTTCAGCGGTGGACGCTGCCGTTCCGGCAGGCCGAGTGCTGGAAACCACTGGTTCAGGCTGGCCTGAAACAGTTCCCTGGCGTAGCGGCGATACCAGGCGCGAACCGCGGCTTCCACGCGCTCCGGCGTGTGCTCCGTCACTGATACCATCAGCTCGGCGCCATTGACGGATACGGCGGCGCGCCTTCCTTCGGTCACTCGCAATCGCACGGCCTCACCAAGCAACAGGTGCTCGGCACCATCCTCCCAGCGCGGCGGCAAGGGCGCCGCGGCGATGCGCTGCAGGTTTCGGCTCAGCCACGCCGCCCGTCCCTCCACAAAGCCACGGATGATCCCGGCGGGACAGCCGCCCGGCGCTCGCACCTCGATACCGTTGCTGCGCGACAGATACAGGCCGAGCGTCTTTCGGCGACTGTAACGCACGCGGTAGGTATGGGCTTCACCATCCAGAATAACGGTGCCGTGTTGCATCAGAACTCAAACGTGTAGAAAAGATCCAGGGCGTCCTCCAGTCCGCTGACCGCCTCCAGATACAGATTGCTGGACAATCGATAACGCAATGTCAGCTGGTTGACCGGCATGAAGACGCCCACGCCGTAACTCAGGTACAGATTCGGGCCCAACTGACCGCTGACGACAAACTGGGTTTCGTCCCCTTCCCCCGCCGTATCGAGCTGGAATTCCTCTATGCCCAGCTCCCCGGCGATGGCGGTGGCGTAACCTCCGCCACCGGCAATGCCCAGCGCCAGCGCTGCCTGCGCCATCATGTTGCCGCCTTCGGGGCCGCTCTCGCCGAGTGGCCGGCCGAGCACGAGATAGGCCAGCACGTCTTCCTCGGGCATTCCCGGTTCGGAGAACAGGCTGATGCGTGGCTGCTCGGGCCGCCCTTCCACACGCAGACCGGCCACCACATCATACGTGGGCACCAAGCGCACCGCCTCAACGTAGATTTCAGGCTGATTGATCGGCCCGGCAAACAGAAACTGTCCCTGCCGGATAACCAGCCGCTGGCCGTAAGCGCGGTAACGTCCGTCGGCGATCCGAATCTCTCCGTTGGCCTGCGGACCGCCGCCATCCAGCTGCCGAATTCCTAGCTGCCCCGTGAGGCGACCGGTAACGCCAAACCCGGAAATCTCCACCCGATCACCCAGTACGATTTCAAGATCGCTGGAGAACGACCAACCGTCCGCCATGGGCAGGGGCGGCTCCTCAGCCGCTTCCGCGGACTCGGGCTGATCGTCGATGATCACCGCGTCCCGGGATACCTGAACGGCTCCCTCGGGTAACTGTCGCAGGGTGATGTCAGCCCTCGGTACGGTAATGCGACCGCTCAGCGCGACCTCCCGAGGGCGAACCCGGAGTTCGAGCTCCGGACTTGCGCGCAAGGTGGCAATATCGTCATAGGCAAACTCAAGCCGGTCGCCGCTCAGCTCGATGACCGCATTCCAGTCGTCCGCGGACCATTCCGCCTCACCGTTGATCTCCGCCTTGCCCGGGCCACTTTGAAACCCGCCACTGAGGCTTGCCTGATTCCCTTGCAGGGCGAGATCGAGATTGATGCCCGTCAACGTCACCGGCAGAGCCACCATTTCCACGGCACCGTCGGCCAGCGCCACGTTGCCGTCGAAACGTGGGTCGCGCGCATCACCGGACAAGGTGCCGTTGGCGCTGATGACGCCCTGCAGTGTCCGCAGTTCCGGGAAGAACGGCGCAATGACGCCAAGCCGCAGTTCCTCGAGCTGCGTACTCCCGGTCAGGGCGCCAAGGCCGCCGCCGGGTTCTACGTCAATGGTCGCGTTGACGTCGGCCCGGCCAAGGTCCTCCGAGAGCAGCCCCAGCCGGGTGATGAGCGCTTCGTCATCCAGCGTGAGATCCAGCGACAGGGACTGGTATTGCAGTTCCAGCGCGTCCGATTCGGCCTCGGCCAGCTCATTGACGAGCACAACGGCACCGTCATTCACCTCAACGCTCGCATCCACCTGCGGCAGTGCGGCACCGCCCCAACGGGCATTGACGCGCGCCGCGACCGCGCCCAGCAAGCGGATATCCTGCGGCATCCATGGGTCAAGCCCGGCAAGATCATAGCCTTCAAGCGTCACCGAGGCCTGACCCGTGGCCCCCAGGACGAGCTCTTCGGACGCACACAGGCGAGCCGCTTCATGGCGCCAGCAATGCGCTGCGAGCACGGCCTGCCGGTCTACCGGGTCCCAATGCGCGGCGACGCTCTCCTCCAGGCGCCAGGCCAGTTCGGCAGCGGACAGATCTACCCGTTCGAGGGCGCCTTCCCAGGCCAGATCCTGGCCCAGACTGCCCGCCACCGCCATTGACAGTTCCACGGGCGCGCCTTCGACGTCCAGGACCAGACGGTGTGTGTCGCGAGAGCCGTCCGCGGCGAGTCGGACATCGTTGATGCTTGTTTCCTGGTCCGGCAGCTCGATACCGCCCGCCACCAGACGCAAACGGCTATTGCCCTCGGCGAGGGCGGCGATCGATGCGTCAAGCTTTAACGCGGCGATTTCAATCCGGTTCTCCCAGGCAAGCTCGCTGCCCTCCAGGTCAAGCTCCACATCCGGGCGATCCAGAGGACCGCGAACCGCAAAGGTGCCGCGGACCCCGCCGGCAAGCTCTGGCAGAAACATGTCCAGAGCGGTCAGGTCAACACTGCCGTTCAGATCCACCTGCTGACCAACACTGCCCGCAACGTCGATGTGGCTGTCACCGGCATCCACGCGCAGGCCGGGTGTACTCCAACCGCTGTCGGGACGGTGCGTCAACTGCCCTGAAGCGCGCAGGGGCTGGTCCCGCACCACGGCCTCCAGCCTCTGGATGCCTGCGTCCAGGGTCAGCGCATCACCCTGAAGGCTGCCCGACGCCGTGAGCTCGGCATCGATCGCATCCGGAGCCTCGGCCACCAGCGTCGACGCATTGATTCCTTCCGCCTCGGCAGCAAGGTCCCAGTGCACACCGTCGATCCAGCCGACCTCGCCGGATAGCAGTACGCGGCCATCGAGTAGCAGGCCCTGAAGTCGTTCAAGGTTCAGCTTGCGGAAATCACCGGAGCCCGAGAGTTCCCACCGACCCTCGGGTATCTCTCGCCCGGTGATGGCGAGCCCGGCATCAAAACGGTAGTCGTTCAGGTCGCCCTGAATGCTGACCGCCCCGTCCTCCGAGAAGACCAGTTCCGGCTCACCCAGCGGCCAGCCCAGGGCCGACCAGTTCAGGGAAATGTCGACCGGCAGATCCGGCTGCAGAGGCCGCGCGCTGCCGTCCAGGGACAGGCGGCCAGCGCCATCGGCGCGCACGCGAAGTTCGAGATCGGCAAGGCTGTTCCACAGTGCCGCATCAACCTGAAGGCTCTCTCCTGCAATGGTGTCACGGATCACGGCACTGAGCTCGAGGTCCAGGACGTAATCCCCGGCAAGCTGCGCCTGGCCGTCCAGCGACGCGGAAACCATGCTGTGCTCGACATGGAACCTCCGCACCACCAGGTCGCTGCCGACCATATAGGCGGAGAGCCCCAGTTCGGAGACCTGATGGGACTCACCGCCCATGGACAGGGTCGCGTCGGCGAGGCGGACATCTTCCAGATAGACGTCCAGTGGCAGCCGAATGTCCGGCAGCACCACCGGCGACCGGCTGGCGGGGTCCAGCAGCGCAGTAATGTCCACCGGGGTATCCGCCGCGGCGTCCCGGGGCATGTCCGGCGAACGTTCGGTCTCCTCCGCCAGTTCAACCGCCAATCCCCTGAGCTCCAGGGAGCGCAGCCGCAGGCTTCGTTCGCCAAGCGCACCCGACACCCGTAGTTGCCGCCACGCCGCGCGGTGGCCGTCCACGCGGAACGCCACGTCACGCAGGCGGATATCGTCAAACAGCGCCGTGACCGGAAGATCAAGCTCCGCGGCAGGCTCAGAGCGATCCGGATCATCCGCGTTGCCGCCGGCCAGCGCCGCGGTATCGACACTGATCCGCAACCCGTCACCGTGAAGCTGGCTCAGGCAAACGCGGCGCTGCAAAAGACAGAGCGGGTTCCAGCGCAGTTCGCCCTCGTCGAGGCGCACCTCCACGCCGGCATCCTTCCAGTGCAATCGCGCCAGATGTACGCCGTTCCAGAGGCTGCCGCCAAGCACCTCGACGGCGAGCCTGGGTTCTTCGTCCGTGGCCTGGCCGGCCAGCCATTGCGCGCCACTGGTGGTAAACAACAGCCAGCCCAGCAGCGCCAGGAATGTAATCAGCAGTATGTAGATCAGCCGCGAGAGCTTGTTCACCAGCAGCAGAAGCCCACGTCCGGCGGCGCCGATCATCCGCCGTAAGCGGATTGTTACGGGCGTCGGGACGGGTTCGTCGCTCATAGTTGCGGCCCCATCGACAAATGAATACGCCAGGGCAGCTCCGGATCGCTCACCCCCCAGGCGACGTCCAGCCGGATCGGGCCGACCGGAGACAGCCAGCGCACGCCGACACCCGCGCCGCGCTCGAACCCCTCATCAAGGTTGCTGTCGGAGAACGCATTGCCGGCATCGATGAAGGTGGCCGCCCGCCAGCGCTCGGCAAAGCGGTAGCTGTACTCCAGGGTGCCGGCCAGCAGGTAGCGTCCGCCGATCAGGCGATTGCGATCGTCCCGGGGCGCCAGGGACTGGTACGAAAAGCCGCGTACGCTCTGATCGCCACCGGCGAAAAAGCGCAGAGAAGGCGGCGTCCGGTCAAGATCCTCGGTGGCCAGTGCACCATACTCGGCCCGTACCAGGGCACGGTGCCGGCCAATCGACCGCAGCCAGCGGCTGGTCATGCGGAAGCGGCCGAGTGAGATATCCGACCCCAACTCGGGGTGAGTGAACTCAACCGATGCAAACTGACGATCGCCCCAGTCCGGATCGAGGCCGCCACGGCTGCGGGTCCGGCTGACGCTGGTACCCGGCAGAGTCAATGTGGACCGACCCCGTTCACCCGCCTGCACGAACTCTTCCCGCTCCCAGCGCAGAAACAGATTCTGCTGCCAGCCCCGTCTGAGCGTTCGCTGGCGCTGAATACCGGCGGTGAGCTTGTCGCTGCGGGTATCCTCCAGATTCTCGCGCTGATAGCCGCCGAAGAACTGCAGCTTGTGCTCCAGTGGTGGATCCAGCGGCATGGTGTAGTTCCCGCTCACACTCTGCCTGACCTCGGAGATTTCGGTCTCGGCGGACAGGAAATGACCATCCGCGTTGACCCAGGGCCGGCGCCAGTTCAGTCGCAGCCGCGGTCCGACGTCCGTTGCATAGCCGATGCCGGTGCCTATGCGGTTGGGGGCCTCCATGGTCACTTCGGCGTTCACCGGCACACGCAGATCCTCCCCTGCCGCGTCCTGCCGCGGCCGCACACGCACATCTCGAAAATACCCGCTGTTCAGCAGGTTGCGGTTGAGCACGGCCATCTCATCGGCGCTGTAGGGATCGCCATCGTCATACGGGACCAGACGTTGCAGCAGATTATCCGACAGCGGTAACTCCGGGAACACGACCTCGCCCATCCGGTAACGCCGGCCGCTGTTGAAACGCAGACTGACCTCGGCCTCCCGCTGCTCGCGACGGACGGCAATCCGACTGACATCGTAGCTGGCGTTGAAGTATCCCCTGGACAGGGCCAGCGCCTCCATGGCCCGCTTGGCCGTTTCATAATGGCCGTGGTGCAGTCGGGCTCCTTCCCTCAGCGGCAGGCGCTCGCGCAGCCTGATGAACGCCTGGTCCTCGGCGGCATCGCCTTCGATGGTGATGTCCAGCGACGTGACGATGACCGGTTCACCGGGATCGACGCGAATGCCGATTATCCAGTCCTCGCCCTGCCTGTCGGTGGAGACCTGGATGTCGGCGCTGTAGTAACCCACAGCCTGCAAGGCTTCGCGCGCCTGATCACGGGCGCGACCGGCGAAACGGCTAACCACAAGCGGATCATCACTGGGCGGGAGGCCGACGAACAGCCGCACATTGTCGCGCATGGCGCCGTCGATACCCTGGATATTCACCCGCACTTCCGCGACCGCCGGAAGCGAACACATCATCGCAAGCCAAAGCACGCCCAGGCGCCAGAGACAAATCGGCGGAGGATTTCTGAACCAGCCAGATGTCATGGGGTATTCCTGATCCGCACGCTGAACGGACACCGACACGCGGCTCATCAGCTCAGACCTGCAAGGGTTGTTCGTCCAGCAAAGCCGCCTGTTCACGCAGCGCCAGCACCTGTTCTTCCCAGTAGCGCGCTTCCGCAAACCACGGAAACGCCTGCGGAAACGCCGGATCGTGCCAGCGTCTGGCCAACCAGGCCGAATGGTGCATCATGCGCAGTGTGCGAAGTGCCTCCAGCAGGTGCAGCTGGCGCGGGTCGAAGCTGAAGAAATCCTCATAACCTTCGAGCACCTCGGAGAGCTGTTCGCTCATTTCCCGTCGATCTCCGGCCAGCAGCATCCAGAGATCCTGCAGCGGCGGCCCTGTCAGCGCATCATCGAGATCCACGAAATGCGGGCCGCCTTCGGTCCAGAGCACATTGCCGCCGTGACAATCCCCGTGCAGCCGGATCATCGTAACCGACCCGGCCCGCTGCCACGCCGCCTCGACTCGGTTCAATACATCCTCGGCCACCGAGCTGTACGCATCGAGCACATGTCCGGGGACCAGATCGCGGCTCAGAATGTACTCCAGAGGCTCCCGCCCGAAACGCTGGATGCTCAACTCGGGCCGGTGCTGAAACCTGCTGCTCGCACCAACCGCGTGCATGCGGCCCAGAAAGCGCCCCATCCAGAGCCGGTGGTCCGGCATGTCAAGGTCTGGCAACCGACCACCCCGGCGGGGATAAAGCGCAAAGCGGAACCCTTCATGGCTGTGCAGGGTGCGGCCGCCAATCACCAGCGGCGCCACGACGGGAATATCATGCCCCAGCAACTCCAGCCCGAACGCATGTTCTTCCAGTATGGCCTCGTCACTCCAACGCCCGGGGCGGTAGAATTTTGCGACCAAAGGCGTCTGATCCTCAATGCCGACCTGGTAGACACGGTTCTCGTAGCTGTTCAGGGCCAGCAGCCGGCCGTCGCAAACCGCCCCCGTGCTCTCCACGGCGCTAAGCACCGTGTCCGGCCCCAGGCCCTGGTACGGTACTTCCTCGGTGGTTTCCTGCATGTTCGCCCGCCCTGTGATCAATCATGGTCCGCCTCCGGACGCGCCGTGGCGCGCTCGGCATTGGCTCCGATTATTGTGAACTGTGACAGAAGATCACGCCGCGAGTGCCCGTCAGGGTTTGTCTCATCGGGCTACATTGCCCGCATCGGGTCCCGAACCGGCGTCAACACCAGGGTGGGTCTGCACAAGGAAGAACAGCTGATTCATCGTCGGTAATCATCCGCCCATGCCTGTTCAGCCCGTGCCCAGGGCGTCCAGCAACTGGCGAGCCCTGATCCAGTCGGTCGACTGCCGCAAACCGGGCAGATCGAACTGGTTTATCCTGCCGCGAAGCCTTGCAATGCGTCTGGACGCAGTCGGATCCGGTTCCGCATCCATGGCATCAAGCACATCCTGTATAACGTCGAGTTGATTACACAGCATGACCAAATCGACACCCGCCTCCAACGCGACGCGGGCACGCGCGGCCAGATCGCCAATTGCGGCGGCCCCCTCCATGCCGAGATCATCGGCAATGACAACGCCATCGTAGCCGAGATCCTCCCGCAGTACCGAGGTCACCCAGTATCGGGAGAAGCTTGCCGGCCGGATATCCGCTTCCGGATAAGCGACATGGGCGGTCATCAGCGCATCCATCACACCAGCCTGAAGCAGCGCCTCGAAGGGTCGGATGTCGCTGCCGCGAAGCTCCAGCTCCGGGCGGTCGTCGACCGGCAGTTCCAGATGCGAGTCCGGCGCCACGCCACCATGTCCGGGGAAATGCTTGCCGGTGGCGCGCATGCCGGCCTGGTGCATGCCCTCGACCATGGCCATGGCCAGCGCCGACACCACCACCGGATCCCGATGCAGTGCGCGGTCGCCGATAACGTCGCTAATGCCGCGGTCAAGATCCAGCACCGGGGCAAAGCTCAGGTCCACGCCCACGGCCAGCAGCTCAGACGCCATCAGCCAGCCAAAGGCCCTGGCACTGTCCAGCGCGGCCCGCGGATCCCGATCATGGAGGACGCCAAGCCGTCCCGCCGGCGGCAACCGCGTGAACGGTTCACGGAAACGCTGAACGCGGCCGCCTTCCTGATCCACGCCTACCAGCAGCACAGGCGTTCTGACCGCGTGGATGGCCGCGGTCAGCAGCGCAAGCTGGTCGGGGTCCCGGTAGTTCCGGGAAAACAGGATAACGCCGGCAATCTGCGGATGGCGCAGCAGGTTCTCTTCCCGCGGTGACAACTGCGTACCTGCGATTCCGACCATCAGCTGGCCTGGCCCAGGCTCTGTCATGTTTCCTCCCGTACTCAACATAAGGGCTCCCGGACTCATCCGATCCAGACGCGGGTACCCGCGGGTACCCGATCGTGCAGTTCCAGCACATCGGCGTTTCGCATGCGAATACACCCTTTGGAGCCCGGAACCCCGAGGGGCAACGAATCCGGGCAACCATGAAAATAAATGAAACGCCGCATGGTATCGACATTGCCCAGCCGGTTATAGCCTCGCTCCAGGCCGCTGAGCCATAGAATACGGGTGAGAATCCAGTCTCTGCCGGGTTGCCGCTCCATGAGGACCGGGGTCCAGATTTCGCCGGTCCAGCGCCTTCCTTTGAAAACGGCGCCCGACGGGCAGCCTTCACCGATACGGGCGCGAATAACGTGCCAGCCGCGTGGCGTGCAGCCGGAACCGTCGCGCTCTCCGGGGCCCGCGGCGGCGGTGGACACGGGGTAATGCTGCAGCAGGCGCTCGCCCTGCCGCAGTTCGACGCTCTGGGCGTTCAGGTCCACCTTGAGCCAACGGGAATCGGGAACGTTCCCGGGCATGTCAGGACGCATTTCCGGCCCGGTCGGGACAGATGTGGGCTTGGGTTTCCGCGGCCACCGGGCCTCCTCATCTTGCTCAGCTGCCCATGGTAGCCTAATGACAACCCACCTTGGGAGTTTCTGATTCATGGTCACCTCTCCAGAGACTGCGGCGCGGCGCTTTAATGACTGCTAGAATTCCGTCTTTTTCCGGCGGCGTCGCCCGCCTCCATGGAATTCGGAGAACATCAGGACACACATCATGAAAAGACTCGTTCTACTTCGCCACGGACAGAGCACCTGGAACCTGGAGAATCGCTTCACCGGCTGGCACGACGTCGACCTGAGCGACCGCGGCCGGGAGGAAGCGGCTGCAGCCGGTCGTCTGCTGGCCAGCCACGGCATCCGCTTCGACCTCGCCTTCACCTCGGTGCTCAAACGCGCCATCCGCACGCTGTGGATCGCACTGGACGAAATGGACCTGATGTGGATACCCGTCACCAAGGCGTGGCAGCTCAATGAGCGCCACTACGGAGCACTCACCGGCCTGAACAAAGCGGAGACGGCGGATAAGTACGGCAAGGAACAGGTACACATCTGGCGTCGCAGCTACGGCACGCCGCCGCCGCCGCTGGCCGAGGACGACGATCGTCACCCCGGACGGGACCCGCGTTACCGCAAGCTGTCTCCCGAGCAACTGCCGGCGACCGAGTCCCTGGAGACCACACTCGAGCGGGTGCTTCCCTACTGGGAGAGCACCATCGCACCGGCGGTCCGGGACTACGACAATGTGCTGATCGCCGCCCACGGCAACAGTTTGCGCGCCCTGATCAAGCACCTGCGCGGGCTCGACGATGATGCAATCATGGAAGTCGAAATTCCCACCGGTGACCCCCTGGTGTTCGAGCTGCGGGACGATCTGTCGGTGGCGGACAGCTACTACCTGCGTGAGAAGAGCCTGGCCTGATTCGAGAGGCGCCTAGCGTTCTTCACATTCTTCAAGCATGACGCCGCTCACCTGGATTCTGGCCATTCTCCTCGTCATCGCCGGCCTGGCGGGACTGGTGCTGCCCGCCCTGCCCGGGCCGCTGCTGCTGTTCGCCGGCCTATGGATGGCCGCGTGGGCTGAGGGTTTCATCTACGTTGGCACCAAGACACTGATACTCCTCGGCGCCATGGCCGCCCTGGCTTCGCTGGCGGACTTCGTGGCAGGCGCCTTCGGCGCGCGTCGCTACGGCGCCTCGCCCCGTTCTGTCGGGGGTGCGGCCCTTGGCGCGGTGGTGGGCATCTTCTTCGGTCTACCCGGCCTGCTACTGGGGCCGTTTGTCGGTGCTCTGCTGGGGGAGCTATCCGCGCGCAGGAATCTCATTGCCGCGGGCCGCGCGGGCTGGGGCGCCACTCTGGGGCTACTTATCGGAACAGCGGCGAAGCTCGCGCTTGGGTTCGCGATGGTGGGGATATTCCTGGTTGTACGGTTTGTCTGAGCGACTAATACCAAACGTTCCGGGGCAACCATTCATGTGCTCTTCATCGACCTGGATGGATTCAAAAAAGACATCAAAAATGGCCCGCCGCAAGCGAGCTACCAGAGGCTATTGCCGAACCAGTGGGCGGTGAGGACCGTGGTGGTGCCCCGGTGGAGGTCGAGGTTCTGTTCGCTGCCGCCAACCACCCGACCGGCGTTGTCTAGGAGCTCCATCCGCAGAACGTGCCGCCCGGGCGGCACCTGCATCCGGGCCAGGTGCAGTCGATCAGGCAGGGTGCGCCAGGTGCGCGTATCGGCATTTTCCAGAAAGGTACCCACGAGATTCACCAACAGCGCCAAGCCCTGGTTGTCCCGCTCCACGCGTCGGGTCATCTCGTTTCTGGCCACGTTTCGAGTCACCGCCCGCGCGAGCAGGCCCGGTATCTGAGCGGATAGCCAGGCGTCGGCCGCCGCGGAAACATCTTCCACGGCATCACCATCCGTCTGCACCCCGTCCGCCACCAGCCTGATTCGGGACAAACGGGTAGGCCTGGCCTCCAGTGCGGGCAATGAAACACGGATCAGACGGTTCTCGCTTGGATGCCCGATCACCACGGACTCCTCCCGCAACCGCGGGGCGAAGCCGTCATGCACCACCAGCACCACCGTGGCCCGGTCCGGGCGCGTATCCAGTGCCGCCCACTCCTGAATACCAAAGGTCTCGGCGTAACTGTTCCGTTCCTCGATCAGCTCGAGATAATCCGTCAAGCGCAGCAAGCTGTATTGCAGATCACGCGGTATCGGTTGGCGGTATTGCGTGTAGCTTTCGTAGGCCTTGCGATAGGCGATCAGCGCGTCGCTCCAGTCTTCATTGGCCTCGAAAATCAACCCGCTGATATAGCGCGGAAAGGCATCACCTCCGTGCGGAGCGCGATGATTGGCGGGGTCAACGCGGCGCAGACCGAGATCGATCTGCAAGGCCTCCACCCGTGCCTCTTCAAGCCGCCCCGCTTGCAGGAAATTGAGCGCCTGATACGCGTGCAGAAGCAGGTGCTCATGAACCGGAGGCTTGTAACTGCCGCTGTCTTCGGCAATGGCCCAGGTGGCCAGACTCTCACTGATGCTGATGGGTTGCAGTTGTCCGATCGCGGTTTTCGCCTGCTCGAACGCCGCGATGCTGCCGTCGATGTCACCGGCCATGCGCAGCAGCATGCCCCGGTTGAGCAGATACAGGGCCTGATTCCGCCCGGAGGCCGCCAATGGCTCGAGCGCGGTCAACGCCTGCTCGGTACGGCCCTGCTGCAATTCGGCATCGACGCGATCGAACAGGGCACCGCGACTGGCACAGCCGGACACGGCAAGCGCCAGCAGCACCACCCCGCAGGCGCGCGCCGGCCGACGCAGTTCCCCATGCAACCAGGATCTCATCGCGACACGACCGCGGCCGCGGCTCAGGACCGGAACAGGCCGCGACGGATCACCTTGCGGATCTGCTTTTGACCAACCCAGACCCGGGTGTTGTCAGCCAGGCTGGTGAGTGCCAGATCCACCTGGTAATAGGCCACCTCGGTGCGCCCTTCCGTATCCATGATGGTGTTGATGGTGCCGGTCAGAATATAGTCGGCACCTTCCTCCTGCCCGGCCTGGCTGCGGGTTTCCTCTCTGACGTTGCCCAACTGATCGGTACGCTCGTCGCGAATGGCGTCGCGCTCCGATCCGCTGGCCACGAAGGTGACCCGGCCGGAGTTGATGAGCTCTCGCTCGATATCGCGAATGAAGGTATTGACGTTGATATGTTCGTGGCTGAGGTTGCGAACCTGTCCGACGATCACGGTGGGGTTGTTGCCGGCTCTGCCCTGATGCCGGTCGATCCAGCCGCGGCTGATCATGTCCTCGATCATCTCGCTGGAGACCAGTCTTGAATCAGTGTCATTCCAGCGGCCACTGATGTCCTGCTCCTCCTCCATCCCGATCCGGTCCACCTGCGTGGCGCAGCCGGCCAGTACCAGCATCATGGCGACCATTATCGTGGCCAGTCCGTTTACACGCGTTGCAATCATCATCCTTACAGCCCTCCCGGACCTATTTCGTTTGTCTTGGATTGACCCGGCAAACCTATTAACGGTTCCGATCGGCAGAGTCTAAGGCGTCAGCCGCGAATCCGGAACGATCAGTTTCGCATTCCCCCAGCCGGTTCAGCATGCCCCGCAGATACTGAACCGAAGCTGAATACTTCACCAGCCGGCAGGTGCAGTTGCCTATCTACAATAGGTAATACGAATCATTCTCATTGACACTCGCAAAAACAACAACTACCCTCGCACTGCCAACCAAATCAATTCGAACCAAGTCAGAGGGCATACAATCATGTCAAAAACCGACCTGCCTCGCCGCCTCGGGGGTATCGGGGGGATCGTGCTGCTGGCCTGTGCCGGCGCAACCGGCAAAGTCCTGGCACAGGAGACGGAAAGCGGTTCATCCAGCCGGGCGCTGGAACGCATCACCATCACCGGTGACCCTGACCGCATTCAGGAAATACCGGGCTCCGCGCAATCTCTGGACAGGGAACAGCTCGACCGCTTCAGTCACGGGGATGCCCACCGTGTGCTACGGCAGATTCCAGGCATCAACATCCAGGAGGAAGAAGGCTTCGGACTGTTCCCGAATATCGGCATGCGCGGTGGGCGCGTGGAACGCAATACGCGCATTACCGTCATGGAGGACGGCGTACTGATCGCGCCGGCACCCTACTCCGCTCCCGCCGCCTATTATTTCCCGCCCATCGGGCGTATGGACAGCGTGGAAGTGCGCAAGGGCTCCAGCTCCATCAAGTACGGTCCGTATACGACCTCCGGCGCGCTCAACATGCTCTCCACGCCGATTCCCACGGAGAATTTCGCAGCCAAGGCAGATGTCCTTTTCGGTAGCAACAACGGCCGGCGCAACCATGTCTGGCTCGGCGGCAGCGACGACCAGTGGGGCTGGCTGGTGGAGGGGTACACCCAGTCCAGCGACGGCTTCAAGGACCTGGATACCCCCAGGCGCTCGGGCAATAACATGCCCGACGACAATACCGGTTTCGATCAACGCAGTCTGATGGGCAAACTGCGCTGGAACACGGCACCCACGACGCCGGTTTATCAGGAAGTGGAAGTCAAGGCCGGCGTCAACGACATGAACGCCAACGAAAGCTATCTCGGCCTGACGCTGGATGACTTCCGCGACGATCCCTATCGCCGCTATGCCGGCTCTGGGGCAGACGCCATCAACACCGAGCACCAGCAATTCCAGCTCCGTCATTACATCGCACCCACCGACAACGTGGACATCACCACGACCGCCTATTACAACCAGTTTGCTCGTAACTGGTACAAGCTGGGCAGCGTTCAGAACACGCCGGGGGCGAACAACCGCGGAATCAGCAGCATACTCAGCGATCCGGACGACCCGAACAATGCCGGTGCGTTCGACTGGATTACCGGCAACGGCCAGGCCGGCCAGGTCGGCTTCGTCCGCGCCAACAATCGCGAGTACTACTCGAAAGGCGTTCAGAGCCAGCTCGGTTACCTGTTCAACACCGGTGACATCGCCCACGAACTGGAAGTCGGCCTGCGTTATCACATGGATGAGGAAGACCGCCTGCAGTGGGAAGACGAATACGAGATGCAGAACGGCTCCATGGTTCTGACCAGCAGGGGCACGCCGGGCTCGCAGACCAATCGCGTGACCGACGCCCGTGCGCTCGCCGCCTTTGCCCAGGACACCATGCGCTTCGGCAACTGGACGGTGGTGCCCGGGCTGCGCTACGAGCAGATCCGCATCAAGGAGGAACGCTTCCAGGACGGTGCCAACCCGGACCGCAGCGTCACCACGGCGACCAACCGCGCCGATTACGACGTACTCATTCCAGGCATTGGCGCCACCTATCAGCTCTCGCCGGAATGGAGCGTGCTGGCGGGCGTCCACCGCGGATTCGCGCCCACCGGAGCCGGTAGCGACGGAGAGGAGGAACGCAGCACCAACTATGAGGCCGGCTTCCGTTACCGCACCGGCAATCTGCGCTCGGAAGCCATTGGCTTCTTCAACAAGTACTCCAACCTCGTAGGCACCTGCACCGCTGCCAGCGGCGGCGGCTGCGATATCGGCGATACCTTCAGTGGCGGCAAGGTCGACGTGTACGGCCTGGAAGCACTGGCGCTCTACGATCTCGGCGCGGCTCGCGGGCTGGGCATGAACATTCCGCTCAGCATTGCCTATACCTGGACGCAGACAGAGTTCAAGGAAGCGGGTGATTTCGGCTATGCCCCCTGGGGCGACGTGCAGCGGGGCGATGAACTGCCGCAGGTGCCCGAGCATCAGATCACTGCCAGCGCCGGCGTGATCAACGGGCCGTGGGCAGGCAATGTGGCCGTCAACTACGTGGCCGCCGCCCGCGCCACCGCGGGCAGCGGCTCCATTCCCAGAGACGACAAGCTGGAATCCCGGGTGCTCGTGGATGTTGCCGGTGAATATGCATTTACCGACAACGTCAAGGCTTTTGGCAGCGTCGAAAATCTGCTGGATGAAGAGTACGTGGCGGGCTGGCGTCCAGCCGGTGCGCGGCCGGGCATGCCGCGCACATTCTGGGCCGGTATGAAAGTGCGTTACTGACCGACTCGTCCCTCCCGACGTGTCGTAATGACCGGGGCTCCCTCCCCGCATTTCAGCCGCATGCCCTGCATGCGGCTTTTTTTTATCGCTCGCCCTTGCCCGTATCCCGACGCTCGGTGCTGGTATCCGCCGATCCATCCACCGCCTTCTCCGAGTCAAGGGGCGCCGAGCGCTCTTCCGGTTCCGCCTCCGCGCTTGCTTGCGCTCCTGTCGGGTCCGTGGAGGACGATTCCGGCGGTGGTGGCTCGGCCTCGGTCGGGTCGGCCGACGCCGGTTCAGGGTCGGGCGCCGGCGGCGCGGTTTTCTCCTCCTGCGCGGCATCGGCGTCCGGCGTTCCTCCGGCGGCGTCGGTATCCAGTCTCTCCTGCAATTGCCGCTTTTCGGGACGGGCGGAAAGCAGAGTCGCGTCCGGCCCCAGCCCGAGACGCTGGGAGCCGGCCGCCAGGTGTTCATACAGTGCCCGGTACCCGCCCGTGACCTCATTGAACAGATGTGCGGTTTTCTCGAAATGGGTATTGACCTCTTCCCGATACGTGCGCAGCTCCGTCCTCGCCGCGTCACGCTCGCGTTCCATGTCCCGAAGTCGCTCGGTACGAGGTGCCATGTAGCGGCCGGCAAAGAACGCGACGGCGATCGCAACCAGCAGAACGAGCAGCCAGATCACAGTGGACATATCCTTTCTCCATGCAACGAAGAGCCACGCGCCAGCACCACCGCGCGACTATCACCAATAACGGCCCGGCCTGTATTCGTCAACCGGCTTGAGCCATACCGGCACATTGGCCCATGCTGGGCGCGCCAAGAGAGGACATCACGATGGACGATTCCGTCATCCGAGCCATGGCCCGCTGGCCGAACGTGCCCGCGGTATTCGGTTACCTGGCACTGGATGCACGTGGCCGGTGGCTCCTGAACGGCCGCCCGCTGGATCACGAACAAACAGTGAACTTTATCAACCGCAATTACGGCCACGACGACCATGGCCGCTGGTACTTTCAGAATGGGCCGCAGCGGGTTTATATCGCGCTCGCCTGTACGCCGTGGGTGTACCGCCTTCGCGATGACCGCCTTGACACGCACACCGGTGTGGTCGCCGGCACGGTCAGCGCCGCATGGCTTGACGAGCAGGGTCGGCTACTGCTGTACACCGATCAGGGCATCGGACTTCTGCACGACCAGGACCTCCCCGAGGCAGTTGATCGTCTGACCGATCTCAACGGCAATCGCATGGATGAAGAGCAGGTACTGAACGCACTGGAACAGCTGCACAGCGGCGGCGCGGACCTGTACCTGCATCTAGGCACGGCGCCGGTCCCTCTGGCATCGATCCGCAGCGATTCGCTGGCCGCACGCTTCCACTTTCAGCCCCAGCCCACGCCTCAGCCGGAGGAGATCGGGGAGAGGTAGTGTCCTATCGCCTCCAGGTTACGTGCCTGCGGTACTCGTACAGGAAGGCGTCGATCAACTGGTCCTTGTCATAGGACGTTACATCATGCAGCCGCGAACCTTCCCGAACCAGCGCCTCGGCACGGCAAACCCTGCCCTGCTCATCCTCAAGCGGGATGATCGGAAAGGCCGAGTCCATTCGACGGTATGCCCGGATCTTGATCGCGAAATAGAACTCTTCCTCGTCCTTGTAGATCACGGCGATCTCAGACGAATTACGGCCGAACTGCAGATCCACCGAACGGCCGTGTCCCTCCAGCGCCGACTTCAGCTCCTCGAAAGCGGGCCGGACGACATCCTGCAGGTACTGCCGTACGCGTTGGCGGGAGTCGTCGTCCTTCTGATCTTCCGCCTTGCTCACTTCACGGAACATCTCGTCCAGGGTCTTGCGCCAGTTAGCCATAGTCCGGCTCCGTTATCTCGCCTGTGTACCCACGTTCAGCTGTTGGCATCCGGCCGGGCACTGCCATACCGCTTCGGCATGCGACCCTCCTTGAAGGGCTCCGACTGCAATGCTCTGTGCAGGCTGTAGCACATGACCAGCATCACCACGGTAAAGGGCAGCGCGGTAATGATCGACGCCGCCTGAAGTGCGGTCAGACCGCCGGCAAGAAGCAGTATCACCGCCACAAGCCCTTCAAGACTCGCCCAGAAGATTCTCTGTGCCGGGTGGGAATGGGTTTCCCCGCCCGAAGACAGCATGTCGATAACCAGCGACCCCGAGTCAGAGGAGGTCACGAAAAACAGCACCACCACCAGTATGGCCACCAGGGAGGTCAAGCCCGCCAGTGGGAAATTCTCCAGCAGCGCAAACATCGCGACCTCACTGCCGCCGTCATTCATGGCCGCCAGGATACCGCCTGTACCGGCCATCTCCAGGTTCAGTGCGCTCGTGCCGAATACGCTCATCCAGACGAAGGTCAGCAGCACCGGCACGAACAACACACCGATAACAAATTCACGAATGGTTCGGCCGCGCGACACGCGGGCGATGAACATGCCCACGAACGGCGACCAGGAGATCCACCATGCCCAGTAGAACAGTGTCCAGCCCTGCAGCCAGCCGTCATCACCCAGGCCGAAGGCGTTTATCCAGAACGTGGTTTCTATCAGGTCCTGGACGTAGGTGCCGGTCGTTTGCGCAAACGTATTCAGAATCAGCACCGTCGGCCCGACGATGAACACGAACAGCAGCAATGACACCGCCATGACCATATTGATCTCGGACAATCGCTTGATGCCCTTGTCCAGCCCCAGCAGCAGGGAGGCCGTCGCCATGCCGGTAATCACAATCACCAGCGCAATCTGCAGGGGGACACTGCTCGAAGGTATGCTGTCAAAGAGATAGCTCAGCCCGCCGTTGACCTGCATCACGCCGAAGCCGAGCGAGGTGGCAATACCGAATAGCGTGCCGAAAATCGCCAGAATATCGATGACATGCCCAATGGGGCCGTAGATCCGCTCGCCGAATAACGGAAAGAACGCGGAGCGCAACGTCAGCGGCATCCGGCGGCGGAAGTGAAAGTACGCAAGAGATACACCGACCACGATATAGATGGCCCAGGCATGCATGCCCCAGTGATAGAACGTCAGCCGCATGGCGTCCCTGGCCGCCTCCGGAGTCTCGCCGTCCATCATCGGCGGCGAAGCGTAGTGCCACATGGGCTCCGCGACGCTGAAGAACAGCAAGCCGATACCCATGCCGGCGCTGAACAGCATGGCGAACCAGGAAAGATAGGTGTAATCGGGGTCATCGTCATTATTGCCGAGTTTCACATTGCCGTAGCGGCTGAAGCACAGGTACAGGATGAACACCAGAAAACCCGCCACCGACAGTAGATAGAACCAACCGAAGCGCTCGGCTATGCCATTGCGGGCGGCGACGAACGTCGCCTCGGCGGCCTCGGGGTTGACCGCACCGAAGATCAACAGCATGGCGATAGCCGCCACGGAGATGATGAATACCGGCGCGTTGACCTTGAACACGCCCCACTTCAGGATCGCCATTTAGGTATCTATCCTCACCGCTGCTCTGACAAGTTCCGCCTGCCCGACGGATCGCCCTACCATAACGGATTATGCCGGCATTTCAATGTTTACAGCGGATCGATCCGTAATGCGGATTTGCCTACTCCATCGAGCACCTTTGCATTGCGACCGATAAATATGACAGATTCTCTTCTTTCGTTTCGACGATGTAAGCGAAGTAAGAAAACATAGTACACAGACTCATATTCGCGTCTCAGAAGCTCCTTAATGCCACGACTGAAAACGCTATTTCCACAACACGGGTATCGTGGCGCATCAATTTACTTTGCGTTTATCAGAAAAGGGGATAACACAAATGTTCAAGATGAACACACGAGGAATCGCTACAGGCATGATTACCGCACTGGCACTGGTCGCTAATGGCAAGGCTGTCGCCGTCGAAATGCAGGCCGGAAAGACGGTGGTGAACCTGTACGGTTATGCCAAGCTCGATATTATCCAGGATTTCAATGCCGATATTGGCGCCTCGGTGGATCACGGCGCGATTGGGCTGGATGACGCCGAAGTGCCGGAAGGACATACCCGCCTCCAGGCCATTGAAAGCCGCCTGGGCGTTCGCACGACCACCCCGACCGAGGCCGGTGATCTCACCACCGTGATAGAAGGTGACTTCTACGGCGCCGGCAGCGGCGGCTTCCGTCTGCGCCAGGCCTACGGTGAGCTCAACGGCGTTCTGGCCGGTCATACCTGGAGCAACTTCGCCACGTTTACAGGCCACACCTCGACCATCGACTTCACCGGCCAGCCTGGCCAGACCGTACTCTCGTTGCAGACGCAGCTGCGCTACACCGACGGCGGCCTATCCTTAGCCATCGAAGCCCCCGGCTACCTCGGTGGCACTCTGGAACCTGTGGGTGGCGTGGACGTAGACAAGAACGGCCTTCCGGATTTAACGGCCCGCTACGAGGGCGGGCTCGGTTCCTTGGGCTACGCGATCGCCGGTGTCCTGCGGCAGATTGGCGCCGATGATGGTAGCGATAGCGACACCGCCATTGGTTATGGGCTGAACCTGGCCGGCAGCTACCAGCTCGCTCCGGGGGTTTCCGCTCAGGGCGGGGTAACGTTCGGTGATGGCATCGGCGGCTATATGTACATCAATCCAGCATCGCCGGCGTACCTGGACGGCGACTCCATCGAGACCGTGAAGTCGATTGGCGGCACGCTCGGGCTCAGCATCGCCATCGGCGACGGTTCCATGAATGTCGGCTACGGCCTGGCCAGCGCGGACGTGGACGACGCGGTGGCTGCCGGCGCCATGCCCGGCGAGGCCGACGAGCAGTACCAGAGCCTTTTCGTCAATTATATCTGGTCCCCCATCACCAGCGTGACTTACGGAATCGAGGCCGGCCGTCACACCCGCGAGCAGGCCGACGGCGAGGCCGGCGATGCGCTGCGGCTTCACGGCATGGTGCAATACAGCTTCTAGCTCGGGCTGGGGTGTTTTTTCGCTTGCATTGGGCTACCGCGCAGCGCTATACAGGCGCGGCAGCAAGCGTTAATTCAAGGAGCATTATCCGCCCGTGGATGCGATTAGAACCGAGCATGACCCTCGCTACGCAAACATTGCCGAGCACCTCGCCGCGGCCGGCTGGTGCGTGCACGACGAATTTCTCGACGGCGAGCTGACGCAGCGCCTCGCCCGCGAGTGCCGGCTGCTCTGGCAGCAGGGAGAAATGCGCAGAGCGGCGGTCGGCAAGGGTGATGACGCGCGGATACGTGACCAGGTTCGCCGCGACCTGGTGCGCTGGGTCGACCCTACCACGCCAACCCTCGGCCAGCACGGCTGGCTGCACCATCTCGAGCAGTTGCGCCTGGCGCTGAACCGCATGCTGTATCTCGGCCTGTTCGAGTACGAGGGTCATCTAGCGGTTTACCCGGCTGGTGCCTTTTACCGCCGCCATCTGGATCGATTTCAGGGCAGCGCGGAGCGTCGCATTTCCGTGGTTTTCTATCTCAACGATGCCTGGACCGACGACGACGGTGGGCAGCTTCGCATCTACCTGGACGGCGACCAGGCCACGCCGTTCGTGGATATCGCACCGGTAGCCGGCCGTCTGGTGACGTTTGTAAGTGACCGTTTCGAGCATGAAGTCCTGGCCGCGAAACGACCGCGCATGAGTCTCACCGGCTGGTACCGCACGCGCCCATCCGGTCCAGGCGCGATTTTGCCGGAGCGGTCCGCATGAACGCGCAAGCGGCGGCGGTCTGAATCATGGCGGGGCGAGCATTCATCGAAGAAGGTGCGCTGGAGCAGCGCTTCGTGCGCTCCTCCGGGCCGGGCGGTCAGCATGTGAACACCAGCTCCACGGCGGTGCAGCTGCGATACGACCTTCGGCAGGTGACGGGGCTACCGATGCCCGTACTGCAGCGGCTGCGTAAACTGGCCGGTCAACGGCTTACCGACGAAGATGTGATTGTGCTGGAATCCCAGCAATACCGCAGTCAGGAAAGAAACCGCCGGGACGTCAGGGAACGCCTGCTGGCACTGCTGGAAAAGGCCTGGGAAAAACCGCGCCCACGCATCGCCACCCGTCCAAGCAAGGGTGCGAAACGTCGCCGGATGGAGGGCAAGACCAAGCTCGGCGCCAAGAAAAGACTGCGCAAACCACCCACCGAATAGTCCGGGGCGTCGTTCGTTATCGGGACACAAACCGCCCCGCGCCACTCAGGTGTCGCTGCCAGTAGGCATCATCCAGGGATGCGTAGGAAACGCGGCCGCCGCTCTTCGGCGCATGGATGAAACGCCCGTCACCCGCATAAATGCCCACATGGGAAACCCGCCGCCCATCAAGCCGGAAAAACACCAGATCTCCGGCCTCAAGCATTCCCGGATCCACTGCACTGGCCTGATGTGCCTGCGCATGGGCGGTTCGCGGCACCGGTATCCCGTGTCGACCATGACTGAAAGCCACCAGACCGCTGCAATCAAAACCGCGGTCCGGGTGGTCGCCGCCGTATCTGTACGGCGTGCCCAGCTGGGCCTGAGCCGTGCGCAGGATTTCGATGCCCGCACCGTCGGCCGATTGGCGATCGGCCCTCTCGCTCACCGCGGCGGAAGGCCGATAGTCATAGACCGGGGCCGGCGGTGTCGATGCACAACCGGCGAGCAGCAGCGCAATACAGATCGGTACGGTGGTGCCTCGCATGACAGAACTCCCTTCCTGCGGACGTCCCCATTCAGAGACGCCCTTAATTTCATGTCGTAGGCAATTGTTTTCCGGCGCAACTCAAGATGCAAGCCCCGCACGGTAAATCAATCGACCGCCGGTATGAAAATCCGCTCCAGAAGGTCGATATCGTCAAAATGCCGCCGCCCCGCAAAGGCTGTAACGTGCCTCCCAAGCTGACGCATGGCACCCGGTGCCGGCACCCCGGAAACCCAGAACAGCACCTGCTCATCCCGCCGCGTCCCGGGCACCAGGCCGTCGGCCTGAAACAGGCTACGCCGACCCTCCGCGGCCGGCAGGCTGCGCAGTTCATGGTAGCGTTTCAGCACGTAAGGCCTGCCGTCGCGGGATTCGGCGCGAGCCAGGTAGACGGTGAACACGTAGTGGCTGCGGTCTCTGAGTCGCAGCACTAGCCGCTCCCCCGCGCCCGGCGGCCCGGGAGACGGCAGCACCAATGGCGGCTCTCCGTAGGCCGGGCGAGCCCGTGCCGCGAGCCCCGACAAAGGGTAATGTTGATGGTAGCAACCGCAGTTGTGCATGGTCTCAAGCAACAACGGCGCGCCGTTGTTATCGAGGGTGATACGCACGGTGATACCGTCCAGCCTGCCGCCGAGCAAATCGAGCGCATGCGCCTTGGGCCGCGATGAGAACCACAGTACATAGTTGAGCTGTGGGATCGTCTCGCCGTTAAAACGGGTATACGTGACATCCGTGTAGACCACCGGCCAGGCGACGTTGACGTTGGGCGTGCCGGGGGCCTCCCATAACGGCTCGCCGATGCGGTTATGGCCCTGGTCGGTCTCGAGCTCGATGATCGGCGCATAGGCGCCCAGCAGCAGATCCGCCTGGAGTTCGCTCAGATCAAGTCGGCCCAGGGCATCCCGCGGTGCCGCCGCCACCAACCGCCGCACCGCAGCGACCGGCGTAACCGCATCCCGCCAGATCGGCTCGAAACGCAGCCCCGGAGCCTGCTCGGGTGCCTCGGTGGCGAAACTTGCCCGCGTACCCCGCTGCCAGATCGACACCCCGGCAAGAATGAAGTAACGGCTCAGCGGGTAGAGGCCGGCCCAACGGTGCCAGGTTATGTAGTCATCGGCGACGGCAACGCCGGCACGTACCTCGTTCAGCTCTGGGTCAGCGGCCAGCAACCGCGCCGTCAGCCGCCGGCCGCAGTCATCCACCGCCGTGCCCGCATCGGTCTGCGGCAGCTTCGCGACCAGGGCATCGCTAACGGCCGCAGGCAGGTTACGCAGTTCCATGGCCCTGGCACGGCGGTCCTGAGTAAGCAGCGCCCCCGCCAACGCATCACCGTTCAGGTGCCCGGACGCTCCATGGATGAATCGGGAACTGCGAAACCATGGATGATCTGGTATCGGCGCGCCCGCGCCGTCGCGCACATTGGCGGCCAGTACTTCGCGCTCCAGCGCCGTAAAGAACGCCAGGCAGGCTCGATCCCCGGCGTCACTTCCCGGCAGCGCGAGCGGTTCGCGGGGAACAGCGGCGCAGGCGCTGAGCAGCACCAGCAGGAACAACAGCGACAGGAAGCGCATGGCTACTCCTCGCCGAGGCACGGATGGTCGCGAGAATCGTGCGGAGACGACATAATGGGACCGGCAAGCCAGACGGAGCAAAAATCCAATGACACAACTGCCCCACCTTACGGCCACCGGTGAAGTCCACATCGTCGATGTCGGCGACAAGGACGCAACCCGTCGCGTGGCTATCGCCGAGGGCACCATCCGCATGCAGACCGCCACCCTGACCGCCATTCTGGATCAGCAGGTAAAAAAAGGCGATGTACTGGCCGTTGCGCGTATCGCCGGCCTGATGGCCGCCAAGAAGACCGCCGACATCGTCCCGCTGTGCCACCCCATCGCCCTGACGCATGCCGAGGTGGTGCTGACCCCCGCCGAGAGCGGTGACGGCATCCACTGCCGCGCCGAGGCGGTGACGGTGGAACGCACCGGTGTGGAGATGGAAGCGCTGCACGCCGTGCAGGCCGCGCTGCTGACCATCTACGATATGTGCAAGGCCATGGATCGCGGCATGGAGATTACCGACGTGCGCCTGTTGCACAAGCATGGCGGACGGTCAGGCGAATGGAACCGCGTACCATAATCCTTTACCTACGAATTATTGTCTAATCTATTGGTTTTTGAGGCGAAGATAAAATCATTTTCATGCAGACCACCAATCTTGTGCGTCCAGATGACGACTGTCGCGTAGCCCCACCCGAAGCTGACATCGGGATGATGGTTTTCGCCTTCCGCCAGGTCGCTGACGCGATCCACAAACTGTTTGGCTTCGAGGAAGTTGCTGAAACGGAAGGTCCGTTCGAGGCGGGTCGCTTCATGCGTGAGTTCCCAGCGGGGAACCTGACCGAGCATGTCGGCTGCTTCCTCGGGCTTCATCGGATCGATTCCACCCTGGCAGGGTGTGCATGTCTTGCTGCTAAGGTCCATGCTACCTCCAGTAGAGAGATGTCAACAGGTTGATTATAAAGCAGCCTGGTGCAAGCCGGAGACGGCAGCGCGCAGGCCGCCAGGGACGGACATCCAGAACCACCAGTACAACAGGTGAAAGATGACCGAGACAAACATAGACGACAACCGTGGAACGGTCGCCCTGTTCGTTACCTGCCTGGTGGACCTGTTCCGACCCTCGGTGGGGTTTGCCGCAGTCCGCTTGCTGGAGGATGCCGGATATCGCGTCGAGGTTCCCGAACAGCAGACCTGCTGCGGCCAACCGGCCTACAACAGCGGCGACAATGCGCATGCCATCGCCCTTGCGCAGCAGGTCATCGCCGCCTTCAGTGACTATGACTACGTGGTGCTGCCGTCCGGCTCCTGCGCCGGAACCATCGTCACGCATTACCCGGACCTGCTCCGGGACGACCCCGAAGCGCAATCCGCCGCCCGGCGGCTGGCGGGAAAGACCTGGGAGCTGACTCGTTTTCTCACCGAGGTGGCGGGAGTCCAGTCACTGGACGTGAGGCGCGATGGCAAGGTCACCTACCACGATTCCTGCTCCGGCCTCCGCGAACTCGGCATTCACGATCAACCGCGAAAGCTGCTCGGCTGCGTCGGCGGCCTGGAAATCGAAGAGATGGACGACACCGACGTCTGCTGCGGTTTCGGCGGAACCTTCTGCGTCAAATACCCGGAAATCTCCACGCGCCTGGTCTCGGACAAGGTCGACAACATCCAGCGCACCGGCACCGACACCGTGCTCGGTGGCGATCTGGGCTGCCTGCTGAATATTGCCGGCCGCATGCAGCGGCTGGGCGTGCCGGTCAAGGCCTACCACGTGGCGGAGATCCTGGCCGGACTGGACGATACCGCCATCGGCGAAGGAAAGAAGACATGAAATCCACCGCGCATCTGTTCAGACCCCAGGCACGGAGCGCACTGGACAACCCGCAACTGCGCCAGGCAATGGCACGCGCCAAGGACGGGTTCATCGGCAAGCGCAGGTTTGCAGTGGATGCATTCAATGGCTTCGAGGGCTTGAGGGACTACGGCAAGCGCATCAAGGACCACACCCTGGCCCATCTCGATGTCTACCTGGAGCAGTTTGAATCCCGGCTCAAGGCCGCCGGCGGCCATGTGCACTGGGCGGCAACGGCGGAGGAGGCGCGCGACATCGTCGTGCGGATCTGCCGGCAGCACGATGCCCGACGCGTGACCAAGGGCAAAAGCATGGTCGGCGAGGAAGCAGGCCTGAATGAGGCCCTCGAGGCCGCCGGCATGGAGGCGGTCGAGACCGACCTCGGCGAGTACATCATCCAGCTTGCCAAAGAACCTCCCAGCCACATCATTGCCCCGGCCGTGCACAAGACCCGGGAGCAGATCACCGCGCTTTTCGATCTGCACCATCATCAGGGCACGTTCAAACAGAAGCTGCGGGACGTGCCGGAGCTGGTGAACGAGGCCCGCCAGGTGCTGCGGGAGAAGTTCCTCACCGCCGATGTCGGCATTACCGGCGCCAACTTCCTGGTGGCGGAAACGGGATCGCTGTTCCTGGTCACCAATGAGGGCAATGGCGACCTCACGCACACCCTGCCCAGGGTGCACATCGCCATCACCGGTATCGAGAAACTGGTGCCGACGCTGGACGATGCCACCGCGCTGCTGCGGCTGCTGGCGCGCAGCGCCACGGGCCAGGCCATATCCACCTATACCACCATGGTGACGGGACCGAAGCGACCCGGCGACCCGGACGGTCCAGAGGAGTTTCACCTGGTGCTGGTCGATAACGGCCGCAGCCGCATGCTGGGCGGCCGCTTCCGGGACATGCTGCGCTGCATCCGCTGCGGCGCCTGCATGAACCACTGCCCGGTCTACGGCGCCATCGGCGGCCATGCCTACGGCTGGGTCTACCCCGGCCCGATGGGTTCCGTACTTACACCCATGTTCGTCGGCCTGGACAAGACCCGCGACTTACCCAATGCCTGCACACTGAACGGCCGTTGCCAGAGTGTCTGCCCGGTGAAGATTCCGTTGCCGGATCTGCTTCGCGACCTGCGTGGCCAGCAGTTCGACCGCAAGCTGGTGTCCGCCCCGACGCGCTACGGCCTCGCGTTGTGGAGCTTCATGGCCAAACGTCCGGCGCTCTATCACTTCGCCAGCCGGCTCGGCATCCGCCTGCTCGGCGGCCTGGGACGTACCCACGGCCGCTTCAGGCGCCTGCCGCTGGCCGGCGGCTGGACCGCTAGCCGGGACATGCCCGCCCCCCAGGGTCAGACCTTCCAGGCCGCCTGGAAAGCCAGACAGAAAGGAACCAGCCCGCATGAACGACGCCAAACAGCGAATCCTGGCTGAGGTCCGCCGCGGCCTGGGCAGAGACACGCCTCCTGCTCCCGATCAGGTGGAGTCCGCTCGTCGGGACGCCTATGCATCCAGCCCCGCCCAGCACCCGGTCTGGGACGGCGACAGAGTGGAGCGCTTTCTCAGCCGATTCGATGCCGAGGCGGGTACCTGGCAGCGGGTCAGCGGCATGGAGGCAGTTGCCGATACCGTCGCCCGGCATCTCGCCGCCGGCTCGCTGGGAACACAATTGCGCGTCGCGCCGCACCCGCTGCTCAGCGATCTCGCCTGGCCCCGGACGCTGGAGATAACCATTGGCGCGGAAAAGGGTCCGGACAGCAATGTGGCTGTCTCGGTGGCCGAAATGGGTCTGGCGGAAACCGGCACCCTGGTGCTCTACTCCGGTCCGGAATCACCCACCACACTGGCCTTTCTGCCGGAATTTCACATCGTGGTGCTGCGTACGGGCGACGTGGTCGACTACATGGAAGACGTCTGGCGGCGGATGCGCGAGCGCGGCGACTTCCCGCCCCGTTCGCTGAACTTCATAACCGGTCCGTCACGCACCGCCGACGTCGAACAGACCATCCAGCTCGGTGCGCACGGCCCGCGCGCCCTGCATCTGATTCTGGTGGACTGACGGACCGGGAATCGGCGGTCAGCTCCGCAGAGCCCCATGGGAATAAACCAGAGGCTCCCTTGAGACCAGGAGATAGCGTCACAGGTTAAGCGTGAGCGCGGAGGATGGCGGCCAAGCCATCCTCCGCTCAGACGCGATCACCTTAATACCACCGTATTCTCCAGCCTCGCCAGGTCATTCACCACCCGCCAGCGGCCGCCGCTGTCCTCCACGCGCTGCTGCCAACCGGCCAGGCGCTGCTGATACGCCTGCGGGTTGTTATTGTCGCTGCGCTGACGTTTCACGTTAACCGCGACCACCTGCACCTCATTCAGCTTCACCGGCGCTTCGCGGTTCAGCCAGGGTGGAAGGTCTTCATGCAGATCGGACAGTATGAATAGATACCTCTGCCCGGCATTGGTCTCGACCAGATAGTCGGTTGCCAGCAGCACGCCGCCGGTGATGTCGCTGTGGTGACTGGGCACGCTGAAGCGCCCGACGAAGGCGTCCAGCTGCGCCTTCACCTCCCGCTTCTGCTGGTTTGCCGCGCTGGGCCGGTGGTCGAAGGTCATGCGGGCAATGATGTTTCGTTCCGTGAAGCTGCTGTTGTCGATGAAGGCAATCGCCAGCGAGTCGCCACTGTTCAGGTTTGCCAGCAGGTAGTTGCTCAGCGTCCGCGCCTTCTCCAGCTCTCCAGCGTAGTCGCTGGAGATATCAATCAGCACAAAGGCCGCTCGGCTGTTGTTCGCCGGTTCACCGCAGCCAAGCAACAACATGATAAGGAAGGCGATAACCGCCAGCCACAGCTTGCGCCAGCGCGCGTTCTGGCGACTATTCCGCTGGGGCTCATGCAGGGCGCGCAGTTCAGCATTGATGGTGGTCATGGCTCAGGCCTCCCTTGCAGCGAGCGACACGTCTTCCGCCGGCTCTTCGTTCACCGGGTTGCGGCGGCGCGCCGACTTGGCCGATTTGCTCTCGGATACATCGTCGGACGGTTCGGCATGGCGCCGCGACGGGTTCTCCCGACCATGCCTGATCAGGCGCTCTATGCTCAGCGGCAGCATGATAAACAGGTCGTAAAGGCTGACCAGCATCTTGCTCAGGTGATTGGCCATGCCGCCGATCAGCCGCACCGTCAGGCGTAGCGTGCGCAGCGCGCCCAGCACGACGAGGCCGAGCACCGTGCGCAGTGAGTGCACGAAGGCTTCCAGCGGTATCGCCACGAAAGCAAGCGCGAACGGCAGAACAAAGCCCAGCACCAGCTGCCCTATGGATGGAATCCAGCGGAACTGCGCGTCGGCTACCGCCGCACCGGCCAGCGACTGCTGCAGGGCTTCGCGGTCCAGGGCAAGCAGATCACGCATATACGCCAGCGACGCTTCGATGCTGGCAAAGATCACCAGGATGGTGAATGCGGCAATCGCCATGCGCTTGCGCATCCTGTCATCCATGCTGCCGATCATCGGGAACAGGCGGGTTATCTGCAGCGCTTCGAGCAGGAACAGGCCCATGGTGATTTCCACCATGATAATGACCAGTGCGGCAATGTCTGAAGTCCGTACGGAGCCGATATGACTGGCGCCGCCGACCATCTCCGACATCGGCAGGGCAATCAGATGAAAGTTGATGATGCCACCGAAGGTCGCAATGATGAGCACGAGCGTGGCGATGAAGAACTGCGTCAGCGACGACGCAGTCAGCGCGTGCACGGCCTTGTCCTCCACCTTGCGCATGCTTTCGTAATCCGCCATCTGGCGGTCGATGACCTTGGCACGATCTTCCAGGCCGGTAATCGTCTTGTGCACTTTCTCCAGCGTGTGATTCAGCGTGCGCCATTCCGGCTGCATGCCGCTCAGAATCTTGTGCCGTTCATTCACGCTCTTCTGGTAGGCCTTCAGGGTCTCTTCGTGGGAGTTCTCCACCACCTCCTTGATGTTGTCGAGAATTTTCGTTACCGCCGGGTCGCCCGAGCTGGGCAGGGCCGAGATGGTTTCCACGAGTTCCGCCCAGGCCGGCGGCAGCGGCGCATTGTCTGTCGCCGCGTGATAATCTTCTTCGATTTTCTGCAATGTATCCGCCAGCTTGCGGTGCAAACCTGGATATTGGCTGAGATCACGCTCAACAATGGTATTAACGCGATTGAACTCGCGCTCGATGGCCTTTTCCGTGGCTTCTCGGCCCATTGCGAGAAGTACATCACGGTTACGCACCATGACCCGCTGCTCCAATTGGCGGATGCTTGCCGACGCCACGCGCAACGTGCCGTAAATGGCACGCCCGGTACCACGCAGCAATTGATGGGCATGCGGCCGCCCCAAGTACAGTATGACAATGGCAATGACCAGCCAGATAGCCAGCGATAGTGCCGGTGAGTCAGACCAGATATAGAGAATGTCAGTTAACATGATGTTCACCCTGTGGTTGCGTTTTTGTGCGCTTTTACAGCTCCCTGGTTGGCGTCCCTGCCGTGACGATGAACAGAGTGTCGGTGGTGGCGGTGAAAAATCCGTGAGTAGATTCTGGCTGCAGGAGCACGTATTCCATGGCCACGATTTTCTGGGTGGAAGACCAGTCGCACTGGATCGACAAGTTCAAACCCGTGCTTGAAGGCACGGTCTTTGACGACCGCCCGACCGAGGTGAAGGTGTTCAAGTTCGCCGAAGCCGCCTGTCAGCACATTCATCTGGCGGATGCCGGCAACGGCCCCGATCTGGCGCTGCTCGACGCCAATATGAACGGCGACGATGCCGCCGGGTTTTCCGTCTCGCGGGCCCTGCAGCGCAAATGGCCCGGCCTGCCCATCATTTATCTGTCCGAGCACAGCGGCACCGGAATCGAGCAGGAAGCCCTGGAGGCGAACGACGCGCAGGACTTCATTGCCAAGCATCAACGCAATATCGAGTCCGTGCTGTGCTGGCGCATCAAGGCCGTTCTGCGCCAGCACACCATGCGCCAGCCGGGGCGGCGGCCGGCCGGAGACGTCTTGCAGAGTGGAGATCTGACGCTGGATACCACCACCTGGGAGATCTACTGGCAGGGCAGGAAACTGATGAACCCCGCCAATGGCAGGCGCCCGCTGGCGCCGACGCCGCGCAAGATCCTGCGCTACCTGGTCGAAGCCTCGCCCCGGCCGCTACCCACCTGGCAGATAGCGGACAAACTGAATGCCGACCCGGAACGCTTCTCCTATGCCAACTACCGGCAACACATACGCACCCTGCGGCTCTCCTTCGATCAGGCCATGGGCGGCGAGGGGCGTTTTGTCGCCCTGTGCAAGGCCGGCGAAGGCATCGTCACCTTCGGTGACGAGGGCGCCTATTGCTGGAAACCGGCCAGTAGAGCGGACACATGAAAAGCGAGGCTGCTGAAGCACCTGATAGCCGAGTGCGGAAGGTCACCTTTCCCTGGCTGAGCGCGTTGGGCGGCTTGCTGGCGATCACCTACCTGCTGTTCACCACGGAGCCCGGGCTGGCCCGGTATTATGAGATACCCGCCGGCTGGTTCCAGTGGCAAGTGAAGTACGCGGTGCTCGGCCTGTTCATCCTGCTGCTGCTACTCGATCTGCGCCGTTACCGCCGCCAGCATGCGCGCCAGCACGCGGACCTGCAGCGCCTGCGCCATCAGGTCAATAGCCTATGGGAGAGCAAGAAGCAGCTACAGCTCAAGGCACACACGTACTCCGGGCATGCCGACAAGCTGAAGCTGTTCATCAGTGACAAGTTGCTTGACTACATCGAATACGACGAGAAGTTTCTGCATTTCAAGAGCATCGCCGCCGAGGTGCGCCACAACGGCGTGATCAGTTTCGACAAGGTGCAGACCGCACTGCAACGGGCGCTTGCAGCGGCGGACGCGCCAGCGGATGCACCGTCATCGTCACCCGATTACCAGGCAGCGCTCGACGCCATGCGCTACCTGTGGGATCTGCTCGATCTGTCCACCGCCGACAATCTCGCCCTGCACATCGGCAATCTGCTGTGTGAGTGCGAGGAACACTACTACCAGCGCATGCTGAACATCGAAGAAGCCGCGCCGCTGCCCTATGAGCCCGTGTATCCGCCACAGCGCGCCGCCTGGCGAGCCCTGGGGCTGGTACGCCACGAGCCTCTGCAGTTGCCGGTGAACGAGACCGAGTACACGCTGGACGATGGCCAGTGGCACGTCAGCCTGGCCCCGGTCGGTGAGCTGCTGGGCAATGAGAACCACCTGGTGCTGTTGCTGGAGAATCTGCTCAAGAACGCCCAGTTTTTCTCCAGTAAACGCGGTTACAGAGCGCCCTTTTCATCGATCGCCCTGACCCTGCGGGAACAGCAGGGTCAGGCCTGCATCCGGGTATACAATCGCGGCCCGCATATCCGCGATGAAGACCGTCCTAGCCTGTTCCAGCTTGGCTTTTCCACCCGCCGCATACGCGATCATCACGGCCGCGGCCTGGGCCTGTACTTCGTCAATGAGATCGTGAAAGGCTATGAAGGCCGCATCGCCGTGCACAACATTCAAACGCCGGAAACGCGCTACGCGGTTCGGATGGAACTGGACAATGAGGAGATCATCACTGAAATGATCGACGTGGTGCACAATGACGGTCAACCGCAGTGCCGCATCGCCAATGGCGAGCCGGTCGCAGTGCGGGAATGGACGCTCGGTGCACCCTTGCGCAACGTCGAAGTGAGCTCCACCGATGGTCAGGATACACAGCGCCTGAAAGGGTTTGCCACTAGAGGCAAGCAGAGCCATTTCGATCCCGGCCACCCTGAACGCCCACAATGGCAGATCGTCTATCAACCCCGGCGCAACGCCAACCGGCTGAGCTTCACCCCTCTGGATATCAGCGGCGTCGAGTTCGAGATACACCTGCCGACCGCACAACAGCGCCTGGACGGTAGCGAACTGGAGCAGGACGCGGATATCGACGCCGAAGTGGAACGGCTCGATGAACGCTTTCGCGCACAGGGGACGTATGACGCCGATGTCTGAGCCCAGACATCGCGGTAGAGAAACATGACGGCACTAGTCGCGGCCGGACTGCGTAACGTCACCCGGCCCGATGACCTGGTTACGGCCCGTGTCCTTTGCCAGGTAGAGATTGCGGTCCGCCTCACGCATCATCCGTTCCAGGTACTCATCGGATGCAAGATCGGAATCATCCCGCGGATGATGCACGAGTATGCCGATGCTGATGGTCACCCGAAGGATTGCACCCCTGGGCGTCGTAATGGGGGTTTCCGCAATCACCTTGCGCAGGCGCTCGGCGACTTCCCGCACGCGCACTTCGTCACATTCCGGTAACAGAACGGCAAACTCCTCGCCACCAATGCGCGCGAGCACATCCGTCGAACGAAGCTCTCCCAGCAGAAGCGTCACCGAATTTTGCAGAACCACATCGCCAACATCATGCCCATGCCCATCGTTGATCGCCTTGAAGCGGTCGAGGTCTATCATCAGCAAAGCCAGAGGGGTCTGGTTCTTGCGCGCGCGCTCGATCTCGCGAGCGCCCGATTGCAGGAAGTAACGGCGGTTCGAAGCCCCCGTAAGAGGATCCGTGTGCGAGAGTGTCTCCAGGCGGGCATTGGCGTCTTCCAGTTCCCGCGTCCGCTCGGCAACCCTTGCTTCAAGGTCTGCCCGGGCGATCTCGGCGTCTCGCCAGAACAGGGCAATGGCGTATGTCATCAAATTCAGAATGAGAACGAGAGAGAGGTCCGTCAGGAAAAACCGATAGACCTCCTCCTGATTCGGGCTGTGACCCACCGTAGCCAGCCCCCAGAGTAGCGCCATCGATGTGGCGGAAACCATCAGGGCCGCCCATTTCGTCGGCATGCGCAAGGCGACCACGATATTGATCACGAACAGCAGGTACACCATCCCAAGCTGATCGCGAACAATGAATACGATGGCCGCCAACACCGCATACGCGACAAACTCAAGGGCCTTCCGGCCAGGCAAACGGATGTCGGGATTCCGCAACCACAACAGGAGAGGCGGAGCGAGTGAAACCATGCCGATCAGATCGGCAATGGCCATGGCATGCCAGATGAAAATCAGGTTCTGTAACGACGCGTCCGCCGCCACAACGTCCAGCAGACCGCCGAGCTGGCTGCCAAGCAGTTGAGGTACGGTCCCCACAACCGCGCCAAGCGGCATGGCGATCAGCGCAGCCATCAGGAATCGGGACGGCCGATCAAGGTACGCGTTACCCGCCAGGTGCCAGATCCCCCAGGCGACCAGCATCGCTTCGAGGGCAGCCGAGAAGCCGATCAACAGCCCGCTGACTATACTGATCGCGTCTCCCTTGCCCGCAGCTATCAGGTCGGGCCAGGAGGCAGCGATGGAGACACCGAAAAGCAGCGGCGCGATTGGTAACCCGTATCGCAGCGCCAGCACAAGGCTGATGCCCGACGCCGGCCATATCGGGCTGACCGCACCGCGAAGCCCGGCCACGTCACCGCCCCAGCGCGCGGTCAGATAATAGAGGAGCAGTAATCCGAGCAGTCGCCATGGATCAGCAACGAGGACTGCGGGGCGACGTTCCTGGACTTCCGACAAAGCGCGCTGCCTCCAACACGGGCTGGTTGCGCCAGAAGTTTCTATGCCTGTCTCTGCGCCGGAACGGTCGACCCCGGTCTCTGCCGGATCACGATCCGGCAGCGTATGGCTACCGCCGTGCCCAGGCGGCCGTGCCCACTGTCTAAGTACAGATTAGTCGGCTATCGCATTGCCGCAATCAGGGAATCGGCACCGTTCCGCCCAAAGCCCGCATCTGGCTCAGAATCCAGCTTTGACGTTGACGGACGTAGCTTGACGGGGCGTCGACGCGCAAGCCTCTGGGGTTCGGCAGCACTGCCGCCAGCAGGGCCGCCTCGGCCGGCGTCAGGTGGGCCGCGGGCGTGCCGAAATAGTACAGGCTCGCGGCCTCGATACCGTAAATATCAGAGCCGAACTGGGCAATGTTCAGATAAACCTCAAGTATGCGACGCTTGGACCACAGCGTTTCGATCAACAACGTAAAGTAGGCTTCGATACCCTTGCGGACCATGCTGCGCCGCGGCCAGAGAAACAGATTCTTGGCCACCTGCTGACTGATGGTACTGGCACCGCGCAGGCGCCCGCCGCTGCGATAGTCGGCAATCGCGTTACCGAGCGACTGGAAATCGAAGCCCCAGTGATGGGGGAAGTGCTGGTCCTCCGAGGCCACCACAGCCAGAGCGGCCTGCGGGCTGATGTCAGCCCATGAAACCCATTGCTGCCGCACCGGCCCGATAGTCGGGTTGCCCGACGCCGACCAGTCATGCTGCAGCATGAAGGCGGATGTCGGAGGGTCAATCCAACGCAGGCTGAAGACGAGCAGGACGGTGGCGGCGATGACCGCAAGCAACGCCGTACCCGTCAGGTAAGCTACCCTCCTCCAGCAGAGAATCGATTTTCCCTTTCCTCGACCACGCCTTGCCATTCAGTGCGTTCCCTCTTTTCCCATACCCGATCCAGCGCACGCCGGGCGGCGGCTATCGAAGGCTACCGCGCCCCCAATCAAACCACGCAAAGCGCAGTCCGATGTGTCTACAATACTGAACTCACACGCTGCCCCCCAGTGGGCGGCAAGTGAAATTGGCCGTGACCGTAGCTTACCCGGATCGCCGGCTCCTTGACGCTGCGTATCGGCCAGGATGGACTTAACGTGACTGTTACCCGCACCGATGATCTTGATCTGTTACTTCAGACCCTGCCGCCGCATTTGCAGCGGGTACTGGAGGCGCAGGCCGCCGACAGTCTGCTCGAGGTCGTCATGGACTTCGGGCGCTTACCGCAAGCCCGTTATCCCGGTAGCGCGGTCAATCTCACCGATACACCTGTCGCCCGTGAGGACATCGACCGGGTCGTACACGCGGTGGGCGAGTTCGGCGCCGACAACCGCGCCGGTATCCCCGGCACCCTGCACCGCATCTCCGCCATCCGTAACCGCAAGGGGCAGATCATCGGGCTGACGCTGCGGGTTGGTCGCGCCGTATTCGGCACCATCGAACATATTCGCGATCAGGTCGAGGCCGGCAAAAGTGTCCTGCTGCTGGGGCCTCCCGGGGTCGGCAAGACCACCCGCCTGCGGGAAATTGCCCGTGTGTTGGCCGACGACTTCAACAAACGCGTGGTGGTGATCGATACCTCCAACGAAATTGCCGGCGACGGTGACGTGCCGCACCCTGCGATCGGCAACGCGCGGCGAATGCAGGTGGCGCATCCCGAGGCCCAGCATGCGGTAATGATCGAGGCAGTGGAAAATCACATGCCCGAGGTCATCGTGATCGATGAAATCGGCACCGCCGCCGAGGCATTGGCGGCACGCACCATTGCCGAGCGGGGGGTGCAGCTTATCGGCACGGCGCATGGTAATACCCTGGAGAACCTCGTCCTCAACCCCACCCTGTCCGACCTCATCGGCGGCGTGCAGGTGGTGACCCTCTCCGACGACGAAGCACGCCTTCGCGGCACCCAGAAGACCGTATCCGAGCGCAAGGCGTCGCCGACCTTCCATGCCGTGGTGGAGCTTCTGGACCGCGAACAGCTCATCGTACACGTGGCGGCCTCAGCCGCCGTGGATAAGCTGCTCAGGGGCTTACCGCCATCCGGGCAGCGACGTGGGGGCACGGAGGAGCCACCGCCACGCAGACGCGCGCCGACGCGCGAGGCAGCTGAACAACGGCGCATCCCGCTGCCTGGCGAACGCCCGCGACAGGTCGCAATCTACCCATACGCGATCAGCCGCGACCTGGTTGAACGGGTGATCCGCAGTCTGCGACTGGATGCTCGCACCGTTGCCCGGCCCGAGCAGGCCGATGCCATCATCGCCTTGCGTTCGCGTACGGACGACCTGCGCCTGCAGCGCATCCTTGGCATGAACGAGGCACCGGTTTACGAAATCAAAAAGAACAGCACCGCGCAGATTCGACGCGTACTCCAGGGCGCCTTCCACGTTGTAAACGATATCGACGACGATGAACTGACCGCGGCTGTCCAGGAAGCGGAGCAAGCCGTACGCCAGGCACTGGAGACCCGCGAACCACAGGCGCTCCCGCCTCGCCCGCCCGCGGTTCGGGAGCTGCAGCACAGGGTTGTGGTACGGCTTAACCTCTCTGCGGAAGGCGAAGGCACCGGCCCCCACCGCCACCTGGTCATCCACCCTGACTGAAGGCGTCACGCTAAAAATGGCCTAAGTTCTATCCAGATATGGATCCGTAACCTGGCAGGCGCAATGACGGATATATTGCCCGTTCACTATCTGGATTATCTGCCGATCTGGGCCGTATTCCTCCTCTCCATCATTTTTCTGTTCGGTTTCAGCGAGATTGGTTCTCGTATTGGCAGACGACGGCAATCCACCGACATGGGAGAATCCTCACAGAGCGAGGTGATCATGGGTGCATTGCTCGGACTGCTGGCCTTCATGCTCGCCTTTTCCTTCGGTATCGCGGAGGCCCGTTATGAAGCACGCAAGCAGGCGGTTCTCGACGAGGCCAATGCTATCGGTACGACCTGGCTACGTTCCCGGATGTTGCCAGCCCCGCACTCCTCGCAAATCCTGCCGCTCCTGAAACGCTATGTGGACATGCGCATCGCAGGCGCGGGCTCGGAGTCGGTCGAGGAACTTCGCGAGGCCCTGGACCATTCAACGGAGTTGCACGAAAAGCTGTGGCGGCATGTGGTCACCCTGGGCAGGGACCACTCCCGCTCCATCACGCTTGGATTGTTCATCGACTCACTTAACGACGTCATCGATCTCCATGAGACGCGGGTAACAATTGCCCACTACCGGATGCCGACCAGTATCTGGGTAGCGCTCTACCTCATCGCCTTTGCGGCAATGACGATGGTGGGTTTGCATGCCGGGCTGTCCGGCGGACGCAGCCTGTTGGTGACGGTGCTGTTGACGGCGACGCTGGCAATGGCCATTTCATTCGTTATCGATCTCGACCGACCCAGCCAGACCCTGTTCAGCGTGAGTCAGCAATCGCTGATGGACCTGCGGGAGACTATGGACCATCCGGCACGGTGAGCGAGTAACGCCCGCCACTCACGTACCACAGAAGGTGCGGAAGACCTGCTCGTGAGCCGCTGCCGGCTGTTCATGGCGTTCGCGGCCCGGTTGAACCGTGAACGGCCGGGCGAGCACCTCGTTCAGCGCCTCGAAGGCCGCAAAGTCGTCGTCTTCCGCGGCTTCGATCATCTGCTCGACCAGGTGATTTCGGGGAATGTAGAGAGGATTGACCGCCCCCATTCGCTCGGCAATGTCCGCTGGAGACCGGGCTTCGACAGCAAGCCGCTCACGCCAACGCCTCAGCCATTCCAGGACAGATTCCGGTCGCTCGAACAACGCGAGCAACGCAGGATCGGCCGCTGGTGATTCGGCGCACGCCGAGAGCCGACGGAAGGTCAGCGTAAAGTCGGCACGGCCGGCATGCATGGCCTTGAGCAGGGATTCCGCGAGCTCGAAATCCCCCTCCTCTTCCCGGGCCAGGCCGAGCTTGGCCCGCATCTCGACCAGGCACGCCGCCTGATACTGCTCGGGAAAACGCTGGATCAGCTCGTTGGCGGGCTCGACCGCCTTTTCCTGACTGTCATCGATCAGCGGCAGCAGCGTTTCGGCCAGACGCGCCATATTCCACTGGGCGATGCCCGGCTGGTTGCCGTAGGCATAGCGACCGTGCTGATCGATCGAGCTGAAGACGGTACCGGGGTCATAGACGTCCATGAACGCGCAGGGCCCATAGTCGATGGTCTCGCCCGAGACCGAAACGTTGTCGGTATTCATCACACCATGGATAAAGCCGACGCTCATCCACTTCGCCACCAGCGCCGCCTGACGTTCCTGTACCGCCGCGATCAGTGCCAGAGGGCGTTGATCCTCGGCCACATCCGCCAGGTGCGGATAATGGCGTTCGATCACATGCTCGGCCAGTACGCGCAGCCCTTCGACATCACCGCGGGCAGCAAAGTACTGAAACGTGCCGACGCGGATATGGCTTGCCGCCACCCGCGTCAGGACGGCGCCGGGCAGAGCTGTCTCACGGTACACGCGTTGACCGGTCGTTACCGCCGCCAGCGACCGGGTGGTCGGGATACCCATCGCGTGCATGGCCTCGCTGACCACGTACTCCCGCAGCACCGGCCCCAGCGGCGCCCGGCCGTCACCGCCGCGCGAAAATGGCGTGCGTCCGGCACCCTTCAGCTGAATGTCCCGCAGCCGCCCGTGCCGGTCGACCACCTCGCCAAGCAAAACCGCACGGCCATCCCCCAGCCGTGGCACAAACCCGCCGAACTGATGCCCGGCATAAGCCTGGGCCAGGGGCTCCACCCCAGGCGGCAGGGCGTTACCGGAAAAATATCTGGCGGCCTGTTCCTTAGCCAGGGCCTGCGCATCGAAGCCCAGTTCCTCCGCCAGTGGCCGATTGAAGCCGACCAGACGCGGCGACGTGACGGGCTCGGGCGTGAAACGCTCGTAAAAGCGCTCCGGCAGGTGGCTGTAACGAAGGCTGAACTCGGGGAACATACAGGCTCCAGAATGACCATGTGCAGAACGTGGTGGAACAGATGTTGAGACTGCTGCGTATTTATCAAGGTATCGATCAAGGGAGCCTCTGATCTATTCCCGGGTAACTCACCCGCATACTGCCGGGGAATTCGATGGGTGTCCCGCGACGCCGATCGAACTCACGCCTGAGCCTTGCCGGAGGCGTCAAGCGCATCGTTGCCTGCTGAAGCCGCCGGTGACGGCGTCACCGGCAGGTGACGAAGGTACAAGGCCGTGAACACAGCGGTGGCGGCCAGAATGACCGCGCCGATGGCGGCATTAACGTGCAATGCCGCGTTGAACGCGCCCTGTGCCGCCGCGAACAGCTGGGCACCCGCCTCGGCCGGCAGTTCATTTGCCGCTGCCAGCGCCCCGCCGAGGGTATCGATGGCGGCGGTGGCGAGCGCGGGCGGTATATCGGCGGGCAGTGCGTCGGCGAGGCTCCACCGATACACCGCGGCGCCGATGCTGCCGATGACCGCAACTCCCAATGCCATGCCCAGCTCGGCGGCCGTCTCCGATGTTGCCGAGGCGGCCCCGGCCTTGTCCGCGGACGCCGAACTGACCACCAGATCGGTGCCGAGTATCATCATCGGCATCACTCCCACGCCCAGAATGAGGCTGCCGAGCATGAGCAGGAGCAGGCTGTTGGCGCCACCGACCTGGGTCATGACGAGCAACCCCGACCCGGCAAACAGCAGGCCGGCCGGAATCAGCCGGGCCGGGCGCAGGCGTTGTGCAAGCGCCGGCACCAACATCGCGGCAAAAACCTGAATCACCGTCGCCGGCAGCATGACCAGGCCCGCCTTCAGGGGTGACAGCCCGAGCACGCCCTGCAGGTGCTGAAACACCATCAGCCAGGCGCCGGAGAGCGCCAGTATGGTCAGCAGCATGGCCGCCACCGCCGTGCTGAACGCACGGTTGGCAAACAGGTCGAGGTCGAACATCGGCTCGGCGAGCCGGCGCTGGCGACGAACGAAAACCAACCCGATCCCAAGCCCCACCACCACCGAAAGCACGGACACCATGGCGACGCCGTACCTGGCCATATCCTTCAAGCCGTACATCACCGCCAGCAAGCTGGAAATGCACAGCAGCGCACTGAGCAAGTCAAGCTGACCGGCGTTGTCGTCACGAAACTCGGGCAGCAGCAGCGGTCCTGCAATCAGCAATAACGCCATCACCGGCACCCCGAGCAGGAAGACGGCGCCCCACCAGAAGAATTCGAGAATGGCGCCGCCCACGAGCGGGCCTAGGGCGCTGCCCACCATGAAACCCATCATCCAGACGGTGATGGCGAATGTTCGTTCGCTGTTCACCTGGAACATATTGCGAATCAGGGAGAGCGTCGACGGCATCAGGGTGGCGCCCGCAATACCCAGCAAGGCGCGCGTCGCAATCAGCATCTCGGCGCTGGTGGAAAATGCCGCCATGACCGAGGCGACACCAAATGCGACAGCGCCGCCGAGCAGCAGCCGCCGGCGGCCAATGCGATCACCCAGTGTGCCCATGGTGATCAGGAAGCCGGCGATCATGAAGCCGTAGATATCCAGGATCCACAGCAACTGCGCGCTGGTGGGCCGCAGCGCGGCGCTGAGATGCGGCACGGCCAAGTGCAGCACGGTCATGTCCAGGGCGAGCAGCACCGTCGGCAGCATCAATACGGCCAGGCCCCACCACTCGCGTACGGTAGCCGGCCGGGGCGCCGCGGAGTCGGAGCCAATAATGGCAGTCGTCATTGGATTCCTTTTACAAAAGTGGTCTGCGTCAGGTCGAGTTCCACCTCGAAGCTGACCGCACCGCAGCGGCAACTGCAGTGGTGGGTCCCAAGCATGGTTTCACCCTCCAGTTCACACCAACGCGTTACAACGTGTGCGAACGTTAGATGATAGTCGTTTTACCTGCTTGGGATTCGACTGTTAAGGAGACACTAGAGTCAGCTGCTTAAGGGGTGTGGGTCGCGTCCGATACTTTGCGCTCCGGCTGAACACCATTCTCTTCCCTGCAGCGGCTTCGGTCGCCGCCGCAAACTCCGCACTCCCCGCCCAGGCCGACGGCACCCAGCCCCCCGCACGACCCTTTCACGGGCTTGTTCGACAGGATCACGCCGATGGCCATGCCGGCGAACAGCAGACCGAACAGCACGATGGCGGCGAGTATGGTGGTCAGCATCAGTCGGCCTCTCCGTCGAGGTAGGGGGAAAACGCCGGTGTCATCCGTTCCCTGACCGTGCCGTTATCCCGTATCAGTAACAGTACTGCCAGGTCCCGGTCGCGCGCAAATGCGTAGCCGGCCTCTGCGCCCAGCGCGGTAATCGCGGTGGCCAGGCCGTCGGCCTGTGTGCAGCTGTCATGCAGTACAGTGACCGAAACCACGTCCTGCGGGATGGGGTAACCGGTACGTGGGTCTATGGTGTGGGAGTACTCGCGGTCCTGATCGCGGAAGAAGTTGCGGTAGCTGCCGGAGGTCGCCACCGCCTTGTCGCCGGGCTCAATGATGCTGTGGACGGCACGCTGCCCGGGGCCGGGCCGTTCGATACCGATGCGCCAGCGTTGGCCGTCGGGCTTGCGGCCGCGCACCCGCATGTCGCCGCCGATATCGACCAGATAGGCAGTGGTGCCGCGCTGCTCCAACCGGCCGGCGATCAGGTCCACGGCGTAGCCCTTGGCGATGGAGGACAGGTCCAGGTAGACGCCGCCCCGCTGGGTGAGCGTGCGGGTGTCTGGGTTCAGTCCAAGCTGCTGCCAGCCGACGCGGGCGCGGGCGGCCTTGATGTCTTCGATGGCGGGCGGCTCGGCGCGTGCCCCGTCCGGCCCGAAGCCCCACAGGTTGACCAACGGCCCCACCGTCGGGTCGTAGGCGCCGCCGGTTTGCGCGGCCAGTTGCATCGACGCTCGCAGAACGTCGCTGAATTCCGGCGGCACGGTGATGGACTCCCCCGCCGCCGCCCGATTGAAGCGGCTGATGTGGGAATCCTCCCGGTAGGTGCTCATCTGCGCGTTCACGGCCTCAAGCGCGGCTTCGATATCTTCGCGGACGCGCCCGGCATCGGCAGCGGAGTTCGGCGGCACATACTTGACCGTCCAGGTCGTGCCCATGGTGGGGCCGGAGATCTCCTGTATCCGTGGTGCCTTCTCGCAGGCGGCGAGCAGCACGCACAGGCCGACAAGCAGCGCCCGCAGCTGCGGCATGCGCCTGGCGACGGCCATGTCAGCCCCCAAAATCATCCAGCAGTATGTTTTCCGGTTCCACGCCCAGGTCGGTGAGCATCTTGATGGCGGAGGCATTCATGATCGGTGGTCCGCAGAGGTAGTATTCGCAATCCTCGGGGGCCGGGTGGTCCTTGAGGTAGTTGTCGTAGAGCACCTGGTGGATGAAGCCGGTGAGGCCTTCCCAGTTGTCCTCGGGTAGCGGGTCGGACAGTGCCAGATGCCATGTAAAGTTTTCATGGTCCGCTGCCAGCCTGTCGAAGTCCTCGACGTAGAACGCCTCCCGGTACGAGCGGGCACCGTACCAGAAGGTGATCTTGCGTTTGCTGTAGAGCCGCAGCAGCTGGTCGAAGATATGCGAGCGCATGGGCGCCATACCGGCACCGCCGCCGATAAATACCATCTCCGCATCGGTCTCCTTGGCGTAGAACTCGCCGAACGGGCCGAACACGGTGAGCTTGTCGCCGGGCTTGAGGCTGAACGTATAGGATGACATCTTGCCCGGCGGTATGTCCTTGCTCGCCCCCGGCGGCGGCGTAGCGATGCGGACATTGAACTTGAGAAGACCTCGCTCCTCCGGGTAGTTGGCCATGGAGTAGGCGCGGATCACCTCGCCGTCGCTCTCGCAGTCCAGGTCGAACAGGTTCATCCGCTCCCAGTCGGCGCGAAACTGCTCGGGAATGTCGAAATCCTGGAATTTGACGTGAAACGGCGGTGTTTCCATCTGCACGAAGCCGCCGGCGCGGAAATCCACCTCCTCCCCCTCCGGCAGCTTCAGCACCAGTTCCTTGATGAAGGTGGCGACGTTGTCATTGGAGATGACTTCGCACTCCCACTTTTTCACCTCGAAGAATTCCGGCGCCACGATGATTTTCAGGTCTCGCTTCACAGCTACCTGGCAGGACAACCGATAGCCCGCGCGCACCTCCTTGCGCGTGAAATGGTCGACCTCGGTGGGCAGGATATCGCCGCCGCCCTCCACCACCTGGCAACGGCACTGGCCGCAGGTGCCGCCGCCGCCGCAGGCGGAGGACAGGAAGATGCCCTTGGCGGCGAGGGTAGTCAGCAGCTTGCCGCCGGCGGACGTCTCCACGCTCTTGTCGGGGTCGCCGTTGATCTCAATGCGCACATCGCCGCTGCTCACCAGGCGCGAACGGGCGGCGAGTATCATCAGCACCAGTACCAGCACCACGCCGGTAAAGGTTGCCACGCCGAACATAATCTCGAATGCCATGTTCTCTCCCCGGTGCGGCTAGCGCGCTGTCTCACACTAGAGCTGCACCCCCGCGAAGGACATGAAGCCGAGCGACATCAGCCCCACCACCACAAAAGTGATCCCCAGCCCCTTGAGGCCGTCCGGCACGTCGCTGTACTTGAGCTTCTCCCGGATCGCCGCCAACAGCACGATGGCCAGCGCCCAACCGGTACCCGCGCCGAAGCCGAACACCACGCTCTCACCGAAACTGTAGTGCCGCTCCACCATGAACAGGCTGGCGCCGAGAATGGCGCAGTTGACGGTGATCAGCGGCAGGAAAATGCCCAGCGCGTTGTAGAGGGAGGGTACGTACTTGTCGAGGATCATCTCCAGGATCTGCACCAGCGCCGCAATCACGCCGATGTAACAGAGCAGGCCGAGGAAGCGCATGTCCAGGCTTTCAAGCGCGGCGATACCCGTCCAGGCCAGGGCACCTTCATCCAGCAGGTTGTGCAGCAGCAGATTGTTCACCGGTACGGTGATGGTGAGCACTACCACAACCGCGATGCCCAGCCCGAGCGCCGTCTCCACCTTCTTGGAAATGGCCAGGAAGGTGCACATGCCCAGAAAGAAGGCCAGCGCCATGTTCTCGACGAACACGGCGCGTATGAAGAGGCTCAGATAGTGCTCGAACACATCCTGCTCCCTGGCGTATCAGAACGCCTCACTGGTGCGCGAGTTGGGCGCGATCTCGAACGGCTGCTTTTCCACCTGTTCCGATTTCCACTCGCGCAACAACCAGATAAACCCGCCGATCAGGAAGAACGCGCTCGGCGGCAGCAGCATCAGACCGTTGGGCATATACCAGCCGCCCTCGCCCACCGTTCGCATTATTTCCACCCCCATCAATGAACCGGAGCCGAGCAGCTCACGGCAGGTGCCGACGAACAGAAGCACCACCGAGTAGCCCAGTGAGTTGCCCAGACCGTCGACCGCCGACAACAGCGGCGGATTGTTCATGGCGAAGGCCTCGGTGCGGCCGAGGACGATGCAATTGGTGATGATCAGGCCCACGAACACCGACAACTGCCGGCTGATTTCGTAGGCAAAAGCCTGGAGGAGCTGATCCACCAGGATCACCAGCGACGTGATGATGGTCATCTGCACGATGATGCGGATGTTGGCCGGAATATGTGTGCGGATGATGCTGACGAAGTAGTTGGAGAACGTCACCACGAAGATGACCGCCAGACACATGGTAATGGTGGTCTGCAGCGTGGTGGTAATCGCCAGCGCCGAACAGATGCCGAGGATCTGCAACGCAATGGGATTGTTGTTGAAAATCGGCTGGAACAGGACATCCTTCGCTTTCAATGCTGCCATGATTGCCTCCCGAGAGTCCTTGGGGGTGCCCTTGAGATTCTGGGCCCACCGCTCTGGTGTAGTTCGCGCATGCGCTGCAGATAAGCGCCGAAGCCTGCCTCTCCCGCCCAGAAACGCACCAGGTTGTTGACGCCGTTGGTGGTGAGCGAGGCACCGGAAAGGCCGTCCACCAGGTGCTCCGGTTCGGCTGCGCCGTCGCCGACCTTGCCCTTCAGTACCCGAATCGCGAGGTCACCCTGCGCGTCGAACAGCTTCTTGCCCTGCCACGTCTGTTGCCAGCGCGGGTTGTCGATTTCGCCGCCCAGTCCCGGTGTTTCGCCATGTTCGAAGAAGCCGATGCCGGCCACGGTGTTGGCATCCCGCTCCAGGGCGAGGAAGCCGTACATGGTCGACCACAGGCCGTAGCCGTGGACCGGCAGGATGATGCGGTGCAATTCGCCGCCGTCGTCGAAGACCAGATAGACCTCCGCCACCCTCGCCTGACGGCGGATGCTGGCCGGGTCCGGCGTTACCGTCCGGCTCTGCTCCACGTCGCGGGCGGCGCGGCGCTGGTCATATTCGTCCGGCCGCTGCACATAGTCGCCGGTCTCGATATCGACGAACCGGCGCTCAATGGTCTCGAAGGCGGCCCGCACGTCCATGCCCGGCTGATACATGCCTGCGGCCTGCAGAATGTGCAACTGACGGTACTGCATACGGTTCTCAGCCTGGAACGGGCGCAGGCCCACGGATGAGGTCGCGACCACCACCGCGCACACCAGGCAGACCAGGAACGCGACCCGCAGGGTGTTGCCGATCGATTCGCGGTTTGCGGCCATGGCCCTATACCTCCCTGCGCCGCATGCGGCGCCGGATGTTGGCCTGCACGACGAAGTAGTCGATCAACGGCGCGCAAAGGTTGCCGAACAGAATGGCCAGCATGACGCCCTCCGGGAAGGCGGGATTGACCACCCGGATCAGCACCACCATGACGCCGATCAACAGGCCGAAGACCAGTTTACCGGTATCGGTCATGGCCGCCGAGACCGGGTCTGTAGCCATGAATACCAGGCCGAAGGCAAACCCGCCCAGGGTCAGGTGCCAGTACCAGGGCATGGCGAACATCGGGTTGGTATCGCTGCCGATCATGTTGAACAGGCTTGCGAGCACCACCATGCCCAGGAACATGCCAAGCATGATCCGCCAGGAGGCGATTCTGGTGGCCAGCAACACCACCGCGCCCAGCGCAATCAGCAATGTCGAGGTCTCACCGATAGAGCCCTGGATACCGCCCAGGGACGTTTGCATCCAGGTAAGGTCAACGCCGTTCGCGTTGGCGGCCACCCCCGTCAGCCCGGCGGAGAAATCCAGCTGCCCCGCGGCGGCCATGGCCAGCGGCGTGGCGCCGGAGAAACCATCCACCGCGGTCCATACCGCGTCACCGGACATCTGCGCCGGATAGGCGAAAAAGAGGAAGGCACGCCCCACCAGCGCCGGGTTGAGGAAATTCTTGCCGGTGCCGCCGAAAACCTCCTTGCCCACCACCACGCCGAAGGAAACACCCAGAAACACCTGCCATAGCGGGATGGTCGGCGGCAGAATGAGGGTAAACAGGATGCCGGTGACGAAGAAGCCCTCGTTGACCTCATGCCCGCGCTTCCACGCGAACAGCCCCTCCCAGATGAAACCGCCCAGGTAGGTAACGACGAAGATCGGCACGTAGAACACGGCGCCGTGCAGAAAATTGGCGGCCGCATTGCGGTAGTCGAAGCCGGTGAGCTGCATCACCACATCGGTGCGCCAGCCGGGAATGGGGTCAAAACCGAACTCGGCAATCTGCAGGTTGGCCTGGTAGCCGGCGTTGTACATCCCGAACAGCAGAGCCGGCAGCGCCGCGAACCAGACCGTCATCATGACCCGCTTGAGGTCGATGCCGTCACGCACATGGGCGCTGGTGCGGGTGGTGCTGGAGGGGCTGTAAAGCATGGTATCGAACATTTCGTAGAAGACGTAATACCGTTGCAGCTTCCCTCCTTCATGGAAGTGCGGGGCTATGCAATTGTCGATGAATTTCCTCAGCCCCACGTCAGCCCTCCACTTCAATACGAGTGAGGTTATCCCGCAGAATCGGGCCGTACTCGTACTTGCCCACACAGACATACGTGCACAGCGCCAGGTCCTCTTCCACCAGTTCCAGCGCGCCCAGCGCCTGCGCCATTTCGGTATCCCCCACCACCAGCGAGCGCAGCAACTGCGTGGGCAGAATGTCGAGCGGCATCACCTGCTCGTACTGGCCGAGCGGCACCATGGCCCGCTCGCTGCCGTTGGTGGTGGTGGTGAAGTTGAACCGCTTCCACGGCATAAGACGGGACAGGTAGATATTCATCACCGAGTGGCGGCCCGTGCCGGGCGACAGATAACCCAGCAACTGGCGTTCACGCCCTTCGCGCAGCACCGTGACCTGATTCGCCAGACGGCCCAGATAGGCGGTGGGGCCCTGCCCGCGATGGCCATTGAACACCGAGCCGGAAATCAGGCGGTTGTCGCCGGGCTGCAGTTCGTTGGCGGTCAGTTCTTCAAGCGAGGCACCGACACGCGTGCGCACGAGGCGCGGCTGCCTGACCTGCGGCCCGGCCAGGGCGATGACTCGGTCGGTGTAGAGGTGTCCGCTGGTAAACAGCTTGCCAATGGCGATCACGTCCTGATAACCCACTACCCATACCGGCCGTTTGATATCCACGGGGGACAGAAAATGGATATGGGTTCCGGGGTTGCCGGCGGGATGCGGCCCGGCAAAGGACTCCTCGCGAATCCGGTCCTCGGCGAACGACGGCAGCGTCGAACCCGCCGCACGACAGACCCACACCGGCCCGTCGGTAAGCCGGGCCAGTATGATCAGGCCGTCGCGAAAGGCGCGCTGCTGGTCGGCGATGACGATATCGGGGTTGGCGGCCAACGGGTTGGTATCCATGGCCGGAACGAAGATGGCGTGCGGAGTGGTGCCGGGCACTGGCACCTTGCCGAACGGCCGGGTGCGGATCGCCGTCCATTCGCCGGAGGCGATCAACTGCTCCTGCACCGTGTCGCGATCGAGCCGGGACAGCGTGGCGGCATTGTGCGCGGTGAACTGTTCGTCGCCCTCGCCGCCGGCGACGTCGATCACCACCGACAGCAGTACCCGTTTATGGCCCCGGTTGATGGCGCTGATACGGCCGGCCGCGGGTGCGGTGTACCGTACGCCCTCGGTCTTCTTGTCCTCGAACAACACCTGCCCGCGCCGCACCCGGTCGCCCTCACGGACGAGCATGGTGGGCTTCATGCCGGGGTAGTCGACACCGAGCAGTGCGACGGAGCGAATCCTCGGACCCCGTTCCACTGCCTGGCGCGGCGCACCGGCCATAGGTAAATCAAGTCCCCGCTTGATTTTTATCATGTTGTTCGCCCAAGCCTTGATCGTGTATGCAGAGCGCTCTCTGTACGACTTGGTAACCTCGGGCCGACGATCTCCGGGGAGTTCCTCCACCCACTCCGCAATCATCGGTAATCAGCCAAGTTGGCGGCCATTGCGCAGAAACAGTCAAGCCGCCTGCACAATGTGTACTATATTAAACGCGGTACGATATAAAACTAACAGGTAATCGGCTTCCGGGGGAGGAAAGACCGATGGAAACAATTCTCAAGGTCGTGCTGGTGGAAAAGGCAAAGCTTCTGGCGGATCGGGGCGGCACCCTTTACACCGTCAAGCCGGATGCGCCTGCCGCGGAGGCCATCCGCACCATGTGCGAGGCCAACATCGGCTGCGTGCTGGTTATCGACAAGGGCAAACTGATTGGCATCTTTTCCGAACGCGATGTTCTGCACCGTATCGTCGACCGCGGCATCCCGCCGGATACGGTGCCGGTAGGCGACGTGATGACGAAGGATATCTTCACCGTGCCGCCGACCCTGACTGTTGAAGACGCGCTGATCGAGTGCACCAACCGGCGCGTTCGGCATCTGCCGGTTTGCGAGCAAGGGCGGCTGCTGGGGCTGCTATCCATCGGCGACCTGGTGCGCTTCGTGGTTGAGGACAAGGACGGCACCATCTCCGACCTGATCGACTATATCCACGGCCCGCAAATCACGGTCTGAAGCGGACCGCGCCGGCGAGCGCACCGGGTTACCTCGGCCAGTAATTGCGGTGTGCCCTGTTCCCGTCGGCGCCGCCGCGCGGAACGCAGTCCATGACGGAAATTGACCCCTCGAAACTCCGTGAAGCACTCGGCGCTTTCGCCACGGGCGTCACCGTGGTCACCGCGCGAGCGCCGGACGGCCGCCCCGTCGGCATGACAGTGAACAGCTTCGCCGCCGTATCGCTGGACCCGCCGCTGGTACTGTGGAGCGCCCAGCGCGACATCGGTCCCTTTACCGCCTTCAACATGGCCGGCCATTACGCCGTGCACATACTCCATGCCGGGCAGGAGGACATTGCCAACCATTTCGCCAGTGTTATGGATGACAAGTTCACTGCGATTCCCTACAGCAGCGGCCTCGAGGCGCTGCCACTGCTCGACGATTTTACCGCCCGCTTCCAGTGCCGGGTGGAACGTCGACTGGAAGGCGGCGACCACGTCATTCTTCTCGGCCATGTGCTCGCCGTGGATCACAGACCCGCAGAACCGCTGGTGTTCCACGCCGGCAACTACCGGCGGTAACGCCCCGGCGCGCACTCCGTGCAGGTCGTCTTCTTCACGCAGCGTGGGTATTGCCGCGCTCTGTCCACCCTGCGCCCTGCGCTTGAGCCTTGCGGCTAATCAGGGGAATCGACCGCCAGTGGCGGCTCGCCGTCGGCGGCGATGGTCAGCTGGTTTCTGCCGTTGCGCTTGGACACGTACATCGCCCGGTCGGCGCTGGCAACACCGGCTCGCCAGTTGCCGCCCGCCAGCCTTGCGTATCCCATGCTGATGCCGATGCGAAAACCGGGGACTTCATCGAATTGCATGGATTCCACTTGCAGCGTCAGCCGGGAAGCCAGTCCCGCCACCTGATCCGGGCCGATGTCCGGCAAATAGATCAGGAACTCGTCCCCACCCCACCGGCACGGCACATCCTGGCCGCGCAGCTCGGTGCGCAGGGCGGTCGCCACGCCGGCAATCACGGTATCCCCGAAGAGGTGCCCATGGCGGTCGTTGACGGCCTTGAAATCATCCAGATCGACGAACAGCAAGCCCCCCGTCGCCGCTTCGCTGCCCTGCCGCCCGTCCAGCAACTTCTGCAGATAGGGCTTGCTGTACAGGCCGGTTGCATGGTCGCGATCCAGTTGATCGGACATGCGCTGCAGCGCAACGCGCTGTTGCCTGCCCTCGCGAAGCGTACGCGCGTAATGCCAGCTCAGAAACGCGAAGGCACCCACCTGAAAACAGGTGAATCCCAGCGACAGGGTACTAACGGGCAACAGGAAAACACCCAGCTCCCGCAACGCGTCGTGAAACCCGGCCGCGAACAGGGCGGAAAAGCCGACGAGGTTCAGCCACCAGCCGCCGCGGTCAACGTTGCGAAGCGGCGAGCGCAGCAGAATCACGAAAACCGAACTCGCCAGCACCAGCGCCAGACCGAAGAACCAGGGCGCAAGCGCACCATAGTCCGGGAACACGGACATGCCCTTCTGGGTCATCTGTTCACTGGCGATCACCAGTGCAGGATGATCAATCCAGAGAATCCCTGCCAACAGGGCCGAAATTCCGTATAGCGTTGCCATCCATCTCCACGGCAGGCTGCCGCGCGCAGCCAGCGCCAGGTACAGATTGATGTAGGCGGCAATGGCGAGGACCACCGTAGCCAGCGCCATCCTGACCTTGGGCAGCGTGGCGCTCAGGTCCCCCAGCAGTGCATCGACACGCACCGCCGTGTCTGCGCCGACGTACAACATGGCGAACAGGTTCGCCAGCGCGAAACACTTGGCAATGGTGGCGTGGCGGTCGCGGTCTCCATGGTGGGTCAGCGCGAATGCGGTGATGATGACCAGCAACGTAAGGCTGACGCCGGTCGCAATGATCCGCAGCCAGAGCACGGTCAAATCAACGCTGGACGCCTGCCCGAAGCTGCTCAGGACATTATCGTACATTGGAAACCAGGACTCTCCAGTGCCAGCATGAGACCGTTCAATTTATCGCACCGTGGTGACAATGTCGTTCTCTCAGGATATCCGCGACGACGCTCCACCTTACCCTGATAGAGGAGTCGGACACATATCGATGTGTGCCGGACGGACTGTATGTGTCACTATTTCTTTCCTTCGCTATAGGCAGGCCTGCATTCGATACGCTGCCGTATAGGCGTTATCGTGGGACCATTATGTTGCCCGAGAACATGGCTTTTAGCGGAGCACGAAATTGCAACAGCGCAATGCGATGAGGATTTGCCTGGGCATTGGTCTGTGCCTGTACCTTGCCGCCGCGAGCACTGACGAACCGCCACCGAGAGTGGCAACCGCGCCAGCGGTCGTGGATGCAATCATTACCGAGGTCGACATCAGTGGCTCGGTGGTGGCACCGCGGGTGGCGCAGGTTTCGGTTCCCACGGCAGGGCTGATTACCGAGGTAAACGTAGAGGTCGGCGAGCGCGTCAGCAGCGGCGACATGCTGGTGCGCCTGGATGATGCGTTGGAGATGTACTCGCTGCGCTATGCCGAGGCGGAAGTCCGGGAGGCCGAGGAGAACCTGAAAGAGGCCGTGAGGCTGCGCGATGAGGCCGAAGCGGCTGGCGCCCGGCAGAACATTCCGGAAACCCAACTCCGCGCGCGGGAGCACCAGGTGCGCGCCGCCGAGGCGGCGCTGGCGCGGCTGCGGGCGGCGGCCGCCCGACAAAGCGGTGTCGTGGCCCGGCACACCGTCACCGCACCGTTCGACGGCGTGATCAGCGCGCGCGAGGGCGACCTTGGCGAGTGGGTGGAGCCGGGCACCACGCTGCTGGAACTGGTCGACGTGAACAACCTGTTGCTGGAGTTCGCTGTGCCGCAGGACGTTTTTCATCGTGTGCGCACCGACACCAGGCTCACCGTCCGCCTCGATGCCCATGACGCCCCGCCCAGCGACAGCAGCATCCGGCACATCATCCCCGTCAGTGACCCGCAGGCCCGAACCTTCCGCATACGCGCCATTCTGGACAATCCACCCCCGCTTGCCGCCGGCATGTCCGCCCGCGGGACACTGCACATTGGCACTGGCGAGCAAGGCGTAGTCGTACCACGGGATGCGTTGCAGCGTTATCCCGAGGGCCGCATGACGGTGTGGGTCGTGGTCGAGCGGGATGGCCATCACCGGGTCCGCGAACAACGGGTGCGGCTTGGCGAGCGCTTCGGTGACCGGGTGGTGGTGCGCGATGGGCTGTCCGGCAACGAAGTGGTGGTGGTCAATGGCAAGGCCACCGTTGAGGACGGTCAGCGCGTGGAGGTGCAATGAGGGCCGCAACGCGTGTTTGAGTGGATTATCCGCCACGGCACATTGGTTGCCGTCACCACGCTCATCACGCTGATACTGGGTGTCGTAGCGGTGGTCGGCCTGCCTGTGCAGATGATCCCGGACCTCGACGTGCGTACCATAACCGTGAGCACGAGCTGGCCGGGTGCCACGCCGCAAGACGTGGAGAAGGACATACTGCTTGAGCAGGAAGAGTACCTGCGTAACGTCCCCAATCTCCGGCGCATGACCTCCACCGCCCGCGATGGCGAGGGCGAGATCGAGCTGGACTTTCCCTTCGACGCGGATATGACCGAAACCCTGATCCGTGTCAACAATGCGCTTAGCCGCGTCCCCTCCTACCCGCAGAACGTCGACGAACCAAACATTGTCGCCGCATCGTTCTCGGCCAACGCCTTCATGTATTACAACGTCGCGCCGCTGGAGGGCAATCCACGGGATCTCGACATGGAGCTCATGCGGGATTTTCTGGAGGACAACGTGCGCCCTCGGATGGAGGGCATAGACGGCGTCTCCGAGGTTAGCGTCAGCGGCGGAGCCGAACGCCAGATCCAGCTCCACCTTCAGCCCGATCGCATGGCCGCGCGGGGCGTGCGTGTCACGGACATCCGCGACGCCGTTAACGCCCGTAACCGGGATACCTCCGGCGGTGAACTGGCAGCGGGCAACCAGCGCTACCTTCTGCGCACCGTGGGTCGGTTCGAGGATCTGCGCGCGCTCGAACAACTGATCGTGGTCCGCCGCGGCGACAGCATCGTGCGACTCGGCGATATTGCCGATATCATCCAGGACCACTCCAGAATCCGCGAGGCCTCCTTCATCAATGGCCGCCCGGTACTCGGCATGCAGGTGCGCCGGGAGAGCGGCGCCAACGTCATCGACATCAAACGCGCCATGGAGACCGAAGTCGCCGCGCTCAACCAGCAGGTGCTACGCCCCGCCGGCATGCGTATTGCGCTGACCTCCGACGACGTTCGCTACGTGGAGCAGTCCATCGCCAACGTCTGGACCAACCTGGGGATCGGCGCCACGTTCGCCACCCTGGTGCTGTTTGCCTTTCTGCGCTCGCCACGCACCACCCTGGTTGCCGTCATGGGCGTACCGATCTGTACCATCGCAGCCTTCCTGGCGCTGATGGCCTTCGGCCGTACCGTCAACGTGATCTCCCTGGCAGGCGTGGCGTTTGCCATCGGCATGACCATGGACAACAGCATCGTCGTGCTGGAGAGCATTCAGAGCGAGGCGCGCCGCGGCGCCGAGCGCTTCCGTGCCGCGGCCGCTGGCGTGCGACGGGTGTGGCCGGCGGTACTGGCATCGACACTGACGACGGTACTGGTATTCCTGCCTATCCTGTTTATCGAGGAAGAGGCCGGACAGCTGTACTCGGATATCGCCGTCGCCGTGTCCGGCGCAATTGTTGCCTCCATGGTCGTGGCGATTACGCTGATACCCACCATCAGCGCGCGCACCGGCTTCCACTCCCGCTCAGCCGAACGGGGCCCGCGGGACAGCCGCTGGAGCCGCGCGATCCTGGCATTGGTGGGGTGGTCCGTGGCCGGGCCATGGCGACGGGCGGCGTTCATGGTCGGTACGCTCGGCGTCAGCCTGACGGCCGTCATCCTGCTCACTCCGCCGACGGAATACCTACCCGAGGGCGAGGAACCCAAGACTTTCGCCACCATGGCGGCGCAGCCCGGCCAGAGTTTCGAGGCCATGCTGAAGATCGCCGGGCAGGTGGAGCAGACCTTCCTGCCGCAGCTCGATGCCAACCCCGGACCGTTTGAAACGGGTCAGACGGACATTCCGCCACTGCAGTACGTGAACATGAGCGTAGCGCCGGAGCGCCTGCGCATCATCAGTGAACCGAAGAATCCGGCCCACATCGAGGCGCTCATGGACGCGCTGACCAATCACTATGAAACCTACCCGGGGGTGACCGCCTTCGCCTCTCGCGGCTCGATCATCACCAGCAACGATGGCGGCACCCGGAGCATCAACCTGGATATTTCCGGGCCCAGGCTGGAGGATGTCTATGCCGTGGCCCGGACTGCGCGCCAGCGCGCCGAGGAGATCTTTGACGGCCCGCGCATTCAGGCGCAGCCAGAGGCGATCACCCTGTCCCAGCCGCTGGTGGAGATCCATCCGGACTGGGACCGTGCCGCGCAACTCGGCCTTAGCGGCGAGGAACTGGGCCTTACCGTGGCTGCATTCAACGACGGCGCATTCCTCGACGAGTTCTTCCAGGACGACGACAAGATCGACATCTACGCCTACGGCCCGGCCGGGCCGGCGGCGCAACTCGGCACGCTCGGTAATACCGCGGTGTATACCCCGCAAGGGGCCACCCTGCCGCTTGCCAGCATTGTTCGCATCGAGGAATCCGTGGACGCCAGCACCGTGCGGCGGGTGAACGGGCAGCGTACCGTAACGCTGCATGTGATCCCGCCCCGAGAGGTAGCGCTGGAAGAAGGTGTGGCGCGCGTGCGCGCGGAGCTGCTGGATACCCTGCGCGAGCGCGGCGACATCCCGCGCGACGTCAGCGTAACGATCTCCGGGGCCAGCGACCAGCTCGACGCCACCCGCGATGCACTATCCGGAAACTTTCTGGTCGCGCTTGCGATCATTTATCTGCTGCTCGTGGCGATTTTTGTCCACTGGGGTTACCCCCTGCTGATCATGACCGCGATCCCGCTCGGTATCGCCGCCGGCATCGTCGGCCTGGCACTTCTCAACGCGGTTGGCTCAATGCTGCCCATGGTCGGGCTGGCGCCCATCCGACAGCCCTTCGACATGATCTCCATGCTCGGCTTTCTCATTCTCATGGGTACAGTGGTAAACAACCCGATCCTGATTGTCCATCAGGCCCGTGATTACCTGCGTAATGGCACGGCCTCGGTAACCGAGGCCGTCACCAATGCGGTATCGTCGCGCCTGCGTCCGATCGCCATGACCACCCTGACCACGGCCTGCGGCCTCTCGCCACTGGTACTTATTCCAGGAGAAGGCACCGAACTCTATCGCGGTGTCGGCGCCATCGTGCTATCCGGCCTGGTGGGTGCCGCCGTCGTCAATCTGATCTTTCTGCCAGCCCTTACCGTCACCGTCCTGAAGTGCAGCGAATGGACTTCCAGATAGCAAAAGCAGGCCGGTGAATGCCCGGCCTGCAGGGAACGCGCGTGGGATGCGGTCAGATACCTATGGGACCGCCATCATCCTGGGTGACGACCACCATGGAGGATCGTGGCCGGGCATTGCCGCCGTCCGGCCAGTTGCCGCCCGGATGCTGCACGTTGACGAACATGGTTGCGCCGTCGGGCGTGGTGACGACGCCGGTCACCTCGCAGCCGCGGGGGCCGGTCATGAAGCGACGGATCTCCCCTGTCCTTGGGTCCGCGGCCAGCATCTGGTTATTGCCGAACGGGGCGGCCTGGCTACCGTCTGTCTGGATCCAGAGCACGCCGTTCTGGTCGAACCACAAGCCGTCGGGGCTATTGAAGATGTTGGTTTCATCCAGCGCTTCGCCATCCAGGCGGGCACTGTTCTCCTCGGGGCCTGCCACGACGAACAGTTCCCACTGGAAGCGGGTGGCCCAGTTGCGGTTGCCCTGCTCCTGCCAACGAACAATCTGGCCGTAGGCGTTCGGACCACGGGGATTGGCTCCGTCCACATCACCTGGCTGGCGCTGACTGTTGTTGGTAAGCGTCATGTAGACCTCGCCCGTCTGCGGATGGACCGCGCCCCACTCCGGCCGGTCCATCCTGGTCGCGCCGATGACATCGGCGGCGGCACGGGTGTTGATCAGCACATCCGCCTGATCCTTGAATTCCACGTCGGCGGCGCGGCAGGCGGCACGAAACTCCGCGTCGTTTATGTCCAGTGCCAGCCAGTCGCCGGTACCATCAGCATTGAAACGAGCCACGTACAACGTGCCCTCATCGAGCAGATGACCGCCGGCCGTGCGCGGATGGTAGCGCTCCCTGGTGACGAACTTGTAGATGTATTCGAAGCGGGCGTCATCACCCATGTAGACAGTCAAGGGCTGACCCCGACGGGCAGGCGCCATCCACGCCCCTTCATGAGCGAAACGGCCCATGGCGGTGCGCTTGCGCGGTATACTGTCCGGCTTGAACGGATCGATCTCCACGACCCAGCCAAAGGTGTTCGCCTCGTTGCGATAGTCATCCGCCGCGCTGTTGCCTTTCACGGAAACATCATGCCGGGCATACACATCGTTCGTGGTCACCGTTTCCCAGCGGTAGCGGCCGGCGGTACGGGAGACACCGTAACGTGACTGCTCTCGCGGCTGTTCACCCTGATTGACAAAGTAACCGGCCCAGTTCTCCTCGCAGGTCAGATAGGTACCCCAGGGGGTATAGCCATGCGCACAGTTGTTAAGCGTGCCGCGGGTCCTGGTGCCATTGCGGCTGTATCTGGTTTGCACCATGTCAGAGCCGCGAACCGGCCCGGAGAGTTCCATCGGCGTGGCACCGGTAATACGGCGATTGTAGCCGCCCTGCACCACCTCCCATGTGTCCCCCTGCTTTCGGACCTCGACGATGGAAACACCGTGAGCCGCCACTTCCTTGCGCACTTCGTCCTCGATCACCCGGCTGCCGCTCACCAGCGTGGGGCCGTTGGGGTGCATGTCGCTCTGCTGTATATACTCGTGGTTGATGCAAAGCAGGCCGTGTTCACTGCCGTCGCCGTCATTGTGCAGGGGGAAGTAGTGCATGCCGTCGTGGTTGTGGCCAACCTGGTATTCTTGGTCAGCGCCGGAGTTATGGCCGCCATCGAGGTAGGGAGGGTAATGACCGCAGATGGGCGTGCCCCAGGGGAGGAATGGACGGCTGCTGTAGCCCGTAGGCACGGTCACAAGGTTTGCGAACGACGGCGCCACCGGCTCGAAGCCGAGCATCGGCTTGAGTCCGAATGGCGGCCGCCCCTGAGCCTGTGGCGGCAATAGCCTTTTGGCCTGGGCGGAGCCGGCGAGCAGGCCGACACCGGAGGTCGTGACCATGCCGGCCACCACGGAATTCAGACTGCCCCGCAGTATCTGGCGGCGCGACACGCATTTGTCCAGGATGGAGGTGAAGGTCGGATTGCCGGATTGGTTGTTCTCCGGCTCGTCGCCGTTATCGATCAAGTGCTGGTAGCGTTCAAGATCAGTCTGGCTCATGGCGTAGGCACCTTGATTGGTTGCTGGTCAGATTAACTGCCCTGGTGAAATGCCCGTCCCGGGCGAGGCAGCATCAAGTTAGCAATCCGGTGTGAACCCCTTGTGAACCGCTGATGGCCAGTTGGTGACAGTGACCACGTGCTGTCGATCGGCCCGAAGCGAGGGAATCGTCGGCTCGACTCAGCGCCGGCTCCAGCCCAGCCGCCGTGAAACGCGGCGACCAGCCTCGAGCACATGGGGGATCCAGGTGTCTCGGTAACGCCCGGTAGGCGCGGCCAGACACAATGCTGCCCGCATCCGGCCGCTGGCATCGCGCAACGGCGCGGCTATGCACATCACGCCGATCTCGGTCTCTTCGCTGTCCAGGCTGTAGCCGGTGCGCAGCGCGCGCTCCAGCTCCCGGTACAGCCGCGGCAGGTCGCGTATGGCGTTCGGTGTGGTACCGGGCAGCCGGGTGCGGCGGGCGTAGTCGGCACAGGCCTCGAAACCGCCCTCGGCAAGAAACAGTTTGCCGGCCGCATTGAGGTGCAACGGGCTCCGTGAACCGGGCGTGTACTCGACGCGAACACTCGCGGTGCCGGGAATGCGCTCAAGATAGACGACCTCATCGCCTTCTCGCACCACCAGGTTGATGCTCTCGCCGGTGCGGTCACGGAGCTTCTCCATCTCCGCCAGGGCCTCCTGGCGCAGGTCCAGCCGCCTGCTGATGCGTCCCGCCAGTTCGAGGACGCGACTGCCGAGGCAATAATGCCCGGCGTGGGGTCGGTCCACATAGCCAAGTGCCTGCAGATTGGCGAGTATGCGGTGGACGGTAGAGGCATGCAGCCCTGTCGCCGCGGCGATTTCCGCCAACGGACAGGGCCCGTCGCGCACCGCCAGCACTTCCAGCAATTGATCCATGCGACGGATAACCTGGATGCCGCCTTCGGTGCGTATAGGTTTTTTCATGGATGACGCCGGAAACACGGATGGTCCCCGGATACTACCGGTACCGGATCGTTGAGCAAACCGCGCGACGCGTACTCAGGTTCGAGGGTGTTGGTCCTCGGCTTCCATCTCCGCCAGCGTGCGCTTGACGATCTGGATGGAATGATTGGCGGCGGGCACACCGCCGTAGATTGCCACATGCAGCAGGGCCTCGCGGATCTCGTCCGGGGTCGCACCGGTGTTTCGCGTGGCCTTGATGTGCATCTTCAGCTCATCGTAGTGGCCCAAGGCCGCCAGCAGCGCAATGGTGAGCAGGCTGCGGTCGCGTCGACTCAGCGCCTCGCCGTGCCAGACCGTGCCCCAGGCGTAGCGGGTGATCAGTTCCTGAAACGGACGGTCGAAATCGGTTGCCGCCGCCGTTGCCCGTGCTACGTGCTCTTCGCCGAGCACGGATTTGCGCACGGTCATGCCATCGTCGTACGGATCTTCAGCCATGCTCCACCTCGTGCAGAAATGCCTGCAGGGTTGCCGCCAGCGCGCGCGGTTGCTCGATGCACGGTATGTGGCCTGCCGAGGCCAGGCTCTTGAACCGGCAGTCCGCGACCGCGGCCGCGAGCGCGGCGACGGCATCCGGTGGTGTGGCGACATCCGCTTCGCCCACGATGGCCAGTGATGGCACGCGGATCGTACTGGCCTGCGCGGTGAGATCCGCATCACGAATCGCCTCACAACATCCAGCATAGCCTTCGGCGGGAATACGGCAGAACATGTTGTGGTAACCGGCCACGCCGCGGGCCAGAAAGGCGTCGGTAAACCAGCGCTGCAGCACCCCGTCGGCGATGGAAGCCATACCGTCCTGCCGAACGGCCCGGGCGCGCTCGTTCCACATGTCGACGGTGCCTATCCGCATGGCGGTATCGCAGAAGATCGCGCTGCGAATCCGCTGCGGGTGAACCGCCGCCAGTTGCTGGGCAACCATGCCGCCGATTGACAGGCCACAGACGTGTACCTGCTCGATATTCAGCGCATCCAGAAGCTGCACGCAATCCTCGGCGAGCTGCGCCATGGAGTAAGGGCCGTCGACGACATCCGTCAGGCCGTGCCCACGCATGTCGTAGCGCAGCAGGCGGTAGTCTTCACGCAAGACCGCGGCCACGTCATCCCAGATGCGGAAATCGGTGCCGACCGAATTGGCGAACAGGATGACCGGCGCGCCTTCACGCCCCTCAAGTGCGTAGTGCGTGGTGAAACCACCACAATCAGCGAAGCGCATCGCCCCTCCTCCCTTGTGCCGGTTGCTCAGTCGGCCAGCCGCAGAGGCACGCCGGCCATTTCCTGCAGTTGCTCGAACGTCATGCCCGATACCATCTCGATGACGACGGGGCCGTCGGCGGTCAGGTCGAAGATCGCCACGTCGGTGTACACCCGGGTGACACAGTTCAAACCAGTCACCGGGTAGGTACAGCTTTCCACCAGCTTGCTCTCACCCTTCTTGGTCTGCAGATCCATCATCACGAAGACCTGCTTTGCGCCGATGGCAAGGTCCATGGCACCGCCGACCGCCGGAATGGCGCCCGGCGCGCCGGTATGCCAGTTGGCCAGATCGCCGTTAACGGAGACCTGGAACGCTCCCAGCACGCAGATATCAAGATGGCCGCCACGCATCATCGCAAAGGAGTCGGCATGGTGGAAATAGCAGCCGCCCTTCAGCAGCGTCACCGGCTGCTTACCGGCATTGATCAGATCGGGGTCTTCCTTGCCGGGCTCCGGCGCCGGACCCATGCCGAGCACACCGTTTTCGCTTTGCAGGAAGATGTCGCGGCCCTTGGGAAGAAAGTTTGCAACCTTGGTCGGCAGGCCGATACCCAGGTTGACATAGGCGCCTTCGGGGACGTCATGGGCCACGCGCTCGGCCATTTGTTCGCGGTTAAGCCTGTTCATTGGCTGCCCTCCTCAGGCTGCTGCGGCTTTGCGGGACGGCACTTCAATGACACGCTGGACAAAGATTCCCGGCGTGACAACCACCTCCGGGTCGAGATCGCCCAACGGCACCACCTCGCTGACCTGCGCGATGGTCTGCTTCGCCGCCATCGCCATGATCGGCCCGAAGTTGCGGGCGCTCATGCGGTAGACGAGGTTGCCCCAGCGGTCGCCCTTGAAGGCGTTGATCAGCGCAAAATCCGCCTGCAGCGGGTATTCAAGGACATAGTCCCGGCCATTGATCTTGCGAGTCTCCTTGCCCTCCGCCAGCAGGGTGCCGAAACCCGTGGGCGTGAAAATTGCGCCCAGGCCCGAGCCGGCGGCCTGGATACGCGCCGCCAGGTTACCCTGCGGCACCAGCTCGAGCTCAACCTCGCCGGCCCGATAGAGTGCATCGAAAACATGGGAGTCAGCCTGCCGCGGGAATGAACAGACGATCTTGCGTACACGCTTCTCCTTGAGCAGCGCGGCAAGACCCGTCTCGCCGTTACCGGCGTTGTTATTGATGATGGTCAGGTCCTTCGCGCCCTGGTCAATCACCGCATCGATCAACGCGTTCGGCAGCCCCGCCGTTCCAAAGCCGCCGATCATGATGGTGGCACCATCAAAGATATTCGCCACCGCCTCCTCAAGAGACGCAACCGTCTTGTCAATCATGATGCCTCCTGACGCATGCGGAAACCCCGCACGACCGCGATTACAGCCGCGCGGCGCCACCGAAGATTATTTGCTCGCGCGTGAATTACCTGGCTGGTGTTTATTATTATCGAACATAATTTCGTATAGCGAACATATAAACTGGGAGAGCATCTGTCAAGCGCGACACCCGGAACCGCTCCGGCGGCCAGGCGCTTTAAGGAGCCTCTGATCTATTCCCATGGTGCTCTGCGGAGCCATCGGCACGCACCCGCGCCAGCACGCGGTCAATGAAGCCATCGGTAACGCCGAGATACCGCTCGGGCATGAACAGTTCGTCAAAGCGCGACTGACCGAGTTGCTTGACGAGCTCGCTCTCATCACCGAGAACTGCCTGCAGTGTGCGGTTCTCCGCCACCGCCCGCTGACATGCCGCCTTGACACGCGCGTGCGCCTCGCCGCGACCAAGCTCCGGAGCCAGCTCCATCATGACCGCCTCGGCCATGATCAGGCCGAGGGTCAGATCCAGGTTGCCGCGCATCCGGGCCGCGTCCACCTCCAGGCCATCGACAATGGCGCGCACGTGGTGCAAGGCCGCCGCCGTCAGCCGGAGGGAATCCGACACGGTTTCCCATTCCGCTTGCCAGGCACCGGCGGCGCGCTCATGTTCCTGCAGCATGGAGGCATAAATCGTCGGAATCATGCCGTGCAGGCGGCGCACGGCGGCCAGCGTCAGCGTACAACCAACGGGGTTGCGCTTGTGCGGCATGGTGGAGGAGCCGCCGCGGCCCGGGCCGGCAGGTTCCCGCACTTCCCCCACCTCGGTTTGCATAAGCATGAGCACATCGGTGGCAATCTTGCCGGCCGCTCCGGCGGCGAGCACCAGGGCGGAAACCGCCTTTACGACACGGTCGCGCGCGGTATGCCAGGGCATGTCCGGCTCTGCCAGATCAAGCTCGCGCGCCAGCTCGCGGCTCACGTCGAGACCGCGATCGCCGAGCGAGGCAAGTGTGCCCACCGCACCACCGCACTGCACTGCCAAGGCTTCCTCACCAACCCGCTCGAGCTCCAGTCGCGCCCGCCGGATCTGTGAACACCAGCCCGCGGCCTTGAGACCGAAGGTGACGGGCAGGGCCTGCTGCAGCAATGTCCGCCCGGCCAGCACGGTCCCGCGATGCGTCTCCGCGAGCCCGGCACAATCCGTTTCGATTGCCTGCAGATCGGCCAAAAGCAACGGCAATGCACGGCGGAACACCAGCATCAGGCCGGTATCCATTGCGTCCTGACTGGTTGCGCCCCAGTGCACATAGCCCGCTCCCTGCGGGGCAACTCGGGCGGTCAGGGCCTTGACCAGCGGTATCGCGGGATTGCCGCCTTTTATAGTGTCCGCGGCAATCGCCGCGATGTCGGTATGCTCGACGCGACAGGCGGCGGCAATGGCATCGGCGGCCTGAGCCGGAATGACGCCGACTCGGGCCTGCGCGCGCGCCAGCGCGGCCTCGAAATCCAGCATCGCCTGAACCCATGCCCGCGAATCGATCTCGCGTTCCATCTCCGCGGTACTGAAAGCGGATCCCAATAATTCATGATTCATCACATGCCTCCGAAGCGTTGAGGAGACAGATAGACCGCGCCTGTCTGTACGCTGAAGTCCGACAATGCTAAAGTTCGCTTTGCGAACAACCTGTAGCTCTCGCAAGCACACTAGGCGAGCGCTGCCAATATCGTCAAGCTACGGCGATGAATGGAAAAGCCGGATCACCTTCATCGCCATTCGCTGGAATGGACTCGACATGGCAAATTCAGACACCGATACGGATTCGGCCGCGGCCGAGCAGAACCGGGACTTCGTAACCTCCCTGGCAAAGGGGCTGGCCGTTATCCAGGCTTTCGGCCCGAGCAAGGCACGCATGACCCTGACCGAAGTCGCCGCGGAAACCGAACTCTCCCGCGCCGGCGCGCGCCGTCTGCTGCTCACGCTGGAGAACCTCGGCTTCGTTGTCCGCGGCGGCCGCTACTTTGAACTCTCCCCCAAGGTACTCGAACTTGGTTTCGCGTTCCTGGCCTCGCACAATTTCGCCGGCGTGGTTCAGCGCCATCTTGAATCCGTTACCGAGGAGCTGCAGGAAGCCTGCTCGCTTGCGGTACTTCAGAACGACGATATCGTTTACGTCTCGCGCTCCGATGCCTCTCACAGGCTGATGTCGATCAGTCTGTCGGTGGGCTCACGGCTACCCGCCGCCTTTACCTCGATGGGCCGCGTTCTGCTTGCGGCAATGCCGGACGCAGAACTTGATGCCTTCCTGGACAAGGCCGATCTCAGGCGCTACACGGAACGAACCACCACGGACAAGGCCACCCTGAAGGAAATTCTCCATACCGTACGTGCCACCGGCTACTGCATCGTCGATCAGGAACTTGAACCCGCGCTGCGGTCGCTGGCGGTGCCTGTACTGTCTGCCGGCGGCTCCGTGGTGGCGGCGCTGAACGTCAGCACCAACGCCGGGCGAGTCCCGATCATTGAACTTGAACAGCGGTATCTGCCGGTGCTGAAACGCTGTGCCGACGCCATTCGCCCGTTCATGGCCTGATCGCCGATTCACTTTCCTCGGCACGGCAACGAAGGCGGAAGTCCTGTGGCGGCAGACCCTCGCGCAAGGAGAAGAAGCGCGAGAAATAAGCCGGATCGTTGAAACCGAGCGCGTACCCCACCTGACTGATCGTCATGTTGCTGTAGGCGAGATACCGCCGCGCCTCCAGCAGAACCCGGGCGTGCAACACCTGCGAGGCGGAGCAACCGGCCACCCGTCGACACACTGCATTCAAGCGCTTGCTGCTGACACCGATATCGGCGGCATAGGCGCTCACGGGCCGGTGGCCGGTATAGCCGGTTTCCACCAATTGCCGAAACCGCCCGAAAAGCACGCTGTCCGCGCCCTCGGGGAGATCCTGGCGAATGCCCTGTACCCGGCGTAGCCGCGCCAGCGTAACGAGCAACAGCCTGAATCGGGCGGCAATGGCACTGCCGCGGCCAAGCTCCGGCCAGCGGAATTCGGCTGCGATCTCGTCGAACTGTCTGCCCAGTTGGCGTTGATCCAGCTCCTCGGTGCTCAGATTCATCAACAGCGGCTCGGCGCGGATGCCCTCCAGCCCCACCTCCTGCAGGTCCACCAGTGCCAGATTGAGAAAATCGGTCGATACGGTCAGTACCCACCCTTCGGTACCAGGGCTGAACGAAAACCCGTGCACCATTGCAGCGGGGATGCCGAGCAGCGCCGGTCCGCGAAAGGGCAGGCGCTTGAACTCCACCCGCATTTCACCAACGCCGCTCAGCACCAGTATGAGGTGATGCAGATCCCCATGGCGGTGGGGCCGTATCTCCCAATCGTGCAAGACCAGGCGCGTCGCCAATGTCTCTACATGTATAAACCGCAGCGCGTCCCTGGCCTCCTCGCCATAGAGGAAAAACCTTTGTACATCGTTACTTTTCGTCACTTTCTCATGCCCTGACCAGACTGGATTACGCCTTGCGAACACCTGTTCGATATAATAAACATGGCTTAAAAGTACAAGAAACTGATCCCATTCGTCCATTCAGTCCCGCCCCCGGCTCGGGGAAACTTGATTGAACCAAGCGATCACTTCCATCGAACAGGTGTCAGGCATGCGTACACAGGTCGGAATCATCGGCGCCGGTCCAGCCGGGCTGCTGCTGTCACACCTTCTGCATCTTGAAGGGATCTCCTCGGTCATACTGGAATCCCGCAGCCGCGAGGCAGTCGAGTCGACGATCCGCGCCGGGGTGCTCGAACAGGGTACCGTGGACGTACTTAGCGAAACCGGTGTCGGTGAGCGAATGAAGCGCGAAGGCGCGGTCCATGACGGCATCGAACTGCGCTTCAATGGTCGTGGACACCGAATCAACATGAATGAGCTGACCGGTGGCAAGGAGATCACGCTCTACGCACAGCATGAGGTGCTGAAGGACCTGATCAAGGCGCGGTTGGATGCCGACGGGCAGATTCTGTTCGAGGCGAAGGTCGATAGCCTGACCGGCCTCGACACCGACCACCCGACCATCCATGGTCGACTCGGCGATGATCCCATAGAGCTGCATTGTGACTTCGTCGCCGGATGCGACGGGTACCACGGCGTATCCCGCCCGGCGATCCCCCGAGCTGTTCGCACCGAGTATCAGCGTGTCTATCCGTTTGGCTGGCTCGGCATCCTGGTGGAGGCCCCGCCCTCCTCGGAGGAACTCATCTATGCGCAGCATCCGCGCGGCTTCGCACTGGTGAGCACACGCTCGCCAACCGTTCAGCGCATGTATATCCAGTGCGATCCCGAGGATGACATCGCCAACTGGCCGGATGAGCGCATCTGGGAAGAACTCCGCACCCGTCTGGAAACGGTGGATGGCTGGAAACCGGTCGAAGGGCCGATCATTCAGAAAAACATCGTGCCGCTGCGCAGCTTCGTCTGCGAGCCGATGCAGCACGGCCGGCTGTTCATCGCCGGCGATGCCGCCCACATCGTGCCGCCCACCGGCGCCAAGGGCCTGAACCTGGCGGTTTCCGATGTTCGCGTGCTGGCACGCGCACTACAGGCGTACTACGAATCCGGTGACAGCACGGCGCTGGATGCCTATTCGGACGTCTGTCTGCGCAGGATCTGGAAAGCTCAGCGCTTTTCCTGGTGGATGACCACATTGCTGCATCGCCAGGATGACGCCAGTGCATTCGATCAGCGCCGCCAGCTTGCCGAGCTGGATTATGTAACCAGCTCCCGGGCCGCCGCACTGACGCTGGCCGAGAATTATGTCGGCCTGCCGATGGAGTGGTCCTGAAGGAGCCCCATGGGAATAGATCAGAGGCTCCTTAAAGGCTGTCCGGCTACCAGACGCCGAACAGCATGCCCCGCGCCTTGGCGGTATCCGTCTGCTTGACCACGGTCGGGTTACTGACCGTGACCCTGGTTCTGCGCGTCTGCAACCAGTGGTACAGACGGGCCGCCATTTCCTGCCGAACGTTCTGATAGCCCGCATGCGTTCCCAGATCGTTCTGTTCCGAGGGGTCGTTTTCGAGATCGAAAAGTTGCGGCGGAAACCCCTGATAATCGATGTATTTCCAGTCGCGGGTCCGCACCATCCATGCCCTGGCCTGGTCGGGCGCCACGTTCAGGCTTAATCGCGCCCCGCGCCAGGCGTAATCCATTTCCGAGAAAACCGCGTCGCGCCACTGCTCCGGGGCTTCGCCCTGAACCAGCGGCGCCAGTGATTTCCCTTCCAGGATGTGATCCAGAGACTCGCCGCCGGCCATGTCGACGAATGTCGGCACCAGGTCGATGGATTCCACCAGGGCATTGCTGACCTTGCCCCGCAGGCCGTTCGGCGCCTTGATGATCAGTGGAATTCGCAGTGCCTCTTCGAGCAGCAAGTCCTTCTCGCCAAGCCAGTGATCGCCGAGGAAGTCACCGTGATCACTGGTGAAGACGATCACCGTGTTGTCCATCTGCCCTTCCGCTTCCAGGAATCTGAACAGCCGCCCGAGGTGGGTATCCAGTTGCGAAATCAGCCCCATGTAGGTCGGAATGACACGGTCCCGGACCTCATCCTGGGCGAAATTCAGGTTTTCCTCATGCTGCTGATAGGCCCGGATGACCGGATGGCCACTTTCCCGCTCGGCTGGCGTTCGGTTCGGCGCCGGCATGTCCTTTACCCCGTACATGTTGTGGTACGGAGCCGGCGCCATGAACGGCCAGTGCGGCTTGATGTAACTCAGGTGCAGGCACCAGGGCTTATCGGAGGTTTCCTTGATGAAATCCATGGCCCGGTCGGTCATGTACGCGGTTTCCGAATGCTCCTCCCGGACGCGCGCCGGCAGGTGCGCGTTACGCATGTACCAGCCGCTGGCAAAGCTGCCGTGCCCGTCCAGCGCGCCATTGGCGTATTCGTGCCAGGGGTTATCGCCCTCGTAGCCGAGCTCCCGGAGGTAGCGGTTGTAGGCCAGGTCCGGATCCACGGTCTGATCGGGGTGCAGGCCGTCGTCCCGTTCGTAAGGCTCGAAGCCGCATTCTTTCGCCAGTACGCCAACGCTGGATTCAGGGTCGATACCAAGCCGGCGCATGCCCTCGAGATCGGCTTTCATATGGGTCTTGCCGACCAGCGCGACGCGATAACCCAGCGGCCGCAGGTGATCCCCCAGCGTCCGCTCGCCCACGTTCAGCGGTACGCCGTTATAGGTGGCGCCATGATTGATGGCGTAGCGGCCCGTATAAAAGCACATCCGCGACGGCCCGCACACCGGCGCCTGAACGAAGGCGTCCGTAAAACGTACCCCTTCGCTAGCCAGCTGATCGATGAATGGCGTCTTGATGGATGCGTGGCCAGCACAACCCAGATAGTCCCAGCGGAGCTGGTCGGCCATGATGAACAGAAAATTCGGCTGCATTACAGGTTTTCCTCGTTTGCGGCGCTGCGCGAAGGCTAAAGCACGCTACCCAGCCAGAGCACGATTCCGGGGAAAAGCACCAGAATCAACACGCGCACGACATCCATGGCCAGAAACGGCAGCACACCCTTGTAGCTCTCGATGATGGGAATGTCCCGCGCCATGCCGTTAATGACGAATACGTTCATGCCCACCGGCGGCGTGATCAGGCCCATCTCGACCACAATCAGCGCAATGATGCCAAACCAGACCGCCTGATCCTGTGGCGCCATACCCAGGTCCAGCGACATAACAATCGGGAAAAAAATGGGAATGCTCAGGACCAGCATCGACATACTGTCCATCAAACAGCCCATGACCAGGTAAATTGCCAGTATCGCCAGCAACACGGCCATAGGTGACAGCCCCATCTCGACGATCATCATGGCCGCTTCCGTGGGCATGCGGGTCAACCCCAGAAAGGCGTTCAGCAGATCAGCACCGAGTAGGATCAGAAAGATCATCGCGGTAATCCGCGCGGTGCCATAAATGCAGTCCAGAAACTCCGTCGTACGCATCCCGCCCAGCGTTACCGCCAGCACGCCCGTGCCGAAGGCACCGATGGCCGCGCCTTCCGTCGGCGTGAACCAGCCGCCGTAGATGCCGAAAATGATCAGTATGAAAATCAGCGCCACCGGCCAGACTGAACGCAATGTCCTGAAGCGGTCAATCAGCGGCATTCGCGCTCCGGCGGGGCCGGCGTCGGGATCGAGATAACAGGAAATCTGAACGGCAATCAGATAGCCGGCAACGGCAATCGCGGCCGGCACCACCGCTGCAACGAACATCTGGCCGATACTCTGCTCGGTCATGATTGCATAGAGCACTAGAATCACCGACGGCGGTATCAGAATGCCGAGCGTTCCGCCGGCGGCCAGAGAACCGGTGGCGAGCGCTCCGGAGTAGCCATAGCGGCGCATTTCCGGCAAGGCCACCTGGGTCATGGTGGCCGCCGTGGCAAGGGACGATCCGCAGATTGATCCGAACCCCGCCGAGCCACCGATGGCGGCCATTGCCATGCCGCCGCGCCGGTGCCCAACCCAGGCGTTCGCCGCCGTAAACAATGCCCGGCTCATTCCGGCGCGGGTGGCAAACTCACCCATCAGAACGAACAGCGGAATCACCGAAAGTGAATAGGTGGAAAAATAATGGTAGGGGTTGGACTTCAGATGGTTCATCAGCGGCTCCCAGCCGCTGACACTCACATAGCCAATGGCTCCAGTGACGAACATCGCCACCCCTATTGGTATCCGTAGCACCAGCATGACGAGCAGCAGGGCCAACATCACAAAACTGAGCACAAAAGGCGTCACTGACGACCTCCTCGAATGACGCCATGCATTTCCAGGCCCGCGGTATACAGACAGACCAGGGTCAATAACGTGACGGACGGTAGTACCGAGGCGAACCCCCACCAGGTGGGCAGACCCAGCACCATGGTTTCATCGCCGTAACGCCGATAGTCCAGCATGCCCAGCGTCAACCGCCAGGTGATCACTGCCGCGATTGCGGCATACAGCAGGTCGCCTACCATGCCCAGCGCACTGACCACCCGAGCCGGTGCCCGGGCGGTAAAAAAATCGACGATTACGTTGCCGCGATTAAGCTGACAATAGGCCAGAAATGCAAATATCGCGGTGGCGCTGCCGAACTCCACCAGTTCAAAGTTTCCGCGCAGCGGCGAATTGAACAGTACCCGCCCTAGCACATGGAACACCGTGCTCAGCATGATGCTCACCAGCACCAGGCCTCCAAGCACGGCGAAGATATTGCACACACCGGAGATCAACCTGTGCAGGCTGGTCTCCGGTGTGTCCGCGCGGGAATCGAGCGAATCCACCATGGAGAAATCCCGAACGCTCAGTTTGACGCGTATCGATCAATCAGATCGCGAGCAGTTTTATAAAGGGCTTCACCGTCATGACCACGCTCGTTCATGTCGGCAATCCATTCATCAATCACCGGCCGGGTCGCTTCCTCCCACTCCTTCGCTTCGTCGGCGGAGATCTGATAAATGTTGTTGCCATGCGACACGGCGGCTTCCCGGCCCGGCCCCTCGGCTCGGTCCCAGGCGCGGCCGACGTCACGGGCAATGTTCATCATGGAATTGTCATCGATAACCTGGCGCAGATCCTCTGGAAGACGCTCGTAAGCCCCTCTGTTCATGAGAAACAGGAATGTCGCGGTATACAGCCCCCGCTCGCTCTCGAACTCCGTATGGTGATCCACAACCTCCTGGATACGCAGCGGTCGCGCCACCTCCCATGGAATGACGGCGCCATCGATCACACCGGTCGACAGGCTCTGCGATACCTCCGGCACGGGCATGCCGACAGGATTGGCGCCCAGCAGCTCAAGCGTCGCGGTCATCGGCCGGGTAGGCGCACGGATATTCATGCCATCCAGATCGGCGATGCTCCGGACAGCCTTTTCCCGGGTATGGAAAAAGCCCGGCGCATGGACATGAACCAGCAGCGGATGCACGTCGGCGAGTTCATCTTGCAGGTGCTCCAGTGCGAACGCCGTGGTGGCCTGACTGGTCGCCTCGGCGGTGGTTGCCATGAACGGCAGCTCGAATACCGGCAGAATATGGAAACGCCCGGGGGTATAGCCCGTCAGGGTCCAGACAATGTCCACGACACCATCCCTGACCTGGTTATATAACTGCCCCGGTGAGCCTCCCAGTTGCATCGACGGAAAAATCTGAACGTCGATTCTACCGTCTGAATCCCGCTCGACACGTTCCGCCCACGGCTCCATCAGTTCCTGCTGGGCAGGTGATGCTGCCGGCAGAAAATGATGAACCCGCAGGGTCACGGTCTGTGCGGAAACGCCAGCGCTGGCCGCCAGAAGTCCCAAGCCAACTGCCATCGCAGTCAGTGACTTTGAATTGATGCGCAACATGGCTTCCTCCAATTGACGGCTTGTCATTATGAAACCGGCAGGTGCCGTCTACATGCCTCTCGAGCATTGTGTCCGCATAAACAAAAGTTCGCAATCGAACTATACCCTTGCCGTGAATCGAATACGTTACGTAGAAACGACCGTGGGAGACACTGATGTATTCCCAGAGTTTCCCGAACTTGCCACGTATCTGATCTAATAGCGTCGGAAATCGCTGGCCGGAGACTGCGCGCATGACCCGCATTCGACGCAGGGGCCCAAGCCGACAGGATGCAACGATGAATGACCACCAAACCGGTGCCCGCCGCGGGCGACCACGCAGCCCTGATCGAAACGACGACAGCCAGGATACCGTTCAGGCCCTCGCCCGCGGGCTGGGCTTGCTGGAAGTTCTGGCCGCCAACGCGCACGGTGTACTGCTTACCGATCTCGCCAGGCAAGCGAACCTTGCCGCCTCCACGACGCACCGCCTGCTGACCACGCTCGAGCGTGCGGGCTTCGCCGAACTCGAAGAACCGGCCGGGCTCTGGCGTGTCGGGGTAAAAACGGTGTCCGTGGGTAGCGCCTTCATTCGCGGGCGGGACATGGTAAACCAGGCGCGTTCCTACATGCGGGACCTGACAGAGAAATCCGGTGAGACATCCAACCTTGCCATCGAACGGGACGACGCCGCCGTCTATCTGGCGCAGGTGGAGTCCAGTGCAATGGTACGTGCATTCTCGCGGCTGGGAGACCGGGTCCCCCTGACCTGCTCCGGCGTTGGCCTTGCCCTGTTATCCAGAAAATCCGAGCCCGAACTCAGTGCGCTGATAACGCGCGCGGGCCTCCCGGCACTGACAGCGAACTCCATTCACAGCCGAGCCGCGCTGCTCAAGGCGCTGGACAAGGTGCGACGGCAAGGTTATGTCATTGACGACGAAGCCAATGTCGCCGGCATGCGCTGCGTGGCCGCGCCCCTGTTCGACGCCTGGAGCGACGTGGTCGCGGCCATATCCATCTCCGGCCCCAGCGGCCGGCTTACGCCGGACCGGCTGGACGGCCTCGGCCGCCTCGTGGCGGACACCGCTGCCGCCATCACTACCCGGATCGGCGGTCGCGTTCCCTAGGGGAGACACTAATTTATTCCCACATGAGGGCGGCAGGGGAGGTGGCGGTCAGGCGCGACTCGCGAAGCCCCGCCCCTAGGGAGACACTGATGTATTCCCATGGGGCTCTGCGGAGCCATCCGAGCGCGCTGGCAAGGCGGCGTTCGC